>JAHCAG010000005.1 GCA_019635015.1 Burkholderiales bacterium | reverse complement strand
CACGCACTACGCGAACATTCGCGCGAGCAGGTGTCACAGGCCGTGGCTGCGGAAACCGCAATCGGCCTCGGCGCCGCGCTGCTGGGGCTGGGAGACGGCGCGGCCAGCCTCACCGGCGCGGCCTATCAGGCGCTGGTCGCCACCCGCTTCAGCCGCAACCACGAAACCGAGGCCGACCGCATCGGCCTCGAACTCGCCGCCCGCGCCGGTTACGATCCGCGCGCCGGCATCACGCTGTGGAAAAAAATGCTCGCCGCCAACCAGGGTGGCAGGCCGCCGGAATTCCTCAGCACCCACCCGGCGGAAAGCAGCCGCATCCAGCAGATCGAAGCGCTGCTGCCGGCGGTGATGCCGCTATACCAGGCGGCGAAGCGGTAACCGACCAAGCTGACAATAAAACAGCAAGTCATTGTTTTTATTATTTTTTTTGTCGCATGCCGTCGCGCATCCGGCATCCGGTGACGCCTGATGATGACAAAAGGCACACGCAGGACTAGGATGCGGTGATGAAGCCGTTCCGGTGGGACCCGGATAAAAATGCAGCGCTTTTGGCCGAACGCGGCGTGTCGCTCGAAACCATGGTTGTCGCCATCGAGTCCGGCGACCTGCTCGACATCCTGAGCCATCCGAATCCGGCACGATATCCACGACAGCGAATCATGGTGGTGGCGACAGGCAATTACGCCTACCTGATGCCGTTCATCGAAGAGCCACAGCATTACTTTCTCAAAACCATCATCCCGAGCCGCAAGGCGACCCGGGACTATCTGCAAAGAGGGGGCAGCAATGCCGAAAATTGACGCTTACGAAAAGGAAGTTCTCGGCGCTTTTGACAAGGGCAAACTCGCGTCGGTGGCAAGCAAGGCGGAAATCGCGAAACTGAAGGCCGCCGCCCGTGCCACGGCCATCAAGGACCGGCGGGTCAACATCCGGCTGTCTTCGAACGACCTGCAGGATGTGCAAGTCAAGGCCATGCAGGAAGGTGTGCCCTATCAGAACCTGATTGCCAGCGTGCTGCACAAGTACGTCACCGGCCGGCTGAAGGAAGTAAAAACAGTGGCCGCCGGCAAAAAAACCGAGCCCGAAGATCAGGATTGAGCGGCAGGACCACTCCCGAATCCCCCTTTGCCCCCCCATGCTCCTCGCAGCCCGGGAACTGCTGAGTTACGTCGAAGACATCGCCGTCCGCGCATCAGCCGCCTGAGGCGGGCAACCTAACGCGGCACCAGCCGCCACAGCGAAGTCACCTCCGCCGCCCGCGCCGCGTGCAGCGGATCCGAGGCATCCTGCGCCTTCGGATGCACCGGCCGCGCCTCGCTGCGGCTTTTGACCTTGAGCCCCGCCGCATCGATCAGCGCCAGCAACTCCTCGCGCGTGCGCAAGCCGAGGTGTTCGGCGATGTCGGACAGGATCAGCCAGCCCTCGCCTTCGGGCTCGAGGTGCGCCGCGAGCCCGGCGAGGAATCCGCGCAGCATCTTGCTGCCGGGATCGTAGACCGCGCGTTCGACCGGCGCACTGGGCTGCGACGGAATCCACGGCGGGTTGCAGACGACCAGCGGCGCGCGGCCCCCGGGAAAGAGGTCAGCCTCGACCACTTCCACCTGCGCCTCCAGCCCCAGCCGCTTGATGTTGTCGCGGGCGCAGGCCAGTGCGCGCGTGTCGTTCTCGGTGGCGATGACCCGGGCCACCCCGCGTTTCGCCAGCAGCGCCGCCAGCACGCCGGTGCCGGTGCCGATGTCGAAAGCCAGGGTCTGCGCCGGCAGTGTCGCCTGCGCCACCAGTTTCACGTATTCATTGCGGATCGGCGCGAACACGCCGTAGTACGGATGGATATGCGCGCCCAGCGCCGGCACGTCCACACCCTTCTTGCGCCACTCATGCGCGCCGATCAGGCCCAGCAGCTCGCGCAGCGACACCACGCTGGCCTCGCCATCGGGTTCACCCCAGGCTTCGCTGCAGGCCAGCCGCACATCGGGCGCGCGGCGCAGCGGAATGCCGTAATCGCCCTCCAGCGGAATCAGCAGCATCGACAGCGTATGTGCACGCTGCGCCTGCACCTGGCGGTGGCGGTGGAAAGCCGCTCCCGGGGCCTCGGCAGCGGCAGCCTGCTTGCGTTTCGGCTTGCGCGGCCGGTCGATGCGGCGCATCAGCGCCTGCAGCAGCTGGCGCGCATTCTGGAAATCGCTGCGCCAGAGCAATGCAGTGCCTTCGGCGGCCAGGCGATAGGCGGAATCGGCGGTCATCGTGTCGTCGGCGATCTCCACGCGTTTCGGCGGCGTGGCACCGCTTTCGGAGCGCCAGCGCACCGCGCGTGCTTCAGTGCCGTCGTTGAAATGGATCAGGGGTTTTGCAGTCACGTTCAGGTTTCCCGCCGGCGGGCACCGGCTCGACGCGGACGCGATATGCGCCGCAGGCCCGAGCATAACAGGGCTGTCCCGGCGCCCAGAAGCCGCCGGCAGCCGGATGCAGTTTATTCCGGCCGGCTCTCCGGCCAGGCCGAAGCGTCGATGGTATCCCGGTAGGCATGCCAGGTCGCATGCCCCAGCACGGGGATGGTCACCGCCAGCCCGAGCAGCGCGGTGGCGAAGCCGATGCCGGTCAGCGCGACAATCAGCAGCGCCCACACCGCCATCGCCGGCTTGTTGCGCAGCACGGCGTTGACGCTGGTGACAATGGCGGTCACTGCATCGGTTTCACGGTCGCAGAGCATCGGCAGTGAAAACGCGCTGAAGGTGAAGGTCAGCAGCGCAAATATCGAACCCACCGCCGAACCGATGCCGAGGAACAGCGCCAGTTCGCGCCAGTCGGAACCGCCGCCCGCCGGGAAGAACACATGCACCATCGAACCGGCGCGCGCCCATACCAGGAACAGCACCAGCAGCGCCAGTGCAAACACCATCGCATTGCCCAGCGCGCGGCCCTGCTCCTCCATGCAGCGCACCAGCGTCGGCGCCATGCCGCGCTCCAGCTGCCGGCTGATGGAATAGATGCCCAGCGCCAGCAACGGCGCGACAAACACAAAACCCGACAGCAGCACCAGCGCCGCCCAGTAGCTGCCTGCCCCGAGGGCGATGCCGGTGACAATCCAGGACAGCACGACGATGGCGATGCCAAACCCCAGGCTCTGCTGCGGCGCGCGGCGAAAATCCGACCAGCCGCGGCGCAGCCAGCCGAAAGGCGCCGTGGCAGGCAGCGTGCGGCAGGGCGCAAGGAAAGGCAGCACCGCCGCTGCCGCGGCGGTATCCCGGTCTTCGCCTGCCGGGCTGCCCGTCATGCTGAACCTGTCAGACCGGACCTATTTCGCCAGTCCGAGATCGACCAGCACCGACCTCATCGAGGCATAGTCCTGCTCGAGGTCCTTGCTGAACTGCGCGCTGGGGGTGAACACATTGGACCAGATGTTCTTCTCCAGCTCGTCCTTCCACTCCGGCGCCTCGGTGGCCTTCTTCAGCACGCCCTCCCAGTACGCGAGCTGCGGCGGTGTCAGGCCCTTGGGCGCAAACATCGCGCGCCAGGCACCGAAGGTGAAGTCGGCGCCCTGCTCCTTCCAGGTCGGCACATTGGCAAACGATCCGGGGAAACGCTTCGCCGAGGTGATGCCCAGCACGCGCAGCCGCCCCGCCGCCACGTGCGAGGCCACGTTGCCGGCGGCGGTGGTCACCAGATCGACGTGGCCGCCGAGCAGATTGGTGATCGCGTCGGCCGAACCCTTGAAAGCCACCACCTTCAGGTCACGGGCGTTGCCGCCGATGGTTTTCATCAGCACGCCGGCGGCGATGTGGTTGTGGCTGCCGAGCAGCGGCGAGAAGGCGATGGTCACCGACTTCGGATCCTTGCGCAGGCGGTCGATCAGGTCCTTGCCGGTCTTGAGGTCCGAATTGGCATTGACCGCAAACACCGTGTAATCGTCAAACAGCGAAGCCACTGCCGTCAGATCAGTGTGGCGCAGCGTGCTGGAGCCGACAATATGGTTGGTCAGGATCGCCGGCCCGGCGACGACCAGGTAATGCGGATCGGGCGTGCGCTGCTGCACATAGGTGTAGGCGATGCTGCCGCCACCACCCGAACGATTGTTGATCGACAGCGACACCGGCAGCAGCTTGTTGGCGACCAGGATGCGCTCGAGGCTGCGCGCGGTCTTGTCATTGCTGCCGCCCGGCGGATTGGGCACGACGATCTCGACATTCTTGCTCGGTGACCAAGACTGTGCGCCGGCCACGGCTGTCGCCCCGGCGAGGACTGCGGCGGCAAGGCCGCGGATGATGATGTTTGCAGGATGCATGGTGACCCCTTCTTGTGATGGTTGTCTGGCACGAAAATCTGATTCTGCGATGCGCTGCCCGTCCTCCTGACGATCCGGCGGCCCTGCTGCGGCCCGTGCCCGGTGGCTGTTCTATGTGGTCTCTGCCGCCGGCCGGATGACACGGTAAACGGCAGGTTAAGTGTGCCCTGCCGGCTTGGCAAGCAGACCAGCATGTGGCCTCAAGGCACCGGCCCCGGGTTTATGCTCTAATCGATTGGCCAGTGACTGCAACCCACGGAGGAGACCATGGATACAGTGCAAGGCGCCCGGCTCGAAGTCCGCAACAGCGGCAAACCCCTGGGCACGGAAGTCTGCGGCATCGACCTGTCACACGATCTGGACGATGCCACCTTCGCCGCAATCAAGGCGCTGTTCGACAGCAACGGCATGATCTATTTCCGCGGCCAGTCGCTGACGCCGGAACAGCAGATCGCCTTCACCACGCGCTTCGGCACCCCGGACAGACACGTGCGCCAGGAATACGCGCTGCCCGGCTACCCGCAGATCCACCTGATCTCCAACGTCAAGGACGGCGAACGCTCGATCGGCTCGGCCTATGCCGGCGACGACTGGCACACCGACCTCTGCTTCATGCGCAAGCCGGCGCGTTACGCCTTCCTCCATGCCATTGAAGTCCCTACCCGGGACGGCAAGGTGCTCGGCGACACCTGTTTCGCCAGCACCGCCCATGCCTACGACACGCTCGACGCTGATACCCGCAACTGGCTCGATAAACAGCGGGGCGTTTTCCGCTACCACCGCGCCCAGGCGCGCAAGCAACAGCAGCGCTCGAAGGATCATGCCCGCCCCGCCCTGACCGCGGAACAGAAAGCGGCCACGCCCGACGTCTCACATGACGCCGTGATCACCCATCCGGAAACCGGACGCCGCTGCATCTACGTCAACAAGACCTATACCTTCAGCTTCGAGAGCATGAGCGAGGAAGATTCAGCGCCCATACTCAAACGCCTGCACGATCACATCACCCGCGACGAGGCCGTCTACACCCACAAATGGCAGGCCGGCGACATCATCATGTGGGACAACTACTCGACCCAGCACATGGCGGTGGGTGATTACGCGCTGCCGCAGCGAAGGTTGATGCACCGGACGGCGATTTGCGGGGTGGAAGAGTTTGGGGCGAGGGTATTGGCAGGATGAATCATGCCAAGCCAAGGAACATTCTGAAGACTTACACTACGCCCTATTTAATTTTAGTTTATTAAACCGGCTAGACCTCTCAACACCCAGGAACGCAAATGGCTATTGAGTCCCCATTGTTTCAAAGCTCAATGGAGCTACTTGGTCACTCAATAACTCACTTTAACGGCACTAGTGAGCTAGATCGAAAACTTGTCATTCTTCATCTTTCTAATGCAGTTGAACTTCTGTTGAAAGACATGGTTCTTGATGGCGGAGGATCAATATACAAAAATCCAAAAGAGACCATAACAATCCATGGGTGCATTGAGGCCCTAAACGCCAAGAACATCGCCGTCCCACACATGAACAAGTTGGAACTATTAATTGATGAAAGAAACGCATTGCAACACCGATTTGGCTCCCCCAATGAGTTAACCGCCATCTTCTACATGAATGTAGCAACTGACTTCTTTCGCGATGTGCTGAAGCAAAACTATGGGCAAGATTTCGATGAGATTATTTCTCAATTTACCGAAGCGAAAGATCTTAACGCGTTGAAGATGCGTGAACCCACAGATGACTCCGAGCTAGAAAACCTAAAAAAATTAGGAAAAGTGCATCCACTTGGCGCATTACTCTCTGCGATTGCATATCTAGAAAAAACAATTATCAAGTTTTGCGCAAGCGTTGGCATATCGGAACGATTTAGCCCTTCCATGCCGATCTCTAGTCGTTATCTAGAGATCAACGGCATTGAGTTGCCAAAGGGGTTAAGTGAACGACTCGACAACACCCGTCGCCTTAGAAATATGGCCGCACATGGGAGGGCGGAACCAACTCGAGAAGACGTGATAGCAGCAATTTCCACGATTGAAGAGCTAGAGCGGTTTCTCGCCTCCCTTGACATTGAGAATACAAAGAGACAAGTTGCTTTCGCACTAAAAAAGCGGAAATCGGAAAGACTAAACTACGAGAACAGCCGTGTCCTAATGCCGCCCGATCAATGGATGTATGAGGTGTTGAAAAACTTCCTCATGACCGAGCCATCGCTAGGGAAGCGAAAATTCATAATTGAGGTCAAAGACGGCAAGGTTTCTCTATCTCAACTTCCAGATGCACTTCCCGGAGACGCGAAAGTATTTCAATATTCGTTTTCCTTGAATGATCGTGGCGACAATATATCGGCCGAATCAGAACGCATCAAAGCGGACATTCTTAGAGATTGCCTGATACCAGCACCAGATATCTCGGTGAGGTGAAAGAAAAATAAATGGGAGTAGAGTAACTTTTCTCACAACCGACACCGCCCCTTTATTCGCGAATACCTGTCATGTTATTCATCGCCTTGAAATATTTTCTGGCGTTTCTGTCAAAAAAACCAGTTAGCGATCACAATGAGGCCACTCTTCACCATTCACGCCGGCGAATTTCTCGTAGGCGAACTCATCGAGAAGAATTTTTCTTCGCTAAACGTTTGGATACCAGCGAAGGACACTGGCATCGATCTTCTAGTGACGGGGAAGACCAATCGTCAATCTGTATCACTTCAAGTAAAACTGTCGCGCGACTACAAGGCCGCCGAAGCGGTTAGCGAGTTCGATAGGAATTTAGTCGCTGCTGGTTGGCTAACGATAAACCATGAAAAACTTGCCTCCTCCACAGCCGATCTTTGGGTAATCGTCCTTGTGTCTCACGAACGCAAGAGAAAGCCGCGTTTCGTAGTCATTCCCCCACTAGAACTCTTGCGCCGCCTAGTCGTAATTCATGGCAAGTCGAAGCTGTACCACTTCTATCCATGGGTAACTAAAGGTAACGTTTGCCTGGATGGTCGTGGCCTTATGCGTGCACACAAACAGCAGCTCGTCGATGGAAGCATTGTCCTTGGCGATCGAGATCTGTCGACTTACTTGGAAGATTGGTCTTCGTTATATAAGTTGGCAAAATGAATGAACCCTTTAACACGCTGTAACAGCTGAAAGACACCGAAGTCGATTTATTCTTGAATAAATGGGGTCGGAGTAAATCCTATAAAAACTCACTATTATTTATTTTATTCATTAGCTTACACTGTCTCATCAATCCTGAATGCAGTAACGATATGCGTCAACTCATCGTTCTTTTCATCGTCGTACTGATCGGGTGGCAAGGCCATCGTTACTATCAACCACGCGCCGCGCAATCACCCGCAGTCGTGGAGTCGCCGGCAGCACTCATCGCGACGCCCCGTGCCTCCTCCCCGCGCGCACTCGCTGAGCCTGTCGCGGCTTACCAGTGCGATGGTCGCATTCACTGTTCGCAAATGACTTCCTGCGAGGAAGCAACTTACTTCCTACGCAACTGCCCGGATACCAAGATGGACGGCGACAACGATGGGGTGCCCTGCGAGCAGCAATGGTGCGGGCGGTGAGGTTAACCATGCACGATCAAACGCAAATACGTCCTGTCCCTTCGCTGCTGCCAATCTGCTACGGCTGAGTTCGAACGTTAAGTAACAAAAAAGGGGCCTCACGGCCCCTTTTCCTTTGCAGCAACCTCCTGAAGACTAAGCCGCCTGCTGCCCCTTCAACAACAGATCAACCACCTGCGGCGCAATCTCCGCCGCGCGCTGGTCCATCTGCTCCGGCGTCAGGTTGGCGATCGGATGCGGCATCACCAGGAATTTCAGGTCCGGCACGCCCCAGGTTTTCGCCATGGCTTTTCCGGTCACCGTGAACACATGGGTCACGATGGACGCCGAGGGAACACCGTTCTGTTCAAACACTATGCTGTCGAGCACACTGCCCGAGCTGCATGACCCTCAGTCGCCGACACCGGCAACGATGATGTCGCAGTTCTGCTTGTACTCGGCAATCATTTCCGGGCTGGGTGCGGAGCCGGCGCTTTTCTTTTTGCGGATCACATGCGACTTGGCGCCGTGTTCCTTTTCGAGAATGCCGGCGATGCGCATCAGCAGCTGATCGGAGTTGTGCTTGGTGTTGTCGACCAGGCCGATGCGCAGGCCCTTCAGCGACTTCGGCCGTGGCACGAAGTTGATCTTGCGGCTGTTGACTTCGGTGGTGGGATCGTAGATCTGGATGCTCATCTCAACCTCCTAAAAATATCAATAAAATCAGATACTTACAAAACAACGAAAAACCAAATCATTTACAGGATGGACAGGATATTCAGGATAAAAAGCAGGAATCAGCACCCTTCCTGCGATTGACAGGTCGCCGGTCCGGCTCTGGTTTTATCCTGAATATCCTGTACATCCTGTTAATTATCACGGCACCCTGATTTCCCGCGTCACGCTCTGCGAGCCGTTCTTGCCGCCCCAGCCGGGGATGTAGCAGGACTGTACACCCGCCTTGCCGCCGGCGGCGATGACCAGAAAATCCTGCGGCGTATGCACCAGCGTCTGCATCGTTTTTTCGGATTCGGCGGTGATCGGACCGGGGCGGATGTTGGCGCGCTGCATTTCGGCGTGGGACATCTGGCTGTGCTCGAAGGCGTAGTTCTGCACGTCCTCGCGTGACCAGCCCGCCTTCTGCATGATCAGCTGGTGCTCGCCGGCGAAGACCAGCGCGTACTGCGGCTGGCGGTTGGTGCCGGCGGACATGCGCATCTGCGCGCAGGTGGTGGCGAGCACGCCCTCGGGGGTTGCCGCCAGACCGTTGGAATACTGGTGCACACCGAGCGCCGCAAAAATCGTCACCGCGTTCTGTTCGGGCTTGAATCCGCGCGTGGTGTGGAAGGCCGGCCAGGGGCTGTCTTCCTCGTTCTCGGCGATGCAGAAGGTGTATTTGCCGGGGTGGCCGAGGCTCGAGCGGTCGAGCACGCCGGGCGTGGTGCCGATCACGTTCTGCATCATCAGCCGGATCGCGCGGCCGATGGTGGCGTTGGCGCGCCAGCCCTGGCCAAATACATTGTCGGCGCTGTTCATGCCGAGTTTTTTGGCGATCGGGCCGTTGACCAGCATGAATACCGCCGCACCGCCGGTGCTGGTGGCCGGGCCGTGGTAGCCGTATTTCGGATCGGCCAGCGCTTCGACGGTGGCCGTGATCACCGGCATGTATTCGGGTTTGCAGCCGGCCATCACCGCATTGATCGCGACCTTTTCCGCGGTCACCGAGACCTGGCGGTTTTCGATGAAGGACAGTTGCTGGTCAGGCTTGAGCCCGCCGGCTTCGAGCATCGCCTCGATGCGTTCCGCCGTGGGCGGAATCACCGGCAGGCCGTCGGTCCAGCCCTTGGCGTAACAGAGTTCGATGGCGCTGCCGAGGTCGTCGGCGGCGTGTTTGCGCGATTTCAGTTCGGTCATGCTGCTCCTCACAAGGGGGCCGGTCTTGTTCCCCGAGGGGAATTCCTTCGGGGCGCGCCGGGAAACTGGAATCCAGTCTACCCCAAAGACGGAGCGGCACCGCGGCGTGTTCCAGATGGTGACGCACCGCTCCATTCCGGCGCAGGCATAGCGACGGCTGCCGCTTGAATTCTGCTAACGTTGCGCCTCGCCATGTTTCCGCTCGCCGAAATCCTGCTGCTCGCCTTCTTCTTCGCCCTCGCCTGGCTGTGGTGGGACAGCATGCAGGCGCGCGAGGCTGCGGTCGCTGCGGCGCGCACGGCCTGCGAGGCGGAGGGTCTGCAATTCCTTGACGACACCGTGGGCATTGCCGGGCTGCGGCCGGCGCGCAATGCAAAGGGACATTTGCTGCTGCAGCGCGCCTACGACTTCGAGTTCAGCGACACCGGCGACAACCGCATGAAAGGCAGCGTGGTCATGCTCGGACGGCGCGTTCTGGTGCTGAACCTCGGCCTGCAGCCGCCGGCCACGGTGACCCGGATCCACTGAAAAGCGCACGCTGCTGGTGCATGCGCACCGCCATCGCGCAGGCGCGGCGACTGGAACAACTTATGCTTGATGTGCAGCGGTTCCCACGACCAGGAGATCCGCCATGCTTGACCGCACCGCCACCAAGTTCTCCCATGTAAAGCCCGGCGACACCGGATTCCGCAGCGAAGGCCTGCGCGATTTTTTCATCTACCGCGACCTGGGCGTCGCCGACGCCACCGCGGGCAAGGTTCTGGCCCAGCTGGTGCGCGCCAACCAGGCCCCGGAAAAAGGCACCGGCTGGCACCGCCATGAGGCGGAGTTCCATATCGTCATCATGCTCAAGGGCTGGGCGAAATTCATGTACGAGGACAAGGAAACACTGGTGGCCGCCGGTGACTGCGTGCACCAGCGCCCGGGCATCGTGCATTACCTCTTCGACTATTCGCCGGACATGGAATACCTGGAAATTGTCGGCCCTGCGGATTTCAAGACCATCGACATGCCCGCCCCGGCCGAGGTGCCGGCGCCCGCGCCCTGGAAGTGACGCGAACGGTTTCTCCCCGCAGCGCCTGAGCCAATGACTCTTTGTGCGCCTACCCGTAGCCCGGAAGAAGGCCGCAGGCCGGAATCCGGGAACACTGCGGCCCATGGTGACAACTGACCCGGATTCCACTTCGTTGCATCCGGGCTACAACCCCGTGATGCGCCCACCTTGATGGTAATGGCGGAAATTTCATTCTCTCCGACGCGCTCAGAACTCCATGTCGAGTTCTTCGATGTCGTCGTGTTCCTCGAGCGCGGCAGCCTTCCATTCCGCCATCTCCGGCAGGGCGAGGATGCGTTCGCAATAGTCCGAACAGACTGCATCGAGCCCGACATGGTAGGTGCGGAAACGGGTGGTCACCGGCGCGTACATCGCATCGGCCATGCTGCGCTTCTTGCCGAACAGGAAGGGTCCGCCGTACTGCTCCAGGCATTCGCGCCAGATCGCGGTGATGCGTTCGATATCGTCGCGCGCCTTGGCCCAGATCTTGTAGTTGGGGAAATCACCCTTCAGGTTCATCGGCAGCGCCGAGCGCAGGCTGCTGAAACCGGAATGCATCTCCCCGCAGATCGCGCGGCAATGCGCCCGCGCCGCGCGGGTTGACGGCAGCAATCCGCTTTTGGGTTTGATTTCATTGAGGTATTCGGCAATGGCCAGGGTGTCCCAGACCTTGATGCCGTCGTGGGTCAGGCAGGGCACCAGGATCGACGGCGAAATCAGCAGCAGTTCGCGCCGCGCGTCGGCATCATCGGGCGAGACCTGCACTTCGCTGAACTCGAGGCCGGCAAAACGCACCAGCAGCCAGCCGCGCAGCGACCAGGACGAGTAATTCTTGCTGCTGATGCTCAGGGTGGCCCGTGCCATGATGCCCAACCTCCATGCAGTAAAACGCCGGCATGCACACTTGCGGTGCCGTCGTCGCGAATATGACAGCCTTTAGCAGGAGTCATGCCATCCACGTGATCCGGTTGGCGCGTTTATTGCGTCGTTTGCGGCATACTAGGCAGGCGGCCGTAAACAGGGAACAGCAATGACGATTTACCACGCCTATCAGACGCAGGAATACGTGCTCAACCCGATGCGGGAAGCCGCCATGCTCGCTGCGCCGGGCCTGCATGATTTCGGAACCTGGGGCTGGCAGCCGCTGCGCCGCTTTGCCGCAGCCTGCGAAGTGCTGGCACTGGCGCGGCTGACCCACAAGCGCCCGGAGTTCGGCATCGAATCGGTGCTCGCCGGCAAACGCGAACTGGCGGTGACCGAGGAAGTCATCCACACCACGCCCTTCGCCACCCTGCTGCGTTTCCGCAAACACAGCGGCGGCGCGCAGCCGCGGGTGCTGATCGTGGCGCCGATGTCCGGCCACTTCGCGACGCTGCTGCGCGAGACCGCGCGCACGATGCTGCGCGACCACGATGTCTACATCACCGACTGGCATAACGCGCGCGACGTGCCGGTGGAAGCCGGCCGTTTCGGCATCGACGAATACATCGACCACATCATCGAATTTCTCGACGTGATGGGACCGGGCGCCCATCTGGTCGCGATCTGCCAGCCCTGCGTCGAGGCGCTGGCGGCGGTGGCGGTGATGGCTGAAGACAAACATCCGGCGACGCCGGCGAGCCTGACGCTGATGGCCGGCCCAATCGACTGCCGCGTCAATCCGACCGAGGTCAACGTTCTCGCTACCAGCCAGCCGATCAGCTGGTTCGAGCACAACCTGATAGAACATGTGCCGGTGCAGTTTGCCGGCATGCGGCGGCGGGTTTATCCGGGTTTCGTCCAGCTGACCGCATTCCTCAACATGAATCTGCAGCGGCACATCAAGTCCTTCAAGGACTATTACCAGCAGATCGTCGACGGCGACCACGAAAAGGCCGAGGCCACACGGCGTTTCTACGAGGAATATTTTGCGGTGTCCGACCTCAGCGCCGATTTCTATCTCGAAACCGTGCGCCTGGTGTTCCAGGAACACGCGCTGGCCCAGGGCCGGCTCCACTACCGCGACCGCCTGATCAACCCGAAAACCATCCGCCGCACCGCGCTGCTGACGGTCGAGGGCGAACGCGACGACATCTGCGCGCTGGGCCAGACGCTGGCGGCGCAGGACCTGTGCTCGAAACTGCCGCAGTACCTGCGCACACACTACGTGCAGGCGGGCGTCGGCCACTACGGCGTGTTCAGCGGCAAGCGTTGGGAGAACCAGGTCTATCCGACGGTGCGGGACGTCATTTATTCGTCGGAATAGGAAACGTCGCTGCAAGGCGCATCACTGCGCCGTCCACCCGCCGTCGATCGCCTGCAGCGTCCCGGTGATCGCCGCCGCGTCATCGCCGGCAAGAAAACAGGCCAGTGCCGCCACCTGCTCCACCGTCACGAACTGCTTGGTCGGCTGCGCCGCCAGCAGCACATCGCGCACCACCTGCTCTTCCGTGATGCCGCGCGCCTTCGCGGTGTCCGGAATCTGCTTCTGCACCAATGGCGTCAGCACGTAACCCGGACAGATCGCATTGCAGGTGATGCCGGAGGTCGCGGTTTCCAGCGCAATGGTCTTGGTCAGCCCGGCGACACCATGTTTGGCGGCGACATAGGCCGATTTGAACGGCGAAGCCACCAGCGCATGGGCCGAGGCGATATTGATGATGCGGCCCCAGCCGCGCTGCTTCATGCCGGGCACGGCGTGGCGGATGGTGTGGAACAGGGCCACCAGGTTGATGGCGATGATGGCCTCCCATTTCTCCGGCGGAAAGTCTTCCACCGGGGACACGAACTGGATGCCGGCATTGTTGACCAGGATGTCGACGGCGCCGAAGGTTTCAGCCGCGACGCGCATCATCGCGGCAATTTCTTCCGGACGGCTCATGTCGGCGCCGTGGTATTCGACGCGCACGCCATGCGCTTTCGCGAGACCCGCGCGCAGCACCTCGATCTGCGCCGGATCGCCGAAGCCGTTGAGCATGATGTTGGCGCCGCGCGCCGCCAGCGCAGTGGCGACGGCGAGGCCGATGCCGCTGGTCGAACCGGTGACGAGGGCATTTTTTCCTTTGAGCATGGGGGCAACTCCGGACAGTGGTGGCCGCCATCATGACGCAAAATGCGGGCCAGCCGGAAGTCCGCAGACGCAAAAAGGCCGGCAGTCACCCCTCGCAGGAATGGCCTGCCGGCCCGGTGTTGCCGCTTCCCTGCCCTAGAGCTTGCGCAGCTCGGCGAGCAGTTCCTCGCTGGTCGGAATCGTGCCCTGCGGATAGACCTTGGCGTAACGCACCACGCCCTTGGCATCGATGACATAGGCGGCGCGTTTGTCCATGCCGCGTTCGTCGTTGAATATGCCGAAGGCCTGGCCGACCGCACCATGCGGCCAGTAGTCAGACATCAGCGGGAACGGCACGCCGCCGAGGTGCTCCGCCCAGGCTTTGAGGCTGGGCAGCGGATCGGCGCTCAGCTGCAGGATTTCACAGTTCAGCTTCTTGAATTCTTCGTAGTTCTCACGGAACCCACGGACTTGATTGGTTCATCCCCCGGTGAAGGCAAAGGGCATGAACGCGACCACGACCGGGCGCCCCTTGAATCCGGAGAGCGACACCTTCTGCTCGGAATTGTGCGCGGCGAGGGAAAAATCCGGCGCGGCGCTGCCTGCTTGAATTTCCATGCAAGTTCTCCTTGTCATTGTTCTGAAAAACCGGTGTTGCGGAACTGCAGGACAAGAATACCTGCGCGTCCGCGCGGCGGCAATCGAAGTCCGAAAACCCTGCCCGGAGAAAGGATACGGCGCCGTCAGCGCCGCCGCTCGCCGCGGATCATGTAGAGGCTGCTGCCGACGATCACTGCGGCGCCCGCCCACAGCCACAACTCCGGCAGTTCGCCCCAGACAACGAAGCCGATCAACGCCGCCCACAGCAGTGCGGTGTAGCGGATCGGCGCCAGCACCGAAGCCTCTCCGGTGCGCAGGGCCTCGATGATCAGGAAATGCGCGCTGCCGTTGAAAATGCCGGCGGCAAGAAACCACAGCCCCGCATGCCAGTCCACCGCCTGCCAGCCGAAGGGCAGTGTCGCGAATCCGCCGGCCATCAGGATGATGTTGGACCAGAACAGGATCGCGATCGAGGTTTCGGTGCGCGACAGCCGCCGCGTGATCACGTCGCGCAGCGCGTTGATCATTGCCGCGGCCAGTGGCAGCAGCAGCGCCCACTGGAAGGACTCGGCCCCGGGACGCAGGATGATCAGAACACCGGCAAAACCGCCGATCACCGCGATCCAGCGATGGCGCCCGATGCGTTCACCGAGCAGCGGCGCGGACAGAACCACCATGAAGATCGGACTCGCAAAAAGCATCGTGATCGCCGTTGCCAGCGGCAGTTCGGCGAGGCTCCAGACGATGAACACCGAACCGATGATGAACAGCATGCCGCGCCCGAGCTGCCCCGGCCAGTCGACTACGCGCAGCGCGCTCCAGCGGCTGAACAGCATCACGTAGGGAATCAGCACCAGCAGCGTCGCCGCCTGGCGCAGGCCGATCACCTGCCCCACCGGGTACGACTGCACCAGGTACTTGCTCGCCGCGTCGTTGGCGGTGAGCATCGCGACGCCGAGCGTCATCAGCAGCAGGCTGCGCAGCACCGGCGTCATATTCGGGCCATCTCCGCCGGTGATCCGCGCCATAGCAGTGCGGCCGACAGCGCCAGCACCGCGCCCGCCAACAGCAGGCCACCCGCGAATCCCAGTCCGGCATCGGCCAGCAGGCCCGCCGCCAGCGGACCGAGGATCTGGCCCAGCGCAAACGACGCGGTCATTGCCGCCGTCAGCGGCACCACCGCCGCGCCGGCCACCGCCCGCGCCTCCTGGATGCTCAGCAGGGTGATCACCATGAAGGTGCCGCCGACGCAGAGGGCCGCGGTGACGATCGCCGCCATGCCGGCGGAGAACACGGGAATCACCACGCCGAAGGCCATCACCAGGTGGCAGGCCATCCACAGGCGGCGCGGCGCGAAGCGGCTCAGCGCGGTGGCCGCGAGCAGCGTTGACAGCATCGCCGCCAGGCCGAACACCGGCCAGGCCCAGCCGAACACCGCCGGGTCCCGGATCACCGCGCGCGCCATCGCCGGCAGGAAGGTCGCGGGAATGATGTAGCCGAAACCCGCGGCACCGAAACAGAACACCAGCAGCCGCGCATCGCGACTCCAGGTCACACCCCGCGCCTGCGGACGCGGCGTGGCGGCGTGCCGCGTGCCGCCGCCGGCATAGGTGGTCCACACCGCGGCGGTCACCGCCAGCGCCAGCACACCGAAAGTGATCCAGGCCTGCGCCGAGGAGGCCTCGATCCGCATCAGCACGATACAGACCAGTCCGGCCACCATCGTGCCGGCGCCGACACCGGCAAAACTGAGGCTGTTCAGCAGCGGGTTGCGTGCTGACGCGAGCCGGTCGAGCGCCCAGGAGAAGGCGAATATCGCGATCCAGGCATTGGCAATGCCGGCGACCAGGCGCAGCAGCAGCCAGGAAAAATAATGATCGGTGAATCCCATCAGCAGTGTTGCGATGCCGATCAGCAGCATGCTGCCGAGCACTGCCACGTCATCACGCACCCTGAGCCGTGTCGCCAGCAGCGAGCCGAGGAAATAGCCGAGATAGTTTGCGGAGGCGAGATAACCGCCGGAGGCGACGGTCAGTCCGGCATCGTCCTGCATCATCGGCAGGATCGGCGTGAAGGCGAAGCGGCCGATGCCCATGGCCACGGCAAGCGCGGCCATGCCGGCGAGGGCGATGCGTAACGGGGGAATCTGCGGCATGGAGCGGCGAATATAACCGATTAAGCTGCATATCAATTTTATCAATAAAAACAAATACTTATGATATAATTACGCCTTGCCGCCACAAGCCTGCTGGCAACTTCGGCGCCAGTGACGTAAAAGCACAGCCTGCATTTCACGGAAACCCGCATGAGTTCCAACCCCATCACGCCCGGGCGTTACCGCCACTACAAGGGCAATGAATACGAAGTGATCGGCATCGCCACCCATTCCGAAACGCTGGAAGCGATGGTGGTCTACCGTCCGCTGTACGGCGAGGGCGGACTGTGGGTGCGCCCCGCCGCGATGTTCGCCGAAGACGTCGTCATCGACGGTCGCAGCCAGCCCCGTTTCGGGAAACTCTGAGATGGGCATCAACTGGTTTCCCGGCCACATGGCCATCGCCGTCGACAAGATCAAGAAGGCGATGGCGGATCATGACGTGGTGATCGAGGTGCTCGACGCGCGCTGCCCGATGGCGAGCAGCAATCCGCTGGTCGAATCACTGCGCATGGCACGGCAGCGTCCCTGCCTGAAGGTGCTGAACAAGGCCGATGCCGCCGACGCGCAGGCCACGCCGCAGTGGATCAGCCATTTCAACGCGCGGAAAAACACCCACGCCATCGCGCTGTCCGCCAAAAAACCGGGCGACGCGCAGAAAATCATCGCCGCCGCCAGAAAACTTGCACCCCACCGCAATGAAAACCTGAAGCCGCTGCGCATGCTGATCATGGGTGTGCCCAATGTCGGCAAGTCGACGCTGGTCAATGCGCTGCTGAAACAGCGCCGCGCCAAAGTCGGCGACGAACCGGCGATCACCAAGGCGCTCGCCCGCTACGAGCTGTCACCGACCGCGAGCCTCACCGACACCCCGGGCCTGATGTGGCCGAAGATCGAGCATCCCGACGACGGCCTGATGCTCGCCGCCAGCCACAGCATCGGCATCAATGCCTATATCGAATCCGAGGTGGCGATTTTCCTCGCCGGTCTGCTGCTGGAACGTTACCCGCAACTGCTGGCGGCGCGTTATGGCACGCCGGCCGGTGGCGGCGGACTGGACGCTGTCGGGGTCATCGAAGCCGTCGCCGCGAAGCGCGGTTTCCGGGTCAGGGGCGGCGGTACGGATTTCGAAAAAGCAGCGGTGACGCTGCTCAACGACTACCGCAGCGGCGCGCTGGGCAGGATCAGCCTCGAGACACCGGCGTCACGCGCCGCGCGGCCGGCGCATGATGCCGGCAGGGAATCACAGACCGATCCGGACTGAGCGCAGCAGCGCTTCGCGGCCTAAGGCAACACCTCGACCACCGCCTTGACGATCACCGGCAGGCCGCCGCGCAGCGAGCTGGCGCCAAGCACCGAGCGCGCATGTACGCCGCGCTCGCCGAACACCTCGACCAGCAGGTCGGAGCAGCCGTCGAGCACTTTCGGATGCGCCTCGAACTCCGGCACCGCATTGAGGAATCCCTGCACCTCGACCACGCGGGCCACCCGGTCCAGCGATCCCAGTTCCGCGCGCATCACCGCCATCAGTTCCAGCGCCGCGGAACGCGCAAAACGGTAGCCCTCTTCCGCCGTGTATTCCCGGCCCAGCCGCCCCTTGGGCATCCGGCCGTCCTCGGGCTGCGGCGGTTTGCCCGCAATGAACAGCAGGTTGCCGCTGCGCACGGCGTTGGCGTAGTTCGCGGCAGGTGCACTGCCCGCGGGCAGGACCAGACCCAGATCCCTGATGCGTTGTTCGGCGCTCAACATTTCACTCCCGGAACGGTTTGAACAATCAAGGCCGCAACTTTGCGGCGGCATTTTTCTTCCGGCCCAGTATAACGATAGTCCGGCAGCCACTGATGCAAGCGCGTATAGTCGATCGACACCCAAAGGACATCACCATGACCGACCAGGACTACATCGCCGCCTACCAGAAAATCGCCGGCAAATACGAAAACAACCAGTCGACGATGGAGGATTACCTGGAGGCGATGAAAAAGCTGAAGGAAAAGTTCCTGAAGGACAAACCCGGCACTGCCTTCCCCGCCGTGCCCTGAGCCTCATCTTCAGCCTTCAGATATCCCGCAGCACCCGCGGCATGAACAGGTGCAGCAGCACGCCGCGCAACCCCAGGAATACTGCCAGCGCGCCCCACAGCCCGGCATTGCCGAACAGCGGCACCGCGGCATGCAGCACGATCAGGAACGCCACGAAGGACAGCAGCACCGTGTTGCGCATGATGCGCGTGCGTGTTGCCGCGAGATAAACACCGTCGTAGGTGTAGGCCCAGACACCGACCAGCGGCAGCAGCGCCGGCCACAGCAGCCATGCTTCCGCCGCGACACGGACCTCCGCGATGCCGGTCAGCAGCGCGATGATCGCAGGGCCGGCCGCCAGATAGACCAGGACATTCAGCGCAGCCACCAGCCCCGCCCACAGGAACACCACGCGCATGTTGCGGCGGAAGGCCTCGCGGTTGCGCCGGCCCACTGATTCGCCGAGTATGGCCTCGGCGGCATGGGCAAAGCCGTCGAGCCCGAAGGACGTGAACATCAGGAAGGTGTGCAGCACCTGGTTGGCGGCGAGCTGCACGTCGCCCAGTTCCGCGCTTTTGGCCATGAACAGGGCCAGCACCGAGACCACGCAGAAGGTGCGCAGCACGATGTCGGTGTTGATCGCCAGCATCCTCGCAAAACGCGCCGGATCGAGCACCCGGTTGCGCTGCCCGCCATCCGGCAGTCTGCGCAGCACGCGCCAGGCGCAGAGCAGCGCGGCCGCGAAGCCGGTGTATTCGGCAATCAGCGAGGCCAGCGCCACCCCGGACACACCCCAGCCGAAACCGATCACGAACAGCAGGCTCAGCACGATGTTGACGCCGTTGGTCACAAACAGGATCAGCAGCGGCAGGCGCGCGTCGCGCAGGCCGTAGAGCCAGCCGACGATGGCATAACTGCCGAGCACCGCGGGCAGCGCCCAGACGCGGATCAGGAAATATTCACTGGCGTAATGCTCGACTTCGGCGCTGGCCTCGATCAGCCACAGCGCGGCGGCAAGGATCGGCCACTGCAGCAGCACCAGCACGCCGCCGATCGCCCCGGCCAGCAGCAGTGCGCGCCACAGGATCGTCCGCAGCTCGGCAAAGTCGCCGGCACCGCGCGCCTGCGCGGTGGGACCGGTGGTGCCCATGCGCAGGCAGTTGAACAGGTGGTAGATGAAGTTGAACAGCATCGCACCGATCGCCACCGCGCCGAGGTAGTAGGGCTCGGGCAGGTGCCCGATGACGGCGGTATGCACCGCGCCCAGCAGGGGCACGGAGATGTTGGCGAGGATGATCGGCCCGGCCATCGCCCAGACCTGGCGATGCGGGTTTGCAGCGGATGTGTGGGTTCTGGAAGTAGTCACGGGCCGCCGGATTTTAACCGCTGCGGCCCGTGGCGCTGCGGCAGCACCGGCAGGCGCCGCTATTTCTGCAGGCCAAGTTCGCCGAGTATGGCCTGGTGCGCCTTCAACTGCTGTTCGAGAAAGGACTGGGTGTCACGAGTGTTCAGATACTCGTCGATCCAGTAGTTCTTTTCGAGCGCAGCCTTCCACTCCGGCATGGCCGCCAGTTTCGCCATGACGCCATCCCAGTAACCGACCTGCGCCGGCGTCATGCCCTGCGGCCCGACCACCACGCGCCATGCGGTGTAGGCGGCATCAATCCCCTGCTCCTTCCAGGTCGGAATCGAGGCCAGCGGACCGGTCAACCGTTGCGCCGAGGAGACGGCAATCGCCCGCACGCGCCCCGACTGCAATTGCGACGCCGCCGCCGGTGCCGCCACCGGCACCACGTCGACATGCCCGCCGAGGAGATCGGATACCGCATTCCCGCCCGACTTGTAGACCACATTAAGCGTGTTCCGCACGTCGACGCCACCCGCTTTCAGCGCGGAAGCGAGTGCGATGTGGTTCGCGCCGCCGAGCGCAGTCGCGATGCCCAGCGACAGGCTTTTCGGATCCCGGCGCAGGCGGGCCATCAGGTCGCGTGCATCCTTCACCGGGGAGTCGGCGCGGACGATGACCACGACGTTGTCCGAATAAAGCCGGGAAACCGCCGTAAGGTCCCGGTAGTCGATCTGGCCGACACCCATCAGGCGGTTGGTGACGATGCCGGGGGAAGACAGCGAGATGTAATGGCCGTTACCGGTGTACTGGTTGAGGTACTGGTAGGCCACGGTGCCGCCGGCACCGGGTTTGTTGACCACGATGCTGTTCCCGGACAACAGCTGAGCCCGGTCAAACAGGTTCTTGATCATCCGGCCGGCGACATCCAGTCCGGCACCCGGACCCGATGGAATCACGATTTCCACCGTAGCAGCCGGCTTCCAGTCCGCAGCCACCGCCGCGACGGGCTGCATCACGGCAGCCATGCATGCCCCGATTGTCAGGAACCCCCGGATGATGTCCAGTTTCATTCGCATTGCTTCCTCCTCCAGTCATGCTCCATTGCGGAAAATGCCCGGTTTCCGGGTCACGGTTATTGCTTCAGGGTGATTCGCCGCCGATGGTATGGCGAATGCGGCGCGGCACCAGGTTGTTGACGGCAAAGTGCTTCTCCAACGCATCCGTGCTCTGCAGTGTGCGCGCATGCAGGGCGAACAGCAGTTCGCCGGCGGCCGTCTGCCCCCAGAACCAGTCCTGGATGCTTTCGACGGTGTGGATGCCGGGTTGCGCCATCACCGCCTCCGAATAAAAAGTCTTCAGTTCGTCACAGGCCAGGCGCAGCACATCGACCCTGAGAATGTCGTCGCGCGATGACGGCAGCGGCCTGCCTTCGGCCCAGGCCGCGACAAACGCCGCCGCCTCCTCGAAAGTCTGTCCTGACACTCCTGTCGCCGTGCGACCCCGCTGCTGCACGGCCAGTTCATGCCAGATGCGCAGCTGCGAGATTTCCGCCTCCACTTTCTCCAACAGTGTCGCCTGGTTCATGTCGGCGGCAAAACTGATCGGACAGGCCATGCCTTCCTGGTCACCGCTGGTTTCGGGTGCGGGCGCCTCTTCGGGATAATCCTCCAGCACCGGACCTACCGGGCGTTCCAGCAGCGCCAGCGCCGACTCGACCACACGTCGCTGGAAGGCGGCATCGTTGGGCACACCGAGGGGACGGCCAAGCACGAAAGGCACCCACAGCGACCGCGGCGGGCGTATGGTCTCGGCATGTTCACGCACGAGACTGATGTTGACGGTGGCTATGCCTTCGTCTTCGATATACAGTGAAAGTGCGCAGACCGCGCACGTGCAATTGGGTCAGACCGGCGTCAGCAGCACCGCATCGACCTTGTCCTTCTTCAGCAGGCCGGCCACCTCGCGCGCCTTGTCCTCCATCCGCGTCACTGGAGAACCCGCCCCCATGAAGGAGTAGTGAAAATCAGCGACCGAAGCGATCACGCCATCGGAAGCCAGTTCTTTCAGGCGATCGATCGGGAAGGCGACATTGATGTCCTGCTGGAAACCGCTGCGATCGAAGTTCGTCGACAGCTGTGTCATCACGATGCCGGCAGCCGGCGTGTCCCGCGGCAACACCCGGTAATCGCAGCGCGCAGCGCCCTGTCCGAAGGGCCGGTCGCTGCGCAGGTGCAATCCGGCCGTCGTGACGATGGCAACCCGCCTTTGTGCCAGCCGCCCCCCGCCGACCCAGGCCTTGATCCCGAAATCCGGAAGATTCGGGATCTTCCCGAGCATATGCTCGCGCTCCCATTCCGGGAGGTCTGCAAGTCTGACCATGACATTTCCTCCTCCAGAACGACAGCGGGCCGCTACGAACCAGGGTCCGCGCGGAATCTGCTGTTTTGACTGTCGCTCTGCGCTTTGCGCTTTGTTTGTTTTGGGATCAGGCCTGCGGCTTCACGCCCCTGATCTGGGTGCGGTAGAGCAGGCGGCGCTCGTTGGGGTCGAAGGCCGTGCGCTTGTGCATCACGCAGCGGTTGTCCCAGATCAGCAGGTCGCCCACATTCCATTTCTGGTACCAGGCGAACTCGTCGCGCGTGGCATGAGCCCACAGCCGGTCGAGCAACGCCTCGCTGTCCTCCAGGCTCATACCCATCACGTAACCGAAGGGCCGGCGGCCGAGGAACAGCGCCTTGCGGCCGGTCACCGGATGACGGATCACCGCGGGATGGACGGCACCCGGCGCCTCGCGCGGATCGGTCACGGCCTTGAAGCCGGCGCGCAGGTCGCCCGCACTGTTGCGGCTGGAATCATGCTTGATCATTTTGCCTTCGACCGCGGACTTCAAGTCGGCCGGAAGCGTCTCGTAGGCATGGTACATGTTGAGGAAGCCGGTCTCGCCGCCCTCCTTCGTCACCTCGACACCGTAGAGCAGTGCGCCGGTCGGCGTAACTTCGTTGTACGACATGTCGGTGTGCCACACAGCCTCGCCGTAGCCGAGGCTGCCGATCGACTCGCCCTCGACCTTGATGTTCGACATCACCGCCATGTAGGGGTAGCCCTCGATCCAGGGTTTGCCCTTGACGTTGATCGGCGCCTTGTCGAGTTCGCCGAAACGGCAGCTGAATTCATGCAGCTGGTCCTTGCTCAGGTTCTGGCCGCGGAAACGCAGCACCAGGTGTTTCATCCACGCCTCGTGGATCTCGCGGAACTGCGCATCGCTCAGCGGCAGCGTGAGGTCAATGCCGACGATGTCGGCACCGATCTGCCCGGTAATGGGCTCGACGACGATGGCGCCGGACTGGGCGGCGGTGCGGGGGCTGGCGGCAGTTGCAGTCAGTGACATGGGGCTTCCTCCTCGAAATCGGTTTTACGGTCCTGCAGGCGAAGCCGGATTATAGCCCGGATTATTAATAATCGATAATCGTTTCCCGCTGCCGGCAGCAACCGCTATACTCGCGACGCGGCATGAATGCCGCTATCCCTTTGAATACAGGAATAAATGAGCGAACCCAGCGATGCCGGGCTGAACCAGACGCTGCCCGAAAAAATCGCCGCAATGCTGGCTGAACGCATCGTCGATGGCCGTTATCCGCCGGGCTCACGGCTGGTCGAGGCCGGCCTGTCGAAGGAATTCGGCTCCAGCCACGGCCCGGTGCGCGATGCGCTGCGCCTGCTGCAGAGCGCGGGCCTGGTCACCATCCTGCCCTACCGCGGCGCGGTGGTGAGCGATGTTTCGGTGCGCGAAATCCGCGAGCTCTACCAGGTGCGCGCTGCACTGGTCGGCCTGCGCGCGCGCTGGATTGCCGAGGACCCGCAGCGCGAGGAACTGCTCGCCAAAGTGGCTGAACCTATTGCGCAACTGCAGAAACTGGCCGGCCGGGATGGCGAAGCCTATACCCGCACCGCGCTGCAGGTGAACCGCAGCTTTACCGAAAGCCTGAGCAACCGCTGGCTACGCGCGACACTGGCCTCGCTGATGCTGCAGACCAGTCGCTACACACGGCTCGCGCTGGCGTCGGCGGAGCACCGGCGTTATTCGGCGCAGCAGTGGCAAGCACTGTTCAAGGCCATCAGGAAGGGCGATGGGGAGCGCGCGGAAAAAATCGCCGCCGCGCTGTCGCAGGCGACGCGCGACGAAGCGATCCGTTCGCTGGAACAAGCCGTCGCCAGAACCGCGACACGGCGCAAAAAAGCGGCGGGCTGACTGCCGCCACGATGCTGCAGCAACAGGGTGAATAGACGGCGAGTTTCAGTTCATTCCCAGCAACTGCGCCAGATTCTTCCACAGGATCTTTTTCTTCTCCTCCGCTGACAGCAGTTCATTGCGCTGCAGCCATTCCACCGGCGACGGGTGCCATTCGATGAAGGGCCAGTCGCTGCCGAGCACGATGCGGTCGATGCCGATCTGGTCGATCAGGAAGCGCAGCTCGGCTTCGCTACCGACGGCTGAGTCGTAGTAGATCTTTTTCAGGTAGTGGCTGGGTGGCTTGGGCGTGCTGCGGGTATTGGGGCGATCGTTCCAAGTGCGTTCAAGGCGGCCCATGGTGTAGCAGGCGGTGCCGCCGCCGTGGGCGATGCAGACCTTGAGGTCGGGGCAGTGTTCGAGCACGCCGCCGCAGACCAGGATCGCGGTGATGATGGCGTCGTCGAGGATCACGCCGATGCTGTTGCTCAGTCCATGGAGCTTGATGCGGTCGGCAAGGAAGTTGTTCTGCGGCTGGGGGTGGTAGAACAGCAGCGCGCCCATCTGTTCGGCGGCCTTGAAAAAGGGCCGGAACTTCGGATCGTCCCATTGCTCGCCATTGACGCTGGTGTCAAGAGAGGCGCCCTTGAGGCCGAGTTTGGTGACGGCGCGCTCCAGTTCGCCGATGGCGAGCTTCACGTCCTGCATCGGCACGGTGGCCAGTCCAGCAAGGCGGGTGGGATTGGCTTTCGCAGTATCGCCAAGTTCATCGTTGAATTCACGCGACAGCGCGAGGCCGCGTTCAGGCTCCAGCTGGTAACCGGCAAACGGCGTGTGGATCGACAGCACCTGGACGTCGACCTTCTGCGCGTCCATGTCCTTGAGCCGCTCCTCGACCGTGTATTTCACCTTGTTCGAGGTGAAGACCGTGCGCATGCCGCAGCCGATCATGGTGCCGAGGCCCTGGCCGGATTCGTGTTTGAAGCCGTGCCAATCATGGCCACCCTTGACGGCGCGCCACAGGGACTCGGGAACGATATGCGCATGGATGTCGATGGTTTTCATGAAGAGCCCTGGGTGGCGAGTGTCTGGATGAAGTTCAGGCGCCGGAGGTGATGAAGCCGGATCAGGAATCGGCGGGGCGGATCTGGCCAGGCTGGGGGTGGATCACGTACAGCGGCTGCTCGCGCAGCTTGTCGACATAGACCTTGCCCTCCTTCATCACCATGCGAATGTTGTCCTTGCTCTGCAACACGGTGATGTCGGCAAGCGGGTCGCCGTTGATCGCGATCACGTCGGCGAGTTTGCCGACCTCCAGCGTGCCCAGGTCCTGGTGCAGGCGCATCGCCTCGGCAGCATTTTTGGTCGCGGTCTGGATCGCCTCCATCGGCGACATGCCCAGTTTCACATACAGCTCAAGCTCGGTGGCATTGCTGCCCATCTCGGGATCGAACTGGATGTCGGTGCCCATAAAAATACGCACGCCGGCCTGGTGCATGCGCTTGAAGGAGTCATAGCAGTATGGCTGCACATCCTTCATCTTTTTCAGCACGTTGGCGGCCGAGCCCATCTTGCGCCGCACCTCGATGGCGTGGTCGGTGCGGTGCAGCAGCGTCGGACTCACCGGCGTGCCCGATTCGACGACGATGCGCGTCGATTCGTCATCGGTGTAGACCATGTGCTCGATGGTATCGACGCCGGCCTCGACGCACATGCGGTGCGACAGCGCTGTCCAGCAGTGCGCGGCGCAGGGTTTGTGAAAACCGTGCGCTTCGTCGACCGCGGCGTTGAGTTCCTCCTGCGTCAGGTTGCGGGTATCTCCCTCCTCGTCGGCCGAGGCGCCGCCAGTGACACAGGTCTTGATGATGTCCACGCCGGTGCGCAGGTGCTCGCGCACCGCGCCGCGGATCGCCCACGGCCCGTCCACGGTGTAGCCGGGATGGCGGTAGGCGGCGCGTGGCAGGTTGAGGTCATGGTGCGAGGACGTGGTCATGATGCGCCCCGACACCTGCAGCCGCGGACCGGGCACGATGCCGTTGTTGATCGCGTCACGCACCGCGCACAGCTCGGGCGCGAAATTCGCCCAGGCATTGTTGCGGCCCATGTCGCGCAGCGTGGTGAAACCCATCTCGAAGCAGAGCTGGGCGTGGTACAGCGTGTAAAAGGACTGCAGTTGCGGACTGACCTCGAACATCGCAATGCGGTGGTTGGCGAAGGACACCGTGTTGTAGGCGGCGATGTGCACGTGGCAGTCGAACAGGCCCGGCATCAGTGTCAGGCCCCGGGCGTCGATGACCTCGGCACCCCGGGGCAGCGGAAATTCGCCGGCCGTGCCGATGCGGCTGATGCGTTTGCCCTCGATCACCACCACCGGATCCCTAAGGGTGGCCACGCCAGTGGCGTCAATCAGGTGTCCGCCGAGAATGACCGTGGCCTTGCCGGCCGCCTTGTTTTCCGCTTGCGCTGCCATGCTGCTCCTCCCGGCGGCTGAACCGCCTGTGATGTCATGCGATGTTGTTCACGCGGCGTTGCTTTTGTTGTGCCGCAACCTGCGCTGCAAATCTAACCACATCTGCCGCCCCGGCGAAGGCCGGAGTTCAATTCATGATCACCGGCTGCGCCCGCAACGCCGCCAGCGCGCGGTCGCGCGAGTCCTCGATATGCCCCGTCATCAGTGCCGCCGCCCTGCGCTTGTCGCGGCGCTGGACGGCCTCGATGATCTCGTCATGCCCGCGGCCGAAGCGCGGCGCCGGTGCGGGTCCGGCCTTGGCCGACAGGCCCAGGTGCATCACGCGATCCGCCTCTTCCAGCAGCTTGCGCGTCGCCTCGTGCAGCCGCGTATTGCCCGAGAGCAGGGCCAGTGTGGTGTGAAACCCGCGATTCTCGGCAATCCAGGCATCAAGATTGCCACCGTGGTCATAGGCACGGAAACGGTCGAGCCCGGATAGCGTCTCCGCATCGGCGCGGGTGATCAGGTTGCTCAGTGACTGACGCTCGTAAACCAGGCGCAGTTCGTAAAGATCGGCGATGTCAGCCAGCGACACCGGCTTGATGCGGTAGCCGCGCCGCGCAATCACCTCGACCAGGCCATCAACCCGCAGCCGCAGCAGCGCATCGCGCACAGGCGACTTGCTCACGGCATAACTGCGCGCCAGTTCATTCTCGTAAACCTCGGCGCCGGGACGCAGCCGGCAATCGAGGATGGCCTGCCGCAGTTCGACATAGAGCCGCTCACCCAGCCCGGTCTCGCTGCCTGTTGTTGTTACGGTCATGCCGTTGATTCCCACTGATATCTCAGGTGGCAGTCTTCAAATTCGGGGGGGTTGCTTGTTTTTTGATAAAAATAAACCAAGTATATGTTTTTATTAAATATTTTATGTAATGGCGCCGTGAAGCATCCCGACCACATCCTTTTCTTGACGAAGAATATCCCAACGCTAAGATATCAGTAAACCAAAAAACAAAGGCTGCAACGACACTACGCGCAGCGCCATGCCTTGAGGAGAAGCGGATGACACGCAACACGTGGCGCCTTGCGCTGCACACCTGGACCATCGACACCACGCCGCTGGCCGAAGCACTCACCGCCATCCGCGACGCCGGCTGGGACAGTGCCGAACTGCGCTACGTCGATTTCGAACGCAGCCGTGAGCGCGGCATGGACAACGCCGCAATCCTGCGGCTGATCCAGGCCAGCGGCGTCAAAGTCGATGTACTCGGCACCGAGTACGGCCTGATCTTTGCCGAAGGCGCGGAACGCGACCGCCTGCTCGCCTCGCTCGAACTGACCTGCAGCAACGCCGTCGCGCTCGGCTGTCCGATGGTCATGATTGCCCCGGGGCAGAACACCGGCACGCCGCAGACCGCCGCTGCGAACCTGCGGCTCGCCGGCCAGACTGCAGCGAAACACGGCCTGCGTTTCGCGCTGGAATTCAATTCGCAACACCCGGTGCTGAACAGCCTGCAAATCGCCCGCGCCATCCTCGCCGAGGCCAACCATCCGGCCTGCGGCCTGCTGCTTGACACCTATCACCTGCAGCGCAGCAGTGCCGGCGGTCGCGGTTTCGCCGAGGTGCCGGCAAAGGACATCTTCACCTTCCAGTTCAGCGATGTGCCGGATACGCCACCCACCGCGCGCCGCCCCACGGACCGTCTGTGTCCGGGCAAGGGCCTGGTGCGCTGGGCCGAGGTGTTCGCGCTGCTCGAGGAAAAAGGCTATCGCGGCTGCCTGAGTTACGAGGCCCCCAATCCTGTGCACTGGGAACGCCCGCCACTGGAGACGGCGAGCGAGGGACTGGAAGCCACGCGCGCCCTGCTGCGCCGCTGAGTCCGCAAACCCGGAGCACCCATGAAACAATTACCAATCAGGGTCTGACGGCGCCACCAGAGCACCGCAGCCCCGCCACAGCCGCCCCGGCGGCCAGTCAACAAGGAGGAGTCGATGAAGCCGTCACGCCGTATGCATTGCGCCCTGATCACGGGTCTCCTGCTGGGTAGCATGCTGTCCCCAGCTTCAGCACAGAACTACCCGACCAAGTCGATACGCCTGATCGTCGCCCAAGGCGCGGGCAGCGCAACCGATGTCGCGGCGCGGGTCATCGCCAACCCGCTGTCGGCGCTGCTCCGGCAGCAGGTGGTGGTCGATAACCGCGCCGGAGCCGGCGGCCTGCTCGGCACCGATATTGCCGCCAAGGCGCCGGCCGACGGCTACACGCTGATCTTCGCCAACATCTCCACCCACGGCGTCAATCCGGCGCTTTACCGGAAACTGCCCTATGACGCGATCCGTGATTTCGCTCCAATCGGCCTCGCCACCACTACGCCGAATGTGCTGGTAGTCAATGCCTCACTCCCCGCAAAAAACGTCGGTGAACTGGTCGCGCTGATCCGCAACCGCCCAGGCCAGCTCAATGTCGCCACCCCCGGCAGCGGCAGCTCGCAGCACCTCGCGGTGGAACTGTTCATGACCATGGCCGGCGGCCTGAAATCCCAGCATGTGCCATACAAGGGCAGCGGCCCTGCCATCACCGCGCTGATTTCCGGAGAGGCCTCCTGGATGATCCCGACGCTTACGCTGTCGCTGCCGCATATCCGCAGCGGCAAGATCCGCGCGCTGGGCGTAACCTCGACCACGCCGCATGATGATCTGCCGCAGGTGCCGACACTGGCCGAAACCCTGCCCGGCTACGAAGTGCTGAGCTGGTACGGCTTCGCCGCGCCGGCGCGCACGCCGGCTGCGATCATCCACCAGCTCAACAAGGCCACCGCTACCGTGCTGGCCATGCCGGAGACGCGCAAGGGACTCGCCGGCGCCGGCATGGACGTGCAGCACAGCTCACCGGCGCAGTTCGGCGAGTTCATCCGCAACGAGATCAACAAATGGAGCAAGGTGGCCAAGGGCGCAGGCATCACCCTGGATTGATGAGCATGCAGCAGACCCGAGTCGGCGCCCTGCCGACTGAATCCGCGCCGCGGCTGCCGGTGGCCATCGTCACCGGCTTCCTCGGCAGCGGCAAGACCAGCCTGCTCAACCGGTTGATCGCGGCGCCGCAACTCGCCCGCAGCCTGGTGGTGATCAACGAGTTCGGAGCCATCGGCCTCGACCACCTGCTGATCGACACGCCCGACGACAACCTGCTGCTGCTCGACAACGGCTGCCTGTGCTGCATCAATCGCGGCGACCTGGTCGAGACCCTGCACAACACGCTGCGGCGCTGGCAAGCGGAGTCTCCACCCGCTTTCGACCGTATCATCATCGAGACCTCGGGCCTCGCCGATCCGGCGCCGATCATCCAAAGCGTGGTCGGCGACCGCAAACTGTCGGACCGGCTGCGGATGCAGGCAGTGGTCACCGTAGTCGATTGCATCAACGCGGAGCAGCAGCTTGAAAGCCATCCCGAATCGGTGAAACAGGTCGTGGTCGCGGACCTGCTGCTGCTGTCGAAAATCGACCTCGCCGATGCGGACACCGTCGCCGCGGTGCGTGCCCGCATCACCCGCCTCAATGCCGGCGCCGCGATCGTCGGCGTCGATCACAGCGCGGCGATCATGTCGGTGCTTACCGCCCCACCCGCAGTCAGCGATGTTCATGCCGTCGGCCGCTGGCTCGGCTTCAGCCCGGCGCATGCGGCACCGCCCAGGGGCACCCTGCCGCGCACTCCGGCCGATCACCTGTCCGCAATACAGTCGGTGAGCCTGCACCTGGAGCGTCCGGTGTACTGGAACGGCCTCACACTGTGGCTGCAGATGCTGCCGGCGCTGAAGGGAGATCGCCTGCTGCGGGTAAAAGGCCTGCTCAATGTCGAAGGCCGGCCGGTGGCGGTGCATATCGTGCACGCTGTCGTGCACGAACCCCAGGTGCTGGAACGCTGGCCGGATGACGATCACCGCTCGCGGCTGGTGTTCATCGGCCTCGATCTGCAGCGCGAGGAGCTCGAAGCCGGCCTCGACGTGCTGTCCTACGCCGGTTCACCCGTGACTGCGGGATTCGCGGTGGAACCCGCCGCTTATGCCGAGTTCCTCAACGTCGCCACGCGTATGCGCTGAGCGACTGCCCGACAATCCATCCAGCCAATAAAAGCCTCACCCGAGGTCCAGCACCGGCTTGCCGATCATGCGCCGTTCTTCATAGGCCGCATGCGCCTCCTCGACATTGTCCAGCGCGTAACGCGCGGCAATGCCGATCTTCAGCCTGCCGTCGAGCAGCGCGCCGAAAATGGCGTCGGCGCGGCGGCGAATTTCCGCGGCATCGCGCAGGTGATCGGCGAGCCGCGGCCGGGTCAGCAGCAGCGAACCCGCTTCGCCGAGCTCGAGCGGATCGAGGTCGGTCACCGAACCGGAGACATTGCCATAGTTGACGACCAGACCGCGGGTGCGCGTCGCGCGGAAGCTGTCGCGCAGCGTCGCCCTGCCGATGGAGTCAAACACCACGTCGACGCCCTGCCCGCCGGTGGCTGCGCGCACGGCCTCGGCGAAACGACCGCCATCGTAGAGGAACACCTGCTCCGCGCCGCGGCTGCACGCGATTGCGGCCTTGTCCGCGGAACTGGTGGTTGCCAGCACGCGCGCGCCGGCATTCCTCGCGATCTGGATCAGGATCTGGCCAATGCCGCCGGAAGCGGCATGCACCAGGCAGCTTTTGCCCGGCCCGAGCCGGCCGACATCGTGCGCCAGGTAATGCGCGGTGTAACCCTGGAACACCGACACCGCCGCAAGATCCAGCGGCAGCGCATCCGGCACTTTCACCGCCTGCCAGGCCGGCACCACCGCGTATTCGGCATAACTGCCCCAGACGATGCACCAGGCCACGCGGTCGCCGAGCGCATGTGATGCCACCCCCTCACCCAGCGCGACGACCTCACCGGCGCCTTCCATGCCCAGCGTGCAGGGCAGGCGCACCGGGTAGGTGCGCGATTTTTCATATTTGCCCTGCCGCGTATGGATGTCCATGAAATTGATGCCGGCATGGTGGACACGGACCAGCACGGTGCCGGGCGCGGCCGCCGGCACCGGCGCCTCGATGCGCTGCAGGACTTCGGGACCGCCGTATTGGTGAATCTGTATGCTTTTCATGGGAATGTTTTTTGCGCGGGAAGGCGGAATTATCGCGCATCCGCGCTGTGCCTTCCGGCCTCCTGTAAGGACTGCTAGAGTGCACCGACTCACCCAAAGCCCGCAGTCACAACGGAATCTTCCGCCACGCCGGCGGTCTGACGGGCACAGGAGAAGACCATGAAACGACGCGGATTCCTGCAGGGATTGTCACTGTCCATTCTCGGCTCATCGCTGCTGCGCACGGCCCAGGCGGCGCAGGCCATGACAATGAAGGACATCGAGGCCATGCAGAAAAACTGGCGCGCGCTGCTGGCGGCCAACTTCAAGGCGCCGCTGCCGACCGAACCCCTGAAACTGCCCAACGACCAGTGGCGCAAGCGCCTCAATCCCGTCCAGTACAAGATCCTGCGCGAGGAAGGCACTGAGCGCGCCGGCACCAGCCCGTTGAATGCGGAGAAGCGTGCCGGAATCTATGCCTGCGCCGGCTGCGACCTGCCGCTGTTCACGTCCGACATGAAATACGAATCCGGCACCGGCTGGCCGAGCTTTTTCACGACCATCCCCGGCGTGTTCGGCACCAAGAAGGACTACCTGCTGTTTGCGCCGCGCATCGAATACCACTGCCTCCGCTGCGGCGGACACCACGGGCATGTGTTCGAGGACGGCCCGCTGCCGACGCGGCAGCGCTGGTGCAACAACGGCGTGGCGCTGAAGTTCATCCCGAAGCAGGCCTGACACCAAATCTTGACGGCCGGTTTACAAATGTCCTGCCCGCTGATGGTCCGAATTGACTCTGCGTCGGCCAATAACACTCGCGGCTTTGTTCAATTCATTGCCGACCTCCCGCAACACATCGCGGACAGCCGCAATCACCGGATCATTCACGGCGCTTTTGCGGAAAAATATCGCCATCGGAGGGCCGTCAAGCTCGACACTCACCGGCAAAATGCGATGCATTCCCAAACGCTGCCCGCGCAGCGCTTCAGCACGCATGGCGACCGTAATTAATTTTGATTGCGACACCACAGCAAGATTCACATGAAACGGGCGGCACTCAACCACGGGCTCCGGCAATTCGAGGCCGGCCCTCAAAAACGCATCCTGCAGCAATTGCCGGGAACGGCCATCCGTTATGGACAAAGCCCAGTCCTCCCGAAGAAGTTCAGCCAAGGTCACCCGTCGACGATGCGCAAGTGGATGATCGGCGCTGACCACCAGGCACAGTTCGCCGCTGTATATCGGCCAGAAATCGAACTCGGACATTTTGAAGGCCGTGGAATTCCGCGGCAACATTCTTCCGCCTACACAATCTAGATTTCCTTCGGCAAGATCGTTCAGCAGCACATGCATTGACCCCTCCTGGAGATTGAACCGCCAATCCGGGTGGTCCAATCTCAGGCGGCCAATGGCCGGAGCAAAAAGATGCGTCAGGATATGAAGGCTTGCACCGAAGCGCAGCCTCGGATGGGCGACATCGGATTGAGCGAGCTCCGTATCAGCCGCACTCAACTCACCCAATGCACCTCGAATACGACGCAGCAGCACACTGAATCGTGAATTGGGAACAAGCCCTCGTCGTGTCCGGCTGAATAACGGACCGCCAAAAGCCTCTTCGACATTTTTCAGCATCTGACTCACGGCAGGCTCCGACAAATGCAGCAGTTTGGCAGTTTTTCTGACCGTGCCGGTATCGCTCAGCAGCTCCAGCATGCGCAAATGCCGCAAGCGCAAATTGCCAAACGCAGGCCGCAAATCCCCCATGGCTCTGACCCCTGATTTTTCTATCAAATGATAAGAAAGTATAAGTTTTTTATTAACCTCATTACATGACAGAATCGGATGCGATTCAAGAAAAACAACACTCAAACCCCGATCAATCATTACATCCGCGCGGTCGCCAGCACTCCGACCAAGTCCACCCCATCGGGAAATCCATCCGAAATGGCTCCAGCACAACTGCTGACCGCTCCAGGAGCAATTGATCCAAACCCAGGATCATTGCGCCCCGAAAACCGGTCCCCGTCGACGCAGGCCGCAACGTGCACATCGCATGTGGCACGCCGATAATCACGATCAAAACAGACCACTCGGGCCGGAGATCGAGAGTTATCGCCGCCATCAACCGCCGATGGCGGCTCAAAATACGCAACACACAGACATGCCACGGCATTTCCCCCACTACCGGACAAAACGGAGGAAAAAATGAAAAACGCTTTTGAATACAAAAAACTCGCAGTCACCCTGGGAGTCACTGTCCTGATGCTTTGCGGCAATGCCGGCGCACAATGGAAACCTGAACGACCCATCGAGTTGATTACTTCGGTTTCCCCCGGAGGGAACACCGACATTACTGCGCGCACGATACAGAAAATATGGCAGGACCGAAAAATAGTCGCCACCCCCATCCTCGTGCTCAACAAGCCCGGTGGCGGCGGCGCAATTGCAGCCACATATCTGGCGCAGCACACCCGGGATCCTCATCACCTGCTGATGATCACTCCGGGATTGCTGACCAACCACATACTTGGCGCGGGGAAATCCCATCACAACGACTTTACTCCGGTGACAATGCTTCTTAATGAGTCAATATTTATCAGCGTACGATCAGATTCGCCCATCAAAACAGGCCGGGATCTGATTGGCCGCCTCGTCAAAACACCGGATGCCTTGAGTGCCGGAATAGCTTCGGCACTCGGGAATCAGATTCACATGGGCATCGCACTGCCAATGAAGGCTGCCGGCGTCGATATAAGGCGGATGAAGATCGTCACCTTCAAATCATCAGGGGAATCAATTACAGCGCTGCTGGGCGGACACATAGACATAACCGCCTCCACCGCGGCCGCGCTGCTGCCGCATGTAAACGCCGGCCGCCTGCGAATCATCGGAATGAGCGCATCGCAGCGCCTGCCGGGACCACTCGCTGAGATCCCCACATGGAAAGAGCAGGGTGCGAATGCGACTTTTGAGACTTGGCGCGGCATGCTCGGCCCCAAAGATATTTCGGAGGATCAACTGAAATTCTGGGAAAACGCCTTTTTTCAGATGAGCCGGAGCACGGAATGGAAAGATGACGTGGAAAAGAACTACCGCGTTGACAGCCACATGAGCCCGTCGGCCACGCGGAATTACCTGGACAGGCAGTACGTTGAACTGGAGGAAACGCTGACCGCCCTGGGACTTTCGAAAAAAGCGAGGGAATCCACCGGCAAGTAAGCCGTCTTCCCTTCAAAGAGCGTAAAAGCAGCGAGCAGTGAAAGGAAATTCGTGATTGAAACGCATGATGTTCTGGCAGATCTCTTTGATCAAGCAAAATTGAAATCACCCACACGCGATTACGTTTCATTTTCCGGACCAGTTCCTCCGCTGCCCACAAAGTTTCTGCTTGGCCATGCCGGGGCTGCAATTGTCGCGGCAGCGGGCGCAGCTGCCGCGCATCTATGGTTCTTACGAAGCGGCATCCGGCAACGGGTCAACGTAAACATGCTAAGCGCAATTGCGGCACTGCGCAGTGATTATTATTGCCGGGTCAACGGAAAAAAACTCCCTGATCACAGAAATCCGATACACGGGTTTTATTCCACCAAGGATGACCGGTGGATACAGATCCATTGTACCCAGCCACATCATCGCGACGGCATTATCAGGTTTTTCAACGGCATTGATAATCGAGAGGCTATCGAGCAGTCCATTGCGAAATCATGGAACGCATTCGATCTCGAAGAGGCCCTGACCGAGGCACATCTTTGCGCCGGCGTCGTCCGCAGGCGCGAAGAATGGATGCAGCATGACCAAGCAAAAGCCGTTGCAAAACTGCCGCTCTTCGATATCATCCGGATCGGCGACAGCCCGCCCGAGCCGTTACCCAAGGCGGGCCGGCCCTTGTCGGGAATCCGCGTACTCGACCTGACGCACGTGATTGCCGGCCCCGTAGGTGGCCGCACCTTGGCTGAACACGGCGCGGATGTACTCCGCCTGAACGCCCCGCACCGACACCTGCACAAGCAACAGTTGGTTGATTTCGGTCACGGCAAACGCTCTTCCTATGTCGACCTGCATGATGCCGGAGGAATCGGCCAGCTAAATGCGCTGATTAAAAATGCCGACGTATTCCTGCAGGGCTATCGCCCCCATGCAATTGCAGCCCGCGGATTTTCGCCGGAAACATTGGCCGCCATACGACCGGGAATTGTTTACGTCGATCTAAGTGCCTACGGCCATCAGGGGCCATGGCGGAACAAGCGCGGATTTGACAGCCTAGTTCAATCCGTCAGCGGTATGGTTGACAAGGAGACCACTAGCTCGAACAGCCTTAAACCGCGGCACCTGCCTCTGCCGGCGCTGGACTATTGCACCGGCTACCTCATAGGCTTCGCCACAATGGCTGCACTCGCCAGGCGCGCAACCGAGGGCGGCAGCTTTCTGGTAAAGCTGTCTTTATGCCAAACCGGCCACTGGATATACAACCTTGGCCTCAACGAGGAGAAAATCGCCAGTGAGAACTGCCGCCTGCCGGAGTACGAAGATTTGCAAGGTGCGCTAATTGATGATCAGGGGCCATTCGGCCTGGTTCGGCATCTTGCTCCGATAGCCAAACTGTCGAAAACCCCTGCACATTGGACACATGCTAGCTCACCTTATGGAACACACGCGCCAGAGTGGGTAACTTAGCCGTGGATTGATTGCTGCGCCGAAAGAGTGAATATCCCGGCGATTGCGCTACACTGCGGCGCAGGAACCCGACACGACATGCACGCGCCCCCCTACCGTTTGCGACTGGCCGACAACGGCGACATCCAGGAGATCGCCGTGATGTCGCGCTGCCTGATCGAAGTCGGCCTGCGCGGCTGGACCTGGCATCCGACACGGGTCGCGCGCGCGCTGCGTGCGCGTGAAACCTGCGTGCTGGTGGCCGACATCGGCGGCTGCGCCGCCGGTTTTGCGATCACCGAGTTCGGCGATACCCGCGCCCACCTGTCGCTGTTCGCGGTCAAACCCGCCCACCAGCGCCGCGGCATCGGCCTGGCGATGATCGACTGGCTGCTCGAATCCGCACTGACTGCCGGCATCAGCCACTTCACCGTTGAAATGCGCGCCAACAATTTCGCGGCGCGCAGCTTTTACGAAGCCCTCGGCTTCCGGCAGCAGCAGTACATCGACGGCTACTACCAGAACATCGAACCGGCGATCCGCATGCGCCGTGACCTGCAGCAACACGCCGCCCCGAGAGAATCAAGAAAAACTGTTTAAAAAACAATAACTTATATGATATCCGGAATCAAGGCACTGACCTTCGACACCTTCGGCACCGTGGTCGACTGGCGCAGCAGCATCATCAACGACCTCTCCGCATGGGGAAAAACGCGCGGACTCGCCATCGACTGGACAACCTTCGTCGATGAATGGAAAACCGCCTACAAGCCGGGCATGGACAAGGTGCGCAAGGGTGAATGGCCGTGGACCACGATCGACGGCATCTACCGCAGGGCGCTGGACGGGATGGCGCCGCGTTACGGCCTCGACCAACTGGATGAGGCCTCGCTGCACCATATCAACCGCGTCTGGCACCGCCTGCTGCCCTGGCCGGATTCGGTCCCGGGACTGCAGCGGCTGAAGAAAAAATTCCTGATCTCGACGCTGTCCAACGGCGACGTCGACATGCTCGCCAACATGGCCAAACACGGCGGCCTGCCCTGGGACGTGATCCTCTGCGGCCAGGTGTTCCGCCACTTCAAGCCCGATCCCGAAATCTATCTCGGCGCGGTCGAGATGCTCGGCTGCAAACCGCATGAGGTGATGATGGTCGCCGCGCACAACGACGACCTGCGGCATGCGCGCAGCCACGGCATGCGCACCGGCTTCGTGCTGCGCCCGACCGAATACGGCCCGCGGCAGCAGACCAACCTCAAGGCGGCCGAGGACTGGGACGTCGTGGCGAAGGATTTCGGCGAACTGGCGACTGCGCTCGGCGCCTAGGCTGCGGCGGCGTGGCGCGCCAGCGCCCAGCCCACATGTTCGCGCACCAGCGCCGATGGGTGACCGGCGCGTGAACGCAGCGCGGCCAGCACTTCCGGCGTGGTACGTGCATTGCCCAGCCCCACGGCGATGTTGCGCAGCCAGCGTTCGTGGCCGATGCGCAGGATTGCGCTGCCGGCCAGCCGCGACGCAAACGCCGCCTCATCCCAGGCAAACAGTTCAGCCAGCGCGACATCGTCGAGCCCGTTGCGCACCGCGAAGTCCTCCTCCTCCGTGATCCGCGCAAAACGGTTCCACGGGCAGACCAGCTGGCAGTCGTCGCAGCCGTAGACCCGGTTGCCGATCAGCGGCCGCAATTCCTCGGGAATGCTGCCCTTCAGCTCGATGGTCAGGTAGGAAATGCAGCGCCGCGCATCAAGCCGGTACGGAGCGACGATGGCCTGCGTCGGGCAGATGTCGATGCAGCGGACACAACTGCCGCAGTGTTCGGCCTGCGGCGTGTCCACCGGCAGCGGCAGGTCGGTGTAGATCTCGCCGAGGAAAAAGGCCGACCCCCCCTCGCGGTTGAGCAGCAGCGTGTGTTTGCCGCGCCAGCCGAGTCCGGCTTTTTCGGCCAGCGCCACTTCCATCACCGGCGCGCTGTCGGTGAACACACGATAGCGGTATTCGCCGACCGCGGCCCCGATGCGCGAGGCCAGTTTCTGCAGTTTTCCGCGCAGCACCTTGTGGTAGTCGCGCCCCGTCGCATAGCGGGAAATGAAGGCACGCGCATCGTCATGGATCACCGCCCAGCTCTCGCGCGCCGACGGCGGTGTGTAGTCGAGACGCGCGGCAATCACCCGCAGCGTGCCCGGCACCAGTTCGGCCGGACGGCTGCGTTTCACGCCATGGCGTGCCATATAATCCATGTCGCCGTGCCAGCCGAGGGCGAGCCACTCGGCCAGCCGCGGTTCCGCATGCGACAGGTCACAGTCGGCCACCGCGAGCTGCTGGAAGCCAAGCTCCGCGCCCCAGCGGCGGATGTCATCGCGCAGCGCCTTGTAGTCGATTGCGGAATTCAATTCAGATCCGATTCAAAACCCAGATTCCAAACCCGGCAACAGAGGACACAGAGTTCACAGAGTTCACAGAGTTCACAGAGAAGAACAACTGCGCAGACCTGGACTGGAACCGCAAGCCCTCCGGCGTGATGGGCGCGCTTTTGAAGTCCTCTGTGTTCTCTGTGACCTCTGCGGCTGAAGCCCTTCGTTTTTCACCATGACCAAGGTTAACCGCTTTCTCGCCACCGAAGACGACACGCTCGCGCTGGGCCGCGCGCTGGCGCCGCTGCTCGAGCCGGGCATGGTGCTGCATCTGCGCGGCGACCTCGGTGCCGGCAAAACCACGCTGGCGCGGGGCATCCTGCGCGGCCTGGGGCACGAAGGCCGGGTCAAAAGTCCGACCTATACCCTGGTTGAACCTTATCAATTTTCTAGGTTATACTTGTATCACTTTGATTTTTATCGGTTCCTTGATCCCGAGGAACTGGAGGCCAGCGGTTTTCGGGAATACTTCAATCCCGAATCCGTATGCCTGGTCGAGTGGCCGGAAAAAGCACCGGACCTGCCTGCCGCCGACCTGGAAATCAGCATGCGCCCCGATGACAAGGGACGCTCGATCGTGATCACGGCGCACACGGAGGCTGGCAGGCGTTGTCTCGACAAGCTGACATACTGAGACCCGTCATCCGCCGCGCGGCATTGCCGCTGCACGCGCCCCGATTTTTCCGTCCGCTGCTGCAATTCTTCAAGGCCTGTCTCGCCGGCCTGCTGCTTGGGGTGCCCGCTTGGGCCGCCGAAATCCAGGTGACCTCGACCCGGGTCTGGCCGGCGCCGGACTATACCCGTGTCACCATCGAATCGCAGCAGCCGGTCAAACACACGCTGTTCAGGCTCGACAATCCCGACCGCCTGGTACTCGACCTAGAGGATGTCGCGCTGGGCGCATCGCTGAACGACATCCCCGGCAAGATCAGCGTTGAGGACCCCTATATCAAGGGCGTGCGCGTCGGCCGCTTCAAACCGGGGACGGTGCGACTGGTATTCGACCTGAAGGCGAAAATCAGGCCGGAAGTGTTTTCGCTGGCGCCGATCGGCGAGTACGGCCACCGCCTGGTGCTCGACGTCTATCCGCTGGAACCGCCGGACCCCCTGCTCGCCTTTCTCCGGAACCGCGAACACCGCCATGCCGAACCGCCCGCGGTGACGCCGGCACCTGCACCGGATGCCCCGGTGCCGCCAGTCGCCAAAGGCGAAGCGCCGGCCGCCAAACCCGCCCCCCGCGCGGCACGCCCGCCATCGGAACGGCTGATCACCATCGTCATCGACCCCGGCCACGGCGGCGAGGATCCGGGCGCCGTCGGCCGCCGCGGCACCCTGGAAAAAAACGTGACCCTGGCGATTTCGCAGAAACTGAAGGAACGCATCGACAACGAGCCCAACATGCGCGCGGTGCTGACCCGCGACGGCGACTTTTTCATTCCGCTGCACAGGCGCGTCGCCAAGGCGCGGCAGGTGCGGGCCGACCTGTTCGTATCCATCCATGCCGACGCCTTCATCAAGCCCTCCGCCAATGGCTCCTCGGTGTTTGCACTGTCGGAGCGCGGCGCCACTTCCGCTGCAGCAAGCTGGCTGGCCAAGCGGGAAAACGACGCCGACCTGATCGGCGGCGTCAATCTCGGCATCCAGGACCCCTATCTGAAACAGACCCTGCTCGACCTGTCGCAGACCGCATCGATCAATGACAGCCTGAAACTCGGCAGGGCGGTGCTGCAGGAAATGGGCGGCATCAACCGCCTGCACAAGAACTATGTCGAACAGGCCGGCTTCGCGGTGCTGAAGGCGCCGGACATTCCGTCGATCCTGATCGAGACCGCGTTCATCAGCAATCCCGACGAGGAACTCAAGCTGCGGAATCCGGCCTACCAGAACAGGATGGCGGATGCGATCTTCACCGGCATCAAGCGCTATTTTTCGAAAAACCCGCCGCTGGCGCCGGCACAGATCGCCGCCTCGCCCTGAACCGCGGCAGCCGGGCATTGCACTAGAATAGCGGCCTCAGAGATGCGCAATCATGCGCACGGGCCGGAGGGGAAACATGGGGATGGTTCTGCGTGCTGCCGCAGCTGCAACGCTGGCGCTGCTTGCCGCCTGCGCTGCGACGAGCTCCGGCGACGCGCCGGATACGGCGGCATTGACCCGGGTGCAGGGTTTCTCCGCCCAGCCCGCGGGCGAAGTGCTGCCGCAGGGCTGGCGGCCATGGACCCTTTCCCGCTTCAAGCGCCCCACCGAATACCGGCTGGTCGATTACCAAGGCCGCACCGTGGTGCACGCACGCGCCGACTCCTCGGCTTCCGGGCTGGTGCACCCGCTGGCACTGGACCCGCGCACCCGTCCGCTGCTGCACTGGCGCTGGAAAGTCGAAGACCTGATCACCGCAGCCGACAACACGCAGAAACACCTGGAAGATTCGCCGGTGCGCCTGGTGGTCAGCTTCGACGGCGACATGGACCGCCTGCCGCTGCAGGACCGCATGTTCTTCGACAATGTCCGCCTGCTCACCGGCCAGCAGCTGCCCTATGCCACGCTGATGTACATCTGGGAAAACCGCGCGCCGCTCGACAGCGTGATCAGCAACCGCCATACCTCGCGCATCAGGATGATCGTCGCCGAATCCGGACGTGACCGCCTCGGCAACTGGCAGGAAGTCACCCGCAACGTTGTGGAGGATTACCGCCGCGCCTTCGGCGAGGAGCCGGGCCGGATCATTGCCGTCGGCATCATGACCGACACCGACAACACCGGCGAGCGGGCTCGTGCCTGGTACGGAGACATCACCTTCCGCAGCGCTCCGGAATCCCCGGTCATCGCCGAACGCTGAGGGGACGCTCAGCGCCCGCCGAGTTCTTCCCGGATCGCCGCGATGGCGCGGCCGATATCGTCCTCGTTGTTGGCAAAACCCAGCGACATCCGGATCGCACCGTCCTTGACGTTGACAATGACCCGGTGTTTTTCGCGCAGCACATCCATCAGTCCGCCGGCCTCCGGCGCGGCAAAACTGACAATCTGCGCGCGCTCGGCCCACGGTTCCGGCGTCAGCACCGGCAACCCCGCTGCCTTCAGTTCCGTCATGCAACAAGTTGAAAGTTCGCGCACACGGTCCTCGATGTTCTGCAGCCCGACCGACTCGATGAACCGGGCACTGTCGCGCAGCACGCGAAGGCCGAGGAAATTCGGATTGCCGCCCTCGAAACGGTGCGCGGTGCGCACATAGTCGAACTGGCTCTTCAAGTGGGCGCTGGCCTGCGGCGAACCTTTTGCTGCGGGCGCCTTGAGGAAGGGCGTGCGGATTTCATCGACGAGTTCTTCACGGCAGTACAGCAGGCCCAGCCCGGTCAGGCCGAACAGGTTCTTGTGGCCGCCGATGGCAATGATGTCGGCGCCGAGGCTGTGCAGCGGTGCGGCCAGCACGCCGGCGGCCTGCACACCATCCACCACCAGGCGTGCGCCCTGCGCGCGGCAGGCCGCACCGAGTTCGGGCAGGTTCACCCGGTAACCGTTGCCGTAGGTGATGTAAGCCGTGGATACCACCCGGGTGCGGCCATCCATCTGTTCCAGAAACACCTCCAGCGGCAGGCGGCCGCCGCGGTTTTTCGCGTAGCGGATTTCGACGCCGCGCGCCTCCCAGTGTTTCCACACCCAGACATTGGCGACATGCTCCATGTCGGTGAGCACGATGTTGTCGCCGGGCTGCAGATCGAAGGCATGCGCGGCGATGTTGAGCCCTTCGGTGGTGTTTTTGGTGAAGGCGATCTCGGCAGGTATTGCGCCCAGCAGACGCGCCATGATCCCGCGCGTATCCGCCACATTGACCGCGGACCATGCATCCACCCCCGCGGTCTCTGCAATATCGCGCCAGTAGTCCTGCATGGACCGCTCCTGGCAGCGTGGCGGCACCGACTTGCGCGCCGTGTCGAGGTAAGTCCAGCGGGCCAGGGTCGGAAATTCATCCCGCAGTTTTGTCCAGTTCACGGCAGTCATGCGATTTCCCTTGTTTTCTGAAATTTTTGACGGCAGCCATGGCAGTCAAATGCCGTTGTCATGCGGCTCACCGCTCCCGCATGTTTGGCGCTATTCTTCAAATGACCAAACTGCTGCATATCATAACTTTTTATGGCCGCAATCCATCCCCGGGCATGGGAGTTGCTTACGGCGGATGGCAATCACCCACCCTGAGGAGCACCGTCATGCACCCCCTGCTGCCAGTACTCGCCGCACTGATCGCCCTTGCACCCGCACAAACGCTCTTTGCCGCGGACAGCGCTTATCCGCTGCGGCCGGTGCGCATGATCGTGCCCTACCCGCCCGGCGGCGGTTCGGATCTCACCGGCCGCGCCATCGGCGGCAAACTCACGGAATACCTCGGTCAGACCTTCGTCATCGACAACAGACCCGGCGCCACCGGCCTGATCGGCACCGTCATCGCCGCCCGCGCCCCGGCCGACGGTTACACCATCATCCTCGCCGACGCGCCGCACACCATCAATTCGCTGGTGTATGCCAAGCCGCCGTATGACGCGATCCGCGATTTCACGCCGCTGAACCTGGTGGCAACTTCGCCGCAGGCCCTGCTCGCCAACCCCAAGTTCAGCGCCAATACGCTGAAGGAACTGCTGGCCATGCCGCGCGAGCAGACCGAAAAACTGGCGATGGGCAGCAGCGGCCTCGCCAGCGGCCCGCACCTGGTCTACGAATGGCTGCGCATACGCTCCGGCCTGACGCTGAACCATGTACCTTACAAGGGCGGCGGCCCTTCGCTGGCCGACGGTGCCGCCGGCCAGATCCCGCTGGTGATGAACGCCGTGCCCGCCGCCATGCCCTATGTCAAATCCGGCCGCCTGAAAGTGCTCGCCATCACCAGCCCGAAACGCCATCCGCTGCTGCCAAACACCCAGACTTTCATCGAAGCCGGGGTCAGGGATTTTGTGACCTTCCAGTGGTACGGCATGCTCGGCCCGGCCGGCCTGCCCAAACACGTCGTCACCACGCTGAACCAGTCCATCAACAAGGCGCTGGATGCATCCGACGTCAAGGAACGATTTGCCTCACTGACTTTTGATTCATCCATCGGCAGCCCGGAAGATTTCCGAAAGTTGCTGGTATCGGAAGACCAGCGCTGGAAAGACGTGCTGAAACAGGTAAAGATCAGGCTCGACTGAAACGCTGCCGCATGAAAAAGGCCGCGCCCCTGCGGGTTAGCGGCCTTTTTTCCTGCCTCCACCTGCGATCAGGTTTTCAGCGCCCCCAGCACCTCATCCAGCATTTTCTTCGCGTCGCCGAAAAGCATCCGGTTGTTCTCCTTGTAGAACAGCGGATTGTCTACGCCGGCATAGCCCGAGGCCATGCTGCGCTTCATGACGATCGAGGTCTTCGCCTTCCACACTTCCAGAACCGGCATGCCGGCAATGGGACTTGCCGGATCATCCTGAGCCGCCGGATTCACGATGTCGTTGGCGCCAATGACGATCGCCACATCGGTATCGGGGAAATCCTCGTTCAGCTCATCCATCTCGAGCACGATGTCGTAGGGCACCTTGGCTTCGGCCAGCAGCACGTTCATGTGGCCCGGCATGCGGCCCGCCACCGGGTGGATGCCGAAACGCACGTTGACGCCCTTCTCGCGCAGGTGCCGGGTGATCTCCTGCACCGTATGCTGTGCCTGGGCCACCGCCATGCCGTAACCGGGCACGATGATGACGTTCTTCGCGTCACGCAGCAGCTCCGCGGTTTCCTGCGCGCTGACGGAAACCACCTCGCCCGCCGGCTGCGCCTCACCGCCGGCCGCCGGCGCAGCTGCGCCGCCACCGGTGCCAAAGCCGCCGGCGATGACACTGATGAAATTGCGGTTCATCGCGCGGCACATGATGTAGGACAGGATCGCGCCGCTGGACCCCACCAGCGCGCCGGTGACGATCAGCAGGTCATTGGACAGCATGAACCCCGTGGCCGCGGCCGCCCAGCCGGAATAGCTGTTGAGCATCGACACCACCACCGGCATGTCGGCGCCGCCGATGGCCATGACCATGTGGATGCCGAACAGCAGCGCGATCACCGACATCACGATCAGCGGCGTCATTCCGGCTCCAGCCGAATCCGCCTCGATGAACCGGGCACCGAAATAAATGACGGTCAGCAGGCCTGCGAGGTTCATCCAGTGGCGCGCCGGCAGCAGCAGCGGCTTGCCGCCGATCTTGCCCGAGAGCTTGCCGAAGGCGATCACCGAGCCGGAGAAAGTGACCAGGCCGATCAGGATGCCGATGTAGATCTCGACGTCATGGATGACTTTTTCCGCGCCCTGGTAGGCGGCGGAAGCAGACGGGTCAATGTAGGTCGCAAAGCCGACCAGTGCGGCGGCGAGGCCGACCAGGCTGTGCATCAGCGCGACCAGCTCCGGCATCTGGGTCATCTTGACGGTGCGGGCGGCATACAGCCCGATCGTGGCGCCAACGACCATGGCGGCAACGATCCAGGCATAACCCTGCTGGGTGACCTGCGGTCCGGACACGGTGGCGAGGACGGCAATGGTCATGCCGATGATGCCGTAGAGGTTGCCGCGTCTCGAGGTCTCGGGATGCGACAGTCCGCCGAGGCTGAGAATGAACAGGATTGCCGCGCCGAGATAGGCGACCGTGGTGAGGCTGGTGGACATTGCGGTCTCCTATTTCCGGAACATTTCGAGCATGCGACGCGTCACCGCGAAGCCGCCGAACATGTTGATGGCGGTCAGTGCAATGCCGGTCACGGCAAGCCCGAGGATCCAGCCTCCGGGCCGTCCGGCCACATCCTGCAACGGCGGCGCAACCTGCACCAGTGCTCCGATGCAGATGATGCTGCTGATCGCGTTGGTCACGCTCATCAGCGGCGTGTGCAGCGCGGGCGTCACGTTCCACACCACCATGTAACCGATGAAGCAGGCCAGCACGAATACCGTGAAGTGGCCGAGGAAGGCCGCTGGCGCATAGGCTCCGATGAACCAGAAGGCCAGGGCACCGACACCGAACAGGATTGCCAGGGCCTTCGCCGGAATCGGACCACCACCACCGCCGTGGCCATGCCCTTTCTTTTCAGCCGGTTTTGCCGCAGCCGCGGCAGGCCTGGGTGCCGCGGCCTGCTTGACCGGCGGCGGCGGCCAGGTGATGCCGCCGTCCTTGATCACCGTCAGGCCGCGGATCGCATCGTCTTCCATGTTGACGTTGATGACGCCATCCTTCGTTTTGCACAGTTCCTCGGCCAGCCGGAACAGATTGGTGGCGTAAAGCGTCGATGACTGCTTGGCAAGACGGGAATTGAGGTCGGTGTAGCCGATGAGGGTCACGCCGTGTTTCACCACCGCCTTGCCGGCTTCGGTCAGTTCGCAGTTGCCGCCGCGCTCGGCGGCCATGTCGACGATGACGCTGCCCGGCTTCATGCTCTGCACCATCTCGGCGGTGATCAGCCGCGGTGCGGGTTTGCCGGGGATCAGCGCGGTGGTGATGATGATGTCCACTTCCCGCGCCTGTTTGGCATACATCTCGCGCTGGGCCTGCTGGAAACCCTCGCTCATGACCTTGGCATAACCGCCGCCGCCGGAACCTTCCTCCTCGTAATCGACCTTGACGAATTCGCCGCCCAGAGAAACCACCTGATCAGCGACTTCGGCGCGCGTGTCATTGGCGCGCACGATGGCGCCGAGGTTGGCCGCGGTGCCGATCGCGGCAAGGCCGGCGACACCGGCGCCGGCGATGAAGACCTTCGCCGGTGGCACCTTGCCCGCGGCGGTGATCTGGCCGTTGAAAAAGCGGCCGAAGGCATTGGCAGCCTCGATCACCGCGCGATAACCGGCGACGCCGGCCTGTGAAGTCAGTGCATCCATCTTCTGCGCGCGGGACAGCGTGCGCGGCAGCGAGTCGATGGCCAGCACGGTGGCCTTCTTCGCCGCGAGCTGCTGCATCAGTTCTGGATTCTGCGCCGGCCAGATGAAGCCGATCAGCGTGCCGCCCTCGCGCATCAGGCCGACCTCTTCCGCGGTCGGAACACCGACCTTGAGCACGATGTCGGATCCCGACCACAGCTCGGCCGCCGTGGCAACCACCTCCGCGCCGGCCGCGCGGTAGCTGTCATCGCTGCAGTTCGCGCCATCACCGGCGCCGGACTGCAGCCTGACGGCAAAACCCAGCTTGATCAGCTTTTCCACGACTTCCGGCACCGTGGCGACGCGTTTCTCGCCGGCTGCCGTTTCCTTCGGCACCCCAATGATTTGTGGCATCACTTTCCCCTGGTTTGGAACTGGCATGGCGCCCCGATCACGGCACGCCGGAGGCATCGCCTCGCTGACCTTGCAGACCATTCAAACGGATCGCAGTGATTATAAGGCCAGATGATGGAAATGACGCAGCAGCACGGCGCCTTATAACCCGATTGGCCGCGCTTATAATCAGGAAATGCCCGCCATCCAGTTACTGCCCGAACTGCTGATCAACCAGATCGCCGCGGGCGAGGTCATCGAGCGCCCGGCTTCGGCTCTGAAGGAAATGCTCGAAAACAGCCTCGATGCCGGTGCGCAGTCCATCAGTGTCGAGCTCGCAGGCGGCGGCATCAAGCAGGTCAGTGTCAGCGACGACGGCGCCGGCATTGCGCGCGATGAACTCAAGTTCGCGCTGGCCCGCCATGCCACCAGCAAGATTGCCTCCCTTGACGACCTGGAGCACGTCGCCAGCCTCGGCTTTCGCGGCGAAGCGCTGGCGAGCATCGCCTCGGTGTCGCGCATGGAGCTGACCAGCCGCCGCAGCGAGGACCGCCATGCCCACCGCATCACCGCCGACGGCCCGGCGCTGGGCACCCCCGAACCGGCAACGCTGGCGCGCGGCACGCGCGTCGATGTGCGCGAGCTCTATTACAACACCCCGGCAAGGCGCAAATTCCTGAAGTCGGAGCAGACCGAATATGCGCATTGCGAGGAAGCTTTCCGCCGCATCGCGCTGTCGCGGCCCGATGTCGCCTTTTCGCTGAACCATAATGGCCGCATGCGTTTCCAGCTGAAGCCGCAGCCGCTGGCGGCGCGCATCGCCGCGGTGCTGGGCGGGGAATTTGCCGCAGGCGCGCTGGCGGTCGAGGAGTCCGGCGGCCAGATCGCGCTGCGCGGCGCAATCAGCTCACCGGCCCACGCCAAAGGCACGCGTGATGCGCAGTATTTCTTCGTCAATGGCCGCTGCATCCGCGACAGGCTGGTGGCGCATGCCATCCGCCAGGCCTATGCCGACGTGCTGCACCACGACCGCCATCCGGCGTTCGTGCTGTTTCTGGACATCGATCCTCAGCTGGTCGATGTCAACGTGCATCCGGCCAAGGCCGAGGTGCGTTTCCGCGATTCGCGCGCCGCGCACCAGTTCATTTTCCACGCCCTGCACAAGACCCTGTCGCGTTCCGCAGGAGAGGGCACGGCGGCGGCGGCGCCAGCTCCCGCCGCAGCGCCGTCCGCCGCGCCCTTCTACCGCAGCCAGGGCACGATGGCGCTGGGCATCGCCCAGCCTGCGGGTGCCTATGAGACGATGTTCGCGCCGCGGCCCGCACCGGCTGCGACTGCGTTTGCAGCGGCCGCGCCGGTGCAGCCGGTCCCGGCACTGCCCGCTTCCGGTGATGATCACCCGCTGGGCTTCGCACTGGCCCAGCTCGCCGGCATCTACATCCTCGCCGAAAACCGCAACGGACTGATCATCGTCGACATGCATGCCGCGCACGAACGCATCATGTATGAAAAGCTGAAGGCTGCGCTCGACGGCCGCGCAATCCCGATGCAGCCGCTGCTGGTGCCGGCGCATTTTGCCGCCGAGGCCCTCGATGTGGCCACCGCCGAGGATGAACGCGAAGCGCTGCAGGATCTCGGCTTCGACGTCGCGCCGGCCGGACCCGGCACGCTGGTGGTGCGCGGCGTGCCGGCGCTGCTCGCCGACGCCGATGTGCAGGCGCTGACTCTCGACGTGCTGCATGAAGTCCGCGAGTACGGCGCCAGCCGCATCGCCACCGAACGCCGCAACGAGCTGCTGGGCACCATGGCCTGTCATGCCGCGGTGCGTGCCAACCGCAAACTCACACTGCCGGAAATGAACGCGCTGCTGCGCGACATGGAGGCGACCGAACGCTCCGGCCAGTGCAACCACGGCCGGCCGACCTGGCAGGCCATCGGCATTGCCGAGCTCGACCGCCTGTTCCGCCGCGGCGAATGATTATAAGTATTTGTTTTTATTGATATTTTTATGCCGTCACCCGCACATCCGCCCGCCATCCTGCTGATGGGCCCCACCGCCAGCGGCAAGACCGCGGTCGCAGTGCAACTGGCGACGACCCTGCCCTGCGAAATCATCAGTGTCGATTCCGCGCTGGTCTACAAGGGCATGGACATCGGCACCGCCAAGCCGGATGCGGAAACCCTCAAGCGCGCCCCGCACCACCTGATCAACATCATCGAGCCGCATGAAAGTTATTCCGCCGCGCGTTTCCGCGACGACGCACTGGCGCTGATGCGTGAAATCACCGAACGCGGCAACATCCCGCTGCTGACCGGCGGCACCATGCTCTACTTCAAGGCGCTGGTCGAGGGCCTCAACGACCTGCCGGAGGCCGACTCGACGGTGCGCCTGATCATCGAGACCATGGCGGACGAGGAAGGCTGGCCGGCGGTGCATGACAAGCTGCGCAGGGTCGACCCGGAAACGGCGGCACGGCTGGAACCCAACGACGCGCAGCGCATCCAGCGCGCGCTGGAAATCTACTACCTCGCCGGCAGGTCGATGACCGACCTGCTGAAAAAACCGAAATACGTCTATTTCCCCTACACGCCGATCCGCATCGCGCTGCTGCCGGAGGACCGCGCCGTGCTGCATGAACGCATCGCGCAGCGTTTCGACGCCATGCTCGAAGCCGGGCTGGTCGACGAACTGCGCGGACTGCGCGAAACCTATGGCCTGGATGCGGAACTGCCGTCGATGCGCTGCGTCGGTTACCGCCAGGCCTGGGATTTCCTCGAAAACCGCATCAGCCGCGCCGAATTGCGCGAACAGGGCATCGCCGCGACCCGGCAGCTGGCCAAGCGTCAGCTGACCTGGCTGCGCGGGATGGAGGATTACACCGTGTTCGACTGCCTCGCCGGCAACGTCGGCGACCTGGTGCTGGAATACGTGCGCCGCGAACTGGAGGCGCAGATCATGGCCGGAGAAACCTGAACATGCCCTTTGCCACCGCCCGCGACGGCACCCGCCTGCACTATGAGGAAGCCGGCAAGGGCATAGCCCTTGTCTTCGTGCACGAGTTTTCGGGGGATGCCCGCAGCTGGGAGCCCCAGATGCGCTTTTTTTCGCGGCGCTACCGCTGCATCAGCTTCAACGCCCGCGGCTACCCGCCCTCCGACGTGCCGCGCGCACGCTCGAAATATTCATGGCGCATTGCCGTCGATGACATCGCCGACGTACTGCGCCACCTGCGCATCCGCAGGGCGCATGTCGCCGGTTGCTCGATGGGCGCCTATTCGGCGTTGCAGTTCGGCCTGCGTTACCCGGCGATGGCGCTGTCGGTGACGGCGCTGGCCGCCGGCGCGGGCTCCGATCCCGCGACACGCGAAGCCTTCCTGCGCACGACCGAGGCCCATGCCCGCCTGTTCGAGAGCGCAGGCACCGCGGCCGCGCTGAAACAGCGCGGCGTCGCCGCGGCGCGCATTCCGCAGATGCTGAAGGACCCGCGCGGCTTCGCCGAATTCCGCCGCATCCATCAAAGCCATTCAGGCACCGGGCTCGCCGGCGTGCTGCGCGGGGTGCAGGCGAAACGCCCGCCGGTCTACGCGCTGGAGCGGGGACTGCGGAACTACCGTCCGCCGCTGCTGGTGGCCTGCGGCGACGAAGATGACGGCAGCCTCGGTCCGGCACTGTTCATCAAGAGGGTCTGCCGCAATGCGCGGCTGTGGGTCTGTCCAGGCAGCGGGCACACGCTGAACACCGAGGAACCGGAGCAGTTCAACCGCAACCTGCTCGATTTCCTGACCCTGGTCGACAGCGGTCACTGGAAACCGCGCGACCCGCGCTCGGTTGCCGGCGGCTAGCGCCGCCCGGTATTGCGCAGCCGGTTGGCCAGCGCGCGCAGCAGCGACACGCCGAAAGCCGGATTGGACTTGATCAGCGCAAGAAAATCATTGCGGTTGATCGACAGCAGATTGCAGTCAGTGGCCGCGGAAGCCGTGGCCGCGCGTTTCGACTGGTCCACCAGCGCCATCTCGCCGAACACCCCGCCGGGCCGCACCACCTCGACGACGCTGTCCTTGACCGTGATGCGCACCGCGCCGTCCATCACCACGTACATGAAGATTCCCGCGTCGCCTTCGCGCATGATCACACCGTTCTTCGGCTGATAGGCCGGCGGGCGTCCCGGAAAGTTGGAGGTCAGTTCGGCCAGCAGGGCCTTGTCGAACACCTCCCCGGACACCGGCACCGTCTCCGGCGCAAGGTTCTGGTTCTTGCCGAGCATCTGCATCGCCAGCGCCAGGCGCAGGCGCTTGATCAGGATCGCCAGCAGCATCAGCGCAAAGTCCGGGGTTTTCTGGATCGCGCCCAGGAAAGCGCCGCCGTCGAGTTCGATCACCTCGCAGGCACCGCGCGCGGTCGCCGTGGCGCTGCGCGGCTCCCCGGTCAGCACCGACATCTCGCCCAGCACTTCGCCGGCCTTGATCACATCCAGCGGCTTGCCGCCGCGGGTCAGTGCGATCTCGCCGGAAGCGAGGAAATACATCGCCTTGCCCGCGGCATTCTCGGCGAACAGCGCGCCGCCGGCGGCGATCGTCCGCGGCTTGCCGTTATTGTGGAAAAACAGGCGCGCGACGTTGGCGTTGTAGACATCGCTCTGCGCGGGACGGGTAAAGTCGAGATCACTCATGGCAGTCCACGTTATTGTCGTTGAATTCACCCGGGCCGGACCGGGGAGATGCTGCGAACCCTGTCATGGACATTTCTTATAGGCATCCGCGGCGCCTTCGTCAAGCCGGCCAGGCCCGGAATTGACGCCTTTTTACGGCACTCCGGCTGCCGCTGCTGCAACCCGTGCTCGGGTATGCTGTCCGACCATGATGCCCGCATTCCGCAGCCTCGAAACCCGTATCGTCGTCTTCTTCGTAGTCCTGCTGGCCGCCGTCCAGGTGGCCGCTTACCTGGTGGTCAGCGCAGCCAACGAGCGCATCGCCGGCCGCGAAGTGGCCAACCAGATCCGCGTCGGTGAACGCGTGTTCGAGCGTGTACTCGAACAGAACGGCCGCCAGCTGTCGCAGGCGGCAACAGTGCTGGCCGCCGATTTCGGCTTCCGCGAAGCCATCGCAACCGGCGATTCGGCGACCATCGACTCCGTGCTCGCCAACCACGGCGCGCGCATCAACGCCGGCCTGGTGCTGCTTGCCGATCTGGATAACCGGCTGCTGGGCTCCAGCCTTGAGCAGACGGCGGACAGCGACCGGTTCCCTTTCCCGGAACTTATCCGCTCGGCGATGGAACGGGGCCAGGCAAACAGCGTCGTGCTCGTGGACCAGCGCCCCTACCAGATGGTGGTGGTGCCGGTGATGGCCCCGCTGCCCGTTGCCTGGGTCGCGATGGGCTTCACCGTCGACGACCAGATCGCCCGGGAGATGCGGGAACTCACCGGACTGCAGGTGTCCTTCCTCACCGAGCGTCCGGACCTCCAGTGGGAACTCGGGGCGTCCACTCTGGACGAGGCTCAGCGCCGCGCGCTGCTGGGCCGCCTCAACGACCTGCTGCTCACACGCGCCGGCCCCGGTGTCATCAATCTCGGCGAACGGCCCTACCAGACCCGGTCGATGACGCTGACGTCCGCCGGGGTTCCCCAGGTGATGGCCGTGCTGCAGCAATCGCTGCAGGCCTCGCTCGAACCCTTCTCCGAACTCCAGCGCACCCTGTTCGACCTCGCGCTGGCAAGCGTGCTGGTCTCGCTGTTCGGCAGCATCCTGATCGGTCGCAGCCTCGCCGGCCCGATCAACAAGCTGGCCGCCATCGCGCGGCGGATCCGCGACGGCGACTACAGCCAGAAGGCCGACATCCGCCAGCAGGATGAAATCGGCGAACTGGCTTCGAGTTTCAACCACATGCGGGAGGCCATTTCCAGCCGCGAGGAAAAAATCCTGCGCCTCGCCTACCAGGACACGCTGACCGGCCTGCCCAACCGCGCGCTGTTCAACGACCGGCTCGACCTGGCCATCAAGGCGGCACGGCGCGGGCAGACACCGGTGAGCATCCTCAGCCTGGATCTCGACCGCTTCAAGCATGTCAACGACACGCTGGGCCACCCCATCGGCGACCGCGTGCTGCAGGCCGTCGGCAACCGGCTGCAGGGCCTGCTGCGCGAGTCCGACACCATCGCCCGGCTGGGCGGCGACGAGTTCGCAGTGATACTGCCCGGCGCGGACACCGGCGAAGCCCGCGAGATCGCCGGCAAAATCCTGTCCGCACTCAACGCACCGGTGACCATCGACAGCCAGCCGCTGGACGTGCGCACCAGCATCGGCATTGCCGGCTACCCCGGCCATGGCGACGATCCCTACACACTGATCCGCCATGCCGACGTCGCCATGTATGTCGCCAAGCGCGGCCACCATGGCAGCGCCGTGTTCGAGCCCGCCTTCCACCAGCCGCGGGAAAACTACCTGACGCTGCTCGGCGAACTGCGCCGAGCGGTCGAACAGGACGAGCTGGTGCTCTATTTCCAGCCCAAGGTCGACCTGCGCAGCGGAATCACGACACAATGCGAAGCTCTGGTGCGCTGGAACCACCCCAAACGCGGCTTTGTTCCTCCGGGTGACTTCATCCCCTTTGCCGAGCAGACCGGCTACATCCGCGACATGACACGCTGGATCCTGCGCAGCGCCATCCGCCAATGCGGCCTGTGGCAGGCGCGCGGCGTGAAAGTCGCGATCTCGGTGAACGTCTGTGCCCGCGACCTGCTCGACCCCGAACTGCCCTACCTGGTCGCCGGCGAACTGAAGCTGCGCGGCGTGGATGCGCAGTGGCTGGGCATCGAAATCACCGAAAGCGGCGTGATGGAGGATCCTGCGCGATCCATGGAAACGCTGAGCCGCCTCGACAAGCTCGGCATCAAGCTGGCCATCGACGACTACGGCACCGGTTATTCCTCGTTGTCCTATGTCAGGAAACTGCCGGTGAAGGAACTGAAAATCGACCAGTCCTTCGTGCGCAACATGGCGACCGACGGCGACGACGCGATGATCGTCAAATCGACCATCGAACTTGGCCACAACATGGGCATGCAGGTGGTCGCCGAAGGCGTCGAGGACCTGGCAATCTGGGCGCTGCTGAAGCAGATGGGCTGCGACCACGCGCAGGGCTACTGCATGAGCAAACCCGTTCCCGCCGCACAGTTCGAGCAGTGGCTGGCGGCAAACCCGGTGTTCGGGGATCCGACGATTCCGCCGGCGAAGCTGGCAACGCGCTGAGGCGGATCAGCCGCTGCGCTTCACCTGCACGCCGGCCCAGCCTTTCGCCAGCGTCACATTCAGTTCCTGTCCTTCCACCAGTTGCGCGCCGTCGCGCACGATGTCACCGCCGGAGGTCTCGGTGATGCTGTAGCCGCGCTCGAGCACGCGCTGCGGGTTGAGGTGCAGCAGGTGGGCGCGGATCCCCGCCACCCGCTCAGTGGCGGCAGCCATGCGTTCACGCACAGTCCCGTGCAGCCGGCGCGCCAGTTCCTGCTGCTGACGCAGCAGCAGTCCGGTGTCAGGCGCGGCTGCACGCAAGCGCTGTGCCGCATCGCGCAAGGCCCAGGATTGTTCTTCCGCGCCGCGGCGCCATTCGCCGCGCAGACGGCTGGCGAGATGCTGCAGATGGACAAATTGATTGCGGATGCGCTCGCCGGGATGGGTCAGCCGCCGCGACAGGTAATCGAGGCGCTGCATGCGGTCCTCGATGCCACGCGCAAACACCCGCAGGAACTGCTGGCCAAGCAATGCGACATCGCGGCGCAGCTTCGCACCGTCAGGGCTGACCAGTTCCGCCGCCGCGGTCGGCGTCGGCGCGCGCAGGTCGGAGGCAAAATCGGCAATGGTGAAATCGGTCTCGTGACCGACGCCGGACACCACCGGCAGCGGGCAGGCGCGGATCGCCCGCGCCACGGCCTCCTCGTTGAACGCCCACAGGTCCTCGATGCTGCCACCGCCGCGGCAGACAATCAGCACCTCGCATTCGGCGCGCGTTCCGGCCAGCGCAATCGCTTCGGCGATTTTTGCTGCGGCGCCCTCCCCCTGCACCGGCGCCGGATAGATAATCACCTTGATGCCCGGCATGCGCCGGCGCAAGGCAGTGATCACATCACGCAGCGCGGCGGCCTGCGGCGAGGTCACCACGCCGACGGTACGCGGAAACGGCGGCAGTTCGCGTTTTATCGCCGGATCGAAGAGACCCTCCTTTTCCAGTCGGGCCTTGAGTTTTTCAAAGGCTGCATACAGCGCCCCGAGCCCGGCGCGGCGCATCGCATCGACGACCAGCTGGAACTTGCCCCGCGCCTCGTATACCGTCGCCGTCGCCCGCACCTCGACCTGCATGCCGTTTTCCAGCTGCCAGTCGAGGTACTGCGCCTTGTGGCGGAACATCACCGCATCGACCTGCGCTGCTTCGTCCTTCAGCGTGAAATAACAGTGGCCGCTGTCGTAACGCTTGAAATTGGAGATTTCCCCGGCAACCCAGACCAGCGGCACGCCGCGTTCAATGGCGGTGCGCGCGAGCCGGTTCAGCTCGGCGACGGAGATCACGGCTTGTTGGGTGACTTGATCCAGCAGGTCGGGCATGACGGCATTGTACGCGCAGCCGCTGCGCGGCAACCACCGCTCCGTTATGATGTTCAACACCCGTCCATACCGGCAAGCAGGAGCTCACGTGACCAATGACAGACTGTCCGCCCTCATCCTTGCCGCAGGCATCGGCATCGGCCTGGTCGCCGGCGGCGCCCTGTTCGCCCGCGCTGTCGAAAACGCGAAAAGCGGCGACCGCTATGTGACGGTGCGCGGGCTCGCCGAAAAGGACGTCATCGCGGACCTGGCGATCTGGCCGATCAGGATCCGTTCCGCCGGCAACAACCTGGGTGAAGTCAACCGCTCCGCAGACGATGCGCGCGGGAAAGTGCTGGAATTCCTGGAGAAGAACGGTATTCCGGCGGATGCCGTCGCCAGCCAGAATGTCCGCGTGCAGGACCGGCAGTCCAACGATTACAACCAGAACAACAATGCCCTGCGCTACATCGTTGAATACACCATCCTGATCCGCAGCAAGGATGTGGAGAAGGTGCAGAAAGTCAGCCAGATGACCGATCAGCTGGTCGCCGCCGGCATCGTGCTGTCATCGCAGGGCAACTGGGACGGCAACAGCCCGCAGTTCCTGTTTACGCAGCTCAATTCGGTCAAACCCGCGATGATGGCCGACGCGACAAGATCAGCGCGCGAAGCCGCGCGGCAGTTTGCCGCAGACAGCGGCAGCGCCGTCGGGAGCATACGCCGCGCCAGCCAGGGCCTGTTCACGATCGCCAACAGGGATCAGCTGGCCGGTGGCGAAGGCGATGGCGGCCAGACCGGCGCATCCAGCCCGAACAAGCGCATCCGCGTGGTGGTGACGGTCGACTACTTCCTCAACTGAGGGCCGGACCGGCGGCTAACCGGCGGCCTGCTCAGCGCGCTGGTCCAGCTCGGCCCAGCGCTCGAATTTCTGCGCCAGCTGCGTTTCGATGACCGCAGCGCGTTCACGGTCGGCCTTCAGCTGCGCCGGACCCTGACGATGGTATTCCGGGCTGCTCATGCGCAGCGCAAGTTCCGCCTGTTCCTTTTCCAGCGCTTCCAGTTCGCCCGGCAACTGCTCCAGTTCGCGCTGCTCCCTGAACCCGAGCTTCTTTGCAGCCACCTTGCGCACGGCCGGTTTGGCCGGCGCCGGCGCAGCAGGCAGGGCTGCGGACTCCTCCGCGGGCCGCTGCTGCAGCCAGTCGCTGTAACCGCCGACATACTCCTTCCAGTGTCCCCCGCCCCCGGCCACCAGCGTCTGCGTCACCACATTGTCCAGGAACGCCCGGTCGTGGCTGACCAGCAGCAGGGTGCCCCGGTAACCCTGCAGGGTGTCTTCGAGCAGTTCCAGCGACTCGATGTCAAGGTCGTTGGTCGGCTCATCCAGCACCAGCACATTGGCCGGCTTCGCAAACAGCCGCGCCAGCAGCAGCCGGTTGCGTTCCCCGCCCGACAGCATGCCGACCCTGGCCTGGGCGCGCTGCGGCGGAAACAGGAAGTCCGACAGGTAACTCATCACGTGTTTGCGCCCGTCCGCGGTCTCCACCCATTCCGAGCCGGGGCTGATGGTTTCGACCAGCGTCTTCTCCGGGTCGAGCTGGTCGCGCAGCTGGTCGAAATAGGCAATTTCCTGTTTCGTGCCCAGCCGCACTTCGCCGGCATCGGGGGCGAGCTCCCCCAGGATGATCCTGATCAGCGTCGATTTGCCGGCGCCGTTGGCGCCGATCAGGCCGATGCGGTCGCCGCGCAGGATGCGCAGGTCGAGATCCCTGATCAGCGGTTTGCCGTCAAAACTCTTGCTGACGCCGGTCAGTTCAGCGACCAGCTTGCCGGAACGTTCACCGGCGTCCAGCGCCAGCTTGACGTTGCCGATGCGCTCGCGACGGGCGGCTCGTTCGACACGCAGCGCCTCCAGCCGCCGCACGCGGCCTTCGTTGCGGGTGCGGCGCGCCTTGATGCCCTGGCGGATCCACACCTCTTCCTGCGCCCAGAATTTGTCGAAACGGCGGCTGGCCTTTTCTTCCTCGGCGAGCTGGTCGGCCTTGCGCGCCTCGTAGGCGGAAAAATTGCCCGGATAGGAGCGCAGCAGACCACGATCGAGTTCGACGATGCGCGTGGAAACGCGGTCGAGGAAGGCGCGGTCATGGGTGATGATGATCGCGGACCTCACCTGCCCCTTGAGCAGCAGGTCTTCAAGCAGGGTGATGCCGGCGATGTCGAGGTGGTTGGTCGGCTCGTCGAGCAGCAGCAGATCGGGCTGCATCGCCAGGGCCAGGGCCAGCGCCGCGCGTTTGCGTTCGCCACCGGAGGTGGTCTGCGGCGGACGCGACTCATCGAGGCCGAAACGGTGCAGGTATTCGAACAGCCGCGCATCGGCGCGCCAGCGCTCGCGTTCATCATGCATGTCCTCCAGCCCGCCGCGCGCGGTCAGGCTGGCATGCAGGCTGCCGGCGTGCGGCAGCAGCGGCTCCTGTTCGACCATCACCACGCGCAGGCCGTCCTGGCGGCGGATCGCGCCGTCATCAAGCGCGCCGCGGCCGGCGATGATGTTGAGCAGCGAGGATTTGCCGCTGCCGTTGCGGCCGATGAGGCCGATGCGTTCGCCGTCTTGGACGGTCAGGTTGGCGCGGTCGAGCAGCGGATGCAGGCCGAACGCGAGTTCGGCATTGTCTATCGTCAATAAAGCCATGGGCCGAGTATAACGACAGGTCCCTGCTGCACTGCCATGCGTCCACGCAAGCCGCGGATGCAGAACGTTTTTTTGCCGGCAACCGTCATCCACAGCAGGCAAGGCTGCAGGCCGTGTCAGGTGCAGCACTGAAGCACTCTCGACACGAATATGCAACTATCTGTTTTTATTGATATTTTTTCAGCAGTTTAACAAATGGGCAATCTGACAAAACCGAGGCCCGCAGGCCACTTAGGCCGGTCTTCGACATCTTGCGCACAGGTTTATCCACAACAACTGTGGAAAAGCGGAATAAGCCCTTGCCCTGCGACAGTTTTGCGCGGACCGGACTGCGGCCGTGCTTGCCCATAACGCGCATGGCGGCTACAGTTACGCGAATTTTTTCGCAGCACCTCCTGCAACACTCACCGGAAAATACCGCGTGTTATCCATCATTGAAGCTGCCGGCTGGCCGATCTGGCCCCTGATCCTCTGTTCCGTCATCGCACTCGCCATCATCGGCGAGCGCCTGTGGTCGCTGCGCCAGAACGTGGTACTGCCGAAAAACACCCTCGCCCATGCCGTGCAGGCCTACCGCCAGAACGGCGTCACACCTCAACTGCTGGCGCAGATTGCCGCAAGCTCGCCGCTGGGCCAGATCCTTGCCGCGGGCCTGCGCAACGAAAAACGCAGTCCGGCCGTGATGAAGGAGTCCATCGAGGAAGCCGGACATCTCGTCGCCATCGATCTCGAGCGTTTCCTGACCAGCCTCGGCACCATCGCCGCCATTGCGCCTCTGCTCGGCCTCTTCGGCACGGTGATCGGCATGATCGAGATTTTCGGCTCCCAGGGCCCCCAGGGCAGCAACCCGCTGGCACTGGCGCAGGGCATCTCGATCGCGCTCTACAACACCGCCTTCGGCCTGGTCGTCGCGGTGCCAAGCATGGTGTTCTACCGTTACTTCCGCACCCGCGTCGACGCGCTGCTGGTCGAAATGCAGATCCAGGCCGTGAAGCTGGTGGAAATCGTCCACGGCGAACGCGATGCCTGAGATGCGGCGTCCGGAAACCCGCGCATGAAGTTCCGCACCCGCGCCTTCCGCGAAGAGCCGGAGATCAACTTCATTCCGCTGATCGACGTGCTGCTGGTGATCCTGATATTCCTGATGGTCACCACCACCTACTCGCGCTTCGCCGAATTGCAGATCAACCTGCCCACCGCCGAGGCCGGCAAGCCGCCGGAGCGTCCGGAACAGATTGACGTCGGGGTTGATGCCAAGGGCAATTACACGATCAACAAGGCGACGGTCGCCGGCGGCAACGCCGCCGCGCTCGGCGCCGCGCTGAAGACCGCCGCAGGTGAAATGAAGGATCCGGTCGTCGTCATCAACGCCGACGCCAACGCTTCACACCAGGCGGTGGTCCGGGTGATGGAGGCTGCGCAGCGCGTCGGCTATGCCCGGATCACCTTCACCACCCAGGCACCGAAATAAGCCGTCGTTTCCGCGGCCGCCTTGCTGCGCGGCCGTCGACGGCTTCCGTCAAACGGGCTAACCTTCGCCCGTCATGTCCGCCCCCGAACTCTGGCAACACCGCAACCTGAAAAGCCTGCTGCTGCTGCCGCTGGCCGCACTCTTTGCTGCAGCCGCGGCGGTGCGGCGCCTCGCCTGGAAAAGCGGCCTGCTGCGCAGCCGCCATCCGGGTGTGCCGGTCATCATTGTCGGCAACATCACCGCCGGCGGCACCGGCAAGACCCCGTTGGTGCTGTGGCTCGCGCGCTTGCTGCAGGACAGCGGCATGCGCCCGGCCATCATCAGCCGCGGTTACGGCGCCGCGCGCAGCGATCCGCGCCCGGTCACGGCGGATGGCAAACCCACGGATTACGGCGACGAGCCCTGCCTGATGGCGCAGCGCGCGGGCTGCCCGGTCTGGGTCGGCGCCGACCGCGCGGCCACCGCGGAAGCGGTGCGCAGGGCGCACCCGGCCATCAATGTCATCCTCAGCGACGACGGCCTCCAGCATTACCGGCTGGCACGCGATTTCGAAATCGCGGTGATCGACGGCGCGCGCGGCATCGGCAACGGCTGGCCCCTGCCGGCCGGACCGCTGCGCGAACCGTCATCGCGCCTGGCCGGGGTCGATGCGGTGGTGATCAACGGCAGCGACACAAGCGGGGCGTTTCCGCAGGCACTGCCGATGCGGCTGCACGGCGACCGTTTCCGCAACCTCGCCCTGCCGCAGCAGGTGGTGACCGCCGCGCATTTCCGCGGCGTGACCGTCCATGCCGCCGCCGGGATCGGTAATCCACAGCGTTTTTTCGGACATCTGCGCGAGCTCGGACTCGACTGCACTGAACACGCCTTCCCCGACCATCACCCTTACCGCGCCGCGGATCTCGTTTTCGGCGACGACGCGCCGGTCGTGATGACCGAGAAGGATGCGGTAAAATGTGCGGCATTCGCGACCGACAATCACTGGGCGCTCATCGTCGATGCCGAAGTCGATGCGCGACTCGGCGAACTTGTCACCGCCCGTCTCTCCCAGGCTGCCCGACATGGATGAAAAACTGCTCGACATACTGGTGTGCCCGATCTGCAAGGGCCCGCTGCTCTACCGCAAGGCGGCGGGCGAATTCATCTGCAAACCCTGCCGGCTCGGTTACCCCATCCAGGACGGCATCCCGGTGATGCTGGAAGAGGATGCGCGGAAGGTTCCTACCGAAGAAGAGCTTTGAACCGGTGATTCGTGACTGGTAAATGGTGATTGGCAACACCAAACACCAATTACCAGTTACCAATTACCAGTTACTGCCAGCCACCATGAAATTCACCGTAGTCATCCCCGCCCGCCACGCCTCCACGCGTTTCCCCGGAAAACCGCTGGCCGACATCGGCGGCAGGCCGATGGTCGTGCGTGTCGCCGAACGCGCGGCACGAAGCGGCGCGGAACGCGTGATCGTGGCCACCGACGATGCACGGATCGCCAATGCCGTGAACGACCACGGCCACCAGGCGCTGATGACGCGCCGCGATCACGCCACCGGCACCGACCGTCTGGCTGAAGTCGCCGCAAAGCTGGGCCTCGCCGCCAATGCAATCGTGGTCAACGTGCAGGGCGACGAACCGCTGATCGCGCCGGCGCTGATCCGCCGCGTCGCCGAAAACCTCGCTGCGCACCGCGCGGCCGCCATCGCCACCGCGGCCTGCCGCATCCGCGAGGGCCGCGACATCGCCAGCCCCAACGTGGTGAAAGTCGTGCTCGACGAGGCCGGTTACGCGCTGTACTTCAGCCGCGCGCCCATCCCCTGGGCGCGCGAAGCCTTCGCCAGCGGCATCCGCAGGCTGCCCGCGGGACTGCCCGTCCTGCGCCATCTCGGCATCTATGCCTACCGCTGCAGTTTCCTGCGCGCCTACAGCCGGTTGAGGCCGGTAGCGATCGAACGCGCAGAGGCGCTGGAACAGCTGCGCGCGCTGGCCCACGGTTACCGCATCAGCGTCGCGGTCACCGCCGCGGCGCCGCATCCCGGCGTCGACACTCCCGCCGACCTGCAGCGGCTGCGCCGCCTCATGCGCAGATAAGTTGCTGAATATCGGCTGATTTTGCGCGCCACGGAGACGCGGCTATACTCTCCCCCCCTACTTGAATCCGGCACCCCGATGCGCATACTCCTGCTCGGCCTGCCCGGTGCCGGCAAAGGCACCCAGGCCCAATTCCTGATCGAGCGTTACAGGATCCCCCAGATCTCGACCGGCGACATGCTGCGCGCGGCAATGAAAGCCAACTCGCCGCTCGGCAACGAGGTCCGCGGTTACATGGACCGCGGCGCGCTGGTGCCGGACCAGGTGGTGATCGAACTGGTCAGGGAACGCATCAAGGCGCCGGACTGCGCGCCCGGCTTCATCATGGACGGGTTTCCGCGCACGCTGCCCCAGGCCGAGGCCCTGCGCCAGGCCGGCATCGACATCAATTTCGTCATCGAGATCGAGGTGGGGGATGGTGAAATCCTCAGGCGCATGAGCGGACGCCGCGTGCACCCGCCTTCGGGCCGTTCTTACCATGTCGATTTCAAGCCGCCGCGCGTTCCGGGCAAGGACGACCTCACCGGAGAACCGCTGGTCCAGCGCAGTGACGACAACGAGGAAACGGTCAAGCGCCGCATCCAAACCTACCACGACCAGACCAAGCCGCTGGTCAACTATTACCTGAGCTGGGCATCGAGCGGCGACCCGCGTGCGCCGCATTACGTCAACATCTACGGCCGCGGCACGGTCGAACACATCCGCGACAAGATCGTTGCGGCGATCGAATCGCACACCACGCGCGCGGCACCGCGGTCCGGCGCCTGAACCGGCGCGCCCGCGCTCCGATTCCGTGTCTGCGAAAAACGCACTGTACGCACAATCCGGCGGCGTCACCGCCACCATCAATGCCAGCGCCTGCGGCCTGATCGAGGCCGCGCGCCGCAACAGTGCGCGCGTCGGCCGGGTCTATGCGGCGCGCAACGGCATCCTCGGCGCGCTCGACGAGGACCTCGTCGATACCTCGCTCGAACCTGCAACGGCAATCCGCGCGCTGATGCATACCCCCGGCGGCATATTCGGCTCCTGCCGCTACGACCTGCCGTCATTGCCGCAGGGCCGGGTGCATTTCGAACGGCTGGCCGCGGTGTTCCACGCGCACGACATCGGCTACTTTTTCTACAACGGCGGCAACGGTTCCGCTGAGACCGCACACCAGATCGCCACAATATTGCCGCAGCTCGGCCAGCCGGTGATCTCGATCGCGATACCGAAAACCATCGACAACGACATCGTCGGTTCCGACTGCAGTCCCGGCTTCGGTTCGGTCGCCAAGTACGCCGCGACCAGCCTGCGCGAGGCCATGGCCGATCTTGCCTCGATGGCACACAGCTCGACCAAGGTGTTCGTCATGGAAGTCATGGGCCGCTACACCGGCTGGATCGCCGCCGCCTGCGGCATGGCGCTGCCGGCCGGCGAAGATGGCCCCTTGCTGCTGCTGGTGCCGGAGGTGCATTTCAGCCGCCGGCAGTTCATCGCCGCGGTCAGGGCGCGCGTCGAAAAACATGGCTGGTGCGCGGTGGCGGTGGCCGAGGGCATCCGCCTGCGTGACGGCCGCCGCCTGACCCAGGCCGGCGGCGACGGCATCCCCGGCCACGAACAGCTCGGCGGCGTCGCGCCGCTGATCGCGGCCATGGTGCGCAGCGCGCTGGGATACAAGGTGCACTGGAGCGTGCCCGATTACGTGCAGCGCGCGGCGCGCCACCTGGCCTCGAAGACGGACCTTGAACAGGCTTACGCCGTCGGCCGTACCGCACTGACTTACGCGCTGCAGGGCAGGACCGGCGTGATGCCGGTCATCAAACGCAGCCATGACCATCCCTATCGCTGGCATATCGAGCCGGCGGCGCTGGCCGGGCTGATGAATCGCGAGAAACGCCTGCCGCGCGGCTTCCTGAGCAGTGACGGCTACAGGCTCAGCGCCAGGGCGCGGCGCTATTTCGCGCCGCTGATCCGTGGTGAAGCCCCCCAGCCTTTCAGGGACGGCCTGCCGCTGCATGCCCGGCTCCGCCTGAAACCGGTCGCCCGCCGCCTGCAGTCCGGATGGCGGCTGCCGTCCAGGGCCAGAAACTAGCGTCAAATCAGCCAGAAGCGCCGCATTTCGGTGGAGGCCGGAGGCATCCGGTTTTATAATGCGCCGTCCGCGAATTTGCGGCTTTTCGATCCGTCGAGAGCCGTCGCACAATTTATCAATTAAAACAATAGCTTAGGAGCAATCATGACGGAAGGTTTGATTTTTGCGCTGGTCTGCGCCGTCGCCGCGCTGGTCTACGGCGTGGTCTCGATCCGCTGGATCGTCGCCCAGCCGGATGGCAATGACCGCATGCGCGAAATTGCCGCAGCCATCCAGGCCGGCGCCCAGGCCTATCTCAATCGCCAGTACACCACCATCGGCATCGTCGGCGCGGTGCTGTTCGTGCTGATCTGGGTCGCGCTGGGCGGCGCCACCGCCGCCGCGTTCGCGGTCGGCGCAGTACTGTCCGGAGCCGCAGGCTACATCGGCATGAACGTGTCGGTGCGCGCCAATGTGCGCACCGCCGAAGCTGCACGCAACGGCATCAACCCCGCGCTCGATGTCGCCTTCCGCGGCGGCGCAATCACCGGCATGCTGGTGGTCGGCCTCGGCCTGCTCGGCACGGTGCTGTTTTTCTGGTACCTGACCAGCACCGCGGGTTACGACGCGAAGATGAGCGACGTGATCAAGCCGCTGATCGGACTCGCCTTCGGCTCCTCGCTGATTTCGATCTTCGCGCGTCTCGGCGGCGGCATCTTCACCAAGGGCGCCGACGTTGGCGCCGACCTGGTGGGCAAGGTCGAGGCCGGCATTCCGGAAGACGATCCGCGCAACCCGGCGGTGATCGCCGACAACGTCGGTGACAACGTCGGCGACTGCGCCGGCATGGCCGCCGACCTGTTCGAAACCTACGCGGTCACCATCATCGCGACCATGGTGCTGGCGGCGCTGATGCTGCCGAAACCCGAAGTCGTGCAGGGCGCGGTGATGTACCCGCTAGTGCTCGGCGGCTTCGCCATCATCGCCTCGATCATCGGCGCCTTCTTCGTCAAGACCTCCGACGGCAAGAACATCATGGGCGCGCTCTACCGCGGCCTGATCGTCGCCGGCGTGCTGGCGCTGATTGCCTTTTACCCGATCACCAGCTGGATGCTCGGCAACATCAGCGAGCACTACCCCAACCTCTCGGTGCTGAAGCTCTACGGCTCCGCCGTCGTCGGTCTCGTGCTGACCGCATTCATGGTGTGGATCACCGAGTACTACACCGGCACCCAGTTCGCGCCGGTACGCCATGTCGCCGCAGCCTCCACCACCGGCCACGGCACCAACATCATCGCCGGCCTCGGCGTGTCGATGCGCTCCACCGCCTGGCCGGTGCTGGCGGTGTGCGTGGCAATCTACGTCTCCTACACACTGGGCGGCCTCTACGGCATCGCCATCGCCGCAACCTCGATGCTGTCGATGGCCGGCATCATTGTCGCGCTCGACGCCTACGGCCCGATCACCGACAACGCAGGCGGCATCGCCGAGATGTCGGAGATGCCGAAGTCGGTGCGCGACGTGACCGACCCGCTCGACGCCGTGGGCAACACCACCAAGGCGGTGACCAAGGGTTATGCCATCGGCTCCGCCGGTCTCGCCGCGCTGGTTCTGTTCGCCGACTACACCCACAAGATCGAGGAAACCGGCCGCGTCGTCAGCTTTGACCTGTCGAATCCGGCCGTCATCATCGGCCTCTTCGTCGGCGGCATGATCCCCTACCTGTTCGGCGCCATGGCGATGGAAGCCGTCGGCCGCGCCGCCGGCTCGGTGGTCGTCGAGGTGCGTCGCCAGTTCAAGGAAATCAAGGGCATCATGGAAGGCACCGCCAAGCCCGATTATTCGCGCGCGGTGGACATGCTGACCCGTTCAGCGATCAAGGAAATGATCGTGCCCTCGCTGCTGCCGGTGCTGGCACCGGTCGCGGTTGCGCTGATCGTCGGCACGCTGATGGGCGGGGACGCCGGCGTGCAGGCCCTCGGCGGCATGCTGATGGGCACCATCGTCACCGGCCTCTTCGTCGCCATCTCAATGTGCACCGGCGGCGGCGCCTGGGACAACGCCAAGAAATACATCGAGGACGGCAACCACGGCGGCAAGGGTTCCGAGGCCCACAAGGCGGCGGTCACCGGCGACACCGTGGGCGATCCCTACAAGGACACCGCCGGCCCGGCGATCAACCCGCTGATCAAGATCATCAACATCGTGGCGCTGCTTATCGTGCCGCTGCTCTGAGCGGAACACGCTCCAGCAAAAACGGCCGGGAAATCCCGGCCGTTTTTTTATTCATCTGTCCGACGCTCAGGACTTCATGCTTTCCATGAACCACCCTACCGGCAGTTTCCGCCCGATGCCCGCGGCCAGCGCCCTCTCGTAGACCACCGGCCCCACCGCCGCGAATTGCAGGCCCGTGCCGCCGTTGTTCTTGAATACCGTGATGTCATTCCGGTCCTTGCGGCGGGGAGAATTGCCGGCCACGAGGTCGGGCAGATCGATGATTTTTTCCCAGCTGAGTATTCCAGCCTCCACCGGCCCCGCAAGGTCGCCGTTGCGGTGCTCGATCGCACCCGCCTTCGAATGCGCGACGACCAGGGCCGCGCGGCGCAGGGTTTCATCATCGAGCTCGCGCCGGGTGCTGCCCTTGTCGCCGCTGACGATGGACACGACATGCGCGCCGGGCGCGAGCCAGCGCCCGTCGAGCACCGGCTCGCTGGCATTGGTCGCGGCGATCACGATGTCCGCGCCGCTGACCGCATCCTGCGCCGAGGCGGCGGCTTCGGCCGCAATGCCGAGTTCTTCCCGCGCCCTGGCGGCAAGGGACTCGCGGCGCTCCACCGTCGGGCTGTAAATCCTTACCCGCCGGAGCGCGCGCACCGCAGCGGCGGCCTTGAGATGCCACCAGGCCTGCTCGCCTGCGCCGAGAAGGGCCAGGTCGGAAGCATCCTCGCGCGCCAGCAGCCGCACGCTCAGCGCGCTGGTGCAGGCCACACGCGCGAGCTGGATCAGGCCATCATGGAGCATCGCCAACGGGACGACATCGCGGGTGCTGAACAGCATGATCAGCCCGCAGTAGGTCCCGCCGGGGCCTCGCGCCAGCTTGTCGCGGCGCGCCCTGCCGTCAACCTTGCCCTCGAACACGGCATCGGAGGTGAGGCGCAGTGTCATGTAGCCGTCGCCGACCAGCGCCCCCTCCATGCTCTTGAAGCAGTAGGTGACGCCCGGCTCGTCCAGTGGCACCCGGGTCTGGCTGCGTGCACGCTCGACGGCACGGCCATCCGCCGCCGCCCGATAGGCCTTCTCCAGTGCACTCATGCAGGCCCCGAGATCGAAAACGCCCGCGATCTCGTCGTTGTCGAGCAGCAGCAGGTCTTCAGCCATCGCGGAAATCGGCGTTCATTTGACCAGTCCCAGTTCGGTCATGATGGCCTTGGTCTGCGCATACTCGTTGTCCATGTATTTGACGAACTCCTTGCTGCGCAGGAAATTGCCGTCCCAGAACTGCTGTTCCAGGGACTTTTTCCACTCGTCGGTTGCCACAACCTTGGCAAGAGCATCCTCCCAGAAGCCGACCTGCGCCGCGCTGAGCCCCCTGGGACCGATGATCGCCCTCCAGTTGGACAACGAAACATCATATCCCTGCTCGCGCAGTGTCGGCACCTGCGCAAGATCTCCACCCATGCGCTGTGGAGCACTGACCGAGAGTATCTTCACCTTGCCGTCGCGCGCCTGTCCCATTGCGGTGGCCACCGCGGAAGCCACCATATGGATGTGCCCGCCCATCAGTGCCGTCAGGCCCTCGGCATTGGTCTTGAACACCACGATCCTGAGACGCCTGACATCCACCCCGCCCGCCTTCGCCAGCATCGACAGCGCCAGATGATTGGTGCCCCCCAGATTACTGACGCCCACCACGACGGAACCGGGATCCTTCTTCAGTTGCGCAATCAGGTCCTGCGCATTCTTCAGCGGGGAATCAGTCCGCACCGTCAATGCCGTGAATTCATTGATCATCAATGCCACCGGCGTGAAATCACCATAACGCTGGCGCCCGAAAACCTGGTTGGAAATGAGGGTCGGATTGCCGATGTCGAGAAAGTGCCCATCCCCGGGATTCTGGTTGATATAAGCCCTTGAGATGGTCTGGTTGCCGCCCGGCTTGTTGATGACCGACAGCGGAACCGGGGCCAGTTTCTGCTCCTGCACGATTTTCTGGATCAGGCGTGCAACGCGGTCGTTGCTGCCTCCAGGCGCAGAAGAAACGACGATTTCCACCGGTCTCTCGGGACTCCAGGCCCAGACCGGGGTGAACGGCGCCAGGGCAAGCGCAAGAGTGGTCACCACCAGGGCGGCAAAACCCCGATCAAAACTGCACACAAGATTCCTGCATCCTTCTGCGTTCATGCTGTCTCCTCCGGAAAATCTTTTTGCAAACGGAAATACCCGGCAGTCTGCTGCGGATTTCAATCCACGCGACCGGCTCGTGATGGGCACCCGCACCTTGCCCTGAAAACCGCAGCAATGCAAGTTGCGCGCAGTATCCGGACAACACTGAAACTCCGCCGCCCGGGAAACCGCAGCCCGCCCCCCGAACTAGTTCTTGCCCCTGGACTCGCGCCCGCGCCAGGCGCGGACAATATCGGGCAGCGTCACCGCGCACAGCAGGATCACGGTCAGGATTATGAAAGTGAGGCTGAGCGGACGGGTCACGAAAATCGAGAAATCGCCGCGCGATATCAGCAGCGCGCGACGCAGGTTCTCCTCGACCAGGGGACCCAGGATGAAGCCGAGCACCAGCGGGGCGGGCTCGCATTTGAGCTTGATGAACAGGTAGCCCAGCAGGCCGAAGCCGGCCACCAGGACAAGGTCGAAGGGATTGTTGGCGAGGCTGTAAATTCCGATCGCGCAAAAGGTCACGATCGCCGGAAACAATATCCGGTATGGAACAGCCAGCAGCCGCACCCAGATGCCGACCATCGGAAAATTCAGCAGCAGGAGCATCAGGTTGCCGATCCACATGCTGACGATCAGACCCCAGAACAGATCGGGGTTGCTTACCATCACCTGCGGACCCGGCTGTATGCCGTGGATGGTCATCGCACCCAGCATCAGTGCCATCGACGCGCTGCCCGGAATGCCCAGGCTCAGAGTCGGAATGAAGGAGGTCTGGGCACAGGCATTGTTGGCAGCTTCGGGGCCTGCGATGCCCTCGACCGCTCCCTTGCCGAAACGAGAAGGGTCTTTCGCCATTTTCTTCTCGATCGCATAAGTGCTGAACGAGGCCATGGATGCGCCGGTCCCGGGCAGTATGCCGAAGAACGATCCGATCGAGAGGCCGCGCAATGCAGGTTTCCACGCCATCCGCATGTCCTTCCCCGTCGGGATCAGGTCCCGCCACGGAATGCGCGACGTGAATTTGCGGCGTGCCCTGTCGCTGTCAGGCTCGAGGTTGCGCAGCAGTTCGCCGACACCGAAGAGGCCGATGACGATCACCACGAAATGAATGCCGTCGGACAGCGAGGTCACGCCAAAGGTCAGGCGGGACATGCCCGAATTGACGTCCGTGCCGACCACACCCAGCAGCACGCCAAGCACCACCATGGCAATACCCTTGATCAGGGAGCCATGAGCGAGCGCGGCGGCGGCAGTCAACGCCATGGTCATCAGCGTGAAATATTCGGGTGAGCCGAACTTGAGGGCCATCTCCGACAGCGGCGGCCCCAGCATCGCGATCAGCAGGATGGCCACACAGCCGCCCAGGAACGATGCCAGGGTCGTGATCACCAGCGCCGGTCCCGCGCGCCCCTGCCTGGCCATCGGATGGCCGTCAAGGCAGATCACCGACGAGGAAGCGGTTCCCGGAATATTCACCAGGATGGCCGTCGTCGAACCGCCGTACTGCGATCCGTAGTACAGCCCGGCCAGCATGATCAGCGCCGATGTCGCCGGCAGCTTGAAGGTGATCGGCAGCAGCATGCCCATCGTCGCGACCGCGCCGATGCCCGGCAGCACGCCGATCAGGGTTCCCAGGGTCACACCCAGCGCGCAATAAAGAAGATTGGCCGGCGTGACGGCAACGGAAAACCCCAGCAGGAGGTTGTCCAATAACTCCAAAAAAACTCTCCTCGGATATCGTTGTTGTTTTGTGCTGCAGCCCGCAGCCGACACCGGCACGCCGGCCCACGGCGGCGCCGCATGCCCAGAATCAGGGGGTCATATAAACCGGACAGCCGCATTCCGGAAAGGTTCCCGGCTTGCGCCGGCTGATCACCGATCCCTTTCCTGCGCTGCCTCCGTGCCGCGCGGATCAGCGGATCAGCGCATGCAGTGTACGGGACTCAAACTCGCGGTGATGCAGCACATACACGACCCAGGCCGTGGCAACGATCATCAGGTAGGGATGCAGGAACCAGGTCATCGCTGCGAGCGCAAAGTAGTAGGAACGCAGGCCATCGTTGAAGTTGGTGCCTGCATATGACGTGACCGCCGCGATGCGCTCGATATCCGCGGAGTACTGCTCGGGATTGTCCTTGGGCGGTTTGGGCGCGGCGCCGACCAGCGTGGAACAGAATCCTAGCTGCCGGATGGCCCAGGAAAACTTGAAAAAAGCGTAAACGAAAATCAGGACCAGCAGCACGATCTTGATCTCGAGCAACCGCTGCGAGGCCTTCACCGTGAACGGCAGGCCGGAGACCACCTCCATCGCCTGCTGCACATAACCCAGCAACGCGATCAACGCACCCAGCACCAGCATTGTCGTCGATGCGAAAAACTGCGAGCTGCGCGTCAGGTTGCGCATGATGTTGACATCGACCATGCGGTTGTCGCGCTCGATCATGCGCAGCATCCACGTCCTGCGGTAACCATCCATGCAGTTGTGCAGCGTCGGCACGGTTTTCGCGCGCCACGTGGCAAACATCGCGTAACCGGCCCACGACACCACGAAAAACAGGAAGGCGGCAATGTCGAGCCAGGTCAGGCTCAACTCGGAGAAGATGCGTTCGCCAAGCATGGGGGCCATCCGTTGTCCGGTCGGAAAATCTACAGAAACAGTGTCAGCACCCCAGTATAGCCATAGAGCCTGTTGTGCGAAATCTCGCCGTTGCAGAAAAACCCGGCGAGCGGCACCTCACCCAGCGCATCGCGGATCATCGCCAGTTCCGCCGACTTGCCGCCGAACAACGCGCCGCCGCGGCCAAGGCAGGAATAGTACAGCGCGCCGCGGGGGGCCGTGTAGAGTCCTTCGCGGATGCTGTCCAGCATCCGCGCCATGTCGGCCCGCGCGGTGTCCTGGTCGCGGCGGCAGAAACGCAGGCGCTGCCCCTTGCGGGCGACATCGCCGATTGCAATCAGCCGGTTGGCCGGATCGATGCCAATAAGGTTGCGCACCACATAGTCGCCGGTATCGCTGCCTGGCACTGCCAGGCCGGCAAAGATCTGCCCGCCCAGCTGCGCGAGATCCTCGGCTGCGCCGATGCCGACGTCGGCACGCAGCACGTCGAGGGCCGGGCGGCCGTCCAGCTCGACCACGATGTTGTTCTGCGCGCCCGTGATTTCGTGCGCCGCACCGACCGGCGAGCAGCCCTGGGTCAGCCGTGTGGCCACGGTCACTGCATCGGAAAAGGCCACGCCGGACATTCCGCCGCTCCCGACGGTATCCGCCAGCAGCACGTTGCCGTTGCGCGAGCTTGCAAGGCCGCCGACCAGGAATCCGCTCTCGGTACGTTTGGCCAGGAGGCGCACCTGTTTCGCAATGTCACCATCTAGCGGGTCGGCATGGACCAGGGCAATACTCGCCGGCGCCGCACCGCACTGCAGATCCAGAGACTGCAGCTGCGCGGCGCCCGACACCGTCCCAAAAACCCTGAAACTGCCCGCCGGAAAATCCCCGATCATTACCGCCATGGCCGGCTCGTCAAGATACTCGGTGCCGGTGGCGCAGATTCCCATGCCGACCGTGCCCACCCAGTGCCCGACTCCGGTGGCCGCAGCAAGATGGCGGCTGATATCGGGCAGTGCCTCCGCAAAAAAATCGGTGACGTAGAGAAACCCGAGGTTTTCGCCATCCGCCGCTTCACCAGCCGCATTGCCGGCCGCATCAAGCTGCGAAAGGCAGGCTGCAACCGCCTTCCGCCAGTCGGCGGAAGCGGCATGGCCGTAACGGAAACGTTTCACTGCGCAGCGCGGATCAGACGCGCTTGATCCAGCCCGGCAGCGCTTCGACCCGTTTCACCCAGGCAGCCACCGAGGGATGAGCCGCAAGGTCGAAACCGCCCTCAGGCGAAACCGATGTATAGCAGTAGCAGGCTAGATCGGCGATGGTCGGACGGCCGCAGGCCAGCCACTGGTTGTTCTTCAGACGCCCCTCCAGAACCGCCAGGCCGTTGCGGCCGTAAGCGGCGTATTCCTCGTAATCGCCGATGGCACGGATGCCGATCTTCTTGCCGCGTGCCCACTGCAGGCCGTAGTGCAGCTCGTTGTTCGACAGCGCCAGCCACTGCTGTACCTCGGCCATGCCGGCGGCATCGGTCGGCAGCCATTGCTCGCCGCCGTACTTGCGCGCCAGGTAAACCAGGCAGGCCGTCGAATCCCAGAACACCTGCTCACCGTCGACCAGCACCGGCACCTGTCCGCGCGGGTTCAGCTTCAGGAAATCCGGCGCCTTGTGCTCTTTCTTGTCGGTATCAAGCACGACAGTCTCGAAAGGCAGCTTGAGCATCGACAGCAGCAGGCGCACCTTCCAGGCATTGCCGGAGGTGGAGGTGATGTACAGTTTCATGGACGGCTCCGAATTGAATTGAGCCGCAATCCTAGCACGCAAAAACGGCCGTCCGCCAAGGCTGCGCGGCTATAATCGGCAATCTTCCGACGGGGAACCGACGACGTGAATCTGGACAGGGTCAGTTCGGGTTACGACGTGCCCAGGGATTTCAACGTGATCATCGAAATCCCGATGCATGCCGAACCCATCAAGTACGAGATGGAAAAAACCACCGGCGCAATGTTCGTCGATCGCTTCATGTCGACGGCCATGCGTTACCCCTGCAACTACGGCTACGTGCCGCACACGCTGTCCGGGGACGGTGACCCGGTCGACGTGCTGGTGCTCTCACCGGTGCCGCTGATCACCGGCGTGGTGGTGCGCTGCCGCCCTGTGGGCATGCTGAACATGGAAGACGAGGCCGGCAGGGACACCAAGATCCTCGCCGTGCCGATCGACAGGCTGACCCCGCTCTACTCCGCCGTCCGCTCGCCCGACGACCTGCCGCAGGGCACCCTCGCCCAGATCGCGCATTTCTTCGAGCATTACAAGGACCTCGAGCCCGGAAAATGGGTCAAGGTCCTCGGCTGGCTCGGCGCCGACGAAGCGGGTCGCGAGATCCTCGACGGTGTGCGCGGCTACCAGCAGGCCGCGCTCAAGCCGAAGTTCTGAACGGCCGGCGCCACCGCGCCGGCTGCCCCGACGGGCCGCACCTGCGGATTCAGCCTCCGGGCTTGCGGGTCACCCACAGGCTCGCCAGCATCGACGTCACCAGCACGATGCCAACCACCGAGAGCGCGAAACCGACCGGTATCTTGTAGATGTCGATCAGCAGCATCTTTATGCCGATGAACACCAGGATGAAGGCCAGCCCGTATTTCAGGAGGTGAAAGCGGTCGGCAAGGTCGGCCAGCATGAAATACATTGCGCGCAGACCGAGAATCGCGAATACGTTCGAGGTCAGCACGATGAAGGGATCAAGCGTGATCGCGAAAATCGCCGGAATGCTGTCCACCGCAAAAATCACGTCGGTGATGCCGATCATCACCATCACCACGAACAGCGGCGTGAACCAGCGTACGCCGTCCTTCATCACGGTGAAGCGCTCGCCGTGGAACTCGGTGGTGATCGGGATATGCCTGCGCATCAGGCGCAGCACCGGGTTTCTTTCCATGTCCGGCTCGGCCTCGGCCATCATCAGCATCTTGACACCGGTCACCAGCAGGAACAGGCCGAACAGGTAGAGTATCCAGTGGAACTTGGTGATCAGCCAGGCGCCGATCAGGATCATCACCGCGCGCAGGATGATCGCGCCGATGATGCCGAGGATGAGGACACGGCGCTGGTAGGCGGCCGGCACCCCGAAGAAGGTGAACAGCATCAGGAACACGAAGATGTTGTCGACGGCCAGCGATTTCTCGATCAGGTAGCCGGTGAAAAACTCCATCGACTTTTCGTTGGCCACCTCGCGTCCGAAATTGTTGTCGAGGTACCACCACAGCAGACCGTTGAACACGAAGGACAGGACGACCCAGACGATCGACCAGTTCAGCGCCTCACGGAACGACACCTTGCCTGCGCCCTTGGACTGCAGCACCAGCAGGTCAACGATGATTGCAACTACGACAAAGGCCGCGAATGCGGCCCACATCCACCACGTGCCTATGCTTTCCATTTCCGGTCCCCCGATATGCGGATTGCGTGCATGCCGGACGCAGGACGCAAACGAGCGCCTTCGCCAGCTCCTGGCGAAGGTCTTGCTCGGACCGGATGATCCCCAAGCTCCGGAGGTTTGAATTCCCCGGAATGACGGAGCCTGGTTGCTGAGCTACTCCCCTTCGGAGGCGGATTCTGCCACCGGAGCCGGAAAAATCCGCGGACTGATTGCATGATTTTGCGTAATTCGTGGAATTCCGGACCGTAATACCAGGGCTGGGCTGCATGATTCTGCCGGGGGCGGACTGAAAACCGGCAGCCAGCCCCCCGATGTTGTAATGGCCTGCATCATGTGATTTAATCCGCGGCGTTCGCGCGGCAACGCGCGACCCCTACAAAGGGGAGTAGCTTGAGCGGCATCGTAGCGATGCCGCGGCGGCGCAGTCGTCAATTCGGATCCCTGAAGGGACCCCGGCGGCGCCGGCAGACGGCAGTGGCATCCAGCCCTGCGGTTTGCGAGCGAGACCTTTGCCTGCACGGGCAAGGTCTCATTACCGGACATGTATTGCCTTTCCCTGCAGGATAAAGGTCGCTCCGCCCTCACCGGCGGCGCGGTGTATTGGCCTGCAATGCATCGAAAGGAACGACATGCCGCAATCCGCAATACGGCGTTACCTGAAACACGGCACCCTGCCCCAGCTGAGCGTATTCGAAGCCGTGGCGAGGCTCGGCAGCTTCACCAAGGCCGGCGAGGAGCTGCACATGGCGCAACCCACTGTTTCGGTTCAGATGAAAAAACTGGCCGAGACGACGGGCCTGCCACTGATCGAACAGGTCGGCAAACGCATCCGCCTGACCGAGGCGGGGCGCATCCTGCATCAAGGCTGCCTCGACATGTTCGGCACCCTGACCGGCGTCGAACGCAATCTTGCCGACCTGCGCGGCCTGGAAGCCGGCAGGCTGCAGCTGGCGGTCAGCACCACCGGCGAATATTTCGCGCCACGCGTACTGGCCGAATTCGTCAGCCGTCATCCGCGGTTGGAGGTCTCGCTGCAGATCCAGAACCGCAGCGCGCTGCTGGAACGCATGTCGGGGAACCTTGACGACCTCTACATATTCGCAGGTACACCCGAGGACCGGGATATCACCACCTATCCGCTGCTGCCCAACCCCGTGGTACCGTTTGCCCATGCCGATCATCCGCTGGCAAAGGAAAAAAACATCCCTTTTGCACGCTTTGCGGAAGAACCCTTCCTGATGCGCGAGCCCGGTTCCGGCGCACGCGCGACGATCCGCGAGATTTTCGAAGCCCACGGCTGCGAACCGCGGGTGCGCATGGAACTGTCGAACAGCGAGGCGATCAAGCAGGCGATCATCGCCGGACTCGGCGTGTCGATAATGTCGCGCTACACCCTGGGCCTCGACGTGCCGCACGGACAGCTTGCGGTGCTTGATGTCGCCGGATTTCCGGTCGACCGGCCCTGGGTCATCGTCCATCCGGCCGGCAAACAGCTGTCGCTGGTGGCGCAGGCTTTCCTCGATTTCATGCTGGCGGAATCGAAGAACCTGGTGTTCGACCACCTGTCGCAGCCCTGATCGGCCTTCCGGAGGAGGCTGGAACCCCCTGCGCCCAAAGTCGTAAAATAGGCGTCCCGACCGTGACAGAATCCGGCGGCGCGCGGGCGCCGCTTTTTTATTTGTTTCATCTGAGGACTCCGCAATGCGACTCGCCACCTATACCCTTCTTTCAGATCCGGACACCGTGCGCATTGGCGCCCAGCTCGACGACAGGATCCTTGATCTCGTCGCCGGCGAACGCGCCCTGGGCGACGGCAAACAGCTCATTCCCGCCTCGATGAAAGGCCTGCTTGCGCTGGGCGAAGCCGGCCTGGCCCGCGCCCGCGCCGTGCTCGAACACGCGCGCGGCAACGCCGGCAAGCTGGACGGCAAGGCACTGGCTCCCGAAACCGGTGTGCGCTTCCTGCCGCCGGTCCCCGACGCCGACAAATTCCTCTGCGTGGGCAAGAACTACCGCACCCACCTCGAGGAACTGCGCAAGAACGACCTGATCAAGGAAATGCCGGGAGAGCCCACCGGCTTCATCAAGCTGAATTCCTGCCTGACCGGTCACGGCGCCGACGTGCCGCGGCGCGAAACGGTCAACCGCCTCGACTACGAACCGGAAATGGTGTTCGTGCTGGGCAAGGCCGCGCGCCATGCCAAACGTGAGGACGCGGCGAGCTACATCGCCGGCATCACCATCCTCAACGACCTGACCTGCCGCGACACACAGAAGGCCGAGGTCGCCTCCGGCTCACGTTTCTGGACATCCAAGAACTCGCCGTCCTTCGGCCCGCTGGGCCCCTACATCATCACCATGGACGAAGTGCCCGACCCCTACAACATCTGGGTCACCTGCAGCGTCAACGGCGTGCAGCGCATGCGCGTCAACACCAGCGACCAGATCTGGAAGCTGCCCGACATCATCCCCCATTTCTCGCGCCTGCTTGATCTGCAGCCGGGAGACATGTTCGCCACCGGCGCGCCGGGCGGAGTCGCGGTGGGCAAAGCCGATGCCGAGTCGCTGTACCTGAAACCGGGTGACGTCGTGGAATGCGCCTTCGAGCAGCCGGCGATGGTGCTGCGCAACCGGATCATCAATCCCTAGACGCCGCAAAAAGCCATGAAAAAAGCGGCCAGCAGGCCGCTTTTTTACCCGATCCGGTTCATACACCCTGCCGCACGTTGATGTGCGACAGCTGCACTTTCTCGATCGCCTCCAGCTTCTGCAGGCGTTTGTCGATCTGCTCCAGCGCCACCGTCGCCTGCTTCAGCTGCTGCACGCCGTTGAGCAGCATCACGCCCCAGTCCATTTTCGCCAGCTGCAGCCGGGCGGCCTCGAATTCACGGCGCATCGCCCGCAACTGCAGGACCATGACCAGCATCAGCACCGTTGCCGCAAACAGCAGCGCCCCGGCAACCGCGACCAGTATTCCGACTGACATGCCCGCCATGATGCCCCCCCCGTTTTTCCGCGCCGCGCTGCCGCGCAACGCCGTTCAGGCCAGAAAACCGCCCGCATTTATTCGCCGCAAGCAGCACTATAATAGCAATCTAACCCATGCCCCAAGGCCTGTACTGTGACGGAATATCCGGGTTGCCCGGGAACAACGCTGCGGGTGTCGCGATAAAACCAGCCAGCCCAGCCAACCGACTTGTCCCGACACCGCGCAGGCGCTTCCTCCGCGGGCTGCTGCTGCTTTCGGGCGCTGCAGCAATGCCGGTTAACGGAACGGCTGCCGCCCAACCTGTTGCGACGGCATTCATTCCCCGCATCAGCGAATGGCCGCTGCCGAAACCGATGTTTGCCCGCAGTTCCGCAGTCGCGCCTGATGGCAGCCTCTACATTGCGGTGCCGAACGACAACAAGGTGCTGCGCTTCGATCCGCGCAACCTGTCGTTCCGCGAATGGGAGTTGCTGCCCGGACATCACCCGAGCAGCATCATTGTCGACAATCGCGGCACGGTATGGACCGCGGGTTTCGGCAACGGCACCATCGGCCGGCTGAAAACCCGCAACAGCATGATCGCCGAGTTCCACGTGCCGTCCCGCGGCGGCGGCCCCCATACGCTGGCCCTCAGCGAGGACGGAGCAACGCTTTGGTTTTCGATGCAGACCGGCGACAGGATCGGCAGCATGGACATCGCCACCGGACGCATCGCCGAACACGAAACCTCCGGGCGTCCCAGCGGCATCACCGTCGACCGCAGGAACCGTGTCTGGTGGTGCCGCGCCAGCGACGACCGGCTCGGTCACCTTGATCCTGTGAGCGACAGCATCGGGGAACTGGACCTTGGCAGCGGATCACGGCCGCGCCGCATCGCAACCGCCCCTGACGGAATGTTATGGGTAACCCTTTACGGCAAGGGTCATCTGGTCAAGGTGGATCCCGCGCTGATGAAAGTCGTGAAGACCTACCCCCTGCCCGGCGGCAATGCGGGGGCTTATGCCGTGGCGGTGGACGCTGCAGGTGTCGTCTGGGCCAGTGAAATCAAACGCGACACCGTGATCCGTCTCGATCCATCCACCGAAGTGATGCAGACCATACGTCTGCCGACCGGCAATGCCGGCATCCGCAAACTCACGCCGGATGGCGCCGGGCGGCTTTGGTACACGGGCTCCCACAACGGCAGGCTGGGTCTCATCGAAGCCGAATGACGGCAAGAGAGCCGCAGGGGCCCTTTCCTGCTTTACTGCAGGCGTTTACGGATCACCCTTGATGCACGACCCGCAATGCTGCATTGCGGCGCAAGGTGACGCATCACGATCCCCGTCGCCGCATTTCATCTGGTGAGTCGCGATTGCACCGTCCGGCCTAACTGACTACCATTGCGGCTGCTGCAGGCCTCAGAAGCCTCCAACAACAGATTCTTCCTGCAAGCATCATCGCCGTTTGCCATTCCACAAGAGGAAAGTATTGCATGCGTACCTACAAGATCCTGATCCTGGGCGCCTCCTACGGTTCGTTACTGGCCACCAAGCTGCTGCTTGCGGGGCACACCGTCAAGATGATCTGCCTGCCCGCCGAAGCGGAATTGTTCAATGCGGAAGGCGCCATCGTACGCATGCCGGTCAAGGGGCGCGAAGGCCTGGTTGAAATCAGCTCGAGGACACTTCCGGGCAAACTGTCAGCCGGCGGTCCGGAATCCGCCGACCCCACCGATTACGACCTGATCGTGCTGGCCATGCAGGAGCCGCAGTACCGTTCCGCAGGTGTGCGCGAACTGCTGGACCGCGTCGCCAAGTCGCGTGTGCCCTGCATGTCGATCATGAACATGCCGCCGCTGCCCTACCTCAAGCGGATCCCCGGCCTTGACGCCAGCGCCTGCCGCGACTGCTACACCGAAGCCTCGGTCTGGGACAGCTTTGACCCGAAGACCCTGACGCTGTGCAGCCCCGATCCCCAGGCCTTCCGGCCGCCGGAGGAAAAAGTCAATGTGCTCCAGGTGCGGCTGCCGACAAACTTCAAGTCTGCGCGTTTCGAATCCGACGCGCATACCGCGATTCTGCGCCAACTCGAATCCGACATCGACGCCGTGCGTTTCGATGCCGGGGATGGCAAAAAAATAGAACTGCCGGTCAAGCTCAAGGTGCATGACTCGGTGTTCGTGCCGCTGGCCAAGTGGGCAATGCTGATCGCCGGCAACTACCGCTGCGTGCAGAAGGATGCGATGCGTCCGATCAAGGATGCAGTGCATTCCGACATTGCCGCCTCGCGCGCCGTTTACGAATGGGTGGTCCGGCTGTGCGTGTCCCTCGGCGCCAGCGAGAAGGACATGGTGCCCTTCGACAAATACGCCAATGCCGCGCTGTCGCTGGGCAGCCCCTCGTCGGCAGCCCGCGCGCTGGCCGCCGGCGCGCCGAACATCGAACGTGTCGACCGCCTGGTCAAGACCATCGCTGCGCAGAAAGGCATGCAGCTCGACGTGGTCGACCAGACTGTCGCGCTGGTGGACGGCTGGCTGGAGAAAAACCGCAAAAAGGCCTGACAGTCCGGATTGATCATTTAAGAAGCCGCCCGCGGGCGGCTTTTTTCTGCGAACCGGGACTCAGCTGTTGACGAGGAACCACACCGCCGCCGCGCAAACGGCGAGCAGCACTGCCGCAAGGCCAAGGCTGCGCACCTGCGCATGCGCGGGCGCGATGCCCGGCTGCAGCTGTTTGCGGCCGGTAAACATCGGTTTGACCAGGTTCTCCGACTTCCAGAGCAGGTAATAAAGCACGGCAGCAACATGCACGCCGGCGAGCACCAGCAGCACCTCGAAATTATACTTGTGGATGGTCGTCAGCCAGTCGCTGAGATCCTTGCTGACGTGTTTGTAGAGCGGCCCCTCGTAGAGGATGTCGTCGTTGGCGAACAGCCCCGTGCCCGCCTGGACCAGCACGCAGAGCAGGATCAGCACGACGCTGATGCCGCCCAGGGGATTGTGCCCGGCGAACTTCGCCGCTGTGCGCGAAGGCAGCGTGCGCAGATAATCAACGACGGCAGACGGCCCGTACAGGAAGTCGCCGAAACGCGCGTGGGTGCTGCCGACAAAGCCCCAGAGTATCCGGAACAGGATCAGCGTCAGCACGGCGTAGCCCGAATAGAAATGCCAGTCCATCCAGTCCATTTCGGCCGACAGCCATGAAAACCCGAGCAACAGCACCAGCGTCCAGTGGAACACCCTGACCGCAACATCCCATACCAGGACCGGCTGCCTGCCGCCGCCCTCGTGCATCTGCGCCATCGCGTCTCTCCTCAAACAGTAACCGTGTGGGTGACCAGCGCGTCGCCGTCCCAGTGATGCAACTGGTAAGCCGGGCGCTCCTGCAAATCAGGCTCGAAACGCCCCGCCCCAAGCCGCAGTCGCGCCTGAAACGCGGTACTCGGGCAGACCGACAGCAGCGCGCCCTGCCACAATCTCTGCACCCCGCGGTGCACATGGCCGCACAACAGGGCCCTGACCTGGTGATGCCGGGCGACGAGCTCTCCCAGTTGCCGCGCACTCCCCGGCGCCACCGCAATGCGATCCATCCGCGAAAAACCGGTTGCCGCCGGTGGATGATGCATGAATATCAGGGTGGGCATTGCAGGCTGCTCTCCCAGCACCCCGTCGAGCCACTGCAGCTGGGCCCCGTCGAGGTCGCCGCCATCCCTTCCTTCGATCACGCTGTCGAGCGCAATCACCCGCAGGCCGCGCACGTCGCGATGGTAATACATGCGGCCGGAGCTGCCGAGGTAGTCGTGACCGGCAAAGGCCTGCCGCAGCGGCGCACGACGGTCATGGTTGCCCGGCATCAGGCATAAGGGCACCTCGACCGCGGCCAGCATGTCACGCAGCCTTGCGTACTCGACGGACTCGCCCTGATCGACGAGGTCACCGCTCGCCACCAGCAGGTCGGGGGGGCTGTCGAGCGCGCGCAGATGGCGGATGCAGCGCTCCAGGCCGCTGACGGTATCAACGCCGAAACCGTCGCGCGCTCCTGCCACGACATGCAGGTCGGAGAACTGCGCAATCACCACCGGCTTGCCGGGTGCCGCGGCGACACTCACAGGACCACCATGTCCTTCAGGGTCACGTAGTCGATCTTGCCCGAACCAAGCAGCGGCAGGCTGTCGACCTTCACCACCCGCCGCGCCACCGCCAGTTCCTGGGCATTGATCTGGCGCGCCGCCTGCTGCAGCGCGATTCGGTCAAGCGCGGGATCAGTGGTCAGCAGCACCGTGCTCTCTCCCGAGCGCGTCATCTCGACGACAGCGGCATGCTTGAATCCCGGCGAAGCATGGTAAGCAATGGTTTCAACCCGCTCCAGCGACACCATTTCGCCGGCAATTTTCGCGAAACGCTTGACCCGGCCCAGCACTGTGACGAAACCGTCGGCATCGACGCTGACCACGTCACCGGTGTTGTACCAGCCCTCGCCGACCTCGGAACGCGGCGGCTGCAGCATCCCGGGCCGGTCGTGGAAGAAATAACCCTGCATAAGATTGGGGCCGCGGACGTGCACCACGCCACCCTGCTCGATTCCGGGCACCGGCACCACCCGGCACTCGATGCCGGGCAGAAAACGGCCCACGGTTCCCGCCCGGTAGGTCAGCGGAGCATTGAAGGCCATGGCCGGACCGCACTCGGTGGCGCCATAACCCTCGTGCACACGCAGGCCGAATTTCGAGAACCACAGCTGCGCGACCTCCGGGTGCAGCTTTTCGCCGCCGGAGATGACGAAACGCATGCGGTAGAAATCGTAGGGATGGGCCTGGCGCGCGTAGTTGCCGAGAAAGGTGCTGGTGCCGAAGATGTAAGTGCAATCCCGGGTATAGGCATATTCCGGAATCACCTTGTAGTGCAGCGGATTGGTGTAGAGGAACAGACGGGTGCCGGTCAGCAGCGGCATCAGCGTGCCGACCACCAGTCCGAAAATATGGTACATCGGCAGCGCGTTGAGATACTTGTCATCGGGCCCGAAATCGATCACTGCGCGCAGTTGCGCCATCGATGACAGCATGCCCTCCTGTGACAGCGCGACACCCTTGGGCCGCGCCTCTGATCCTGACGTGAACAGCACCACCGCGGTAGCCGCCGGGTCGGTCTCCGGCAAGGCGCTGCGCGGATGCAGCAGCGCGCGCAGTATCCACAACTTGTCGGCGAGCCCCATCGTCCCGCGCAGGTCCTCGACATGGACAATGCTGCAGGACGACAGTGCATCAAGCAGCGGCTGCAGGCGCGCGACCTCGACAAAGCTGCGCGAGGTGATCACCGTCCTGATGGCGGCTGCGGCACAGGCCCCGCGCACAGACTCGGCGCCGCTGGAATAATTGAGCATCGCTGCGACACGGCCGCGGGACGCCAGTCCGAAGACCAGGCAGACCGTGGCGCCGATATTCGGCATCAGCACGCCGACGCGTTCTCCCGGCTGCGTGAATTTCGCGGTGAGCCGGCCCAGCGCAAATGCCCCCTTGAGCAGGTCGGCATAGGTGGTGATCTGGCCGCGGACATCCTCGAAGATGCGGGTGCGGCGGCCGTGCAATGCAGCTGCGTCAAGCAATGCCCGGAACAGCGAACGCCGGGGTTCGGCCGCCGCCATTGCCCGCTGCATGATGCCCTGCAGCTCATCATTGATGCGCTGGCGCCGCGATCCGCCGATGCCGGCAGCCCGCGGCGTGAAACGCAGCGCCGGCAACAGCAGCATCGTGATCCGCGGAAAACGCTGCCGCGGCCAGCGCGGACCGGTCGCCGCCCAGCGCGTGTGCAGGGTGCCATGGATGCGCAACGGAATGACATCGGCATCCGCCCGCAACGCGATGACGCCGGCGGCGCCATAGACCTTCATCGGACTGCCGGTGGTGGTCACACGGTCCTGCGGAAACATCACCACCGGCCGCCCCGCACGCACGGTCCGCACCAGGCGCTTGACCGCGCCGCCGCCGGCATCCCCCGGTTCAACGCAATCGGCAAGGCGCCGCACCAGGGCGCCGATACGGTGCCCGGCGAGAGTCCGCGGCAGCACAATCAACGGCCGGCCGGGCAGGAACAGCACAACCAGCAGGGCATCGAGCAGGGAATCATGGCTGGCCAGCACCAGCGGCCGGCCGCGCAGCAGCGCATCGACATGGCCGTCCACGCGCACCCGGAACATGAGACCCAACAGCAACTTCAGGATGGCGCGCAGCATGGGCAGTAGGAGTACGCGTGTCGGGGATGTCGTAACCAGCGCATGGTTTTAACGGCTCGTCCCTCTGGAGTCAAACAGTTCCACCGGCAGTTCGCCAGGGCCGCCGGCACGCGGACCCAGGCCGGGCCCGGCCCCAAGCCATGGTGCACGACGAGTCACGATGCGCCATCCATGGCAGTCCGGCGCCGAATTATGAATGCAACCATTTGTTTTTAATGATTATTTTAAAATCTCCCAATTTGTTAGATTTGCCGGCCTGCGTGTCCTGGCCTCTAATCAAGCCCGGGAAAGCACTGTGCTTCCCGCTCAATCAACGCCTCGACAGGGAGATACATCATGGAAATGCAAGTGCCGGCAGCCGTCATCGACGTCCACCACGCCGCAGTCCGTCCGGATTTCAGCCGCAACACCGAGTTCCGCTTCTCGCCGCAGTTGCACGCGCATTTCGACCGCCAGACCCGGGCATTGTGGTCGCGCTGGACCGCGGCACCGCGTCCCTGCTTCAACCCCGGCCTGCTCGCCGACATCCGCACCTACTACAACTTTGTCACGGAAACCGGCGGCTCGATCGACTGCGGGGGCGGTAGCGAACCCATCGATTACGTGATCCTTGCCTCAGGCATGCCCGGGGTGTTCAACCTCGGCGGCGACCTCGAACTGTTCCGCCAGAAAATCGACCGTCGCGACCGCAATGCACTGTCCACCTACGGCCGTGCCTGCATCGATGTGCTCTACCGCAACTACATCGGCCACGACCTGCCCGTGACCACCGTCTCGCTGGTACAGGGCGAATGCCTGGGTGGCGGCTTCGAAGCCGCGTTGTCCAGCGATGTGATCGTCGCCGAACGGGGCTCGCGCTTCGGCTTCCCGGAAATCCTGTTCAACCTGTTCCCGGGCATGGGCGCCTATTCCTTCCTCGACCGCAAGGTCGGCCAGCGCGCCGCCGAAAGCATCATTGCTTCGGGAAAAATCTACAGCGCCGAGGAAATGCACGATCTGGGGGTGATCGACGTGGTCGCCGAGGATGGCGAGGGTGAAGCCGCAGTCAACGCACTGATCAAGCAGCGCTCGCGCTCGCGCAACGGCATGGCCGCGCTCGCCGCGGTGCGCCGCCGCGTGCACCAGATCACCTTCGAGGAGCTCGAGGACGTTGTCGGCGTCTGGGTCGACGCGGCGCTGCGCCTGACCACCCGCGACCTGAAACTGATGCAGCGCCTGGTGTCGCGCCAGAACGGCCTGCAGGAACCGGCCGTCGTCCACTGACCCGAAGGGGAAGGAGAAAACGCGTGAAAAAGCATCAGCGGCGGGGCTCTGCTAGACTTCGCAAAAGGCCATCCCGGGCCCAGGGGCAAGGCAAGACCGAGGATATGTCCGAATACGAGCACTCCTACACCATGGAGCAGACTTCGCGCCTGCTCGGCATCTCCGCGCAGAAACTCCGGCGCTGGGATGAACAGGGCATCCTCGGCGCACTGCGCACGGAAGGCGGACACCGCCGGTATCCGCGGGAAGTCATCGACCGCCTGGTCCAGGCCAACGGCGGCGGATTTGCGGAGAAAACCTCGCGCGAACTCGCCAGCATCAAGAAAACACTCGCCGAGAAGCGCCGGATCATCCAGTTGCTGATCGAGAGCGAGGGCCGTTACCGCGACCTGGTGGAGACCTCGCACGACCTGATCTGGCAGACCGACGCCGAGGGCCGGTTCACCTACCTGAATGCCGCCGCCCACGAAATCTTCGGGCTGGCTCCGCAGGACCTGATCGGGCGCTGTTTCTTCAGCTTCGAGACCAACGGCGCGCATGTGCCTAACCGCCGTTTCCTGTCCACCCTGCGCCGCGGCGGCGAAGTGCAGAACCACGTCACCCACCTCACGACCGCGCGCGGCGAAGACCGCTGGATCGGCATCAACGCCCGGATCACCCGCGACGAGAACGGCCGGATGCTCGGCATCCGCGGTACCGCCCGCGATGTCACCGAACAGCACCTGGCGATCCGCCGCGCCGAACATGTTGCACTCCATGACGCCCTGACCGACCTGCCGAACCGCGGCGCACTGCAGCGCCAGGTGGAAGCCGCGCTGAATACCGGGCAGTCCGGCGCCGTGGTGCTGATCGACATGGATCACTTCAAGCGCATCAACGCGGTCTTCGGCCACGGTGCCGGCGACCAGCTGATGCTTGGCCTCTCCGGCGTGCTGCGCAACGTCGCCCGTGACCGCAACGGAGAACTGTTCCGAGTCGGCGAAGACCAGTTTGTGCTGCACCTGTACGATGCCGGCCGGGAGGAGGTGCTGTCCACAGCCGCTGTCGCCCTCGACGCCGTGCAGAATTACCGTCTGGAAACCGCCCCCAACCGCGTGGTATCCAGCATCACCGCTTCGATCGGCGTTGCCCTCTATCCGCTGCACGGCAGCGAATGGGACGCCCTGCTCGCCGCCACCGACGCTGCGACCCACCAGGCCAAGGACCAGGGCCGCAACCGCGTGACGATGTTCAATCCCGCCTCGGATGCCCTGCGCTCGAGCCACCGCCGCAACCACTGGTCGCGGCTGATCACCGAAGCACTCGACCAGGACGAGCTCGCGCTCTATGTGCAGCCTGCGGTGCAGCTCAGCACCGGCACCGAGGTGCACCATGAAATATTCCTGCGCATCCGGGATGACCGCGGCAACTGGACAGAAGCGGCACAGTTCATGGGCACCGCGGAATCACTGGGTTATGCACCGGCGCTTGACCAGCGCGTGGTGGCGCGGATGCTGACCCACATCCACGAACACGATCGCAACCAGCGGCGGCGCTATTCGGTCAACCTCTCCTCCGCCTCGGTGGCCGACGCCGCCTGGGTGCGCGAACTGGTCGACATCGTGCGCACCTCCGACGTTCCCGGTGACCGCCTGGTGTTCGAGGTCAGCGAAAAGGCGGCGATGGAAAACATCGACGCCACCAGCGCCTTCATCGAGCAGCTGCGCCCCCTCGGCGCCCGCTTCGCGCTGGACGATTTCGGCACCGGTTTCAGCTCGTTCTATTACCTCAAGCGCTTCGAGGTCGACTACCTCAAGATCAACGGCAGTTTCACCCAGGACCTGCGCGACAACGCCGAGAGCCTGGTGTTCATCAAGGCCGTCAACGGTGTCGCGCGGGAACTCAGGCGCCAGGTCGTTGCCAAGGGTGTGGAAACGGCGGAAACGCTGGGCCTGCTGAAGGAAGCCGGCATGCTCTACGCACAGGGCAATTTCCTGCGCCCGGTAAGCCCGCTGGGCAGCATGGCCACTGCAGCGCGCGTGCGCGGCTCGCGCAGGGCCTGAACCGGCGATTCGGCCGGGGCTACCACTCCCCGCTGCGGACTTTTTCGGCCCACAGCAGGCCGGTCACCGCCTTGGCCTCGGTAATGCGGCCTTCGCGCACCCAGGCCAGCGCCCGGACCAGCGGCACGGTCATCACCTCAAGAAACTCATCCTCATCCAGCGCATCGCCGACATGGCTCAGGCCATCGGCGAGGTACAACTCGATGCGTTCGTCGGAATAGGAAATGCAGGGATGCAGCGTGGCCAGGTGCCGCCACTGCGCCGCCGCATAACCGCACTCCTCGCGCAGCTCGCGCTGTGCCGTCGCCAGCGGATCCTCGCCGGGATCGATCTTGCCGGCCGGCAGTTCGATGAAATGCCTGCCCAGCGGATAACGGAACTGACGCTCAAGCAGGATGGTGTCCGGATCCGGTCGCGCGATGATCATCGCCGCGCCGGGATGACGGATGTATTCCCGGGTGGCCCGGGCACCGTTCGGCAGCAGCACGGCATCGCGGCGCACGTGCAGCAGCATGCCGTCGAACACCGGCTCGGAATCGAGGGCGGTTTCGCTGAAATCCCCGGGCACCTTCTCCGCCACCGGCAACTCCACCCGGCTCACAGCCCCGGCTTGCGCCAGAGGTAACGGTAGACGTAGCCGGGATAAGCGAACACCAGGAACAGGCAGACGGTAACCGCGTAAAACTCCCAGCGCTGGGGGTGCACCTGCCCGGCCCGGCTTTCCATCAGCCAGGCTGCGGTGCCGGCAACAAAATAGAGCATGACCAGTTCCAGCAGGCGCCAGCCGAAGGACTTGCCGTCCTTTGGCGCCGCACCGACAAAAAATATACGCTCGGTCAGGAACGGCAGGTTGGCAAACACCAGCGCCAGCAGCAACAGCGCCGCAGTGCTCCAGTCCATGGCCATCGGCTAGATCGAAGCGCGGACGGCTTCGATGCACAGCACCATCAGCGGCTGTGGCGCGATGCCGAGCACGATCACCGCAAGCCCGTTCGCCGACAACAGGGCGCGAACGTCGCCGCCGGCACGCAGCGGAGTGTCGTCCCGCGGCTCGTCGAAATACATCAGTTTGACGATGCGCAGGTAATAGAAGGCGCCGATCAGCGAGAACACCACGGCGATGACGGCCACCCACCACATGCCGATCTGGACCACCGCCTGCAGCACCGCAAGCTTGGCGTAGAAACCGACGGTCGGCGGGATCCCGGCCATCGAGAACATCAGCAGCAGCATCAGGAAGGCATACCACGGGCTGCGCTGGTTGAGTCCGCGGTAATCATCAAGATCCTCGGCCTCGAAACCGCCGCGGGTCAGCAGCAGGATCAGGCCGAAACAGCCCAGCGTCATCAACACGTAGACGACCACGTAGAACATGCCGGCGCCGTAGCCGTCGATGGTGCCGGAAAGCACGCCAAGCAGCAGGAAACCCATGTGCGAAATCGTCGAGTACGCCAGCATGCGTTTCAGGTTGGTCTGCATGATAGCGGTCAGGTTGCCGATCGCCAGCGACAGCACCGCCATAATCAGCAGCATCTGCCGCCATTCATCGACCAGCGCTTCCGCCCCCAGCGCCTGCGCCAGCAGCCGCATGACGATCGCGAACGCGGCAAACTTCGGCGCCGAGCCGATGAACAGCGTCACCGCGGTCGGCGCGCCCTGGTAGACGTCGGGCACCCACATGTGGAAAGGCACGGCGCCGAGCTTGAAACCGAGGCCGGCAACGATGAACACCAGCGCGAACACCAGCACCGCCTGGGCGCGCACGCCATCCGCGGACAGCTGCGCAAGCTGGGTGATTTCCAGCGTGCCGGTGGCGCCGTAGAGCATCGACATGCCGTAGAGCAGCATGCCGGAGGCCAGCGCGCCGAGAATGAAGTATTTCATCGCCGCCTCGGTCGCCCGCACCGAATCGCGCTGCAGCGCGACCATCGCGTAGAGCGACAGCGACAGCAGCTCGAGCCCCAGGTACAGGGTCAGCAGATGGTTGGCCGAGATCATCACCATCATGCCCAGCGTCGCGAACAGCGCCAGTGCGAAAAACTCGCCGCGGAACATGCCGCGCGCGACCGTGTATGCGCGGGCATAGACCAGGATGGTGATCACCGCGACGCAGGTCAGCAGCTTCAGCGCGTCGGCCATCAGGTCATCGACGAACATGCCGCTGAAGGTGTAGACCGGCTCGGCGTTGCCGGTGAAGAAGGTCAGCAGCGCGCAGCCGGCCAGCGTGGCCTGGGTCAGCCCGTAGGTGACGATGCGGTTGTCATCGCTGATGAAAAGGTCGGCAATCAGGATCACGCAGGCCATCACGAGCAGGAAGAGCTCGGGATAGGCGGGCCAAAGCGGGGTGATGTATTCCATCGTTTTTACCTGTATCCGGCCTATTGCACCGGAAGTTTGCTGTACGAGACGTGGGCCAGCAGTTCACTGACGGAAACATGCAGCACCTCGGCAAAAGGCTGCGGCCAGACGCCCATCACCAGGGTCAGCAGGGCCAGCACGCCGAGGATCAGGAATTCGCGGATGTTGATGTCCTTCAGTTGCGCGACATGTTCGTTGGTCACCGCGCCGAACATCACCCGCTTGTACATCCACAACGTATAGGCGGCGCCGAAGATCAGCGTGATTGCAGCGGCGAAGGCAATCCAGAAATTGACCTTGACCGCGCCCATGATCACCAGGAATTCGCCGACAAAGCCGCTGGTACCCGGAAGCCCCGCGTTGGCCATCGCGAACAGCATGAACAGCGCGGCGAATACCGGCATGCGGCTGGCAACCCCGCCGTAATCCGCGATCTGACGCGTATGCATGCGGTCATAGAGCACGCCGACGCAGAGGAACAGCGCGCCGGAGACAAAGCCGTGGGAAATCATCTGGATCACTGCGCCCTCGACACCCTGGGCGTTGAACAGGAAGATGCCCAGCGTGACGAAACCCATGTGCGAGATCGAAGAATAGGCGATCAGTTTTTTCATGTCCGCCTGCACCAGTGCCACCAGCCCGATGTAAACCACGGCGACCAGCGACAGGAAGATCACCACGGGCGCCAGGTACTGGCTGGCATCGGGCACGATCGGCAGGGACAGCCGCAGGAAACCGTAACCACCGAGCTTCAGCATGACCGCCGCCAGCACCACCGAACCGCCGGTGGGCGCCTCGACGTGGGCGTCGGGCAGCCAGGTGTGCACCGGCCACATCGGCACCTTCACCGCAAAAGCCATGAAAAAAGCAATAAAAACAAATACTTGCAACAACATCGGCAAAGGCGTGCGATACAGGTCGAAGAAGGCGAAGCTGCCGCCCGCGGCGTTGTAGAGCACGATCAGCGCAACCAGCGACAGCAGCGAGCCGAGCAGCGTGTAGAGGAAAAACTTCATCGCCGCGTAAACCCGGTTCGACCCGCCCCAGACGCCGATGATGATGAACATCGGGATCAGCGTCGCCTCGAAGAACACGTAGAACAGCATCGCGTCGAGCGCGGAGAACACGCCGTTCATCAGCCCCGACAGCACCAGGAAGGCCGCCATGTACTGCGCGACGCGGGTCCGGATCACCTCCCAGGCCGCAGCGACGACGAGTATGGTGGTGAAGCTGTTGAGCAGGATCAGCAGCAGCGAAATGCCGTCGATGCCCAGGTGGTAGTTGATGTTGAAGGCCTCGATCCAGGGCCTCAGCTCGCCGAACTGGAATCCGCCCTGCTGCAGGTCGAATCCGGCATAAAGCGGCACCGTGACCGCAAAACCGAGCACGGCACCGATCAATGCGATCACCCGGGCAGCCTGCGCGTTGCGGTCACCGCCGGTGAACAGCACCGCGACACCGGCGACAATCGGCACCCAGATGGCGAGGCTCAGTAACGGTAATCCCTGCATCATCAGTTCTTTTTCTTCAGTGTCAGCGGACGAAGGCCCAGGTCAGCAGGCCGAGAACGCCGAGGATCATCGCAAAAGCATAGTGATAAAGCTTGCCGCTCTGCACCTCGCGGATCACGCCGGCGAACCAGCCGACCAGCCGCGCCGAGCCATTGACCATCACGTTGTCGATCACCGCGACATCGCCGCCCTTCCACAGCCCGGTGCCGAGTGCGCGCGCGCCGCCGGCAAAGAACCAGTCGTTGAAGCGGTCAAGTCCGTACTTCTCCATCAGGATCGTCACCACCACGCCCCACTGCCGGCGCAGTTTTGCCGGCAGTTCCGGCCGCAGGATGTAGAGGAACCAAGCGGTGGCGGCACCGGCCACCGCCAGCCAGAACGGCAGCGTGCCCAGGGCATGGCCCATCATGCCGAAGACACCATTGAAGTTCTGCGCCATCACCGCCATCGCGCCATGCGCCGGATTGACGGTGATCGCGCTACCGAAGTAGTTGCCGTAGACGAAGCTGCCGATGAACCAGCCGGCGCAGACCGAGGGAATCGCCAGCAGCACCAGCGGCACCCAAACCACCGCAGGCGATTCGTGCGGCTTGTGCGCCTCGCCATGGTGATCGTCGTGCTCGTCGTGCCCGTGGTCATCGTGGTGGCCCGCCGCCGCGGCTTCGGCATCCGCCGCCTTGACGTCCGGATGCAGCGGGTCGGCGAAACGCTCCTTGCCGTGGAAGGCATAAAACACCAGGCGGAAGGAGTAGAAACCGCCGACAAACACACCGGCCACCGCCAGCGCATAGGCGAAGCCGGCGCCCGGCACCGTCGCGTGGTGCAGCGCCTCGACGATGGTTTCCTTGGAAAAGAACCCGGCGAAGGGCGGCAATCCGGCATTGGCGATGGCGCCGATCAGCACCGTCAGATAGGTGATCGGCATGTATTTCGCCAGCCCGCCCATCTTGCGCATGTCCTGCTGGTGGTGCATCGCGATGATCACCGAACCAGCGCCGAGGAACAGCACTGCCTTGAAGAAAGCATGCGTGAAGAGGTGGAAAATCGCCGCCGAGTAGGCCGAGGCACCGAGCGCCATGGTCATGTAACCCAGCTGCGACAGGGTCGAATAGGCCACCACGCGCTTGATGTCGTACTGCACCGTGGCAATCAGCGCCATGAAGAAGGCGGTGATCGCCCCGATCACCAGCACGAAGGACAACGCGGTTTCCGACAGCTCGAACAGCGGCGACATCCGCGCCACCATGAAAATCCCCGCGGTCACCATTGTCGCGGCATGGATCAGCGCGGAGATCGGCGTCGGACCTTCCATCGAATCCGGCAGCCAGACATGCAGCGGGAACTGCGCCGACTTGCCCATCGCGCCGATGAACAGCAGGATGCAGATCACCGTGATCAGCGACCATTCCACGCCGGGGAAGAGTTCGATGCTGTTGCCGGCGAGGCGCCCGGCATTGGCGAAAACCGCGGCGTAATCCAGGGTGCCGAAATACATCAGCACCAGCGCGATGCCGAGCAGGAAGCCGAAATCGCCGACGCGGTTGACCAGGAAAGCCTTGAGGTTGGCGTAAATCGCCGTCGGCCTGTTGTACCAGAAGCCGATCAGCAGGTACGACACCAGACCCACCGCCTCCCAGCCGAAAAAGAGCTGCAGGAAGTTGTTGCTCATCACCAGCATCAGCATCGAGAAGGTGAAGAGCGAGATGTAGGAGAAGAAACGCTGGTAGCCGGGGTCACCCGCCATGTAGCCGATGGTGTAGATGTGCACCATCAGCGACACGAAGGAGACCACCATCATCATCGTCGCCGACAGCGGATCGATCAGGAACCCGATCTCGAAGCGGATGTTGCCGGAAACAAGCCAGGTGTAGACCGGGCCGTTGAACACGTTGCCGGCCATCACGTCGCGATAGACCAGGAATGACGCGACCAGGCACACCACCATGCCGAGGATGGTGATCACGTGCGCCGCACGGCGGCCGATGGCCCATCCGAACAGGCCGGCGATGATCGCGCCGGCAAGCGGGGCCAGCGGCACCAGCAGGTAGAGTTTCTGCATTTCGGTCATCACCGCATCAGCCCTTCATCCGGTTGATGTCTTCAACATTGATAGTGTTCAGGTTGCGGAACAGCACCACCAGGATCGCCAGGCCGATCGCCGATTCCGCCGCCGCCACGGTCAGGATGAAGAACACGAACACCTGGCCCGCGGTATCACCGAGAAAATGCGAGAAGGCGATGAAATTCAGGTTGACCGCCAGCAGCATCAGTTCGATCGCCATCAGCAGCACGATGATGTTCTTGCGGTTCAGGAAGATTCCGATCACCGAGATCGAGAACAGGATCGCGCCGAGGACGAGGTAGTGGGAAAGCGAGATGCTCATGCCCCGCCCTCCTTCTTCTCCGCCGGCATCGAGACGATGCGCACGCGGTCCCCGCGGCGCACCGCAACCTGCTGCGCCGGGTCGATGTACTTGGCGTGCTTGCGGCGGCGCAGGGTCAGCGCGATCGCGGCAACTATCGCCACCAGCAGGATCACCGCCGCCAGTTCGAAGGGATAAACGTAATCGGTGTAGAGCAGCCGGCCCAGTTCCTTGGTGTTGCTGTAACCCGCGGGCGCGGATTCGGGACGGGGCGCCTCGGCCAGCCCGAAATAAGACCCGGCCAGCACCAGCGCCATTTCGGCGACCAGCAGCAATGCAACCAGCGCCCCCACCGGCAGGTAACTCCAGAAACCCTCGCGCAGCCGCGTCAGGTTGATGTCGAGCATCATCACCACGAACAGGAACAGCACCATCACAGCGCCGACGTAGACCAGGATCAGCACGATGCCGAGGAATTCCGCCTCGAGCTGGATCCAGATGCCGGCGGAAGTGCAGAACGCCAGCACCAGGAACAGCGCAGCGTGCACCGGATTGCGCGCGGTAATGACGCGCAATGCGGCAAACACCAGCACCGCGGCGAAGAACCAGAACATGAATTCTTGGAAGCTCATCTCGTTTTACCGGTATGCCGCGTCGGCCGCGCGGTCCTTCGCAATCTGCTCTTCATACGCATCGCCAATCGCCAGCAGCATCGGCTTGGTGTAGATCAGGTCGCCGCGTTTTTCGCCGTGGTATTCGAAAATGCGGGTTTCGACGATCGAGTCCACCGGGCAGGATTCCTCGCAGAAACCGCAGAATATGCACTTGGTCAGATCGATGTCATAACGCGTGGTGCGGCGCGTGCCATCCTCGCGCTGCTCGGACTCGATGGTGATCGCCAGCGCCGGGCACACCGCCTCGCACAGCTTGCAGGCGATGCAGCGCTCTTCGCCGTTCGGGTAACGGCGCAGCGCGTGCAGTCCGCGGAAGCGCGGGCTCTGCGGGGTTTTTTCCTCGGGGAACTGCACGGTGATCTTGCGCGCGAAGAAATAACGCCCGGTAAGCGCCATGCCCTTCAGCAGCTCGAACAGCAGGAAAGTGCTGAAAAATTTGCGGATCGCCGTCATCCTCATCACCGTCTCATTTCCACCATATCCACAGCGGCGTCTGCATCCAGGCGCCGAGCACGACGATCCACACCAGCGTCACCGGGATGAAAATCTTCCAGCCGAGGCGCATGATCTGGTCATAGCGGTAACGCGGGAAGGTCGCGCGGAACCACAGGAACAGCGAAACCACGAAGAACATCTTGGCAAACAGCCAGAGCGGGCTTGAGGCGCCAAGCAGCCCCCAGGACGCCGGGAACGGCGACAGCCAGCCTCCGAGGAACAGGATCGCGGTCAACATCGAAATCAGGATCATGTTCGCGTATTCGGCAAGGAAGAACACCGCGAAGGTCATGCCCGAATACTCGACGTGAAAACCGGCGACGATTTCCGATTCACCCTCGGCAACGTCAAAAGGCGCGCGGTTGGTCTCGGCCACGCCTGAAATCAGGTAGGTCAGGAACAGCGGGAACAACGGCAGCCAGAACCAGCCGAGAAAACCCGCCCCGCCCTGCTGCGCCTTGACGATTTCGCCGAGGTTCAGGCTTTGCGCCGCCATCAGCACGCCGACCAGCGCGAAGCCCATGGCGATTTCGTAGGACACGATCTGCGCAGCGGAGCGCATCGCGCCAAGGAAGGCGTATTTCGAATTCGAGGCCCAGCCGGCGATGATCACGCCGTAGACGCCGAGCGAAGTCATTGCCAGCAGGTAGAGCAGGCCGGCGTCGATGTTCGACAGCACCAGTTCAGGCGAAAAGGGCACCACCGCCCAGGCCGCCAGTGCCGGCATGATCGCCATCACCGGCGCCAGCACGAACAGGAACTTGTTGGCCCCGCTCGGCACGATGACTTCCTTGACCAGCAGCTTCAGGCCGTCGGCGATCGGCTGCGCCAGGCCGCCGAGCCAGCGGATGCCGAAGAACGTGGTGCGGTTCGGGCCGATGCGGATCTGCATGAAGCCGATCAGCTTGCGCTCCCACAGCGTCAGGTAGGCCACGCACAGCATCAGTGGCACCACGATCATCAGGATCTTCGCGAGCGTCCACACCACCGGCCACAGCGGGCCGAACAGCGATTGCGGATAGGCGAGCAGCGAATCGAGCATCACGCGGTCGCCTTCTGCGCCTGGACGACGCGTTCGATTGCCAGCGGCGCCGCCGCATCACCGAGCAACGCGGTTTCCGCGCGTGCCAGCGCGATGCGCACGCAGTCGTCCGGCAATCCGTCATCAAGCGCGTACGGCAGCAGGGTTTCGCCGCCATCCTGGGAAATCCGGACCAGATCACCGTCGCGCAGGCCCAGGCGATCGGCCAGCCTGCGGTTCATCACCGCCAGCGGCGGCAGCGCATCGCGGGTTTTCTGCAGGCTGGGGGCGCGCCGCGCCAGCGCATCGGCGGCATGGATGGGCACCTCGGCAATCCGCGAAACCCCCGTCGCCACAACCGGCAGCACTCCGGTGACATTTTGCAAGTTATTGTTTTTATTAGTTATTTCAGATTTTCCGTGGAGTGCTTCACGCTGCGCGTCATCGGCGCCGTCGTGTTCGAAGCCCTCCAGTCCAAGCAGGTTGCCGAGCACACGCAGCACCTTCCACGCCGGACGGGTTTCACCCAGCGGTTTCACCACGCCGTTGAAGGTCTGCACCCGCCCCTCGGTGCTGACAAAAGTGCCGGCGGTTTCGGTGAATGGCGCGATCGGCAGCATCACGTTCGCGTATTCAGTGGCCCCATGCTGGAACGGACTCAAAGCGACTACCAGCTCAGCCTGCTTCATCGCGGCAATGGCAGCACGCGGATTCGCACAATCGAGTTCCGGCTCGGCGCCGAGCAGCAGGTAGGCCTTCAGCGGCGCCTCGATCATCTGACGCGCATTTTTTCCCGGAAGTTTTCCATTGGGTACACAGCCGGCGACATAACCGCCAACGCTGTTCGCCGCGGCACCGAGGAAACCGAAGGGACAGCCGAGGATCTGCGCCAAGGCCTGGGCCAGCGCTTGCAAGGTGGCTGCAGCGGCGTGCTGTTCCGCAAAGTTGCCGAGGAACACGCCCGCCTTCTCTCCCGCGGCGAGACTTCCGGCAATGCCTTGTGCCGCGTCAGTCACGGCCACGCCTTCGACCGAGGCACGCACCGCCTCCGGGACAGCGACATTTTTCAGCGCAGACGCGGCCTTGACCACCTGCGCCAGCACCTGCGGCAACAGCGCCGGAGCAACAATCGCCTTGTGCGCGACCCGCATCAGCAGCTCGTCATCTGCGGCGTGGATCAGGCTGAGTTCGGTCTTTTTCTTCGTTGACTGACGCAGCCGGTGCGCCAGCAGCGGATGGTCCTTGCGCAGCGTGGATCCGATCACCAGCACGCGGTCGAGCTGCGCGAATTCCGCGATGCTCATGCCGAGCCAGGGCACGCCGGCAAGTTTGCCGTCGGTGCTGAAGTCAGTCTGGCGCAGGCGGAAATCAACGTTGCCGGAGCCAAAGCCGCGCAGCAGTTTCTGCAGCAGGTGCAGTTCCTCCAGTGTCTGGTATGGCGTCGCCAGCGCGCCGATCGCATCGGCACCGTGCGCGGCCTTGACGCGTTTCAGTTCAGACGCAACGAATTCCAGCGCCACCGGCCATTCGACGTCCTGCCAGCGGCCGTCGCGCTTCAGCATCGGCTTCGCCAGGCGCTGCTCGGAATTGAGCGCCTCGTAGGAAAAACGGTCCTTGTCCGACAGCCAGCACTCGTTGACAGTCTCGTTATCCCGCGGCAGCGCCCGCATCACGCGGTTCTGCTTGACCTGCAAAGTCAGGTTGGAGCCGAGGCCGCAGTGCGGGCTGACCGAGGGCTTGCGCGTCAGCTCCCAGGTGCGTGCGCTGTAGCGGAAGGGTTTCGAGGTCAGCGCGCCGACCGGACAGAGGTCGATCACGTTGCCCGACAGCTCCGAGTCGACGGTCTTGCCGACGAAAGTGATGATTTCCGAATGTTCGCCGCGGCCGATCATGCCCAGTTCCATGATGCCGGCGATCTCCTGACCGAAGCGGACGCAACGCGTGCAGTGGATGCAGCGCGTCATGTCGGTCGAGATCAGTGGTCCGAGGTTCTTGTTGGCGACGACGCGCTTGTCTTCCGCGTAACGCGATTCGCTGCCGCCGTAACCCACGGCCAGATCCTGCAGCTGGCATTCGCCGCCCTGATCACAGATCGGGCAGTCGAGCGGATGGTTGATCAGCAGGAACTCCATCACCCCCTTCTGCGCGGTGACGGCGGCATCCGAGTGCGTCCACACCTTCATGCCGTTGGTGACCGGCGTCGCGCAGGCGGGCAGCGGCTTGGGCGCCTTCTCGACCTGCACCAGGCACATGCGGCAGTTGGCGGCGATCGACAGCTTCCGGTGATAGCAGAAGTGCGGCACGAAGGTGCCGGCCTGGTTGGCCGCATCCATGATGGTGCTGCCTTCAGGCACTTCCATCAGCTTGCCGTCCAGCTCAATCTCTAGCATGGCACATGCTCACGTATCTCCCCTCTCCCCTCGGGAGAGGGGTCGGGGGTGAGGGTCAATAGGCGCGGATCAGACATAAGGTGCGACCAGGCACTTCTTGTGGTCGATGTGGTACTGGAATTCGTCGCGGTAGTGCTTCAGGAACGCACGCACCGGCATCGCCGCCGCATCACCCAGCGCGCAAATGGTGCGGCCCTGGATGTTCTGCGCCACGTTGTCGAGCATGTCGAGATCCTCGGGCCGCCCCTTGCCATGCTCGATGCGGTCAACCATGCGGTAGAGCCAGCCGGTTCCCTCGCGGCAGGGCGTGCACTGCCCGCAGGACTCCTCGTAGTAGAAGTACGACAGGCGCAGCAGCGACTTCACCATGCAGCGCGTCTCGTCCATCACGATCACGGCGCCGGATCCGAGCATCGAGCCCGCCTTGGCGATCGAGTCGTAGTCCATGTCGGTCGCCATCATGATCTCGGCCGGCAGCACCGGCATCGACGAGCCGCCGGGAATCACAGCTTTCAGCTTGCGGCCGTCACGCATGCCGCCCGCCATCTCCAGCAGCTGCGCGAAGGGCGTACCGAGCTTCACCTCGAAATTGCCGGGCCGCGCCACGTCGCCGGACACCGAGAAAATCTTGGTGCCACCGTTGTTGGGCTTGCCCATGTTGAGGAAGGCCTCGCCACCGTTGTTGATGATCCACGGCACCGCGGCAAAGGTCTCGGTGTTGTTGATCGTCGTCGGCTTGCCGTAGAGGCCGAAACTCGCCGGGAACGGCGGTTTGAAACGCGGCTGGCCCTTCTTGCCCTCAAGGGACTCGAGCAGCGCGGTTTCCTCCCCGCAGATGTAGGCGCCGAAGCCGTGGTGGGCATGCAGCTGGAACGAGAAATCACTGCCGAGGATCCTGTCGCCGAGGTAACCGGCGGCGCGCGCCTCTTCCAGCGCCTCCTCGAAACGTTCATAGACCTCCCACACCTCGCCGTGGATGTAGTTGTAACCCACGGTGATGCCCATCGCGTAGCCGCCGATGATCATGCCTTCGATTAGGATGTGCGGGTTGTAGCGCAGGATGTCGCGGTCCTTGAATGTGCCCGGCTCGCCCTCGTCGGAATTGCACACCAGGTATTTCTGCCCCGGGAACTGGCGCGGCATGAAGCTCCATTTCAGGCCCGTCGGAAACCCGGCGCCGCCGCGGCCGCGCAGCGCCGACTTCTTGAGTTCGTTGATGATGTTGTCGGGCGGCATCTTCTCGCCGAGGATCTTCTTCAGCGCCGAGTAACCGCCGCGGGCCTCGTAATCCTTCAGGCGCCAGTTGCTGCCGTTGACGCCCTTCATGATCAGGGCGTCCGGCCCGAAAATCTCGCCGGCGAAGGGAGGAGTCGGCAGGCCCATTATTCGAGCTCCTTCAACAGCCGGTCGATCTTCTCCGGGCTCATCGCGCACAGCATCCTGTGGTTGTTCTGGAGCATGACCGGCGCGTCACCGCAGGCGCCCATGCACTCGCCTTCCTTCAGCGTGAAGCGGCCATCGGCCGTGGTTTCATTGAAACCGATGCCCAGCGCCTTCTTCAGGTGCTCCGCGGCATGGGTCGCCCCCTGCAGCGCGCAGGGCAGGTTGGTGCAGATTGTCAGCTTGTGCCTGCCTACGGGCTTCAGGTCATACATCGTGTAGAAGGTCGCAACCTCGTAAACCGCGACCGGCGGCATGCCCAGGTACTGCGCGACAAAATCCATGGTTTCGGTCGACAGCCAGCCCTTCTCGGCCTGCGCGATGGTCAGCGCCGCCATCACCGCCGAATCCTTGCGCTCAGGCGGATACTTGGCCACAGCCTTGTCGATCTTCGCCAGCGACTCGGGAGACAGGATCATCGGCGCGTTCACCGGTCAATCTCCCCGAAAACGATGTCCTGGGTGCCGATGATCGCCACCACGTCGGCGATCATGTGGCCGCGCGCCATCTCGTCCAGCCCTGCCAGGTGCGCGAAACCCGGCGCCCGGATCTTCAGCCGGTACGGCTTGTTGGCACCGTCAGACACCAGGTAGATGCCGAACTCGCCCTTGGGGTGCTCCACCGCCGCATAAGCCTCGCCCGGCGGCACGTGCATGCCCTCGGTGAACAGCTTGAAGTGGTGGATCAGTTCTTCCATGTTGGTCTTCATCGCCACCCGCGACGGCGGCGCCACCTTGTGGCTGTCGGCCATCACCGGGCCGGGATTTTTCCGCAGCCACTCGACGCACTGCCGGACAATGCGGTTCGACTGCCGCATTTCCTCGACGCGCACCAGGTAACGGTCGTAACAGTCGCCGTTGACGCCCACCGGCACGTCGAACTCCATGCGGTCGTAGACCTCGTATGGCTGCTTCTTGCGCAGATCCCAGGCTATGCCCGAGCCGCGCAGCATCGCGCCGGTGAATCCCAGCTGCAGCGCGCGTTCCGGCGACACCACGCCGATGCCGACCGTGCGCTGCTTCCAGATCCGGTTGTCGGTGAGCAGGGTTTCGTACTCGTCGACATAGGCCGGAAAACGTTGCGTGAAATCCTCGATGAAGTCGAGCAGCGAGCCCTGGCGGTTTTCGTTGAGCTCCCTGATCGCCGCAGCATTGTGGATGCGCGAAGCCGAGTACTGGGGCATCGAATCCGGCAGATCGCGGTAGACGCCGCCCGGACGGTAGTAGGCTGCGTGCATGCGCGCACCCGACACCGCCTCGTACATGTCGAACAGGTCCTCGCGCTCGCGGAAGCAGTAAAGGAACACCGTCATCGCGCCGATGTCGAGGCCGTGGCAGCCGAGCCAGAGCAGATGGTTCAGCAGCCGGGTGATCTCGTCAAACATCACGCGGATGTACTGCGCGCGCTCAGGCGCCTCGATGCCGAGCAGCTTCTCGATCGCCATCACATAGGCGTGCTCGTTGGCCATCATCGACACGTAGTCGAGGCGGTCCATGTACGGCACCGACTGGATGAAGGTCTTGTTCTCGGCAAGCTTCTCGGTCGCGCGGTGCAGCAGGCCGATATGCGGATCGGCGCGCTCGATGACCTCGCCGTCGAGCTCCAGCACCAGGCGCAGCACGCCGTGGGCCGCCGGATGCTGCGGCCCGAAATTCATCGTGTAGTTCTTGATCTCAGCCATGTCAGCCCTTGCGGAAGCCTTCGGAGTCCGCGTAATTCTCCTCGCGCACGATGCGCGGCGTGATCACGCGCGGCTCGATGGTCACCGGCTGGTAGATCACCCGCTTCTGGTCCGGGTCGTAGCGCATCTCGACATTGCCCGACAACGGGAAGTCCTTGCGGAAGGGATGGCCGATGAAGCCGTAATCAGTCAGCAGCCGGCGCAGGTCGGGATGGCCGGTGAACATGATGCCGTAGAGGTCGAAAGCCTCGCGCTCGTACCAGTTGGCCGAAGACCATACGCCGATCACCGACTCCAGGACCGGAAAATCGTCGTCCGGCGCAAAAACCCGCAGCCTGACGCGCTGGTTCAGGGAAACACTCAGCAGGTGGTAGACCACCGCGAAGCGCCGCCCCTGCCATTCACCTTCCCGGTAGTCGCTGTAGTCCATGCCGCAAAGGTCGATCAGCTGCTCGAAACGAAGCGCGGGATCATCGCGCAGCACGGCGCAGGCCGCCAGCAGGTCGCCGGCCCCGACCACTGCGGTGACCTCACCCAGCCTGTTCTCGGCGCTGACAAGCTTTTCGCCAAGCACGGTCTGCAGCGCGGCAATCAGGTTTTCGTTACGGGTGGTCATGGCTGGCGGTAGGAGGCTGGCGTTGCGGCTAGCGGGCAATGGTGTTGGTGCGCTTGATCTTGTTCTGCAGCTGGATGATGCCGTAGAGCAGCGCTTCCGCCGTCGGAGGGCAGCCCGGCACGTAGATGTCCACCGGCACGATGCGGTCGCAGCCGCGCACCACCGAGTAGGAGTAATGGTAATAACCGCCGCCGTTGGCGCAGGACCCCATCGAGATCACCCAGCGCGGCTCGGCCATCTGGTCATAGACCTTGCGCAGCGCCGGCGCCATCTTGTTGCACAGGGTGCCGGCGACGATCATCACGTCGGACTGGCGCGGGCTGGGACGGAATACGATGCCAAAACGGTCGAGGTCATAACGCGCCGCGCCGGCATGCATCATTTCCACCGCGCAACAGGCCAGGCCGAAGGTCATCGGCCACAGCGAGCCGGTACGTGTCCAGTTCACCAGCGAGTCCACCGAGGTGGTGAAAAATCCGCGTTCGTTCAGGTCGTGGTTGATGGCTTCAACTGCGCCCATGGGTCACCCCCTGCACCATTTCCATACGGTCATTCCCATTCGAGCGCCCCTTTCTTCCATTCATAGATGAATCCGACAACCAGAATGGCAAGGAAAATCATCATGGAAACAAAGCCGAACATCCCGATTTCCTGCAGCACGACGGCCCAGGGAAACAGGAAAGCGATCTCCAGATCGAACAGGATGAACAGGATCGCGACGAGGTAATAACGCACGTCGAAACGCATGCGCGCGTCCTCGAAGGCCTCGAAGCCGCACTCGTAGGGTGAAAGTTTCTGCTGATCGGGCTTGTGCGAGCCGACCGCACGGCTGGCGACCCAGCCGGCAACAATCGGGGCCACGCCGAAGGCCAGGCCCACGGCGATGAACATCAGAATCGGAAAATAACCTTCCAGCATCTGCTGCCTTATGCGATTTTTTCTGAAACCCGCGCCCCGCTGCTCCCGGAACGCCTGCACTGCTTCTGCCTGGTGTCGACGGAGAGACTCGAACTCTCACGGCTTTCGCCACCGCCCCCTCAAGACGGCGTGTCTACCAATTCCACCACGTCGACCGCAACTGCCTGTAAAACCTGCCGCTGAAAACCCCGGCTTACTTCGATGCGCCGCCGGATTCGCCACCTGCAGCGGCCGGCGAAGGCACCGGAACCGCGGATGCGGGAGTTGATGCCGGCGGCGTCGGGATCTGCGCCGGCAGCGAATCCGGCGAGGGTGCCGAATTCACGGGCCGCGACATCACACCCTTGTCCGCTGTGCCCTTCGACGAAACAATGGTCAAGCCGAGGCTCGTCACGAAAAATATGGTCGCCAGTATCGCCGTGGTGCGGCTGAGAAAATTGGCGGATCCGGAAGAACCGAACACGCTGCCCGCGGATCCGGTGCCGAATGCCGCGCCCATGTCGGCGCCCTTGCCGTGCTGCAGCAGCACCACGCCGATGATGGCCAGTGCCGCTATGACGTGTACCACCAGAATCATGACTTCCATGACATGCCCGCCTCAATCAATGTTTCTGCGCCGCCGCCCGGCAGATCGCAGCAAATTCTCCGGCCACCAGCGCAGCGCCTCCGATCAGGCCGCCGTCGATGTCCGCCATCGCAAACAACTGTTCCGCATTGGCAGCCTTGACGCTGCCGCCGTACACAATCCGCACTTCCGCGGCAACCGCGGCATCCGCTGCGGCCACTCGGCCGCGGATGAATGCGTGCACCGCCTGCGCCTGCTCCGGGGTTGCCGTCTTGCCGGTGCCTATTGCCCACACCGGCTCGTAAGCCACCACCGCATCCCGCAATGCCGCCGCGCCGCAACGCTGCATCACCGCCTGCAACTGCCTGTCCACAACCTTCTCGGTCGCCCCGGACTCACGCTCTGCCAGTGTCTCGCCGACACAAAGCACCGGCACCAGGCCCGCCTCACGGGCAACGGCAAATTTCTCCGCCACCAGCGCATCCGTCTCGCCGAACAAGGCGCGGCGCTCCGAATGCCCGACAATCACATGACTGCAGCCGGAATCCTTCAGCATCGCCGCAGACACGCCGCCGGTGTAGGCACCGTTGCCGAACTGGCAAAGATCCTGGGCACCGAGCGCGGTTTTTGTGCCGCCGATCAGTGACAGCACCTGCTGCAGATAGACAAACGGCGGGCAGATAACGCTTTCCACACCGGAAATTCCGGCCAATAACGGCACCAGATCCGTCAACAGGGCTTCGTTGGAGGCCCGATTGCCGTTCATTTTCCAGTTGCCTGCTACAAACTTGACCCGCATTTCCGGCCCGGCCCGATTAAACCGCGAGATTTTACCGGGTGAGCGCTACCCGGTCAATTTGGATGGAGGACTGCTGCAGCGCGAAAACCGTCTGAATTACAACGGCTTTTCCTGATTTTTGCTTACCTCCGGCTTACAGCGCAAATCCGCTGCACCGCCGCCGGTTTGGGGTCATCCACGACCAGATCCTCGTAGGCCAGCACCCGCGCAGCCCCCACCACCTGCAACAACTCACCGTGCCGCAGCAGGAAATCCGGGTTTGACGGGCGGCCGTAGGCTTCATTGCCCTGCGCAAAGGTTTCATAGATCAGCACGCCGCCGGGCGCCAGCGCCGCCATCACCAAGGGAAACAGCGGACGATGCAGGTAATTGGTGACCACCACGGCGTCAAAGGCACGGCCGGCATACGGCCAGGGGCCCGTCTCGATGTCAGCACACAGGGCCGTCACCGCCGCGCTGGCGGACAGCGTGGCAATCGCATCCGGATCCCGGTCTACAGCGTCCACCCGGTATCCGCGATCCGCAAAAAACAGGGCATGCCGTCCGTGTCCGCAGGCGATGTCAAGCACCGTACCGCCCGCCTTCACCATGGGCGCAAAACGCTGCACCCAAGCCGAGGGCGTGCTGATTGTGGCATGGGAAGGCAAATTGGCGGAGGCCATGCCCGGTCAGCAGCAGCGGGTTGCCGCCGCCGTCCTCAGGTCACGCGGATGTTCTTGAACTGCCACGGGTCCGACGCATCCAGATCCTCCTCGAAGGGATGGTTGCGCCCCTGCAACGGCGTCCAGTCCGAATAGGCCCCAACCAGCTTGCCAAGATAGGGATTGGCGATCTCGAGCACACGGCGGTAATCCATGTCGTCCGGATCGATGATGCCTTCCTGCGGATTTTCCATCGCCCACACCACGCCACCCAGCACGCCGGCCGCCACCTGCAGGCTGGTGGCATTGTTATGAGGCGCCAGACGGCGTGCTTCGTGGATCGACAATTGCGAGCCGTACCAGTAGGCCCCTTTCTTGTGTCCGAGCAGCAGCGCGCCGAGCTCATCCACGCCCTCGGTGATCTCGTCCCGGTACAAACGCCTTTGCTCCTGTCCTATCCAGTTGCGCCCGGCGAGTTCGTGCACCGACAGCACGGTGTCGTCGCAGGGATGGTAGGCGTAATGGCAGGTCGGCCTGTAGATCACCTTGCCCCCATCGCGAACGGTCAGATAATCGGAAATCGAAATCGCTTCGCCGTGGGTAATCAGGAAACCGTGGAAGGCACCTTCGTTCGGCGTCCAGGTACGCACTTTCACCGAGGCACCGGGACGATTCAGGTAAATCGCCGCCTTGCAGCCGTAATCATGATGCCGCCCTTCCGGCGGAAAATGCTTTTCGTGCGTGCCCCAGCCCAGTTCGCAGGGCTGCGAACCCTCACCGATGAAGCCGTCGACTGACCAGGTATTGACGAATTCGCCCGGACGCTTGCGCGGCATCGCGTACTGGGTGTCGCGCTCGGAGCAGTGGATGGACTTGATGCCCAGTTCCATCGCCAGATTCGCCCATGCCTCCCTTGAACCGGGGATCTCCTCGCGCCCGAGGATGTCGCGCGCCAGGTTGACCAGAGCCTGCTTCACCCAATGCGAAATGAGTCCGGGGTTCGCGCCATGGGTCGGGATCACTGTCGGGCCGGACGGAAATTTCCTGCGCAACCCGAGCACTTCCTCGCGCTGGCCGTAGTTCGAGCGGCGCGACGCGGAAACCGACGGATCGGTGTAACCGCCCACCCAGGGCTCGATGCAGGAGTCCGTGTAAAGAACACCTTTCTCGCAGCAGAACTCGATCAACGCGGAACTTGCCACGTCGACGGACAGGTTGATCAGGAAATCGCCCCGTTCCAGCCTGGAGCCGAGGATCGCGCGGTAGTTCTCGCGCGTGAGAGGATTTATTTCGTAGCGGATGCCGAAGGCTTCAGCCTCGGCGCGGCCACGATCGTGGCCCGTGATGATGGAGATGCGCTCCTTCGGAATATCGATGTGGCGCAACAGCAACGGCAATACGCCCTGCGCGACCGAACCGAAACCGACGAAAACGATTTTCCCCGGGAATTTGAAATATTTCTGATCTGCCATTTCATAAACTGGTGTTGTCGTTTTTCGAGAACCCGGAGTCTAACAACATTTACCCGGCCGGCACAGCAATGACGGCGGCCTGCGGCCGCGGGACCACTTCGCCAATGCCGGCGTCATCTGCGACCGGCCATGCGGCGCTCGCAGGAATTTCGCAATGCTTTGTTTTTATTGCGCATTCCACAACGCGCCATGACGACCGGCGCAACGGATCCGACGCCGAATGAAAGCGTTTGCATTGCCGCGGCGCTTTCATCTACCCTTGACGTTGCGCGTGGAGCGACGGATCGCACGATCGCATATAAAAAAGACGGCGCGCGAAGCAGCCACAACACCAAAGGAGATCGCATGAATACCGCATTGACAGGCAGGACCCTGCTCGCAGCCTGCATCACCGCTGCTGGTGCGCTCACCATCGCCACGCCGGCAGCCGCGCAGGAAAAATATCCGACACGCCCCATCGAATTCGTGGTGCCCTGGGGACCCGGCGGCGGTGCCGATCAGCTCGCGCGCAAGATCGGCCCCGGACTCGAAAAAGCGCTCGGCGTATCGCTGCCGGTGATCAATGTTGCCGGCGCCACCGGGCAGACCGGCCTCACCAAGATGCTGACCTCTGCCAACGACGGCTACTCGATCTCGGTGTTCATCGCCGACACACTGGCACTGCAGATGGAGCCCGCCACCAAGTGGAAGCTTGCGGACTTTGTGCCGGCGGCGATCATGATCCAGCAGCCCTCGGCCTTCATGGTGGCGGAAAACAGCCCGTTCAAGACCTGGAAAGACGTCGAAGCCGAAGCCAAAAAACGTCCGCTCAAAGTCGGCGTCACCGGTTTCGGCAGCGCGGATGACCTGCACGTGCTCTATTTCACCGGCAAGGGCCTGAAAATGCAGTCGGTACCGTTCCCGAAACCGGCGGAGCGCTACACCTCTGTGCTGGGCGGCCACGCCGACCTGGTCTACGAGCAGCTGGGCGACGTCAAGAGCTTCCTCGACAGCAAACAGATGCGGCCGGTGGTGATATTTGCTGACAAGCGTTTCCCGGACTTCAAGGACGTGCCCACCGGCAAGGAACTCGGCCACGACATCATCATCAACCAGTTCCGCGCCATCATCATGAAAGCCGGCACCGATCCGGCGCGGGTAAAGGCGGTATCCGACGCCCTCGCCAAGGTCGCCGCGACCGACGACTACAAGGCCTGGCTGAAGGAACAGTTTGCCGATGCGGCCAGCTTCGTGCCGGCCGCCGGCGCCGCCGCCTTCATGAAGGGCGAGCTTGACGCCATGCGCAAATACGCGCCGAAGAAGTAGACAGTAGACCAGTCCGCCGGGGCGCAGCGAACAACGCTGTGCCCCGGATTACGTCAAGCGCCCAGACAGCATGATTTCCATCCACCGCACACCCCTGCGCCGGCTTGCACCCTATGTGCTGGTAGGCTGCGCGGGCCTGTACCTGCTCTACGTGGCGACGCAGTTCGAATTCCACCGCCGCGCGGGCACGCTCGGCCCCGACTTCTGGCCCAAGCTGATACTCGCGCTGCTGCTGATCGTCTGCACCTGCGAAATCCTGCGCATCATCTTCGCGAAAAACCCTGACTCCGAAATCGGCAGCGTGCTGGAGGACATCACGCGCGGGGCTGATGTGGACTCCGGTGCGGAATCGGCAGAACCGCCAAGCAGTCATCCATGGCGCCTGCTCGCCGGCATGGCCGCAACTCTCGCCTATGTGGCCCTCGTCGGCAGCACCGGATTCGTGCTGACCACGGCCGCCTATCTCGCCGCATTCCTGCTGATCGGCGGTTACCGGAAGACAAAAGTCATCGTCATGATGAGCATCGGCGGCCCTCTGCTGCTGATGTTCGTGTTCATGAAACTGGTTTACATCTCGCTGCCGCTGGGCAGCGGCCCCTTCGCGCAGTTCAGCATTCTGCTGATGGGCATCATGGGCATCCGCTGAATGGACCACACCCTCGTACTGCTGGCGCAGGGATTCGTGCAGGTCATGCAGCCGGTGAACCTGCTGTTCCTGATCGTCGGCATCGTGCTCGGCCTCTTGGTCGCCGTGCTGCCGGGGCTAACGCTGGTCATGGGCGTGGTGCTGGCACTGCCCTTCACCTACAGCATGGCGGTAACGCCGGCGATCATCCTGCTCACGGCGATGTATGTCTCCGGCACCTACGCCGGCGCATGGACATCCATCCTCTTCCGCGTCCCCGGCGAACCCATCGACGTCCCGCTGCTGTGGGACGGTTACCCGATGGCGCGCAAGGGCGAAGCAGCGCAGGCGCTGGGCTGGACCCTGCTCGCCGCATTCTTCGGCGGCATGGTTGCCGCCACCACGATGGTGCTGCTGTCGCAGCCAGTCGCAAAGATCGCGCTGACCTTTTCATCTCCGGAGTATTTCGCGATTATCTTTTTCGGACTGGCCAGCGTCGTTTCATTGGGCGGCGGTTCGCTCGCCAACGCGCTGATCAGCCTGTTCGCCGGCATCCTGCTCGCCACCGTAGGCGTTGACGATACCTATGGTGCACACCGCTTCACCTTCGACGTGCCGATACTCGCCGACGGCATCGATTACCTGGTGGTGATGGTCGGCGCCTATGGCCTCGGTGAAGTGTTCATGCGCATGGAGCAGGGTTTCCGCTCACCCCAGCTCGACAAGGCGGGCGACATCCGCACCCGGCTGCCGCGCCTGAAGGAAGCGCTGGCCATGAAAGCCACCTTCATCCGCGGCGGGCTTGCCGGAATCTTCATCGGCATCGTGCCCGGCGCCGGAGCCACCGTGGCCTCATTCCTGTCCTACGGCATCGAGGCGCAGTACGGCAAACGCGGCAACAAGATGGGGACCGGCATCCCTGAGGGCATCGTCGCGCCGCAGGTAGCCGCCACCGCTTCCGTCGGCGGCGCCATCATCCCGCTGGTGACCATGGGCATTCCCGGCAGCGGCGCGACCGCGATCATCCTCGGCGCCTTCCTGCTGCACGGCCTGCAACCCGGGCCCCAGGTGTTCCAGACCTCCAGCCACATCATCTACGCGATGTTCGCCTCGGTATTCGTCGGCATCGTGGTGATGTGCGTGATCGGTTATTTCGCCACCAAGTACATGGTCAAGGTGCTCGACCTGCCGGAAGTCATCGTTTCCGCCTACGTCGTGATCTGCTGCCTGCTCGGCGCCTTCGCCGCGCGCAACAGCCTGACCGACGTCTGGCTGATGGTGATCTTCGGCATCGTCGGTTACCTGTTCGAACGCTTCAGCTTCCCGGTGACACCGATGGTGCTGGGCGTGATCCTCGGGCCGCTCGCCGAAACCAACTTCATGACCACGATGATCAGCTTCGAGAACGACTGGACGGTGCTCTTCACCCGCCCCGTCGCGAGCGTAATCATGTGCGTCGCTATAATCACCCTGATCTACCCGCTGTTCCGCTACCTGCGCCAGCAGCAGCACAAACCGCAATAGCCCGGAGAGTACGCATGTCCGCCGCCGTTTCATCCGCCGCATCACCCGCCGCACAGGCCGTCGCCGTACTGGTCACCCGCGCGCGCAAGGCCCAGGCCGCCATCAATGCCTGGTCCCAGGCACAACTCGACGAACTGGCCACCGCAGCCGGCTGGGCCATCATGGAACCGTCGCGCAACCGCATGCTGGCCGAGATCGCCGTGCGCGACACCGGCCTCGGCACGGTGGAAGACAAGATCAACAAGAACCACCGCAAGACGCTGGGCCTGATGCGTGACCTGCAGGGCGCGATCTCCACCGGCGTGCTCGCCGAAATCCCGGAACTCGGCATCACCGAAATTGCGCGCCCGGTCGGCGTCGTCGCCGCCGTTGTGCCCTCGACCAATCCCGGCGCCACCCCCGCCAACAACATCATCAACGCGCTGAAGTGCGGCAACGCGGTGATCCTCTCGCCCTCGCCCAAGGGATACTCGACCGCAGCGAAACTGCTCGAATTCATTCATGCCGAGTTCGCACGCATCGGCGCGCCCGCAGACCTGGTGCAAACGTTGCCCCACCCGGTGACCAAGGAACTCTCGAAAGAACTGATGAAGCAGTGCGACCTTGTCGTCATCACCGGCTCGCAGGCCAATGTGCGCGCGGGCTACTCCAGCGGTACGCCGGCACTGGGCGTCGGCGCCGGCAACGTCGCGGTGATCGTCGATGACTCCGCTGACCTCGATGACGCCGCGCAGAAAATCATGCGCTCGAAGATTTTCGACAACGCAACCAGCTGTTCCTCCGAAAACAGCCTGATCATCCACGCCGCCGTGTATGACCGCATGCTCGCAGCGCTGGCAAAGGCTGGCGGCGCGCTGCTCACCACCGACGAAAAAACGACGCTGCAGGCCGTGATGTTCCCCGGCGGCAAGCTGTCACCCGCGGTCACTGCGCAATCAGTCAAACGCATCTGCGAAGTCGCCGGACTGACGCGCCCCGAAGCCCTCGGCAGCAAATGCCTGATGGTCGAGGAAGCCGCCTTCGGCCAGTCCGCCCCCTTCTCCGGCGAAAAGCTGTCGCCGGTGATGGCCCTCTACAAGGCGCGCGACTTCGACCACGCCTGCGACATCATGAAATCGATCTACGCATACCAGGGCAACGGCCACTCCTGCGGCATACATACCAAAAATGATGAGCATATCCAGCGACTTGGGCTGGAAATGACAGTCTGCCGCGTGATCGTCAACCAGGCTCACGCCATCGCCAACGGCGGCAATTTCGACAACGGCCTGCCGTTCTCGCTGACCATGGGTTGCGGCACCTGGGGGGGCAACAGCTTCTCCGAGAACCTCAACTACCGCCACTTCATGAACACCACCCGCATCGTGCGCACGATCCCGTCGCGCGAGCCATCGGTGGATGACATCTTCGGCAACTACCGTAAAAAACACGGCATCTAGCGGCGCGGCAGTCCGGATTTCCCCCTTACGACTCACCATTTACCGCTCACCGCTTTTGATGCGAACCATCCGCCACATCGTTGACACCCGCGCCGTGCAGCAGCCCGGCGCCACCTGGCTGATCGCGCCGGAAACCGGCGCCAGCATGACCTATGCGCAACTGCAAAGCGACTCGCGCGACCTCACGCGCTTCCTGCTCGGCAAGGGTTTGCGCAAGGGCGACAAGGTCGCGCTGATGCTGCACAACGGCTACCAGACCGCGCGCCTGCTGATCGGCGTGATGTACGGCGGCTTCATGGTCGCGCCGCTGAACCTGCTGGCCCAGCCCTCGCAGCTCGCCTACGTGCTGGAGCATTCCGATACCCGCCTCGTGTTCACCAGTGAAGAATTCGCCGAACGCCTGAAAGCGGCACTCAAGGACATCCCGCGTGAAATCACCGTCATCGCCATTGATCCCGATGCGACGCAAATCCTCGACCCTGCGGCACTGCCCGGCGCCGCGCTGCCCGAAGTCACGGAGGCCGACGACGCGCTGCTGATGTACACCTCGGGCACCACCGGCAAACCAAAAGGCTGCGTGCTCTCCAACCGCAGCGTCTGCGCCGGCGGCGAATACACCAGCTCCGCGCATGAACTCACCGCGCAGGACCGCGTGCTCTGCGCGATGCCGCTGTACCACATCAACGGCCAGATCGTGACCACCGTCGCGCCACTGGTGCACGGCGGCAGCGTGGTGATGCCGCGGCGCTTCAGCGTCAGCGGCTACTGGGAAATGGTCGCCCGGCATCAATGCACCTGGATCAACGTCGTGCCGACCATCATCGCCTACCTGATGAACGCGCCGACGCCGAAGGACAAGGGCCTCGACGTCTCGCGCGTCAAGTTCTGCCGCTCGGCCTCCGCCCCGCTGCCGCCGGAACTGCACCGCGCCTTCGAGGACAAATTCGGCATCGGCATCATCGAAACCTTCGGCATGACCGAAACCAACGCGCCCTGCTTCACCAATCCCTACGACCCGAAGAAGCGCAAGATCGGCAGTCCCGGCACCGCCTGGGGCAACGAAGCCAAGGTCATCGACCCGGCCACCGGCAGGGAACAGCCGCGCGGCACGCCCGGCGAACTGATGGTGCGCGGCGACAACGTGATGACCGGCTACTACAAGGACCCGGAGAACACCGCGAAGACGCTGGAGCCGGACGGCTGGATGCACAGCGGCGACCTGGGCTACATGGATGAAGACGGCTTCGTCTTCGTCACCGGCCGCATCAAGGAACTGATCATCAAGGGCGGCGAAAACATCGCCCCGCGCGAAATCGACGAAGCCCTGCTCAAACACCCCGCTGTGCTCGAAGCCGCGGCGGTCGGCATCCCCGACCCCAACTACGGCCAGGAAATCATGGCCTGCGTGATCCTCAAACCCGGCGCCGAATGTTCAGCCGAAGCGCTGGCCGCGTTCTCGGCGCAGGAGCTCGGCAAATACAAGACGCCGAAGATCATCAAGTTCGTGGATGAACTGCCGAAGGGGCCGTCAGGCAAGGTGCAGCGGCTTAAGTTGCTCGAATCCTGAAGCCGGAAACCGGCACCTCAGCCAGCGCAATAACATAACTATTTGTTTTTATTAATATTTATTGCATTTCCGCAGTAAATACCATCGCTGGCCGGACACGCCGCTTCAGCCGAACGGCCCCACCCCGATCAGCCAGCGGTGCGCCCAGAACGCAAACACCGCCCAAAGGATAAATCCGGCAATCACCGTCAGCACCGAAAGTGAGGCCACGCCTGCCGGATAAACCGTGCCCGCCTTGCGGTCACGCCGCCGCGCGGCAATGAACCCGATGATGGCCCAGGCCAGAAACGCGCCGAACAGGATCACATCGGCCAGTCGCCCGTTCGACAGCAGGTGCGCAAAGGCCCACAGCTTGATGCCGGCATACATCGGATGCCCGACCGCCGCCTTGATGTGGTTGCCCGGCACATAGGCCGCGGCCACCAGCACGAAAGCGAGCAGCACCAGCAGGGCCGCGAGATGGCGCGTGAACAGCGGCGGATCGTAGAGGATCACCGGCACCTGCCGCGCCTCGCCGTAACCCCAGACCATCAGCGCGAAGCCGGCCAGCGAAAGCAGGGTGTAAATCCCCTTCCAAGGATACGGCCCGATGCGTTCGATCGTGCGCGTGCGCCAGCCATCGGCGACGATGCGCACGGAATGGACGCCGAGGAAGATTAAAAGACCGAGTACGAGATAGGACATGCCTGACCTCAAACACTGAACAAAATCAGATCATGGCGTACTTCGCCTGGCGCCGCACAAGCGCGAGGATTGTCCCGCTCAACGCTCCCGCCCGGCCTCATGAAAAGCCCTACTTACCGGAGAAAACAGATATTCCAGCACCGTACGTGTCCCCAGATGGATTTCCGCGGCGACCTGCATGCCGGGCACCAGTGAATAGGCCGCCTGCCCGTTGACGAGTTCCTGGGAGCCCATCTCCACAATGGCCTTGTAAGCCAGCGGCAACGCCGATCTGTTCCTGCCGATCTCCACGCCAGGCGCAGGTCCGCTGCCCTGATTTTCGCTGGCATCGGCGCTGACCTGCCTGACGTTACCTTCGATCATTCCGTATTTCTGGAACTGGAAGGTAGCCAGTTTGAGTTTGACAGGTTGCCCTTTCCGGACAAAACCCACATCGTCGTTGTTTACCCACACCTCCGCCACCAGCGGCTCGCTGACCGGCACCAGCGTCATCAGGATGGTACCCGGGGCCGCCACTGTGCCCACCGTGTGCGTCGCCAGGTCCTTCACGATCCCGGCCTGAGGGGCGCGCAGTTCCATCAAGCCCTTGCGGTGCTGATGCTTGCCCAGTTCTTCCTCCAGGCGACGCACTCCTGCGGCAATTTCGATGCGCTCGCCCTGAAGTTGCTGCCGGTGGTTTGACTGGATCTGCGACAGGCGTTTCTCCGCCTGCACGATGGTCGCCTGCAGGCTGGCCACACTCTCGCTTTGCGCCTTGAGGTCCTGCGCGCTTTCGATGTACTGGCGCATGCGCTCCTGCGCCATCAACTTCCCCGCGAACCCCTGCTTCGCCAGATCAGCCCAGCCGTCCGCCGTTTCCTTGTACATCGGAACAGTCTGTTTCAACTTCGACTCCACTTCCCGCGCTGCCTGCAAGTCACGCTGCGCCTTGAGCAGCAAAGCCCGCTCCAGGTCAATCGCATCCAGATGCGCCTGGCGTCTCGCGCGCAACTGCGCGCTCACCTGGGCCAGCAAGCCGGCGTCATCGCCCGGTGCGCCGATCAGGGCGGCGCCTGCAATTTCCGCGTCAATGCGCCTGATCTGCAGCCGCTTGAGCGCAAGTTCGCCTTCAACAACCCGCCAATCGGCCTCCAGCATGCGGGGATCCATACGCATGAGAACCTGCCCTTCTTCGACACGCTCTCCCTCCCGCACGAGGATTTCCCGGACCACGCCGTGCTCCGCCGGCTGCAGGATACGCAAATAGGACTGGGGCACCAGCTTGCCCGTTGCAACGGCAACGATGTCCAGCCGGCCAAACGCGGCCCATGCCAGCAAACAGCCGAAAAAGATCAGCAGCGCCCTGAGCAACCAGCCCGCAAACGGCGACGGCGGTCCATCCTGAATACGCAACAGCGGCGGGGAAAAATCCCTTGGAGAAACACCTGTCCTGTTGGACGCCATGGATATCTCAGCCCAGATGAATCAGTCCTTCCTGCAGTCCGGAAAAAGGACGCAGGGATTGCGCCTCTGACCCGAACCCACTGGCACCGATCACCCCCTGAGCCGCAGCAAGACTGATACCGGTCAGACTGTTGTTTCGTGCATACCAGTAGGCCAGATCGCCGCCGATGGCGGCATCCCCGGATCCGGCAAGATGATATTGAGTCAATGCATCGCCGAGCGCCCAACTCGACAACCCAGGATTGGCGGTATGCGCGGCGTCAAAAGCACCGACAAGTCCGAGAAAATCAAAATTCTGCACACGACTGTTGCGAAGCGGATCAGCCGAATTTTCGTCAAATTCCTCCGAAGCATCGAGGATGACCTGCAGGTTAAGCAGATTGCTCCGGCCCACATACCAGTCCTTGAAGATGACCTTGTCGTCGCCTCCCGTACCCAGAATCAGGTCATTGTCGTTCCGGGATAACGAAAGATCCGAATAAGCCAGTCCGCCACCCAGGGAAAGCACATTTCCGGAGCCGGCCTCTGAATAAACCGTATCGGTTCCATCGCCGGCGTTGTAGGCGATCAGATTGCTTCCTGCCCCCGTGAACAGGGTATCGTTGCCCGTGCCGCCGATGAACAGATCGTTACCCTCCCCGCCTGTCGCCGCATCATCGCCGGCACCTCCGGAGAACACGTTGTTGCCGTCGTCATCGACAAGCACATCGTCCCCGTCCGCACCCTCCAGAACCGTATTGCCGATTTGCCCAAGCAAGATCGACACGTCATTGCCACCCCTCAACAATCCGGGCATCTGAACGTTCTGCATGGCCAAAGAATCAATGGTCGCCACATCCCAGACGGTACCATCGACAAATTCGACAAGCTCGATCTTGTTCGCATCGGCGACGAACCAATTCAGAACCTGCACGCTGTGCTGCCCGTTCGCGGCCTGAAGGATCAGATCGTCGCCATACCGGCCCAAATCGACCTGCGCCGAGGAAATCCCCGCGCCAAAAAGGATGCGATCGATGTTGCCGGCCGTCTCGTCATCCTCAACCACGACGTCGCGCCCGAAGCCCGCATCGAAGCGGTAGGTATCACTACCCCGTCCCCCGGCGAGAATATCGTCACCTTCCAGGCCGGCGATAATATTCGCACCGTTATTGCCTGTAATGACGTTGTTCTGCGTGTTGCCTGTTCCGCTACGATTCGCGGAGCCAGTCAGCACCAGGTTCTCCACATGAGCGCCGAGGACATGGTTCAGGGATGACCTTACGGTATCCGTTCCTTCACCTGCCAGTTCAATGACGACATCACCCGAATTGTCGACTACATAAACATCGTCACCTTCGCCGCCACGCATCACATCCGCCCCGGCCTTGCCGTCCAGCGTGTCGTTGCCCTGCAGACCGGTTAGCACATTCGCCCCACTGTTGCCCGTCAGCACGTTGTCGAGCGCGTTGCCGGTCGCATCGACGGCCGCCGTGCCGGTCAGTGTCAGATTTTCCACATGCACCGGCAGGACATGGGTCATGGCGGTCTTGACGGTATCGGTGCCGCCCCCTGCCGATTCAGACACAACGTCGCCGGCGTCATCAACCATATAAGTGTCGTTACCCAGCCCGCCGGCCATGAAGTCAGCCCCGCCCCTGCCATCCAGCGTGTTGTTGCCGGTGTTGCCGAAAATACTGTTGTCGAGCGCATTGCCGGTGCCCGCTGTATTGGCCGTGCCGGTCAGCACCAGATGCTCCAGATGATCACCCAGTGTCCAGGTCACACGACTGTAAACCGTATCGACACCCTCTTCTGCGGCCTCAACCACCACATCCGTGCTCCGTTCAACGACATAATGGTCATCACCGGCACCGCCAATCAGGGTGTCAGCACCCGTGCCGCCATCCAACAGATCATTGCCATCAAGTCCTCTCAGAACATTGGCTCCGGCATTGCCGACAATGATGTTGTCGGCGGCATTGCCGGTACCGTCGATCGCTGCCGCCCCGGTCAGGGACAGGTTTTCCAGGTGATCAGCGAGCGTCCACGCCAGCGTGGTCTGGACGGTGTCGATGCCCTCCCCGGCGTATTCGATGGCCACATCCCCAAGGCTGTCGATGACATACACATCGTCACCCGCCCCGCCGATCAGGGTATCCGCTCCACCCTTGCCGTCGAGGACGTCGTTGCCGTCCAGTCCGTAGAGCATGTTGTCCGCGGCGTTGCCGGTGAGCCGGTTGTCGAGCCCGTTGCCTGTTCCGTCAACAGCATCGCTTCCGGACAAAATCAGGTTTTCCACATACTCTGACAAGACATAACCCACGCTGGAAGTAACCGTATCGATGCCCTCGCCAGAAAACTCGACGACGACATCATCGGTCTGATCGATGATATAGCTGTCGTTGCCAAGTCCGCCGATCAGGATGTCGGCGCCCGCCTTGCCGTCGAGGATGTCGTTGCCGTCAAGTCCACGCAGCGTGTTCGCCGCAGCATTGCCGGTGAGCCGGTTGTCCTGCGAATTGCCCGTACCGTCGATTGCCGCATTGCCGGTCAACACCAGTCGCTCGATGTGTTCGCCGATCGTATAAGTCACGCCGGCTTGCACGGTATCCGTCCCTTCACCGGCCAGTTCCACGATCACATCGGCCGCGTCATCAACGATATAGGTATCGTTTCCCGCGCCGCCGATAAGGATGTCCGCGCCACCGCCGCCGTTCAGCACGTCGTTGCCATCCAGTCCGGACAGCACGTTGGCCTGCGCATTGCCGGTGAGCCGGTTGGCCGCGGCGTTGCCGATACCTGCCAGCGCATCGCCGGTCAGCAGGAGATTCTCGAAATGTTCGTGCAAGGTGTAGTCAAACGGCGCCTGCACTGTGTCCGTACCTTCGCCCGTAAACTCGACCAGAATATCATCAATAAAATCAATGACATATACATCATTGCCCAAGCCGCCGATCAGCGTGTCGATGCCACCACCACCGATGAGCCGGTCGCTGCCCATGCCGCCCCACAGGATATTGGCGGCTGCGTTGCCGGTAATCGTGTTCGCCAGTTCGTTGCCCGTGCCGTCAATGACGGCTTCACCCGTCAGGGTCAAATGCTCGACATTGGCCGACAGCACGTGGCTGACGGACGACAGCACGGTATCCGTTCCGGCGGACACCGCCTCAAACACGGCATCCAGCGCGTCATCGACGATATAGATGTCGTTGCCCAGTCCGCCAATCAGCACATCGGCGCCCGCGCCGCCATCCAGCCGGTTGGCGCCCGCATTGCCGGTGATGACATTCGAGAGCGCATTGCCCGTGGCATTGCGGTTGGCGGCACCGGTGAGGCACAGATTCTCGACTTCATCAGGCAGTATGTAGTTGACGCTGCTCAGCACCGTGTCGCGTCCCTCACCAGGGCGCTCGATAATTACGTCGCCCGCATGATCGACCACATAGGTATCGTCGCCATCGCCGCCAGCCATCAGGTCCGCGCCGGCAAGGCCGTCGATCAAATCGTTGCCGAAACCACCCTCAAGCACATCGGCTCCGGCGGCACCGGTCAGCACCAGTCCGGGCGCAGCATTGACCGTCAGCGTGAATGAATCTCTTCCCGTCGCGCCGCCGTCGTCGGTCGCCACGACCTCCACGTCCAGCACACCCACATTGGATGCGGACGGTATGCCGCTGAACGTCCCGATGAACGTGCCTGTTACCGCATCAAAACTGAGCCATCCGGGCAGGGCATTGCCATCAGCCAGCCGAGCGCTCAGGCTCAGGCTGTCGCCGGCATCCGCATCGGCAAAGGTGTCGGCCGGTACCACGTAACTGAAGAGCGCCCCCGCGGTCACCGCCTGATCCGTCAAGGGAATGGCCAACTCCGGCGCGTCGTTGACGTTGGCGATGAGCAGCACAAAGGTATCGGACACCGATACGCCGTCACCATCAGTCGCCGTCACTCTGACTTTCAGCGCACCCACATCACCATTACCGGGAACGCCGCTGAATGTCAGGGTGGCCTCTTCGAACACCAGCCACCCGGGCAACGACGCACCATTGGCGAGGGTCGCGGTGTAATTCAGCAGATCACCGCCATCCACGTCGGCAAAGCTTTCTGCGGGCAATGCAAAACTGAAGGGCTGCCCCTGCACGGCGCTCTGGTCAGCCAGTGCCGCCACAAGCTCCGGGGCATCGTTGGTGTTCAGTACCGACAGGCTGAAGGTGTCGGATACCGAAGCGCCATATCTGTCGGTCACCGTAACCCGGATCTGGAACGAGCCCACATCGCCGTTCGCAGGAGTTCCGGAAAAGGTCCGGGTTTCCGGGTCGAACGACAACCACGACGGCAGCGCCCCGCCATCGGCCAGCGCAGCGGAATATCCCAGCAGATCGCCGGCATCCGGATCCTGGAATATGTTGGCAGGAACCACAAAACCCGAGGCTGCATCTTCGTTGAAAGCGACCGGCCCGATCGGCAGCGCCACCACCGGCGGCAGATTGCCCGAAATCTCCAGACTGTCCAGATAAGCCCTGTTCCAGACCGCGCCGTCGGCAAACTCGACCTCATCAACACCGAGGCCCGTCGGGTCATCCCAGCGGATCCGCAACTCGTCACTGGATCCATCGACACGCAGGATCACATAATCGCCTTCCCTGCCACCGGCAACGTCAGCCTCCAGATGATCACGCAGCACAATCCGGTTGATTTGCCCGGATTCCGAGAAGTCGTTGATCGTGTCAATGCCATCGCCAGCGCTGAAGAAATAGGTGTCGCTTCCGAAACCGCCAGTCAGCAAATCGTTGCCGGCACCGCCCTCGAACCGATCGTGGATATTGGTGCCACGCAGGACATCATCCCCGGCGGTTCCCACAAGATCGAAACCGCGTTCCAGCACTTGTCCGTATGTCAGCTCTTCGACCAGCGTCCAGACAAAATCAGGCGAGCCATCAGGCAGTTCCACCTCCTCGACATCCCAGAACTGAAGCACTGAGAACAAGGTGTTGGCATGCACGTCGTCCGGATCAAATCCCTCGAACAGAATCTGGTCGCCCGACGCCCCATAACCGAGGCGGAGAGAGCCCAGGCCCAGGCGCAACTGCGTGGAAGTGATGCCGGCATCGAATTCAATGACATCCTCGGCATCACCATCGAGAATGGTGTCCGTCCCGGCGCCTTCGAAGAAAGCAAAAGTATCCGCACCGGTACCGCCGGACAGAATGTCATCGCCGGCGCCGCCATTGATGTAATCCCATCCACCAATGCCGCGAATCACATCGCTGGCGTCCGTGCCCTGGATGTAATCCTCAAGCTGTGTTCCGAGAATTCCGGTTTCCTCCGCCCACTCGATCATCTCGCCAATGTAGAACGAAGCCCCTCCGAAACTGATTGTCTCGACGCCATGCCCGATCAAATCATCCGCGGATGGCAGCTCAACTTCGATGACTTTATCTTCGCCCCAGACCAGACGCAGGGCCCGCCTGTCGCCCGTGTCATCCGGCGGAACAAAACCGACATCAAGAACATCGGTCTCCAGCCGGAAACCTGCGAGTTCCACGACATCTTTCTTCAGGATGCCCTGATCAAAAAACGGTCTCAGTGCCTCGTGATTGTCAGCCGTGAATTCCGCCAGATCAGCCGCCCCGGGAATCACTTGAACTTCAGCAGGATTGAATGCAAGACCGAGATCTGCAAAATCCCGCATCATGTCTTCGACAGAATTGAACACCCAGGTGTAGTAACCATCCCCCCAGGCAGGTGCCAACCCCCTCGCCAATTTATCCGGAACACCCCGGGGAAATCCACTGGAATTCCCCAAAACATGGTAGCCCTGCGGCGCTTCCTCGTAGGGAAGGCCATGATCCAGGTTTGCATAAGAAAAACCGGGCCATGACGGATTCCTGTCGACCCAATTCCTGAACGCCTCTTCATACAAGAAATTACTGTTCAGGTAACGAACCTTGCCGCCATAAATCAGATTTGAGTAAGAATCGACAAGGCCCACCTTAACGGCAAAATCGTTCAGCGAAATGCCATTTCTGTCCTCGACCCAGTCCCGCCCCGCCTCGTCGGCCCGGAAATGAAAAATGGTCTCGTCTTCCCCTCCAACAAGCACATCGTCGTCGGCTCCGCCGGACAGAAAATGGCCGCCGGACAACGTATCGTTACCATCGCCGCCATAGGCATAAGCGCCGCCGAAGATCTCGTCGTCACCCTCATTGCCAAATACAAAATCGTACTGCCCTGCCTCGATCGAATCATCCCCGGCACCGGCATCAATCAAGGCCACGTGGTCGCCCGAGCTGCCCAAGGCTCCGACAATCGTATTGTTTCCGGCGCCGGCAACGATCTCCTCGATGACCGGATTTTCGGTGATCTGGTGATGACTCAGGCTGAAATCACCCTCCTCATCTTCACGCAAAAACAGCGGGATCCACGCTTCGTAACTGGACTCGGTCACGGTGTTGACCATGAAACCATTGCTGTACGAATAGCTGCGCTGGTTGTCGAAGGGCCCGTTGATCCCTGCAAAATAGGTGTAAGACTGCGAGTCCGTTGATCCACCCGGAGACTGTTCCACCTCGATACGGCTGTCGTCGGATTCCCGGTTGAATATGAGCGGTGCCACATGAAGCTGAAACGCCGAGTTTCCGTTCAGAGAAAGCGCGTTAAAGCGGCCGCCCTGTCGCACCGCATAACCGTTTATCGTCGTATAGGTCACCGGGTCGTTGACCATGGTCTGCGTATAAATGATGGGCTCTGGTAACGCCGGGATCAGTCTTGTCCACTCCGATATCGTCTGCGACCAGGTCGATCTGACATAAACATGGGTCGGCTGGTCAAAATTAGACTGCCCCCGGGCACGCCATTCACCCAGCAGGCGCTGCTTGTAATCCTCCATCGCTTCAACGGCATGCGCATTGGTTGACGTGCTTTGCGCAACGTAAAGCTCCAGCAGGGGCCGGTTGCCGTCAGTAGCACTGCCGATCTGCCACGAAGCCGCACCGCCCCCGGAAAAGAATCCCTCGATCCGCGCACCATCAGTCGAACCGCGCATCGTCACCAGCAGATCGTCGCCATCGCGCGAAGTCTTGACGCTGTCGAGAGTCGCACCGTCCAGCAACTGCAGCGTGTTGGTTTCGCCGTCGGCAATATCGATGATCCGGTCTGCCCCCATGCCCCAATACAGGGCATAGGTATCTGCTCCGCCGCTACCCTCCAGAACGTCGTTGCCGGTGACTGGCGTCCCACCGGACACCCGGCGCTCGGGTATCGGCCCGCCATCCAGATAATCGTCACCCTCATGTCCCCGCAGAACGTCATTCCCCGCAGTGCCGTACAACTCATCATTGCCACCGGTGCCTTCCAGCACCCCGATCTCCAGGGCATCAAGCTCGGCTTTTTCGATGGTCTGCCCGTCAGCAAACACGATGCGCTCGATATCCGCACCCGCCGTGCCGTATTGCCCCTCGATCAGGATTTCATCGCCCGCGCCATACCGCACGCTCAGATTGCCGTCGGCCGAACGCAACAGGGAAACCTGCTCCCGCGACACACCCTCGCCGAACATGATCCTGTCCGCATGCACCGGATCGGACAGTCCGCGCACGAACAGGGAACCCTCCGTCAGCGTATCCAGGCCATCGCCACTGACAAAGCGGTAATCGTCGCTGCCCATTCCCCCGGCCAACCAATCGTTACCGGCTCCACCATCCAGCACATCGTTGCCATTGCCGCCATCCAGCCGGTCCGATCCGCCATCACCAATCAGCACATCGTCGCCGTCACGGCCCTCCAGTTCGTCGTTGCCGGCAAAGCCGCGAATGCGGTCGGTGATCGAACTGCCGATCAGCGCGGCAGGACCAAGGTCGTCCAAAGCCGTGCCGTCGATATCGAAGCCCTGCGCCAGGATATCGGCATAGCTCATCGAAGTTCCGTCGGCAAAACGGATTTCGCCGATGGCGGCGGTGAGCTCGGGATAATCGTGATTGAAGTTTTCGAAGTGAAGCTGGTCGTTGCCTGCCAGCGGATCATCCGGGTCGGAGGGGCCTAGATTGATCATCAGGCTGCCGGGGCCGAATTTGACGTCGCTTTTCCTGATACCTTCGCCGAACACAATGACGCTGGCCTCTGGACTGCCGACAGCTTCGGCAGTATCAAAAATGGTATCCGTGCCGTCGCCACGATTGAAAACGTAAATATCCTTGCCAGCGCCTCCGATCAGGATATCGGCACCCGTGCCGCCAATCAGAATATCGTTACCGTCTCCGCCGCGCAGGATATCCTGGCCAGCATCACCGATCAGGACGTCGTTGCCGCCCTCGCCGAAAAGCGTGTCGTTGCCCTCACCGCCATCAAGATAATCGTCACCATGATGCTCAACTGGCACCTCTGCACCGTCACCGATCAGCACATCGTTATGCAGACCGCCGATCACCACATCGGAACCAGCACCGCCGAACAGCACATCCTCGCCGCTGCCACCGTCAATGAAATCATCACCTCCACCGGCAAAGGCCCAGTCGCCCCCGGCGCCGCCGTAGATGACATCCCGCCCTTCGACGCTGCCGGAAACCTCCACAGTTCCACTGAAAACCATCCGATATACGCGCCCGCTTACCTCGTCTCCACTGACCTGCCGCACCACGCTCCATCCCGCATCCTGCACCTTGCGGTTGTCATCCCCAAGCAGATTGTCATGCCCTGCCCCGCCAACCAGAATATCGTCGCCATCACCCCCAGCCAGAAAATCATTCCCAGCATCACCCACCACCCAGTCATTACCTTCACCACCCGACAGAAAATCTCCGATGGCATCGGTGGCTGTTGCCGTCTCTCCCTGCTGAATGGCAAGCGACAAGGCAATTCTCGTGTTGCCATAAATTTCATCGTTACCGGCACCGCCGGCGATCATGTCGCCGCCTGCCGTCACCACCCCGCCGAGGGTCGCTATCCCATCGGCGCCGCCTTCTATGACGTCATCCCCATCGCCGGCGATAACCACATCACGCCCCACCCCTGCGGAAATGAAATCAGCGCCGCCCCGAAAGGCGTCAATCCGGTCATTGCCGCTTCCCGAGGCGATCCGGTCATTCCCCGCGCTGTCGTAAAGACGATCCTCCTCACCCGCCTGATCGTCAGCCGTGCGCTGCAGGTTGCCCAGATCGTCTTCGGCCACATACAGGTATTCCAGTGTCACCGGCAATGCGTAGAACTCGGTCGTGACCGAACCGTTGACCGTCGTGTGGTGAAGCACATAGGGCGAGGATAGTTGCGCGTGGTGCCAATCCGCCGGAATGGGTTCGGCCAGCGCTAACTGCTCATAGGTCCGATAAAGCGTAGGACTGATAAAGTCGGGGGCACCATATTTCAGCGGCACGCCGCCTGGCCCTTTCAGTTGCGTCCGTTGCCCCGCGCTTTCGACATACCCCTTGTCACCCAAAATATCGCGCGTGGTCTCCGGAAGGTCGCGCTGTTCATCAAGGAGGTAAATGCCGAAATCCCCCTCCTTGAAATCCTTCAGGGTAATCTGCCCACCCGCATCTCCGGTGATGGTGACAATCAGGTCGTTCTGCACCCTCTGGTAGCTGAATTTGCCGTCTGCACTGTTCCACTGCGTGCCGGAGACGCGGTTGCTGACGTCGCGGATGATGGTGGAGGTGCTTTTAGCGCCAATCCCCGCCACACCGCCTTCGTTGAAAACGTAGCGCAGGACGCCTTTGCCATCGGTGTCGAGGAGGGTGTCATTGCCGTCATTCATGGACGCGCTGAGCAGACTCGTGCGGCCGTTGTATTCGTAGACGTCCATGCCACGGCCGCCCTCGAGGTGGTCATTGTCCAGTTTGCCGCGCAGGTAGTCGGCGCCTGCATTGCCATAGAGCTTGTCTGACTTGGAGCCGCCCTCCAGAAAATCGGAAGCATCCGAACCAAAGGCGATCTGTCGCGCTGAAACGCTGTGTGCCGGCAACCCGACCTCCGACAACGTAAGCGCATAACCGCTCGCCACATCCTTGAATTGCGTGCGGTTATCGACGCCAAACTCCGGACTGATGATGGCCGTCACATCAGCAATATTGGCCATGTTCTTCCGGGCCAGAAACTCTGCACGGTCGGCGATCCAATCGCTGGTTAGATTGCCGGTTTTAGCGATGGGATCATATAAATCGAGCTCACCGTTCTGGTTATGAATCGCGTAAAGCGAATTGTCTCCAACGATGGCGAAAGGGTTGAGTTCTTTGAGGGCGTAGCGGTAGGCAAACGCGGTCGAATCCAAAGCCAGCAAGGTCATGCTTTCAGCCGATGTGGCGGTCAGCACATCCACATGTACGTCTGGGTTGTTGTCGGAAAGTCCCGTAACAAGCGCCTGAAGCGGCACAATGCGCTCATAGAGCGTCTCCCGATCACCGATCTTGCCAGCAGTCAGCGGAGCAAAGTCCAGTCCGTGCAAATTGACTAACGCATCAACGATGCGCTCTAGAGATGAGTCGGCTTGGGCACTGCTGGCTTCGAACAGCGGCTTTAACGTTGCCAATGCTTCGGTCGGAGTGCTGTTGCGGATTTGCGAGGATAGACGAATGAAAAGGTCGTAGACGGCCGCGCTATCCGTCATTTGAACACTGCTGTGCGACGGAAATCCGGTAATCGGATTTATCGAACCATTTTCGATAAACAAACCTTCATAACCACCGGGCTGCTGAAGTACTCCATTGTTCATCGCAGCAAACTCCGGACCAGCAATGCCATAAATGTTGGTGACTATCGAGGCGTTAAATGCCGGCACGCCCCCAAGCTGCGAAAAAACAGAATCCACAGTGGGGGTGCCAAGCTTGAAGCCCAGAGCGTTGACCACGAGTGCTGTCGAAGGAACATCAGGGAACAACCGGGTAAAAGCCATCGCCAAATGACCGCCGAGCGAGTGGCCGGTGACATTCAGCATGGCAGGCGGTGATGTCAATGCGCCAGAACCCTGCCGCAGACTGGCATCAATGAGCTGTGCGGACGGAATCCAGTTTATTGCGTAGGAAACCGTTCCATTACCTGCATCCAGTTGCGCAACTGCCTTAGCAGCAGTGTATTCAGCGTCAAGTGTAGTATTAGCTCGTTGCCAAAAGTTGTAGAGATTAACTAATTGCGCAATAGCAAGCCCATCACTCGCAATGATGTTGATATCGTTGAGAATGTCCGCCAGGCTTGAAGCATTGCTGCCTCGTATGGCTAATGTGTAATTGCCAGATTGCCGGTTGCGGAAAATCGTCGCCGAAAAGCCAAAGGCCGTGTTAGGAACATGGTCGATTACGTCCCATTCGTTGACGAAGTTAGTGGCTTGGGATTCGCTGAAATTTTCAGCCTGAAGCGCGGCAATAATTCCATCTCTGTCGAAAATCACTCCCCCACCCACTGCTCTAAAATTCGCGTATGCCGCTTCAGCTAATTGCGTTTGTTGAAAAACTTTTAGAAGGTCGATCACTTTTCAGCCCCCTCAAATTGTTTCGCAATAGTTGAAAGTGATCCGCTATCTATATTTTCGTATGTATTACATTGCTGTCTGTCTAACCAAAATTTCCAACCCGACCATCCAGCTTGACGGCGTTGATGCGAAGTTGAGAAATCTACGCTACGAGCCATTACAACGTCAGTTTTACTATCGACAATTTGTTGTTCGTATCGCCATCTATTAAGGAACAGTGGGCCATTATGTTTTGAGATGTAAACAAAACGTTGATTCATCAGACTCTTACGAACAAAATTGTCATTGTCACCGGAGAAACTGCGAACTTGCCCTCTGTTACTAATTAGTGTCTCCATCACCCCCGGATTCTCTTTTTTCCACTGCTCCGGCGTCTTGTAAACCCAGAACCCGGCTTCCGTCGCGCAGGAATACTGATGCACTGCCATCGTCGGTATCCAGTCCCAGAACGGAATCAAGTACATGACGAGTGCAGCACTACAGCCCCAGCGCTTAGCACTCTTGCCGTTTTTCTTCGCATACCTGATTGCGCCGATGACTACCGTGATTGTTATCAGCAGATAAAGCGCGAGCGCGCCTGCAATTACCAAACCCATATCTGCCTCCGTGGCGAATTGCGCATCAATAATGCTGCACACACATCGGGGGCAGGTCTTACATTCATACATTCCCCCGGAACAAAAACGCATCGATCACCCAGCCCCGCACAGTCGCCAACAGAGCGCCGTGGAAATAAACAATCAATTTCCGTGAGAAACGATTCGTTTGAAAAAAGAAAACCCGCCAGCCGGCGCCAGAACGGGCCGGCATTCTTCTTGCCGCAGTAATCCCCCCACTGCCGCATGCGCACACCCCTGTGCAAGGTCGTAGCATTGCGCTATCGACCGTTTATTGTTGTTCGATGGTGTAAGCGAATCGGGATATCGTCAAATCTACCAAATTGATAAGTTTGACCCGCGAATCCCATGAGGAATGCGCCGCCATCCCCCTGGAGATTCATTTAAAAACATGTGATTAAGATGTTCAATCCACTCGGCACCGCTGCCCGGACATGAGTGCCATAAAATTGACGGAAGACGACGGACCGTCTTGTTATTTTGCGAACGCCACACGCCAGTATCACGAACGCCCGCATCCCAGCGTACAAAATCGGCAATACCCCCAGTGTTAATGACTTAGCGTCTTCGCCGATGAACGACGCCCGGCGTAGCATTGCCTCACCTCACTCTGGCAGACTGCTGTCGTGAGAATAAATTGGGCTCCGTCCCCATATCATCCTCGCAGCACGTTGCTGTGTAGACCCATATCCTGCGCAACCTGTGCTGTGGATATCCCGGGCGTCAGCGTCTGTCGCACCACCTCAGCCTTGAAAAAATGTGTCCGGGAAAGCGGGAGAAGCCCATTCTGTTTTCTCATGCTCACGTCAAGAGCAGCCGCGGATCAGTCATCACCTTTTGAGGCCGGCCAGTCCTGATCTTGCGGAAATCCGGATGCAGCGGATTGAGCAGATAGTTGGTCTCTGAAGGGACAACGGCGCTCGGCACGGCCAGTACCGCAGCACCCTGCCTGACAGCCCATTGCGTACCGATCATCTGAAGCTTTTCGCGGGCAGCGACGTCCCGCCAGTCCGCAGGCAGGTCATCGACCCTGATGCGATCAATGGTGACTGCCTTGGGAATGCGCACGTCGATCATGACGTAACGTGCGCGCAACGGTTCGTCCTGAACCAACATCTCCAGCATGGCCAGGGACTGGCTGCCCGATGTGTACACCAGTGGAACGCCCTTGCGGTTCCAGCGCCCGCCATACAACCGCGCGCCCTCCCCGGAAAACGCCGATTTTGCGAAACGTACGGTCACCACCCGCCAGACGATCAGCATCGGGCGGGCTAGGCGTAAACCCCGTGTTCGATGCGCCCCAGCGTATCGAGTACGCTCTCGGCGCCGATCTCGGTGTCAATAATGCTCAATGGACTGGCACCCGACAAGGCCGCATTGGGCGCCTTGAGCCAGTGCAGCGCGGCTGCAGGATCCTCAAACACCTCATTGGCCCGTCCTACCGCCCGTGCAAGGCGCCAAAGCTTGGCGGATTCATCGCTGCTCAGGATGCCTTCGCGCTTACGACGCGCCAGAGTCCGCTCCGGAATGCCCAGTGCCCGCGCGAGTTCGGCATGAGACACCTCGATGTTTTTTTTCAATGCCTCGACGGCACCGGCCGGAATGCCGCGCCGGATTACGCCGATCCAATCCTGCGTTGAGCGCGGCGTGGCGCGCAGCACGCCTCGTCCTCCAAGAAGGGTCTCGATGTTGCGAAACGATTCAGGTGCACTCACCACGACATTTGCCATGATCATTCTCTATTTCTGCCAATTGGCAATCAGTATAGTCAATTATGGCTGAAATGGCGAATGGCGCTGCCAGCCACACCTGGCCTGCGCCGTTGAAGTCCGACCGATACCACTACCCTTCTTAACGCAGAACTTGAGGTCCGACGCTTTTGGCACTGCGTCGCCCCGACCTGCCTGCACCGAGCGCACAACAGCGGCTTCAACTTCATCCTTGAACCGCTCCACTCCCAGCGCCTGACAGAGCGGGTGGTCGGCAATCAAAAGGTTCGTCTTGCCGAAGGCGCGGCATAGCCTCACCTCCCTCGAGGCAGACTGCAGTTCATGAAAATCAATTGAGCCCGGCCCCGATATCATTGAATGATTGATATCATTATGATATCTTTAATTGAACCCATCTCCGGAATCCCGCTCATGCCCAACAAACCCAGTGCATCCCGCCGCGCCGCGAAGGAAATCCCCTTGGGGGGCAAGCCAGCGGCCACCGAGGGCATCCTGCTGCGCTACCGCGATGCCGACACGCCGTACGGTGTCACCCGAAAAACCGCCAGCCAGCTCGCCAAAACCCTGGGACTCACCGAAACCCAGGTCATCCACGCCGCCCTCGCCCATTTCGCGCGGCAGAACCTGCCGCGTTATGAGGCGGATACCGGCCCGCTCACCGCGAAACAACAGGAAGCCATCCACGAAATGCAGCCCTCGGGGCGCATGACGGTCAAAGAAAGCCTGTTCTGATGGCATCACCGGCGCCACGCTGGTTTGCCGCCCCGCGCGTCGGCGACATCGTGTGGTGCCGGTTCCCGCAGCGGGGCCTGCCCGGCCCCGGCCCCAAGCCGCGTCCGGCGCTGGTCCTGCGCGTGGGCGAGCATGCAGGGCACACTGTTGTCGAGGTGTGTTACGGCACCAGCCAGAAAACGGATCAGCTCTACGCTGGAGAATTCGCCATCACCCCCGTCGATGACGCCGCGTTCACTGCTGCGGGCTTGAGCTACCCGACCAAATTTAATCTCGGGGAAACCTTCGAACTTGATTTCAACGAGCTGTGGTTTGCAGTAGCGCCCGGCGCACCGCACGGCCAGACACCCAAACTCGGCCTAATGCACCCGAGCCTGATGCGTCGGGCTGCGGCCGCCATACGCGCAGCAAAAAAAAGATGACTCGACCTTACCTTCAGAACGCCAGCCCTTCAGCGTTATCATCCCGCCCATGACCTCCAGCAATGACCGCCTGGACAAGGTGATCCTCGAAGCGCGGCGCAACGCTGACCGCCGCGCTGCGGGTTACCGCGATCGGGCACTCAAGATGTATCCCTGGGTTTGCGGGCGCTGCGCGCGCACTTTCACGCATGCCAACCTGCAGCTGCTCGAAGTCCATCACAAGAACGGCAATCACGAAGACAATCCGCCGGACGGCAGCAACTGGGAATTGTTATGCACTTACTGCCATGAGCATGAACACTCCAAGCTCAAGGACATGGCGGGACGCAGCGACAGCGCTAAGGAATTGCCGGCGGCGACACACAATCCCTTCGCCGATCTGAAGGCGCAGCTCGAAGCGAAAAAGAAACGCGACTGAACCGGCAGGGTCGGCAGCGCCCGGATTCCGGCGCCCGCCCGAATGAGCGCCGCGGTTTGACTATTTCCTGTTGACCAGCAGCTTCAACCCCGCCAGTGCGTGTTTGTAACTCTCGACGCCCAGGCCGTAGACCGAGGCCTTGCACACCGGCTGGAACACTGACACCGTGCCACGCGCGGTCGGGTTGCTGAGGTGCACTTCGATCACCGGGAATTTCATCTGCGCCACGGCCGCGCGCAGCGGGCCGGTGACCGTCGTGTAACCGCCGGGATTGATCACGCAGCCGGCGATGTCGCTGTCGAAGGCGGCATACAGCGCATTGACCACCTCGCCCTCGATGTTGGAATGGAAAAACGAGACCTCGATGCCGAGATCCTTCGCGTAGCCGCGGATGTGCTCCTCGTACTGCGCCAGCGTCAGCGGCCCGAACACATCGAGCTGCACCTTGCCGCGCATGTTGAGGCCGGCGCCGTGGATGACCAGAACCTTCATTTGACTGTGACTCCCGTGATTTAACGTCAATTTGCCCGGATGAGTATGCCAGCAATCGGCCGCGCCGGACCAGATGACGGACTGCGGTGTCCCGGTCGCGCGGGCACTAGCCACAGGGGGCCTGTTCGCGGTATTTTCGGGCATCAGCTGCGGGCTACAAGCCGCAAAACGTCCACAATGCACAACTGGCGCCCCGCGCCCGCAATCAACCGCCAGATACCGGGAAAAACACCATGAGCGACAACCTGAAGGCCTACAACATATTCGACCTGCGCAAGATCGCGATGAAACGCGTGCCGCGCGGCTTCTTCGAATTCGTCGACCGCGGCACCGAAGACGAAGTCGCGCTGCGCAACAACCGTGAAGTGTTTGACCGCATCCGCTTCCGCACCCGCACCTTTGTCGATGTCTCCAAGCGTTCGCAGGAAACCGAGATCTTCGGCACCAAGTACAAGATGCCGCTGGTGATCGCCCCCACCGGCGTCGCCGGCCTGCTGTGGCACGAAGGCGAGATCAAGCTCGCCAAGGCCGCGCGCGCCGCCGGCATCCCCTTCACGCTCGCCACCGGCTCGATCACCGCGATGGAGCGCGTCGCCGACGAAGCCGGCGGCGACCTCTGGTTCCAGCTCTACCTGTGGCCGGACCGCTCGATGTCGCATGAACTGGTCAACCGCGCCAAGGCCGCCGGCTACAAGACGCTGGTGGTCACCGTCGACGGCGTGTCCGCCGGCAACCGCGAATACAACCTGCGCAACGGCTTCACCCTGCCCTTCAGCTTCAACGCCCGCAACATGTGGGACATGGCGACGCACCCGCGCTGGCTGATGGGCGTGATGGGCCGCTACCTGATGACCACCGGCATGCCGATGTATGCCAACTACCCGGCAGCCGCCAAGGCAAAAATGACCAAGGGCCCGCCCGGACGCGCCAGCCTGCGCACCGATTCGATCAGCTGGGCCGACCTCGATGCGCTGCGCAAGATCTGGCCGGGCAAGCTGATCGTCAAGGGCATCCTCGACCCGCAGGACGCGATCACCGCGGTGGACCACGGCGCCGACGGCATTGACGTCTCCAACCACGGCGGACGCAATCTCGACGGCATCGTCTCGCCGATCGAAGTGCTGCCGGAAATCGTCGATGCGGTGGGCAAACGCGCGACCATCTTCATGGACAGCGGCATCCGCCGCGGCAGTGACGTCGTCAAGGCACTGGCACTCGGCGCGAATGCCGTCATGGTCGGCCGCTCGACGCTGTATGGCGTAGCGGCGGGAGGAGAAGCCGGTGCGGCGCGCGCGCTGCAGATCTACCGCGACGAAATCCACCGCAACATGGCGCTCCTTGCCTGCAACACCATCGCCGACATCGGCCCGCAGTGCCTGCTGTTTGCCGACAAACACGAACTGCGCGCACCGAAAGAGCGCCCGCAACTGCGCGTCGTCGAAGGCAAGGCTGCGGAGTCGTAAACCGCCGTATCAGCCCCACCGTCATGCCGGCCTTGCGCCGGCATCCGATAAACCCGGCCCTTGGTGCGCCGGGTTTATTTTTTCAATAAAATCAAATAGTTATGTTACACCTTCAGGGGAAGGGGCCTGCCTGTTCCATTGCGCCCCTTCCCCGTCTTCACGCGCGCATTCCCCGGCGGCCCAGGGTGCAGGGAGGGAGGGAATACCCTGCGCCGCCATGCGCGCGCTGGAGCGGTCACATCAGGTGCCGCATCACTTGTCTTTCTTGCGGTCCTTCAACACCGTGAAGGCAATAAAACCGCCGACCATCGCCACCATCAGCAACACCACCACGATCATTGCCGTCGGGCTGACTTCTTCCGGCGCGGGAATCGCTACTTCATCGGCCCAGGCTGACAGCGAGAGCAGGGCCAAACCGATCGCAGGAATAATTGTTTTCATCACGAACTCCTCCAGAAAAAACAAAAGGCAGGGCACCGCGCCGCAGCAGCGGCGGGCGATCTGGTGATCGTGATGGTTACAGAGGGCTCTTGCGCAGTGCTTGCGGAGGACTTGCGCGAGACTTGCAGGGGCGAAAATAGCGCCCAAAATGGCGCAAAACGCCGGAAAAACGCCGGAAAACGGCTAAATCAGCGCGCGCAGAAGCATTACTGCGCCGCGGGCGCCTTCACGTCCCGTGAAAGCGGTCCCCAGAGCATCCAGCCGCCGATGCCCAGCAGCAGGACCAGCACACCCGCAGCGAGCAGCAGCAGGCTGTGATTGACCCAGGACGCCGACAGGGCCTGGCGTTCCGTGCGCTCGCTCACTGCGGGCGGCAATGCCGCCGCCGGTGCCGGTGCTGGAACGGGCGGCTTCTCCGCGACGGGGGCAGGTGATGGTGCCGCAGCGGCCGCACTGCTCCGCGCTTCCAGTCCGCGCTGCAATGCCGCCACCGCCGATTCCATTGCAGCCACACGTTCGAGCATGCCGGCCAGCGCCCGCCCCTGCGCATCGACCTGCACCTGCAGGCGCTCGACCTCGCGCAGCCAGCGCGCATCGTCCGCAGTGGCAGCAACACGCGGCACAGCCGGTTTGCGCGGCTCAACCGGCGCGAACACCGCGCCGCGATCCGCCGTACCACCGATCTGCAGCACATAGGCACGTTGCGACAGCGGCCCCGGCGCCACGCGTTCAACCAGCAGCGCAACCTGCGACGCGGCAAGCGGCCGCGCCGATTGCAAGGCGTAATAGGGACGCCCGTCGGCACGCAGGTCAAACCGCAGGCGCGCCGCATCAAGCACGGCGTCGTACTGCAGGCCGGCGCGCGCATAGGCCTCGGCCGACGCGAGCTGCAGCACCGGAATTTCAGACTTGTGGTAGGGGGCGGACACTTCGATTTCCGCGCGCAGCGGCTCGCCCGGAGAAGACAGCAGCACCATCCGGCCCCACTCCGCCGCAATGGCCGACGACGCGACCGGCAGCAGGACCGCTGCCAGGATGCCGCGCCATGTCAGGTTGAAACTAACGATGAGGACTCCCGCCGATGAACTGGGCGGGAAAGTACTCCTTTACTGGAGGAAATGCAAGCAAGTCATTATTAATATTGAAGTTTTACGCGTTCGCCCTACACCGCGTTCCCCGCCGCCTGCCCCGACGCCCAGGCCCACTGGAAGTTGTAGCCGCCGAGCCAGCCGGTGACGTCGACCACCTCGCCGATGAAATGCAGTCCCGGCACGCTGCGCGCCTCCAGCGTCTGCTGCGACAGCGCATCGGTGTCCACGCCGCCCAGTGTGACCTCGGCCTTGGCATAACCCAGCGTGCCCGAGGGCTGGATCGGCCAGCCCTTCAGCGTCTGCGCGATTTCCGCGAGCACCGCTTTCGACAGCTGCGCCAGCGGCTGCGTCCAGCCGTGCAGCTCGGCGAAACCCAGCGCAAACCGCCGCGGCAGATGTTCCGCCAGCACCGCACCCAGCGCCTGCTGCCCGCGGCGATGCTGATCGAGCCAGTCAGCGGCATCGATCTCCGGCAGCAGATCCAGCGCCACCGGCCCGCGCGCACCGCCGAGCTGCCAGTACGAGGACACCTGCAGGATGGACGGCCCCGAGAGGCCGCGATGGGTCACCAGCGCCGCCTCGCGGAACGACGGCCAGTGTTCACCGCGCGGCTGCTGCACGCAGGAGGTCACCGCATCGAAGGACGAACCGGACAGCGCCCCGAAACGCGCCAGCCACTCCGGCGGCAGCGCCAGCGGCACCAGCGCGGGCTTCGGCGGCACGACGGGCAGGCCGAATTGTTCGGCGAGGCGATAACCAAAAGGCGTGGCGCCGATTTTCGGGATCGACAGCCCGCCGGTGGCCACCACCAGCGCGCGGCTGCGGTAACTGCCCTGCGAAGTCGCCACCTCGAAACCCGGCGCCTCCCCCGCCGTCCGCGCCACCCGCTCCACGGTCACCGGCATCGCCCACTGCACCCCCGCGGCGTCACACTCGGCCTTCAGCATCGCGATGATCTGCTGCGCGCTGTCGTCGCAGAACAGCTGGCCGAGGTTGCGCTCGTGGTAGCTGATGCCGTGGCGCTCGATCAGCGCGATGAAATCGCGCGGCGTGTAGCGCGCCAGCGCCGAGCGGCAGAAATGCGGATTGCGCGACAGGAAATTGCGCGGCCCGACCTCGCGGTTGGTGAAATTGCAGCGGCCACCACCGGAGATGCGGATTTTTTCAGCGAGCTTTACCGCGTGGTCGATGATCAGCACCCGCCGACCGCGCGCGCCGGCCACCGCCGCACACATCATGCCGGCGGCACCCGCGCCCACTACGATGACATCGAAATCCATGTGCGGCCTGACATAAAAGGACGCGCATCATACCGCGCCCCCTCACCACCCCGTAGCCCGGAGGACGGCCGCAGGCCGGAGTCCGGGAGCCCGCAACCTCAGCGCCGCAGACCCTGCACCGTCAATACCTGCGCCGGATCCGGGGCATCAGCCAGGTCTTCTTCGTCACGATCCAACAACCCGGTGACCGAACATTCCGGATTGGAAACCCTGCGCTTGATGATCATCCTGCCGTTGATATGACCTTCCATGCCGCAGAATTTCTGGCGTTCAACCTCCAGAAACTCGAACTCCCAGGCCTCGGACGAAGTGCGGATCAGAAACAGTCCCTGCGGCGTCTGCACCCGGGTCGCCCCTTCGGGCGTCAGGCGCCATTTGATGAAGGGATCATCCCGCCGCATGTCCATGGAACAGGTGCGCGGCCGCCGCTTGCTGTAATACGCGAAGCTGGCGACCTGCCCGCCGCGCACTTCCAGCGCCATGCGCGCATGCAGATCCTCGACACCGCTCCTGCAGTCAATCTGCTCGACCCTGCCGCTCAGGGCAGGCAGCATCCGGTCGCCCGGCACATCGGCCATGCGGTCGATTTCTTCCCGCAGCTCTTCGATCGTCTCCACCGGCACATGGATGACCAGCTCCGGCGGCGGCGGGCGCATCACCAGGGGCTGCTCATGCGCGCAGGCCCCCAGCAGCAAGGCCAGCAGCGCCGGCAGGTATCCGGGCTTCAAGGCTCCGCGCAGCGGATGTATGTCGATCGGCACCTCAATCTGAGTCGGATAGGGTGCCGGAGTTCCCTGCGCCGGACTGTCTGCATATTGAGACAGATGCGAAGACAGTGACAGCAGACCGGCCTTTGGCCAGGCTCGTTCTGCTGCTTAAAAAAACAACGGGGATCCGCGGCTACCGTGGATCCCCGTGTGCCGGCCCTGTGGGCCCTGCCGCTTAATCCACCGTGATGCCGGTCGCCTTCACCAGCTTGGTGAAGCGCTCGACCTCGCTGCGGATGTGGGCGGCGAACTGCTCGGGCGTACCGCCCACCGCATCAAAGCCCAGCTTGCGCAATGCGCCGGACACCTCGGGCAGCGCCATCGCCTTCACCGACTCGGCATTGAGGCGGCTGACAATGGCCGCGGGCGTGCCCGCCGGCGCCAGCAGGCCGAACCACGACGAGACCTCGAAACCCTTCAAGCCGGCTTCGGCCATCGTCGGCAGCTCGGGCATCATGTTCGAACGGGCCGGCGTGGTCACCGCCAGCGCCCGCGCCTTGCCCGACTTCACATGCGGCTGTATCCCGACCACGGTGAAGAACACGACTGACACTTCACCGCTCAGCAGCCCGGTCAGCGCGGGCGTGGTGCCCTTGTACGGCACATGCACCAGGTTGATGCCCGCCATGGTCTTCAGCAGTTCGCCGCTCAGGTGGTGGGTGCTGCCGTTGCCGGCTGAACCGTAGTTGAGTTCGCCGGGCCGCTTCTTGGCGAAGGCAATCAGTTCCTTCACGCTTTTCACCGGCAGCGAGGGATGCGCCGTCAGCACATAAGGCGTCGAGGCGATCAGGATGATCGGCGAGAAATCCTTGACCGCGTCGTAGGGCAGCTTTTTGTACACCGCAGGGTTCGAACCGTGCGTGGAGTTGTTGGCCATGAACAGCGTGTAGCCATCGGCCGGCGCGCGCGCCGCCGCCTCCGTGCCGATCGCACCGCCGGCACCCGGCCGCGCCTCAATCACGAAGGGCTGGCCCAGCTGCTCACCGAGCTTGCCGCTCAGCACCCGGCTCACGTTGTCGGTTGCGCTGCCCGGCGCCTGTGCGATCAGGATGCGGATCGGTTTCGAGGGATAGGTCTGCGCCACGGCCGGCTGCACCATCAGTGCGGCGACGCAGGCGAGAACAGGGAATTGCATACGCATGGTTTTGCCTTTCTCTAGCGGGATTAACGGTGAAAGTGGCGCAATGTTATACGGAATTGGCTGGGAGCGGCGGGACAGATCCGGTTCAGCGCCTTCGCGCGCACTGGATGATAAAAAATCAGTTCCGTAGCCCCGTAGGGTGGGCAAAGCGCAGCGTGCCCACGCGGAACATTTGTGGCTGTACATGATGAGCACGGTGCGCCCCGAGGGAAGTCCGCCCGGGGCACTTTGCACACCTTACGTTTACTGCAAAGTCGCCGAAATCCTGTGAATCTAACCCGATAAAGCCGCGATCGCCTCAATGCGCGCACGAACACGGCGGACCCGGTCCCCGTGAATTTCGTCATAAGTCAACAGACCCGGCAACGTATTGAAAAAATCCGCATGCCGCACAATCTCACCGAAACGGGCAGACAGGAAATGCATCAGTTCAGAGGCGGCAACAGCCACCTCCGCCTCGATATCGGGGCGTCCATCCAGCACATGGATGATGTCCTCGAAATCGTGGCTCGATAACAGATCGCCCCGACCGCGCGTTGCAAACGCTTCGAGCTTGGTTGCCAAAAAAACGGGCGCAGGAATCAGGCGGATCAAGCGCCTGCTGGGCAGCGCAACACGCAAAGCACTCGCTATCGCGTGCGGATACCAGCGATTCGAAAAACCGAGAATCTTTTCATCGCTCGGCATCAGGTCAACACACAGATCCCGCAATCGCCAGCGGCATATCGGCGCATCCCGCGAAACATCGCGCTTGAAACCCCGCTGCTCGAATCGCTTCTCGAGCGCGTAATACTCCGCCAGCGCGGCCACTTCGGCCACCACATCCACATCAAACGTCACCCGTGGCGGTGCAGCGCCCGGCGCAGTGCACAGCAGTCCGGCGGCACAGCCACCGACCAGCACCACCTCATCACACAAATCGCCCAGCGCCTGCGCAACCGCCTCAACCGACTGGACGTTGGGATCGAGCGGATTCAAAACCGCTGCCCGAACAATTCTTCGGCCAGGCCGCGCTCGCGCGCGCTGCCCATGCGCAAGGCGTCAAACAGCGCGAGATTTTCGTACAAGACGGGATTACGCAGGGCGGCGGCCGGCGCGCTCGGATACAAGGGCACCATGGCGAGGCCACGCGCACTGCCTTCGGCATGCGGCCATACCGGGGGCGGATCAGAGGACGGCGCGATCAATGCGTTGAGCGGCGCAGCCGCATACGCCGTGGGCACACCGCCCACCATCCCGCCGCGCGCTGCCGGAAATGCATAACGCGCGCCATGAAACAAAAACTCCCTGAACGCCGGCTTGATCAGGCCCGGCTTGCCATCAACGAACGACAGCAGACGCGCCAACTCCGCGCGGCGCAATGCGCCATGCACTTCAGAGATCGACACCCCGGCAAATGCCGCAAGCTCGGGATACGTCACCGGCTCATCCACGCGCGCGAGCAAAGCCAACAGCAGATAAAGATCCTGTGGCTTCAAAGCGGGCTGACGATTGACCGGGCGTCGCATGGCTAATCCCTGCGCTATTTTCGCAATTCGCGAAAAGCGAAAATAATATTAAATACAATTATTTGCAACTAAATTCGGCCGTCAGACCCTCCGAAACCGCGCTAAAGAGGAATTGCAAATTTATTCAATAAAATCAATTACTTATGAAGCAAGAAACCCGTGCCCGGGATGCAGGCCGCAGGCCAGAATCCGGGGCCACCGCCGAACAACCCCAGCGGGACGCCTCACAGAGGATCGCGCCCCCTGCCCCGCCTACCGCCCCAAACCCCCCATCAGGCCGGAAACAATCCCCTTCTCACCCTCCGGCTTCCCGCCTGGCTGACCTGCTGAATCCGGCTGACAAAGGGCGGCGCCTTGCTGCTGTGCATCGTCAGTACCTTGACGCTGTCCTCCGCGGGATCAAAGCGCTTCTTGCCAGCACTGCAACGATCTGTGTTGCCGGAAAGCTGGCCCTAAATTCTGGGAAGCTGACGACCCAGCTTGGCCTAAATCACGCCCTTACACTTCTGATGTTCTTACTATTACGATACTAGGCCGAGGCCCTACGTTTCGAAACTCTTCGCCCACCTTGATGAACAGGCTTTCCCTCGGCATTCTGTTCGAAAGTCAATAAATCACCCAATGATTGAGCTCGCTTTAATTGCTCAAGTCCATCTTGGATATACCAAGCAACCAGTCGCTGAGCCCCTTTGGAATCTAATGAGCCATGAATACTCTGAAGGAGCACATCGTACGCATCAATATGCTCACCAAAAAGAGTCGGCGCGTTAAATTCGCCTCCATCCATTGGAACCGCGGCGTTACCCGGTGATCTACCATCCCGCATCGAAAGCATCATTGCCATTCGACATAGGATGTTTGGCGTAACTCCTGTACGCCCCTTGAGCATCTTCAGAACCTCAGCAGAACGCTTTGAAATTCTAAATCGGTTAGGAAACACGCTTTAGCCCTCCCTCAAGCGATTTCCAGAAGTATCCTTCCCTAACAGTTGTCATCCGCTCGCCCCCATCGAACTCCAGATGAAATGCATGAGAAATTGAAGGGGAAAGATCACGATAGAATTCCTCGTCAACCTCGGTATCAGTCGACAAAATAATTACTTGGTGACTGGCATGCGGGAAATAATGCTGCACGAGCTTAGTGCGATGCACGCTATCTAATCTACCCAAGGGAGTATCAACAATAATCGGCAGATTCCGCCCTGATGTTTTGGCCAATGCCTCGAGCATCGCAATTGCATAAACCTGCTTTTCACCGGCAGATAAAATTTTCTTTGGAATTCTCTCCCCAGCCTTACCAAGCAAGATGACTTCAAAAGTACGGTCATCAATTGATGCGTCAACCACCAAATCATCCTTGCGCGAAAGTCTACGAAAAACCTCAACAAAATGCCTCCGTAACGACTCTACTTTCTTACGCGTCAGAACTTCACCGAACTCGTCAAGCATTGCAATTGAGGAATTTGCTCTTTCCAACCCCATGTTCGTATGGGCTGATTTGGATATCTTTTCCTCTAAAGCCTTTAATTTTCGATTTACATCGATTGCGCTCCAAATTTTGGAACGCAAATCCTCCAAAACTTCCTGCTTTTTAGCTTTTAAACGCCCCAAATCTTCAGAGGCACTCTGCAACTTTCGCAAATCATCGGCCAGCGCCTCTTCAGGTGGTGCTGACGCCAGGTTGACACCAATCTGCGAAAACTCCTCAGAAATTTCAAGCAACTTCTTCCGCAGATCACCCACCCTGGAACGAGAGAGAGAGGCGTCAACTTCGAGGAAACGCGATACCCTCAGAAGCATCTGCGAAGAGTAGCTTTCAAAAGGCAACACGCCCTTCGCACGCCCCACCCCTCTAGCCGAAAACCTCTTAATTACCTTCTCAACTTTTGCGAAGATCTTAATATCTAGCTCTTTCTTAAGCTCCGTAGTAATCAGGCCAATCAATTTTTGGCGATTTTCGCCAGATTGCTTGCCAGAAACATCTCGCAATTTTTTCTTGAGGCTCTCCACAACCCGACCACCAAGAACAAAGGGATATAACCCGGAGAGCTCCTTAATAATCTCCTCATTTACCCTCCGCCGATCGGCAGCAAGCACATCAACCCGATGCTCCAAATCCTTTCTGGAGCTGGCCCAAGCGCCACCACTCTGATCAAATAATGCCTGAAGATAATCTACCGTTTTTACTTTTGAATCGATGGCCGGGTAAATATCCTCTTGCAGCAAATTTTCTAGGCGGCCGATCTCGGCTTTAAGCGCCCTGAATTGCTCGTCCAATGAATTTAATGCTATTGCATCAGCATCACTGACTGTCTTAGTCCTTGCTTGCCGAAGATAAACCACCAAATCAGCACGCAACTTATCAACCACCTCCAAGCCTAGCAGACGTCTAATCGACGAGGACAATGTCGCTTCGCCATCATCAGATGCCAATCTCGATATTTTTTCGCCGTCAAAGAAAAATAACTCAGAAACCCCCACCGGCACCAATTGATTAAGAAAAGCCTGGGCTTGCTCGGAAGTCAATCCCTCGAGATAAGCACCGTCACATTCAATCCTGAGATTCTCCGAAATACCCTTTGCTGCACGGGTCCATTCACGTGTAACTTTGTACCTTGAGACTCTCCCCAACTGCGAGTAAGTAAATTCTAAAGACACATTCGCGCTGTTGATTGGAACCAACTGCCCTTTGGCTTTGTGAATCTGGTCTTCAATCAAGCTCTCATAAGCGCGCTGTGTTGCACCAAAGCCCAGCGCCTGACGGCCATACAAAGCCATCCGGACAGCCGTCAAAATCGTTGTCTTTCCGGCACCATTTAATCCGCCAAATAAAATTACTGGACGTGTCGAACCATATTTTTTTCTTGGCACCAAATCGATGATCTGTTGACCACGAAATACCCCAAAATCACATACCGAGAGCTTCTCAAGAAGCATGATCGAGCAGCCCATTCACGTGGCCATATTTTCCCTGCAAGTCCTGCTCCTCCTTCGCCCGATCTAAAATTTGGACCACTCGAGCCGATTGGCGCTCAACCGATGCAGCAACATCGCCCCAATCTTGTCCGAGTACCTCCTCAATTTTCTTAAAAATTGCCGCCCTCTTCGCCAAGCCCTCCATTGAAAGCTCAATTTCAATCAATTTCATGATGAGCTCCTTGGGAATCTCGTGCCTACCCTCCAATCCAGAAAGGGCATCCGCTTCCAACGCGGAAAAAGTGTCATCATCGCCCCGATACCAATTGGCAGACACTCCAAATACTTTTTCGTATATTTTAGGGACAGCATCCTCCCAATCAGGCTCTAAAGGATCTATCCTCCAAAGTACGCGTATTTCCTCAAGCTCTGGATGCGTAATTAATGTGACTCCAGAACCTGCCTGGGATTCATCAATCTGCCTCTGAATAAGTAAAAGTTTTTCAAGAAACATCTTCCGAATAGACATTCTGTAGGGCCCAAGCACCTGTTTCATATCGGAAGAATCTTTTGAAACAACTGTAACCTTGCCGGTTCGGCGTCGCTCGTGGCGATACTTGTGCTTGTTTTCCGGCAACGTAGTTTCGAATAATAAATTGCGAAAATCTTGCAAAGGCTTTAGCCAGGTATGGCCACTCTCCACCAGCCCATCCATAGCCTTGTCCTGTGTAACAACAGTACAGACCCAGCAGCCAAAACGTGAGTTGCCGCAGGAAGGCGTGCTTTTATCAATTACAAGAGGACATTCTCCTGCGTTGGAATCCTTGTAAAGGTCAAACAATGCCTGGTGCCCCCCTCCCCAAGGTGCCGGGCCAGAAAATAGAAATTCCCAAACATCATCAGCTGACCACGACTCGATTGGGGTATACACATACGCATTAGGCAGACTTGTGTGTCGCGCCAGCCTCTTCCCGTCAATTTTGTGCTTTTTCATTACTTGGGCTCGAGAATTACTCTCAGCCATGCGCGAACCCAATACAACTACCACCTCTCCAAATGACGCAACCTTGTCCAGAATAAATTCGCTGACCGGATCAATTTTCATACGCTCAGTACACCATCTAAACTGTCTGGTTGGCGCAGGGTAGCCACGCCCAATCAGATTGACCCAAAAAGTCTCAGCAGTTTTAGGCACTACCTGGTGCGCCGTGATTGACAAACCGTCCGCAATCGCTCGCTCATTAACTCTAAGAATGGTCTCAGTAATTAAGTTAACGACTACAGGCGTCTCGACCAATGTATCTGATGAAACCACGAAAACTGGTTTTTTTCTCTCGGCCGCGGGAAGTGTCAACAATGCCTCGTAAACCAAACGCAAAACCGCAGTCGAATCTTTACCACCACTATAGCCAATGACCCAAGGTCGCTCATCCTCTTTGTATAAGCTAGTGATTTCATCACGTTCTTCTTGGCGAAAATTAGATTTCATTTTTTGCCTTTCTGAATTGCCGCCAATTGTTTTTCATCCTCGCTAAGCTTTAGGCCCAGAGCCTGCTTAATCACAATAGCCGTAAGCTGGACACTAGTAGAGGCTTTGCTTATGCGGCCGTGATTCATTGCGCGCCCCTCCCATAACTCAATATTTGAACGCGACCAATCAATCGCGCGTATGCGCTTTAGAGTGTTTCGCCAATCCTTTGGTTTCGATGCCAGCAAGTCTGCGCCAGCAATTGCAAGAGCCTGCAACGCAACTCCATGCGCATGAATAAAACCTTGACGAAGGTCAGCAGTCGAGACTGCACGTTCACGAGCACGCCTCCAATCTGGAATCTGATCCGCAACTGCTTCCCAAAACTCTTTTGCTAATAGCCTTTCCGCCTCTGATACTGACTCGCGAAGCTGCTTTCTTAGCAAACCCCTATTGGCATGCTTAATGCTGCTTAAGGTAAACAACTTCGTTGATCGATTTGAAATGGTTGATTTCTCCATTTCAGTCAATCCTAAAAATACAGAACAATTTTGCGCAAGATACCGGGCGAGCTCAGAGCCCGGATCTCTATGGTCATAAAGCGTAGAAAGTGAATAACTTGGGCGCACCGCATATTTGTTTAAATCAGCAAACATTTGCTGACTCCGTTGCAAGCCTTGGTCGCAGAAAAATAAGACGGGGACATTATCCTGACCTATCTCAGGTGACGTTTTCAGCGCCTCCTCAATCGCCGCTCGTCTATGCTGCCCGTCATTAATTAATATGCGTGCGTCCATAGGGATAGAAAGTAATCCCATATTGGAATCTAGACCTACACTCTGATAAGGCTCGAAGTGCACACTCGCATCCACAGAAGCAGTTAATGCCGACAAGATATAAGAGTTCCAGTTCTCTACTAAATATCCCGCCAATTCTGGAATTCGCGCGCGATTCAAAGTCCTTTGTGCTCTTAACTCCGGAGGCACCTCCTCCTCATCGAAAACAAAAATTTTCGGAATCACTTTTATTGGACACATTGCAACGAAGAAATCCCTGCCAGCCTGCTTACCGCGTAGCGCAGGAAATGTGTGGCAATACCCAGTATCAGTCATGTTTGAATTGGAAGTTATTAATTTAACTTCCATTTTTAATTAAATCCCTTCCATTAGTCAATAAATTAACGTCCGACTAGCACTTTAAAAACTCATGTTCCGTTAGCAAAGGAGCACACGTAAACTCAAAAAAAACAATGCGTTAACTCACTAGAGACCACATTGAAAAATTTTCGCGAATTAAGCCTTAAAGGTATATATCGAACCGCGACGGACTCGTTAGTGAAGGACTTTTACTTACCAACCCTTGGCTGCGCAGTTCAATACGACCGAGCCGTTGGGTTTTTTGCATCTTCCATGCTCGTTGAAGCCGGAATTGGTCTGTCAGGCCTAATTCGCAACAAGGGAAATATGCGCCTGATCATCGGTCACCCGCTTTCCGATGATGACTGGGAGGCCGTAAAAAATGGTGTAACGCTAGCAACTTTAGAAAAACAACTTTCACAGCATCTAGCTGACATTCTGGAAAGAGCAGGAACAGAGCGTTCGGTTCAGTCTCTCCAACTTCTTTCATGGTTGATTGCCACCAATTCTCTAGAGATTCGATACGCTTTTCGGAAAAATGGCATGTATCACGAAAAGATAGGCATTCTCAGGGACGGCGAAAATAACGAAATCGTTTTTCACGGCAGTGCAAACGAATCTGCGGCAGCACTATTACCATATAAAAACTTCGAATCGTTAGCTGTTTATCCAAGCTGGAAATCAGAATTATTTAACGATTACGGGAATCCGTTTAAACAAGGTTTTGAAGATCTATGGAACAACGCGGATAGCAATGTCGTAACCGTTGCTGTGCCTTCAGAGTTCTACGAGAAGTTAATTGCTTATCGTGGGCAACAGCATCTCCCGCCAGATTTGACACGAGAGCTGGCAATTGCAGAGCCCATTCCACCGATTTACACCAACCCCAATCTTTTACCTAAATTACCTACATGTTTTGGAGGTAGGCAATATGCACTTCACCCCCATCAAGAGAAGTCATTAATAAACTGGAAAACAAATTCTTACAACGGCATTTTTGCGCTTGCCACAGGCGCCGGCAAAACAATTACCGTAATTCATGCCGCCACCAAATTTTCAGAACAAGGCTATCCATTAGCAATGGTTGTATCTGTCCCTTACCAAATCTTGGGCGAACAGTGGGTTAGCGTTATGGGACAGTTTAATATGCGCCCAATCAAAGCCTTCTACTCCGCAGAATTATGGGTTGACCGGCTTAGCGAAGCAATCTCAGCATTCCTAGCGAAAGCAACTTCATTTTTATGCATTGTTGTTGTTAACGACACTTTATCAACTGATGCCTTTCAAAAATTACTACGAAGAATCCCAAATCAATCGCTATTTTTTATCGGCGATGAGTGCCACCATCATTCGAACCCAGTTTGGCGGGAACGCATTCCTGATAATGCAAAATTTAAAATTGGATTATCAGCAACGCCATGGAACCCCGGACAACTCAAAAATAAAACTGTTCTTGAATCTATATATGGCCCAGTTGTTTCAACATATACATTGGCTGATGCCTTATATGATGGCGTCCTATGCCAATATCAATACATCCCGGTACCTTGCGTATTTGAGGACGATGAAGCAGAGGAGTATGAACGGCTTTCACAAAAAATAAGCGCACTTTCCGCTCAGGACCCGAACCGGCAGAACCCGTTGGTGCAACAACAGATTCAAATGTTAGCCGCACGTCGCACACGTCTCATCGGCGCGCTCCGATCTAAGCTTTACAGGTTGAGCGCCCTAATTTTAGAGATGAAACCATCACCTCATTCTCTCTTCTATTGCGCCGAGGGTTACCACCCATTAGATGACGGCATTGGTGAAAGAGTAATTGATAAAGTTACAAAAATTGTCGCAGATAACAGCTGGACTGTTTCACAAATAACAGCCGCTGAAACAGCAAGCGAAAGGCACAAAATTATCAGCGCCTTTGATGATGGACATATTGATGCAATTACAGCAATACGAGTTTTAGATGAAGGCTTTGATGTCCCGGGATGTAGAACTGCTTACATCATGGCAAGCAGCAACTCTTACCGCCAATACGTTCAACGACGAGGACGGGTGTTGCGACAGGCTCCTGGAAAATCACATGCCACAATCTATGATTTCTTTGCCGCCCCCTCGCCTAACTTACTTCAAAATCAGCCAAACATATGGCGCAAGCAAGTTGCTACTGAATTAAATCGCATTCGATCATTTGTAAAAACATCAATGTCACCGGAGGAACAAGAACTTAATGTTTCGAAATTGGTAAGCGCCATGGGGCTCGGTGCGATGTATTACGAAGAACCTGCTATTGACGAGGAGGAACTATATGGAAATTGATAACAGCTCAATTAGAGACGCACTACGGCGCCTGATACAAGTAGAACGCCAACATCTTTTTGGGGAAAAATCAGGGTCATCAAGCGCTCGGCGCGCTGAAGTAGAAAAGGAAGTTAATCGATTAATTTCAGAGCTGACAGTCTCAGCGCAAAAAACCAAAAAGCAAAAGTAATTATTTT
>JAHCAG010000042.1 GCA_019635015.1 Burkholderiales bacterium | reverse complement strand
GGTATTCGATGAAATCGTAATCGAGGGAGGCATAACCGCGTGACACCGACTTCAGGCGGTCGAAAAAGTCCATCACCACCTCGTTCAGCGGCAATTCATAGGTCAGCATCACCTGCCGCCCGAGATACTGCATGTTTTTCTGCACGCCGCGTTTTTCGGTGCACAGCGTCATCACCGGCCCGACATAATCGCTCGGCACCAGGATCGAGGCCTTGATCATCGGCTCGCGGATTTCCTCGATCTGCGAAACGTCCGGCAGGCGCGACGGATTCTCGATCTCGAGCACGCTCTCGTCGCGCAGCGCGACCTCATAGACCACCGTGGGCGCCGTGGTGATCAGCGACATGCCGTACTCGCGCTCCAGCCGCTCCTGCACGATGTCCATGTGCAGCAGGCCGAGGAAGCCGCAACGGAAGCCGAAGCCCAGCGCCTGCGAGGATTCCGGCTCGAAACGCAGCGAGGCATCGTTCAGGTGCAGCTTCTCCAGCGCGTCGCGCAGCGCCTCGTATTCGTTCGATTCCACGGGATAAAGCCCGGCAAAGACCTGCGGCTTGATCTCCTTGAAACCGGGCAGCGGCTCCTTCGCCGGATTGCCCGCGAGCGTCAGCGTGTCGCCGACCTTGGCCGCCTGCAACTCCTTGATGCCGGCGATGACGAAGCCGACCTCGCCCGCGGACAGGCTTTCGCGGGCCTGCGACTTGGGCGTGAAAACGCCGACCTGCTCGCACAGGTAGTTGCCGCTGGTCGACATCAGCAGGATGCGGTCCTTGGGTTTCAGCACGCCGTCCACGACGCGCACCAGCATCACCACGCCGACATAGTTGTCGAACCATGAATCGATGATCAGGGCTTTCAGCGCCGCCTCCGGATCGCCCTTGGGCGGAGGCATCTGGCTGACCACCGCTTCCAGCACCTCGGCGATGCCCTCCCCGGTCTTCGCGCTGACCCTGACCGCATCCTGCGCCGGAATGCCGATGATGTCCTCGATCTCGGCAGCGACGCGCTCGGGCTCGACCTGGGGCAAATCCATCTTGTTGAGGACCGGCACCACCTCGACACCCTGTTCGATCGCGGTATAGCAGTTGGCAACGGTCTGGGCTTCGACCCCCTGCGAGGCGTCGACCACCAGCAGCGCCCCTTCGCAGGCTGCCAGCGAACGCGACACCTCATAGGAGAAATCGACGTGCCCCGGCGTGTCGATCAGGTTCAGGCGATAGGTCCGGCCGTCCTTCGCCTTGTAGGTCAGTGCCGCGGTCTGCGCCTTGATGGTGATGCCACGCTCGCGCTCGAGTTCCATCGAGTCGAGCACCTGGGATTCCATTTCGCGGTCGGACAGGCCGCCGCAAAGCTGGATAAAACGGTCGGCCAGCGTCGACTTGCCGTGGTCAATGTGCGCGATGATGGAGAAATTGCGGATGTGCTGCATCAGTTCCGGCCGCCGGGCAAAACAACAAAAAGGGCACCCGGACTTACCCGGCGTGCCCAAGTTCGGTTCACAAGGCCCCGTATTTTAACGGAAATTCAGCAAGTATCCAGTAACCGCGGCAACATCCAGATGATAATGGCAGAGCTCGCGGTCGCCATGCATCAGCACCGGCACCTTGTCCCCGAAACGCCGTTCCAGCGCCGCATCGGCATCGACGTCGACGACCGAGACCCGGAACGGGCTGCCGGCCTGCAGCCCGCGCAGGCCGGCCAGCATGTCGTCACAGAGATGGCACCATGCGCGGCCGTAGAGGGTCAGTTCGACCGGTGGCGAATCACCCATTCCCGTCAATGCGGAACGGTATATACAGCGAGTTGCCGCCGCGCCGCACCAGCAGGGCCACGATGCGCCCCTTGTCGAAGCCGCCCATCAGCTGCTGGAACTGCTCGACCGATTTGACGTCTTGGTTGTTGACCGCGAGGATCACGTCGCCACGCCGGATGCCGGCCTGCGCCGCGGCGCCCTGCACGCTGTCGACCAGCACGCCGCCCTCGACCTTGAGTTCCTTGCGCTGCGCATCGGTCAGTTCGACCAGCCCCATGCCGAAGCGGACGCCGGCCTGGGGCTGCGGTTTGCCGCCCCGCGCCTGGCGCGTTGCCCGGTCATCCGACAGCTCGGCCACCATGACCTGGAGATCGCGCGCAGCCTTGTTGCGCCAGACCTGGACGGCGATACTGCTGCCCGGCTTGGTACCGCCGACGATGCGCGGCAGGTCTTCCGATGAATTCACCGGCTTGCCGTCGAAGCGCAGGATGACATCACCGGCCTCGATGCCGGCCTTCTCCGCCGGACCGCCCTTTTCAACCGAATTGACCAGCGCGCCCTGCGGCTTGGGCAGGCCAAACCCGTCAGCCAGTTCCCGCGTCACCGGCTGTATCACCACGCCGATGCGTCCGCGCGTCACCTTGCCGGTGGTGCGCAGCTGCTGCGCGATGTCATTGGCAACATCGATCGGAATTGCGAAAGACAGGCCCATGAACCCGCCGGTCCGGCTGTAGATCTGCGAATTGATGCCGACTACCTCCCCCCTGAGGTTGAACAGCGGCCCGCCCGAGTTGCCCGGATTGACCGCGACGTCGGTCTGGATGAAGGGCACGAAATTCTCCTGCG
>JAHCAG010000041.1 GCA_019635015.1 Burkholderiales bacterium | reverse complement strand
GTCGCTGATCGTGCATCGCGCCAATGCCCAGTACCGCGGCCGCGACGTGGCCGAGCGGATGCGCAAGCTGATTCCGCGCCAGATGTTCGACATCGCGATCCAGGCGGCGATCGGCGCGCACATCATCGCGCGCGAAACGGTCAAGGCGCTGCGCAAGAACGTGCTGGCCAAGTGTTACGGCGGCGACATCACCCGCAAGAAGAAGCTGCTGGAAAAGCAGAAGGCCGGCAAGAAGCGCATGAAGCAGGTCGGCACCGTCGAGATCCCGCAGGAAGCCTTCCTTGCCATCCTGCAGGTCGACAAATAGGGGATTTTCCTGCCATGAATTTCGCGCTGATCATGTTGGTCCTGCTGCTGGTCACCGGCGCCGTCTGGCTGGCGGAGGCGCTGTATTTCCGCAAACGCCGGGCGGCGGGGATGCCGCAGCCGTGGTGGATCGAGTATCCGGCCAGCTTTTTTCCGGTCATCCTGGTGGTGTTCGTGCTGCGTTCCTTCCTGGTCGAGCCGTTCAAGATCCCCTCCAGGTCGATGCTGCCGACACTGCTGGTCGGGGATTTCATCCTCGTCAACAAGTTCACCTACGGCATACGCCTGCCGGTGCTGAACACGCGGCTGATCGAGGTCAACGAGCCGCAGCGCGGCGAAGTGATGGTGTTCCGCTACCCGGAGAATCCTTCCCTGGACTACATCAAGCGGGTCGTCGCCGTGCCCGGCGACGACATCGTTTATGCGGACAAGCGCCTGAGCATCAACGGCAGGGAAGTGCCGTTGAAGCCCGACGGTGACTACAGTTATATCGAGGACGGGCTTCAATTTGTCTCGGCAAAACGCTTCGAGGAGCGGCTGGGCGAACATGCCCATGCCGTGCTGCTGCAGCCGGAGATTCCGCCCGTGCAGCTGAGCGGGGTGCAGCGCTTTCCCTACCGCGACAATTGTGCGTACAATGAGTCCGGTTTCCGCTGCAAGGTGCCCGCCGGTCATTATTTCCTGATGGGCGACAACCGGGACAGCAGCAGCGACAGCCGTTACTGGGGATTCGTGCCGGAACGCAACATCGTCGGCAGGGCATTTCTGATCTGGTGGAATTTCGACAACCTGAAACGCATCGGGCAGTCGATCAACTGACATACTGGGGAGGCGTCAATGAATTCGCAGCGCGGCATCACGATGACCGGTTTTCTGGTATTTGCGGTACTGCTGATCTTTGCACTGCTGCTGGGCTTCAAGATCGGCCCGGCGTACATGGAGTTCCACACCATCCAGAAGATGTTTCGCACGATGGCGGCCGACCCATCCATAAAAAACGCGACACGCGGCGAATTCAACAGCGCGTTCAACGCGCGCGCCGGCGTCGACAACATCAAGGCCATCACCTACGATGACGTGCAGATCGAGAAGGAAGGCGACGGCATCGTGCTCAGCGCGGAATATACGGTGCGCGTGCCGTTGTTCAGCAATCTCAGCGCGCTGATGGAGTTCCAGCCGACGTCCCGGCAGTGACGGCCGGATGACGCGGCTTCCTGGTTTGCGGTGGATTCCGGACTGATCAGCGACAGGATCGGTTACGCCTTCCGCGAACCGGCATTGCTGCGGCGCGCGCTGACCCACCGCTCTTTCGGCGCGGATCACAACGAGCGCCTCGAATACCTCGGCGACAGCGTCGTCAACTGCCTAGTCGCCCTGGAGCTCTATGAACGTTTTCCGCAGCTCAGCGAAGGCGAGCTGTCACGCATCCGCGCCAATCTGGTCAATCAACAGGCCCTGCAGGGCATCGCCCGTATCCTGGGACTGGGCGGGCAATTGCTGCTCGGCGAAGGGGAGCTGAAGAGCGGCGGCGCGGCGCGGCCGTCCATCCTGGCGGATGCGGTCGAGGCGCTCATCGGCGCAGTGGTCATCGACGGCGGGTTTCCGGCAGCGCAGGAGGTAGTGGGCAGGCTTTTTGCCGAAAACCTTGCCGCGGTCAATCCCGGAGTCAGCGGCAAGGACGCGAAGACGCGGCTGCAGGAATTCACCCAGGGCAGGGGGCTGCCCTTGCCCGTATACACGCTCCTCGGCACGCGCGGCCAGGCACACGCTCAATCCTTCGAGGTGCAGTGCGCCATAACCGGTCTCGACATCCGGACCGAGGGATGCGGCGGAAGCCGGCGGGCGGCGGAACAGGACGCGGCAGGCAAGGCCATGGCTCTGGTGGAAAATCGATGACGGATGCAGGGCACCGCGCCGGGCATCTCGCCATCATCGGCAGGCCGAACGTCGGCAAATCCACGCTGCTCAACCGCCTGGTGGGCCAGAAAATCAGCATCACTTCCAGGCGCCCGCAGACGACGCGGCAGCGGATCATCGGGATCGTCACCCGTCCTGACGCGCAGTACGTTTTCGTCGACACTCCCGGTTTCCAGACGCGCCACGGCAGCACGATGAACAGGCTGATGAACCGCAGCGTGTCGCGCAGCGTGTCGGATGTCGATGCCGTGGTCTGGGTGGTGGAGGCGCCGCGGCTGACGGCGGAGGACAGGGCGGTGTCCGGCCTGCTGCAGCCGGGAACGCCGCTCGTGGTTGCACTGAACAAGATCGACGGCGTGGACAACAAGAACGAACTGCTGCCGCTGATGCAGGAGATCCACGCGCTGGCGCAGCCGGCGGCCATCGTTCCGGTGTCGGCCAAGACGGGCGCGGGCACCGATGATCTGCTTGCG
>JAHCAG010000040.1 GCA_019635015.1 Burkholderiales bacterium | reverse complement strand
AAAGATCGCACAAGCCGCCGGCGTGCCTGTCGAGACATGGGAGTTCTGGACCTGGGCCGGCCCCCAAAAAGCACTGTCGTCCTCCGTGCTTGCGGATACGGTTTCGGTCATGGATTTCGGCACGATCCTCGGGGCCGCGCTTGCCGCCAGTCTCGCCGGCCAGTTCGCGCCGAAGGCGAAGATCCCGCTTGGTTCGCTGCTCGCTGCGATCGTTGGCGGGTTGCTGATGGGGTATGGCGCGCGGCTCTCCTTTGGCTGCAACATCGGTGCATTGTTCTCGGGCGTAGCGTCGGGCAGCCTGCACGGCTGGCTATGGTTCGCCGCAGCGTTTGCTGGCTCCTTCGTCGGGGTGTGGGCACGCGGACTGTTCGGCCTGGACGGATTCAGGAAGTCATGAGCGCGGCACGCAACACATTCCTGTTCGGCTCTGCGCTAGCGGTCGCGACCGCCGCCATCGCCGCCGATCACTACTCTCATCCCGTCCCACACGCCACTCTGAAACCAGCCGCAACATCCGGTGCGGCACCGTGTGCGGCCGCTGCACCTTCGTCAGCACCCTGTGCTGCAGCACCGGCTACAGCGCCCTGCGCTGCGGCGTCCCCTGTCGGTGAAAAACTTCCACCGCCGCCGCCTCCTGCCACAAAGCGGGCCCTGCCTCCCCCACCGGTGAAGAAGCTACCGCCGCCTCCACCACCCGCGCCTGCTTCGGGGCAAGGCGAATGAGTGAGGCACGCGAGCGGGCACTGGCGGAGATCGCCTTTTGCGAGGCGCTGCTCGCCAAGTCCGGCCTCAACATCCTTTCCGAGACATTTCGCGACATCGGCGAGGTGGTCCAATGGGATCACTACCCGCCGGGCGACGTCAATGATCCGGCTAGCGGCGCACAATGGTTCTACCACTGTCATCCGGTGGATGAGGGCGACACCGAGCACGGCCATTTCCATTGTTTCGTTCGGCCAAACGGGGCCGACGGCCCAATCCATCATCTGGCTGCCGTCGGCGTTGACGCCAGCGGTCGGCTACTCCGCATCTTTACACTCAATCATTGGGTCGTCGGCGACGTCTGGCTGCCGGCCGAGGCGACCATCGCATTGCTGCCGCGCTTCGATTTGCAACTCGCGCGCCCTTCCTATCTGGTCAACCGTTGGCTGACCGCAATCTTCGTAGCTTATGAGGCGGAGATTGGCGCCCTGATTCGGGAGCGGGACGCGACAATCGCGGCTTGGCGCAGTGAGGTCGAAGCGCGTGAGGACCGGGCACTGGAGGTAACGTCGGAGCTTTGCTTCGGCAAGCCCTAGGTGTTTGATCCCGGGCTTTGATGGTGCGATCTTTTCCGATGAATGGAAGGAGGCACCACGGTTCAAATATGTCACGTCAGCGCCACGACCTACGCACCTAGTTATCCGCTTTCCGGTAGGCAATATCCGCTCCCGCGACTGCGTGATGCTGGCGGAGTGGTTTTATTTCTACAAGGTGGTAGCCAGTTTGGTTTACCATAGTCTAATATGTTGGTACTTTTTTGATCTAAGTACTTCTTTTCTTTAGAATGTGGAGCCCACAGCGGCCACCAACTCCAAGCCGGATCGTCCTTGCCCTGCCCCCAGTTGAAGGTTCTGCCAAAGGCGCGAGGTGGCACGATATATCGATACCGCGACCTCGTCAGGCTCGCGTGAGCGTGACCTCGACCTTCGGGCCGTTCCTGATCGTCTGGTAGACCACGCAATAGCGCTCTGTCAGCTTCAGCAACTGGTCGAGTTTTTCCTGCTCGGCGTCGGTTTCGACGTCGAAGCGCAGCCTGATTTCAGCAAATCCGACCGGCGCATCCTTGGCGACGCCAAGCGTCCCGCGGAAATCGAGATCTCCTTCCGCCGACACGGTCGCGCCATGAAGCGGTATTTCGAGCGCTGTCGACACCGCCTTGAGCGTCACCCCGGCGCAGGCAACCAGCGCTTCGAGCAACATGTCGCCCGAGCAGAGTTCTAGACCGCTGCCACCGGTCGCAGGATGGAGACCCGCAACGGCGAGTGCGCGACCGGTTTCGACCTTGCAGGCAATGTTCGTGTCGTCGAGCGTACCGCTTGTTCTCAGCGTCACCAGGCCCGCTTTCGGATTGTCGCGATAACGTTCCTTGATCGGGGCCTGCATCGCGCGCAATTGGGCGGCATCCATATCGAAATCCTTTCGTGCAACTGGGAAAGCAGAGTTTAAATCGAGTATGTGGCCTCCGACAGCCGCTCCCTTATCGCGGTGGCGGAGGAACGATCCAGCGATCGGTCGAGCGTGTCAAGAACGCGACGCCGGACGGCATCGAATTCATCCGAGCGGCGGTCGCGCGGTCGCGGCAGCCCCGACGCGATCTCCTCGAGGATCCTGCCCGGACGCGGACGCATGACCATGATGCGATCAGCAAGCGCGATGGCTTCATCGACATCGTGGGTGACCAGTATGAGAGTTGGCCTGGTGTCCCCCCATAGAGCCAGCAGATGATCCTGCAGATCGGCACGGGTGAAGGCATCGAGCGCGGAGAAAGGCTCATCGAGCAAAAGAACTTCCGGGCGCGGCACCAGGGCACGTGCGATGGCGACGCGCTGCGCCTGGCCGAAGGACAATTCATGCGGCTTCGCCGTCGCCTTTTCGGCAAGGTCGAGACTGCCGAGCACCTCATCGATCCGCCGCCGGTCCTGCGGCAGCCCGGCGAGGTACTGCGCGAGAAGCAGGTTGTGCGCGACATCGAGGCTCGGGATCAGGTGCAGCCGCTGCAGCACGATGCCGATGTGCCGGCCGCGGAAACGGTCCAGCGCCTGCGCGCCCAGCGCGGCGAGATCCTGCCCCGCCACGGTCACCGTGCCGGCCGCGGGCCGCAGGATGCCGGCGAGCGCGTGCAGCAGCGTGGTCTTGCCGCTGCCGGATGGCCCCAGCAGCAGCCAGTGCTCGCCCTGGGCCGCCTGCCAGGCATCGACACGCAGCACCTCGGCTCCGTCATAGGCATGGCTTACATCCTGCAGTTCGAACAACGCTATTCCTCCTCGATGCGGGTCCAGACCGGAAAGGGATCGGGATATGAACGCCAAGCCGCCGGCCCCTGCGCCATCTCGTCCGCGGTCAGCAGGCAGGCCTCCAGCGACTTTTCGATGGCCGCCCGGTCCATGCCGATCCCGATGAACACCAGCTCCTGCCGGCGGTCGCCCCAAGGTTCGACCCACTTGGCGCCGACAAGTTTGAGGTATTCGTCTTCCTTCGGCCAGTCTTCGCGGTCGACGGCGACCCACCACAGCCCCGCGGCCGCGTGCCGGCAGACACCGCCGGCCTGCGACCACGACGCGGCGAAGTCCATGCGCGAGGCGAGCCAGAAATAACCTTTCGAACGCAGCACGCCGTCCCACTCCGAGTGGATCAGGTCCCAGAAACGCTGCGGGTGGAAAGGCCTGCGCGCGTGATAGACAAAACTCGAAATGCCGTACGCCTCGGTCTCCGGCAGATGCTCGCCGCGCATTTCCTTGAGCCAGCCTGGTGCCGCGGAAGCCCGTTCGAAGTCGAAGCGGCCGGTATCGAGAATCTTGCCCAGCGGCACTTCGCCGAATTTCGAGACCACGATCTCGGCATCCGGATTGAGGGTGTGCAGGATGGAAACCAGCCGCGCCATCCCGTCCACCGTCACCAGGTCGCCCTTGTTGACGACGATCACGTCGGCGAACTCGATCTGGTCGACCAGCAAATCGACCACGGTGCGCTCGTCTTCCCCGCCGAGGCTTTCGCCGCGGTCCCGAAGGAAATCGCTCGAAGCGTAATCCTTCAGGAAATTGAAGGCATCGACCACGGTGACCATCGTGTCCAGCCGCGCGACATCCGACAGGCTGCGGTCTTCCTCGTCGCGGAAGGTGAAGGTTTCCGCGACCGGCAGCGGCTCCGAAATGCCGGTCGACTCGATCAGCAGGTAGTCGAAGCGGCCCTCGGCGGCCAGCTTGTTGATCTCGACCAGCAGGTCCTCGCGCAGCGTGCAGCAGATGCAGCCGTTGGACATCTCGACGAGTTTTTCCTCGGACCGGGACAACGCCGCACCGCCCTCGCGCACCAGTTGGGCGTCAATGTTCACTTCCGACATGTCGTTGACGATCACCGCGACGCGCCGGCCTTCGCGGTTGTTGAGCACGTGATTGAGCAGCGTGGTCTTGCCGGCGCCGAGAAACCCGGACAGCACCGTCACCGGCAAGCGCGCCGCATCCCCGGCCGCGTTCCTGTTCATCCCGGAGGCCTCCGCAATCACTGGCGCGTCTGGCCGGCGCCGGTGTGCGTTTCGACGATGTGCGAGGCCAGTTGGCCGAGCACGCCGGCCACGCCGAGGGGGCCGTAGGCCTCCACCAGCCGCGGCAGCAGCTCCGCGATCAG
>JAHCAG010000004.1 GCA_019635015.1 Burkholderiales bacterium | reverse complement strand
TGATGAGCAAGCGGCGGATACTGGAGATCTACCTAAACGTCATTGAATGGGGTGACGGGGTGTTCGGCGCCGAGGCGGCGGCGCGTTATCACTACGGCACCACCGCGGCTGCACTGTCGCCGGAACAGGCCGCGCGCCTGGCCGCGGTGGTGCCGAGCCCGCGCCGTTACGGGCCCGGCAGCAACACCGCCTATCTGCAGCGCCGTACCCAGACCATATTGGCGCGTATGAACGGGGCCCAACTGCCCTGAGAACACGCCGGGACGGCCGCGTCCCTTGTGCGTCGCAGTACATTCCTGCTGTGTTTGTGGCGGACGGCGGCGCCGGAAGCACGGTTCCTGTTGACCATTGCCAAGCGGCGGCATAATCTGCCCTTCGCGCATTCCTTTGCGCGCCCATGCGGCGATCGACCGCAGGCCACAAGATCCAATCGGGGAATTCAGCCAGCCACTGCGCGCATTCGGGCGCAGGCTGCAATGCCGTACCCAACAAACCGCTGAGGAGAAGTCATGGCGCAACTGAACATCAATGGCCGCAATTACGAGGTCAATGTCGAAGCCGACACCCCGCTGCTGTGGGCCATCCGCGAACAGGTCGGGCTGACCGGCACCAAGTACGGCTGCGGCGTGGCGCAATGCGGCGCCTGCTCGATCCATCTCAACGGCGAGGTCGTGCGCTCCTGCGCGCTGCCGGTCTCCGCAGTCAAGCCCGGTGACCGCATCACCACCATCGAAGGCCTGTCGAAGGACAGCTCGCATCCCGTGCAGCGCGCCTGGGCCGCGATCGACGTGCCGCAGTGCGGCTACTGCCAGTCGGGGCAGATCATGGCGGCCGCGGCGCTGCTGGCGAAAAAGCCCAAGCCCACGGACAAGGATATCGACGAGGCGATGACCAACATCTGCCGCTGCGGCACCTATCACCGCATACGTGCCGCGGTCCACATGGCTGCCGGCGGCAAAGTTGCTGCCGCCGATGCCGTCACTGCCGATCAACAGAACGCCTGAGCCGGGGAGAGACGACATGAACGACCTGATGAATCCCGGACAAGCTCCGAAAATTTCCCGCCGCGAATTCCTCGTCGGCAGCGCCGCTGCCGGCACCGGCCTTGCGCTGGGTTTCCATCTGCCCTTCGGCATCGGCAGCGCCGCTGCCCAGGGCGCTGCTGCCAATGCCGAGGTGAACATCTGGGTGGTGGTGAAACCTGACGATACCTGCGTGATCCGCATCGCCCGCGCCGAGATGGGCCAGGGCACGCTGACCGGCCTGGCCCAGCTGGTGGCCGAGGAACTGGAATGCGACTGGAAAAAAGTCAGCACCGAGCAGATCACTGCCGGCCAGAATCTCGCGCGCAAGCGTGCCTGGGGCGTGATGTCGACCGCGGGCAGCCGTGGCATCCGTGAATCGCAGGACTATGTGCGGCGCGGCGGCGCGGCGGCGCGCATGATGCTGCTGCAGGCGGCGGCCAATGAATGGAGCGTGCCGGTCGGCGAACTGCGTGTCGCCAATGGCGTGATCACGCACGCCGGTTCCGGACGCAGCACCAGCTACGGCAAGGTGGCGGGTGCGGCGGCGAAACTGACGCCGCCCGATCCGAAGAGCATCCAGCTGAAAGCGGTCAAGGACTGGAAAATCGCCGGCAAGGGCCTGCGCCGGCTGGATACCGCGGACAAGCTCAACGGCGCCAAGGTCTATGCGATCGACCTGAAGATGCCCGGCATGCTGCATGCGACGGTCAAGGACTGCCCGGTCTACGGCGGCAAGCTGGTGAGTTTCGACGAGTCGAAGGTCATGGGCATGCCCGGCGTCAAGCGGGTCATGAAGATCAACGACAGCACCGTGGCCGTGGTGGCCGACAGCTGGTGGCGCGCGAAAAAGGCGCTGGACGCGCTGCCCATCGTCTGGGACGAAGGCCCCCATGCCAAGGTCAACAGCGCCTCGATCGCGAAACACCTGGAATCGGGCCTGACTTCGAATGATGCCTTTGCCGACATCGACACCGGCGATGCGCCGAAGGCGATTGCCGCCTCGGCGAAGAAGATCGAGGCCGTCTACAGCGTGCCCTTCACTTCGCACACCACGATGGAGCCGATGAACTGCACGGTGAAGCTGTCGCCGGACAAGTCGGAAATCTGGATTCCGACGCAGAATGCCGAGGCCTCGCTCGCCGCCTTGTCCTCCTCCTCCGGCCAGCCGCTCGACAAGTGCGAGGTGCACGTGATGGACCTCGGCGGCGGTTTCGGCCGCCGCATCGGCAACCAGGACGTGGTGCGCCAGGGTGTCGCGATCGCGAAAGCCTTCCCCGGTGTGCCGGTGAAACTGGTGTGGAGCCGCGAGGAAGACCAGGCGCACGATTTCTACCGGCCGATTGCGATGGCGCGCATGGCGGCGGGTGTCGATGCCAAGGGCAACCTGACCGGCCTGCACATCCGCGTTTCCGGCCAGTCGATCAATGCCTTCGCCAATCCGGCGGCGATCAAGGACGGCAAGGACCGGCGCCAGTTGCAGGGCCTGTGGCCGACGCTGGAGGGTGATGCCCAGATCGGCTACACCCATGCCAACCTGCGCACCGAATATGCGATGCGCAACACCCATCTGCCGGTGGGCCCGTGGCGCGGCGTCAACACCAACCAGAACGGCATATTCTGCGAGTGTTTCATGGACGAGGTGGCAAAACTCGCCGGCAAGGATCCGCTGGAGTTCCGCCGCGCGCTGATGAGCGAGCGTCCGAAACACCTGGGTGTGCTCAACGCCGCCGCCGAAAAGGCAGGCTGGGGCAAGCCGCTGCCGAAGGGTGTGTTCCGCGGCATCGCCCAGTTCATGGGTTATGGCAGCTATTCTGCGGCGGTGGCCGAGGTGTCGGTGAGTTCCAAGGGTGAAGTGAAGGTGCACCGCTGCGTGTTCGCGCTCGACTGCGGCAACGTGGTCAATCCGGACCAGACCGCGGCGCAGATCGAGGGTTCCGTCGCTTACGGCATGACCACGCTGCAAAGCGAGATTTCGGTGGCGAACGGGCGCATCGTGGAAACCAACTTCCACAATTTCCGCGTCATGAAAATCGCCGAGATGCCCAAGGTGGAAACCGTGCTGGCGCTGACCCATGATTTCTGGGGCGGCGTCGGCGAGCCGACGATCTGCGTGGTGGTGCCGGCGATCCTCAATGCCATCCATGCCGCGACCGGCAAGCCGGTGCGCAGCCTGCCGCTGTCGAAGCAGGGGCTGACGCTGGTCTGAGCCGGGGCGCAATGCGCGTTCCGGTCTGGGGTCTGCTGTGTGCCGCGACGGCCGCCTGTGCCGTGGCGGCACCGCAGGCCCTCGTTCCGTACCGGGTCGATGGTGATGCGATCCACGCGCCGCTGTCGGCGCAGCCGGCCGATCCGGCGCGGGGGCGCGACATCCTCGCCGGGCGCGACGCCAACTGCCTGCTGTGCCATGCGGTGCCCGAAACCGGGCAGCGCTTCATGGGCAATATCGCGCCGCCGCTGTCCGGCATCGGCGCACGGCTGTCGGCGGCCCAGCTGCGGCTGCGCATCGTCGACCAGTCCCGCTTGAACCCGGAGACCGTGATGCCGTCCTACTACAGGATAGACGGCCTGAACCGGGTCGCCGCCGTTTACCGCGGCAAACCGGTGCTCAGCGCAGCTCAGATCGAAGATGTGGTCGCTTACCTGCAAACCCTGAAATAATCCGCTGATGTCCGACCGCCGCCGTTTTCTGTTGACCAGCACCGCGCTTGCCGGCGGCCTGCTGTGCGCGCGTTTCGCCGCCGCGCAGGAGAATCCGCAGCGGGCCGCGCTGCTGCGCGAAGTGACCGGCGGCGCGCCGGTCAATGCCGGCAGGGTCACTGTCGACACGCCGCCGCTGGCCGACAACGGTCATTCGGTGGCGGTGCGTGTGCTGGTCGACAGCCCGATGACGGCGCAGGACCACGTGCGCCGCATCACGCTGCTCGCCGAACGCAATCCGCGGCCGGTGGTCGCGCGTTTCACGCTGGGTCCGCACTCCGGCAAGGCGGAAATCGCCACCCGCATCCGGCTCGCCGACATCCAGGATGTGCTCGCGCTGGCACAGTTGTCCGATGGCAGCTGGTGGATGGGCGGGGCGCATGTCGTCGTCACCGAACTCGCCTGCCTGGAAGGCTGAGATGCTGTCCCGTGTACAGGTGCCGGCCAAGGCGCAACGCGGCGAGATCGTGCAGATCCGCATCGCCATCCAGCATCCGATGGAGACCGGCTACCGGCCCGATCATTTCGGCCGGCGCATTCCGAAAAACGTGATCAACACCCTGACCTGCCGCTACAACGGCGTCGAGGTGTTCAGGGCCGAGATGGGCTCCGGGATTGCCGCCAATCCGCTGCTGCAGTTTCCGGTGCGGGTGCAGGACAGCGGGGAATTCGTGTTCGAGTGGCGCGACGATTCCGGCGAACGCGGCGAGACGCGCGCAGCGATTATCGCGAGCGCGGACTGAAATCAGGCAGGCCGCATGATGTGCAGCCTGCCTGAAGTTGCCGGGGATCGTTGCGCCCCGGCGCGATGCTGATTACTTCTTGTCCCTGCAGCGCTCGTGGTCCGGCGTTTTTTTGCAGTCGACGGGTTTTTCCGCGGACTGCTGCGGCGTCGTGTTGACGGTGGTGCCGGCAAAAGCGGCGCTGCTCACAGCGATTACGGCAGCCGCAGCGACGGGAAGGGTGAATTTGCGGAGATGTTTCGTGCTCATGGAGGTACTCCTCTTGGGTTTGCAAAAATACAGACTGGGTTGCCTGCCACCGGATATGAGCGTATTCCGTGCCAGGCATAATAATTGTTTAAAATCAAATGGTTAGTGTATTTTCTCGGCGGCGCTGCTGTTGGGCGGAGGCAACAGGCATCCTGCAGCGATGCGCCAAGCTGCTGAAACGCATGCATTTTTTACTGTCTCCGCTGTGCAACGCCGGTGCAATCTGTTGTGTCGTGTTTGTTGCACCGGCACTGGCGCAGCCAGCAGGCACGACGACACAAGCCCGATCCGGTACTGAATTCGCCAGTCCGGACATTCGCGCCATGCAGGCCGATGATTTCGCCAATCCCGGCATGCTGTGGGTTGCGCGCGGTGAAAAACTCTGGAGTGCTCCGGCGGGGCGAAGCGGCCAGTCCTGCGCGTCATGCCACCAGTCGGCGCCGACGAGCATGAAAGGCATTGCTGTGCGTTATCCCCGTATTGATGCGGCAGGCTCCAAAGTCGTCAATCTTGAGGGCCGCATCAACCGCTGCCGCTCCGAACGGCAACAGGCCGATCCGTTGCGTTACGAGTCGGAGGAGTTGCTGGCATTGACTGCCTATGTCGCGCATCAGTCGCGCGGCCAGCCGCTGCAGCCCGCGGCGAATGAAGAACAGGCAGCGCTGCAGCGCGGGCATGAGATTTTCCACCGCCGCCAGGGCCAGATGAATCTGGCCTGTACACACTGCCATGTGCAGAACGCCGGCCGCAGGCTGCTGGCCGATACCATCAGCGAAGGTCATGGCAACGCCTATCCGGTGTACCGGCTGGAGTGGCAGGCGGTCGGCTCCCTGCAACGACGGCTGCGCGCCTGTTATTTCGGCGTGCGTGCGGAGCAGCCGGCCTTCGGTGCCGACGAACTGCTCGACCTCGAGCTGTATCTTGCGCGCCGTGGCGCAGGGCTGAAAGTGGAAACACCGGGCGTGCGGCGCTGAGCGCACGCGACAACATCGGAGAACAAATGAAACGCAGATCCTGGTGGCTGCATGGGCCGTGGCTGGCAGCACTGATTCTGTTTGCCGGCTGCGCGCAATGGCCGGCCGGCTGGACCACGCTGCTCGACGGCGAACGCGGGCTGGCGAATTTCGAGCGCAGCGGCGATGCCAACTGGCGGGCCGAGGGCGGCGCGATCGTCGCCGACCGCGGCAGCGGCATGGGTGGGTACCTCCTGACGCGGGAGTCCTACGCCGACTTCGAGCTGCGCGCCGAGTTCTTTGCCGAAGCCGCAACCAACAGCGGTGTTTTTTTGCGCCTCTCGGATCCCGCGAACATCACACCCATGCACGGTTACGAAGTGAACATCTACGACGACCGTCCGGGCCCCGAGTACGGCACAGGAGCCATCGTCGGTTTCGCGCGCGTGCCGCTGCCCAATCCGCACCGGGCAGGCGGACGCTGGAATGTGCTGGAAATTCGCGCCGAGGGGACCTTGATCACGGTGCGGCTCAACGGCGTGCAGACCGTGCAGCTGCGCGATGGCCGTTTTGCCGCGGGGCCGGTCGCCCTGCAGTTCGGCAATGGCTTCGACGGCCGGCCCGGCGGCCCGATACGCTGGCGCCGGCTGGAGATCCGCAGGCTCTAGGCCTGCGGCCCGCGCTCAGAGCTCGACGCGCGTGCCCAGTTCGATCACCCGGTTCGCCGGCAGATGGAAATATTCGACCACGCTGCCGGCATTGCGTGCCATCGCCGCGAACAGCCGCTCGCGCCACAGCGCCATGCCGTCCTCGCCGCCGGCAATCGGCACCAGGGTTTCGCGGCTGAGGAAAAACGAAGTCTCCATCATCTCGAACTCCAGCCCGTGCTGCCGGCACAGCTCCAGGGCCTGCGGCACGTCGGTGCGGTTCTTGAAGCCGAAGTTCAGGCGCACGCGCCAGCAGCCGTTGCCCAGCGACTCGACCGCGACGCGTTCACCGAAGGGGATCCAGGGCACATCGGCCACGGCCACCGTCAGCAGCACCACGCGTTCATGCAGCACCTTGTTGTGCGACAGGTTGTGCAGCAGCGCATGCGGCACCGCAAGGCCGTCGGCGACCATGAACACCGCGGTGCCGGGGACGCGGTGTGGCGGGAACTGCAGCAGTGATTTGAAAAAATCCTCCACCGGGATCGCCGAGGCCTTGAGCCGCTGCGCGAGGATGCGGCGTCCGCTGCGCCAGGTCAGCATCAGCATGAACATCACCGCGCCCAGCGCCAGCGGAAACCAGCCACCGTCGTCGACCTTGAGCAGGCTCGAGGAAAAGAAGGCGAGGTCGACGACGATGAAAAAGCCGGTGGCGGCGATGCACAGCGCGAGGTTGTAGCCCCAGTGATAACGGATCACGAAAAAGGTGAGAAAGGTTGTCGCCAGCATCGTGCCGGTGACGGCGACGCCGTAGGCCGAGGCGAGGCTGGACGAGGAGCCGAAACCCAGTACCGCGGCGATTACCACCGCGAGCAGGATCCAGTTCACCGCCGGCATGTAGATCTGGCCGGCTTCCTTCGCCGAGGTCTGCAGCACGCTCATCCGCGGCAGGTAACCGAGCTGGATCGCCTGCCGGGTCAGTGAATAGGCGCCGGAGATCGTCGCCTGTGAGGCGATCACGGTGGCCGCGGTGGCGAGCACCACCATCGGGTACAGCGCCCAGTCCGGGTAGAGCAGGTAGAAGGGATTGCTTGCCGCCGACGGCTCGGTCAGCAGCAGCGCGCCCTGGCCGAGGTAGTTCAGCGCCAGTGCCGGAAACACCAGGCCGAACCAGGCGCTGCGGATGGCCTGCTTGCCGAAATGGCCCATGTCGGCGTACAGCGCCTCGGCGCCGGTGAAGGCCAGCAGTACCGCGCCGAGCACGACGAAGGAGGCGAAGCCGTGGCCGGTGACAAAATGGTAGGCGTGCGTCGGATCCAGCGCCCGCAGGATTTCAGGCGCGCGGGTGATGCCCTGCAGGCCTGCCGCACCGAGCGCGAGGAACCAGAGGATCACGATTGGCCCGAACAGCGCGCCGACGCGCGCGGTGCCGAAACGCTGGAAGGAAAACAGTCCGATCAGTACACCGCAGGCGATCGGCAGCACATAAGGTTTGAAGGCGGAGGTGCCGATTTCGAGGCCCTCGACCGCGGACAGCACCGAGATCGCGGGGGTCAGCACCGCGTCGCCGTAGAACAGCGCCGCGCCTGCGAGTCCGGCGAAGAGGATCGCCGCGTACTGCCGGGGATGGTTTTTGCAGGCGGAGGAGGCCAGCGCCAGCAGCGCCATGATGCCGCCCTCGCCCTTGTTGTGGGCGCGCATGATCAGGACGACGTACTTGAGGGAGACCACCAGCATCAGCGCCCACAGGATCGCCGAGATGCCGCCGAGAATGGTTTCAGTTTCGAGGGGGATGCCGTGGCCCGGGGAGAAGGTTTCCTTCACGGCGTAGAGCGGGCTGGTTCCGATGTCGCCGTAGACGATGCCGAGGGCGGCGAGGGTCAGTGCGGCGCGGGATTCCTTGAAGCGCGGGTCGGTATCCATACCGGCCTCCTTTCCTGTGGTGGAGGAGGCCGGGGATTGTCATGCTGCGCCGCACAAAATACAAGTGAGCTAGTGCATACTGACTTTATGAGAGAGGTGAGATCATATAAATATAAATATAATCAGATACTTATAATAATCGTTAGAGTGACGTTTAAGCCACAGCAGGCATCACTGGCCTGCTTGGGGTTGCAGGCGTGTGGGCTTCAGGCCGCCGGTGCGCCCGGCGCTGCCGAGGCGATGCGCGCGAAGTTTTCGTAAAGACCCCAGTCAAGGGCATGGGCTTCGAGGGTCTGCGGATGCCACATCCGCCGCGGCAGTTTGAAGATGTCGCCGCCGTAGACATGCAGGCCGACAGCGGGCTCCCCGCCGATACATTCCGCGACATGCGCCGTCTCCTCGCGCATGTTGAGGATGGAGCCCCGCAGCAGCGTGACCTCGCTTGCCCGTCGCAGCGTGCCGCCGTCGGTGCGGTAAAGCGTGTTCTTCTCCTCCCCCGACAGCAGCAGGATCGAGGCCCAGCTGCCGTGGTCATGCGGCGGTGTGCGCCGCCCGGCGGGGAAACGCACTTTCAGCAATGTCAGGTCCGGCGCCCGGTAGAACACCTGGTTGGCGTTGCCGCCGGTGCCGGGGATGTAGTCCAGCGCCTGTTCGATTTCATCCACGCGTTCGCGCAGGCTTTCCAGCACCCCGCGCATCGCGGCCAGCGGGTCGGCGCTTTCGCGGGCCCGGGCGCAGAGGGTGACTAGATCGTGGGGTTTCATGGGTTGTCTTGATCCTGATTATTCACGGAAACTGTAGCCCGCAAGGAGCGCAGCGGATTGCGGGGATTAAATCCAGCATTTCATGTTTTATGCGGGCTACGCTTCGTGTCTGTTCGGTGGAGGGGTTGTGTTCGGAACGGGGAATTGTATTCCGAGCGACTTAGCATATGTTTCCACTGCCAGTGCTGTAGCCAGACCAAAGCGCCATAAAGTAATGATGGTGTCGTATAGCTCGTGGGCCTGCAATTGGATCTTTTCACCAAGCTTAAAGTAGCGTTCGTTATCAACAAAGTGCAGTTCTAACATTGAATCCTCCGTGGTTCTGATCCCAGGCTGGTCGATAACGCGAAGTTGACCAGTTTCTTGTCCACGGGCAACGAGCTTGGCATGTTGAAAGATGATTCTGAGAGCGTCTGATCCGTCGGTATCGAGTTCAGACACGACGCCAAGGCGGTGAACAACACAAGTGCGCGCCTTGTTCAAGCTCAGCACGTTCGCGTTGAAGCGGGTCGTAACTCCAAATTGTCGTTCGAGTCTTTCTAGTTTTTTTGGGAAGTGAAGTTTGTGGTTAGTGCGGGGTAGCTCCTGGAAAATCCGATGAAGCTCCGTTCCCTTGGCTGAACCTTTTGCTGCCAGCGGCAACACCTCACAAATCTGCAGGCATTCGTCGAGAAACAAGCCCGTTCCCTCAATTGCGTCTCTTAGGAAACCTCTTAGCAGCCAGATTTGAGCTTCTGCCTTAGCGTCGTCGTGTTTGAGCTGTGCTCCCTCAGCCGGAACAAAACGACCAAAATCCTGTTGTGCTGCAACTTGTTCCGCCGTCACTTGCTCACAGCCCACCTGTAGGACCTTAGTTACATCAAGCTGATGTTGCAGGCGTCTAAAGAATTTCGCTTGAGGTGCGACCAGATCAAGGCGAATGTTGAGCGCTTCTGCTGGCATCAGCGAGGCTTAACTTTAGTTTCGGGCGACAGTTTTGAGCACAAAAAGGCGCTTGACAGCACCTCGCTAAAAAACGCGAACTACCAAACGGTGGTGCCGTGACGGCGCTCCCGCAATTCTCCAGGAAGGAATCATACCCCTCGCCGGCCGCTCCGCCGGCGAGCGATCAGCGCAAGCCAGCGTTAATCTTTTCCAGCGCAGCCGAACCCGGGCAAAGGTCCTTCGTGCCAAGCTGGTTCAGCGGGGTGGGCACGGTGTTGATGTACTGGTGCAGGTCGCCGGCCTCGGGCGAGAGGTAGAGCAGGCCGGTGACGATTTCGCCGGCTGCCGCGCGTTCCTGCACGTAGTTCATCGCCTTGATGCGGTCGGTGGGGTCGTAGTCGGCGGCGAGTTTGCGCAGCTTGAGGATGGAGCCGTCATGCTGGGTGATGTTGACCAGTTCACCCGGCTCGTAGTCGGCGGTGATTTCCTCGCGGCCTTCGATGAAGTCGAGGCGGTTGACCGCGGCGTTGTGCTGGCGCACGTATTCGTAGGACTTGGTCGAGCCTTCGTGGTTGTTGAAGGCGACGCAGGGCGAGATCACGTCGATGAAGGAGGGGCCGGGATGCTTGATCGCGGCCTTGATCAGCGGCACCAGCTGTTTCTTGTCGCCGGAGAAGGCGCGGGCGACGAAGGTCGCGCGCAGCAGCAGCGCCATGCCGATCAGGTCCACCGGCTCGTCCGGGTTCAGCACGCCGCGCTTGGATTTCGAGCCCTTGGTCGCGGTGGCGGAGAACTGGCCCTTGGTCAGGCCGTAGACGCCGTTGTTCTCGACGATGTAGACCATGTTGACGCCGCGGCGGATGCAGTGCGCGAACTGGCCGAGGCCGATCGAGGCCGAGTCACCGTCGCCGGAGACGCCGAGGTAGAGCAGCTCGCGGTTGGCGAGGTTGGCGCCGGTCAGCACCGAGGGCATGCGGCCGTGCACGCTGTTGAAGCCGTGGGAGTTGCCGAGGAAATAGTCCGGGGTCTTCGACGAACAGCCGATGCCGGAGAGTTTGGCGACGCGGTGTGGCTGGATGTCGAGCTCCCAGCAGGACTGGATGATCGCCGCCGAGATCGAGTCGTGGCCGCAGCCGGCGCAGAGCGTCGAGATCTTGCCCTCGTAGTCGCGGCGGGTGTAGCCGGCGGCGTTGGGGGCGAGCGAGGGGTGGTGCAGTTTGGGTTTGGCGATGTAGGTCATGGCTGTGTGCTCAGGAAGCTTTCTTCAGCGGCACCACGGAGCGCGCGCCGGCATGCTGTGAAATCTGGTCGACGATGAAACGCGCGGTGATCGGCGTACCGTCGTAGTGCAGCACCGAGATCAGCCGCGCCGGGTTGATCTTGCCGTCGGTCACCATCAGGGTTTTCAGCTGGGCATCGCGGTTCTGCTCGATCACGAACACCCAGGGGTGCGAGGCGACGAAGTCGGCGACCTCGTCGGCGAAGGGGAAGCCGCGCACCCTGAGGGCGTTGACGTGGATGCCCTTCTCCGCCAGCAGGTCGAGCGCCTCCTGCATTGCCGGGCTGGTCGAGCCGTAGAAAATCGCGCCGAAACGCGCCGGCTTGTCGGCCGGATAGAGCAACGGTTTCGGCACCAGCGATTTCGCGGTCTCGAATTTGCGCATCAGGCGCTGCATGTTGTCGACGTAGTCGGGGCCGGCCTCGGAATACTGCGCGTAGCGGTTCTTGGTGGTGCCGCGGGTGAAATAGCCGCCCTTGGTCGGGTGGGTGCCGGGGTAGGTGCGGAAGGGAATGCCGTCGCCATCGACGTCGAGGTAACGTCCGAAGTCGGCACCGGCTTCCAGCCGTTCATAGGTCATCACCTTGCCGCGGTCGTATTCCTTCGTGTCATCCCAGGCGAAGGGGCGGCACAGCCGCGTGTTCATGCCGATGTCGAGGTCGGTCATCACGAACACCGGCGTCTGCAGGCGTTCGGCGATGTCGAAGGACTGCGCCGTCATCTCGAAACACTCGGTCGGGTCTTCCGGGAACAGCAGCGGGTGCTTGGTGTCGCCGTGGGAGGCATAGGCGCAGGCCAGCACGTCGGACTGCTGGGTGCGCGTCGGCATGCCGGTCGAGGGGCCGCCGCGCTGCACGTCCACCAGCACCACCGGGATCTCGGCGAAATAGGCGAGGCCGATGAACTCGGTCATCAGCGAGATGCCGGGGCCCGAGGTCGCGGTGAAGGAGCGCGCGCCGTTCCAGCCGGCGCCGATGGCGATGCCGATCGAGGCCAGTTCGTCCTCGCCCTGGATGATCGCGTACTTGTTCTTGCCGCTGTCGCCGTCCACACGCAGTTTCTTGCAGTAGGCCATGAAGGCCTCGGCCACCGACGAGGACGGGGTGATCGGATACCAGGCGCAGACCGAGGCGCCGCCGTAGACGGCACCCAGCGCCACCGCGCTGTTGCCGTCGGCGAAGATCCGGTCGCCGACGTTGTCCGCAGCCTTGATGCAGATGCCCAGCGGGCAGGGCAGGTTTTTCAGCGCGTAGTCGCGGCCGAGCTGCAGGGCCTTGATGTTTGACTGCAGCAGCGCTTCCTTGCCCTTGTACTGCTCGGAGAACAGCTGCTCGATCACCTTGGGATCGATCTCCAGCAGCGCCGACAGCGCGCCGACGTAGATGATGTTCTTGAACAGCTGGCGCTGGCGCGGATCGCTGTAGGTGGCGTTGCAGATCTCCGTCAGCGGCATGCCGATGCGGGTGATGTCCGGGCGGAATTTGCTCTCGGGCAGCGGTTTGGAGTTGTCGTAGAACAGGTAGCCGCCGGTCTCGATTTCCTTGAGGTCGTTGTCCCAGGTCTGCGGGTTCATCGCCACCATCAGGTCAACGCCGCCGCGGCGCCCGAGGTAACCCTTCTCGGTGACCCTCACCTCGTACCAGGTCGGCAAGCCCTGGATGTTCGAAGGAAATATGTTGCGCGGGCTCACGGGCACGCCCATGCGCAGGATCGAACGCGCGAAGAGTTCATTGGCCGAGGCAGAACCGGAGCCGTTGACGTTGGCGAACTTGACGACGAAGTCGTTGGTGGCGGTGATGGGGGTCATTTAAATGGAGGTATGAAGTTCAAAACCTTTTAGCCACAGAGGGCACAGAGGATACAGAGGACACAGAGAACTGCAAAAACACCATGACTCCGGCTTTTCGGGTTTTCTCTGTGCTCTCTGTGTCCTCTGTGGCTGCCTTTGAATTTGCGTTTGACCTTGAAACTCAAGCCGCCTTGCGCTGTGGTTTGCGGCAGCCCGGTCCGGCGTGGGTCATCTGGATCAGGTACTTCTGCATGTCCCAGGCCCCCGTCGGGCAGCGTTCGGCGCAGAGGCCGCAGTGCAGACAGACATCCTCGTCCTTGGCCATGATGCGGCCGGTCATGCGCAGCGGTTCGGAGACGTAGAGTCCCTGGTCGGGGTGCAGCGAGGGCGCGGTCAGTCGCTGGCGCAGATCGGCTTCCTCGCCGTTCTCGGTGAAGGTGATGCAGTCCATCGGGCAGATGTCGACGCAGGCGTCGCATTCGATGCACAGCCGCGGCGTGAACACCGTCTGCACGTCGCAGTTGAGGCAGCGCTGGGCCTCGGCGAAGCCGGACTTGGCGTCGAAGCCGAGTTCGACCTCGACCTTGATGCTTTTCAGCGTCAGCTTCTGGTCCTGCCAGGGCACCTTGTGGCGCAGCGCGGCGGAGACATCATTGTCGTAGCTCCACTCGTGGATGCCCATTTTCTGCGACATCACGGTGACGGCCGGCAGCGGGCGCTCCTTCAGGTCCTCGCCATTGAACATCTTGTCGATCGACACCGCGGCCTCGTGGCCGTGGGCCACCGCCCAGATGATGTTCTTCGGGCCGAAGGCGGCGTCGCCGCCGAAGAAGACTTTCGGGTTGGTGGACTGGAAGGTCGTCTGGTCGACCACCGGCATGTTCCATTTGTCGAACTCGACGCCGGCGTCGCGCTCGATCCACGGGAAGGCGTTTTCCTGGCCAATGGCGACCAGCACGTCGTCGCATTCGAAATACTGGTCGGCTTCGCCGGTGGGCACCAGCTTGCGGCGGCCCTTGGCGTCGTACTCGGCCTTGACCTTCTCGAAACTCATGCCGACCAGCCTGCCGTTCTCGACCTTGCAGGCCTTCGGCACCAGGAAGTTGAGGATGGGAATGCCTTCTTCGATGGCATCCTCCTTTTCCCAGGGGCTGGCCTTCATTTCCTCGTAACCGGAACGGACGATGACCTTGACGTCCTCGCCGCCGAGGCGCTTGGCCGAGCGGCAGCAGTCCATCGCGGTGTTGCCGCCGCCGAGCACGATCACGCGTTTGCCGACTTTTTCGATGTGGCCGAAGGATACGCTGGCGAGCCAGTCGATGCCGATGTGGACGTTGTTCGCCGCTTCGGCGCGTCCCGGTACATCGAGGTCGCGGCCGCGCGGTGCGCCGGTGCCGACGAACACGGCGTCATAACCTTCGGCGAGCACCTTCTTCAGGCTGTCGACGCGGTTGCCGGTCTTCACGGTGATGTTGCCAATGCCGGTGATGTAGCCGACTTCCTCGTCGATGACGGATTCCGGCAGGCGGAAACGCGGCACCTGCGAGCGCATGAAGCCGCCGGCCTTGGGGTCGGCTTCGTAGATCGTGATGTCGTAACCCAGCGGCGCGAGGTCGCGCGCGACGGTCAGCGACGACGGACCGCCGCCGATGCAGGCGATGCGTTTGCCGTTTTTCTGTTTCGGCGCTTTCGGCATGCGCGCCGTGACGTCGTCCTTGTTGTCGGCGGCGACACGTTTCAGGCGGCAGATGGCGACCGGTTCGGGCTTGGGGCCATCCTCGTGCGAGGTCGGCTTGCGCATCTCGACATTGCCTTCCTCGACGCGGCCGCGGCGGCAGGCCGGCTCGCAGGGGCGGTCGCAGGTGCGGCCGAGGATGCCGGGGAAGACATTCGATTTCCAGTTGACCATGTAGGCATCGCTGTAGCGGCCTGCGGAGATCAAGCGGATGTATTCGGGGACGGGGGTGTGGGCCGGGCAGGCCCACTGGCAATCGACAACTTTATGGAAGTAATCGGGGTGCGCAATATCGGTGGGTTTCAAAAATCACTCCTGCTGCGGTTGGCTACATGTTCTTGTTTTTATTTGGCTAATTTTCGGACATCGGTTTCGACCCAAAAGTGCCCGAAAGTCTACGCCTTTGGCAGGGGGAAGAAAAGCGTATTGCAAGCGGTTGCAGTGAGGGAGAACCGCGCTGTTCCATACCCATGTGCCCGTTCCGGTTTTTCGCGGCGTCGCGGGGGGAGGGCGGGATGCCGCGCTCAGCCGGCTTTCTGGTGCGGATAGAGCAGGAGGGCGAAGAACGAAGCCAGTCCGCCGAAAATCAGCAGCACGATGGCCATCATTCTGAACGAGGCGCCGAAACCCGATTGCAGCAGGTTGTAGGCCTCGACGGCAGGCGGCGGGAAAAACGGGAACCAGCTGCCGTAGGCGAGGTGCCAGGCGCCGACGGCCAGCGCGTAGAGGCCCACGATGCCGATCACGGCGCTGACGAGGAACTGCATTTATTTTTTCTTCGGCACGTAGAGGTCGGTGATCGTGCCCTCGGCCATTTCCGCGGCGAAGAACAGCGTTTCCGACAGCGTCGGGTGCGGGTGGATGGTGAGGCCGAGGTCGTGGGAGTCGGCGCCCATTTCCAGCGCCAGCACCGCTTCGGCGATCAGTTCCCCGGCATTGACGCCGGTCATTGCCGCGCCGATCACGCGGCGGGTCTTCTTGTCGAGCAGCAGCTTGGTCATGCCCTCGTCGCGGCCGGTGGCCAGCGCGCGGCCGCTGGCCGCCCAGGGAAACACCGCCTTGTCGTACTCGATGCCCTGCGCCTGGGCCTGGGTTTCGGTGAGGCCCATCCAGGCGATTTCGGGATCGGTGTAGGCGACGGAGGGAATCGTGCGCGCGTCGAAGAAGGCCTTGTGGCCGGCGGTGACCTCGGCGGCGATCTTGGCCTCGTACGTGGCCTTGTGCGCGAGCATCGGCTCGCCGCAGATGTCGCCGATGGCGTAGATGTGCGGCACATTGGTCCGCTGCTGCTTGTCGACCGGGATGTAACCGCGTTCGTTGACGGTGACGCCCGCCGCTTCGGCCTTGATCTCGCGGCCGTTGGGGCGGCGGCCGACAGCCATCAGCGCGGCGTCGAAGGTGTCGGTGGTGGTTGTGCCGTCGGTGCCTTCAAACGTGACTTTCAATCCGGCTTTGGTCGCCTCGATTTTCGCGACCTTGGTTTTCAGCAGGATTTTTTCGTAACGTTTCTCGATACGCTTCGCCAGCGGCCGCACCACATCCTTGTCGGCGCCGGGAATCAGGCTGTCCATCAGCTCGACGACGGTGATTTTCGAGCCCAGCGCGTCATACACGGTGGCCATTTCGAGGCCGATGATGCCGCCGCCGATGACCAGCAGGCGTTTCGGCACTTCGGCGAGTTTCAGCGCGCCGGTCGAATCGATGATGCGCGGATCGTCGTAGGGGAAACCAGGGATACGCGCCACCGATGAGCCGGCGGCGATGATGCAGTTTTCAAAAGCGACGGTCTTCACGCCGTCGGCGGTTTCGACGCGCAGCGTGTTGGGCGAGGCGAATTCGCCGCGGCCGGTGATGACCTGCACCTTGCGCTGCTTGGCAAGGCCCGAGAGTCCTTTCGTCAGCTTGCCCAGCACGCCGTCCTTCCAGGCGCGCAGCTTGTCGATTTCGATTTTCGGTTTGCCGAAGGTGATGCCGGCATGTGCGGCTTCATCGGCCTCGGTGATGACTTTCGCCATGTGCAGCAGCGCCTTCGACGGAATGCAGCCGACGTTGAGGCAGACGCCGCCCAGCGTCGGATAACGTTCGACCAGAACCACCTGCTTGCCGAGGTCGGCGGCGCGGAAGGCCGCGGTGTAACCGCCGGGACCGGCGCCGAGCACGACAACTTCGGTATGGATGTCGGCCTTGATGCCGGAGAGGTCGGTTTTCGGCACGGTGCTGGCAACTGCGGGCGCTGGTTTTGCCGCCGCAGGTGCCGGGGCCGGCGCGGCGGCAGGTGCAGCAGCAGCCGCGGGTTTTGCCGCCGGTGCTGCAGCATCCGTTTCTTCCAGCGTCAGGATTACCGAGCCCATCGACACCTTGTCACCCGGCTTCAGGCTGATGGCCTTGACCGTGCCGGCTGACGGCGAAGGAATGTCCATCGTCGCCTTGTCGGATTCCAGTGTGACCAGCGAATCTTCCTTGCTGACTGCATCGCCGGGTTTGACCAGCACTTCGATCACCGGGATGTTCTTGAAGTCCCCGATATCCGGAACCTTGACCTCGACGATTTTGCTCATGGGGCTCTTAAATTGTTGTTTAAAAACAATAAGTTACGATATATAATGGAGTATCGCGCTGCGCTCAGCTGCGGATCTGCCCGTCGCCGAACACGACATACTTCAGCGAGGTCAGACCTTCGAGTCCGACCGGGCCGCGCGCATGCAGCTTGTCGGTGGAAATGCCGATCTCGGCGCCGAGGCCGTACTCATAACCGTCGGCGAAACGCGTCGAGGCATTGACCATCACCGAACTCGAATCGACTTCGCGCAGGAAACGCCGCGCGCGCGTGATGTCCTCGGTGACGATGGCGTCGGTGTGCTGCGAGCCGTAATGCGTGATGTGTTCGATCGCGGCGTCAAGTCCGTCGACGATGCGGATCGACAGGATCGCGTCGAGGTATTCGGTGTGCCAGTCGTCTTCGGTCGCGGCCTTCATGCCCGGGACGATCCTGCGCGCGGCCTCATCGCCGCGCAGTTCGATCTTCTTGTCGGCGTAGATTTTGCACAGCGGTGGCAGGATCTTCTCCGCAATGCCGCGCGCCACCAGCAGCGTTTCCATGGTGTTGCAGGTGCCGAGGCGCTGGGTCTTGGCGTTGTCGGCGATGCGCAGCGCCTTTTCGAAGTCGGCCTTGTCATCGATGTAGACATGGCAGACGCCGTGCAGGTGCTTGATCATCGGAATGCGTGATTCCTGCATCAGGCGCTCGATCAGGCCCTTGCCGCCGCGCGGCACGATGACATCGACGTAGTCCTGCATCGTGATCAGTTCGCCGACCGCGGCGCGGTCCGAGGTCTCGATCACCTGCACCGCGGTCTCCGGCAGTCCGGCGGCCTTCAGGCCTTCCTGCACGCAGGCGGCAATGGCCTGATTCGAATGCAGCGCTTCCGAGCCGCCGCGCAGGATCGCCGCGTTGCCGGATTTCAGGCACAGCCCGGCGGCATCCGCGGTGACGTTGGGCCGTGATTCGTAAATGATGCCGATCACGCCCAGCGGTACCCGCATCTGCCCGACCTGGATGCCGGTCGGACGGTATTTGAGGTTGCTGATTTCACCGACCGGATCGGGCAGCGTCGCGATCTGGCGCAGGCCGTCGGCCATGGATTCGATGCGTGCCGGGGTCAGCGTGAGCCGGTCAATCGCTGCAGCATCGAGTCCCTTCGTTTTCGCGGCTTCGACGTCGCGCGCGTTTTCGTGCAGCAGCACCTTGGCGGCGCGTTCGATCGCCGCCGCCATCGCGGTCAGCGCGGTGTTTTTGGCATGGCTGTCGGCAACCGCCATCGCGCGCGAGGCGGCGCGGGCGGCCTTGCCGATACCGAGCATGTAGGTCTGGAGATCCATAAGGGGAGATTCTAGCAGGTGGAAATACGCCTGCCTCGTGCGCTTGCCCGTGTTTTTAAACCGGAAAAGGTCGCCGGGAACAGCCCGGCTGCCGTGCAGCCGGGGCGGTCTTGGAGTGGCGATATGATTGGGAGGAGAGTAAGCATTCAAGGCTAATTTATCGAGTCCGTATCTGTTAACTGCAGATCCAATAAGTTGTCCTTGCAATAGTTCACGGTCGCCGAAATCCGGCTGCCTGGCAGAGTCGTTTATAACTTCAAATTTACCGGGTGTGCCGACAAGCAACACTTTGACACAGCGAGCAATTTAATTGCGCTGACGGCTTACTTCATCTGCCTCGCCGCCAGCGCCAGCGCTGCAGTAATCAGCAAAAACGCTGCACCGATCACGTAAAAGCTTGTTTCGATGCCGTACGCTTCGGCCGCGAGGCCCATGGCCACCGGCGTGATAATGGAGCCGAGCCGCACCACGGCATTGCGCAGGCCGACGCTGACGCCGTGGCGGTTGCTGGCGACTTCGTTGCTCAAGATCGCGTACATCAGCGGCTGGCTCATGCCATGCATGATGCCGCGCAGCACGCACGCGGCGATCAGCATTGCCAGAAACTGTGCGATCAGCGGCGTTGCCGACATGCACAGCAGCGACACCGCGATGCAGATGATGACCAGCGGTTTGGCGCCGAGCTTCTGCTCCATTCGCGCTGCCAGCAATGAGCCGGCAACGCCAGAGAGTTCAGCGATTGCTACCAGCGTGCCAATCAGGGTACCACCCATACCAATGCCGCTTAGATAGACGACGAACAGCGAGCTCTGGATTGCGCCAGACGAATTGCGCAGAAAACTTGCGAACAGTATGAAGGCCACCGCCGGTATCAGGGACAGCAGTAGCGCCTGTTTGTGCGGTTCCCAGCGAGGCAGTAGTACGGCAAGTCCGCGGCCGTGCGGTATTTCCGGCAGCGCGCTGTCTCTGGCGCTATGTGCAGTGGCGAAAATGATGCCGGCGCCGCACAGCGCCACGCTGGCAAAAGCGGCCCACGCACCTAACAGATCCCATGCCGCGCCGACAGCCACTGGGCCGAGAAAAGTACCGATATGCGTGGCGACGCTGTAGCGCGCAAGCATCGCGGTGTCGCCACGGCTTGCCTGCATGGCCCAGGTTTGCGAGGCGGCCATGCCGAGCGCAGAAGCAAGACCCAGCAGAAATTGCAGTGCTGTCAGCACCGCGAACCAGCCGGACAGCGGGTAGAGCAAGGGCAGCAGTGTGCAGCCTGCCGCCACCCAAAGCAGCACGCGGCGCGTGCCGAGTTGATCCATGAGTATGCCACCGTGTATCGACAGCGCTGCGGGAAGCACCGAGCGCGCCGCGACGACAAGACCGATTTCAGCGGCGCTGAGACCGACTGCGACCCCATAGAGCGGCACGATGACCGAAAGCATGTCCCACACGCCGTTGGTGAACAACCCGGCGCCGCGCGTGGCGAGTGTTTCGCGGTCTTGGCGGGTGGTTATGGAGTTTCGCATGCGCATAAATTGGCAAGCCCGTAGGTACTGTTAACCACCGCCCACATTTTCCTGATAACACGCTGACCCGATGAACCAATCTTTGCCGCGCCGCGCCGCGCCGCGCCGCGCCCGCATCCACCTCGTGCCATGACATTCGCGACCGGCCATTGCGTTGTCGTATCCGAATAGGACACAGTGATTCCGTGAATATCCTTGAGCGCAGCGACGTCTTTGACATTTGGCTTGCCCGATTCAAAGACAAATCACGGCAACTTCGGCGATTGCGCGCTGATTGGCGAAGGCGTTTCCAAGGCGCTGACGCCGGGCGCCAAGCCCCGTTATGGCACCGTGCTCAAACATGTTAATGCGCTCGGGGTCAAACTCTCGGTGGTGCCCGCGCAGCGCCGGCGGTGTTGCGCGGAACTAGAACAGCGCCGGATGCGCCGCAAACGCCGCCGGCATGGCCCGTCTTCCGGGCTGTGCCTTCACTGCACCGGGGTTGTTGCGCGCAAAACGCAGCGCGAGCTGCAGCAGTTCGTTCCAGCTGTCGCCGCGCACCAGTCCCTTGACCATGCGGTCGATGACCGCGGCGTGGCGCAGGGCTTCGGTGACCTGGGCCAGTGTGAAACGCTTGAGGTTGTTCTGCATCGCGCCCTGGTGCGAGGGGCCCCAGATGCGCGCTTCGCGCAGCATCATTGATGCCGGTTTGCCGCTGTTGATGCCGGTCAGGATCTTGCCGATGGCGCGGATTTCCTCGGTGAAGGCCCACAACACCAGCGGTGCCGCGGTGCCTTCGCCCTGCAGGCCGTCGAGCACGCGGGCGAGGCGCAGCGGATCACCTTCGAGCATGATTTCGCCGAGGTTGAACACGTCGTAACGCGCGACATCAAGCACCGATGCGCTGACCTGTTCGAAACTGATATTGCCCTGCGGGAACAGCAATCCGAGTTTCTGCACTTCCTGGTGCGCCGCCATCAGGTTGCCTTCGACGCGGTCGGCGATGAAGTCCAGCGTCGCGGCATCGGCTTCCTGACCCTGATCCTTCAGTCGTCCGGCGACCCACTGCGGCAGGGCGCGCCGAACCACGGGTTTTGCCTCGACGGCAACGCCGGCCTGCACCAGTGCTTCGAACCAGGCGGCTTTCTGGCCGCGCCAGTCGAGGTCGGGTACGTAGATCAGGGTTATGGTGTCCGGCGGCAGCGCGCGGCAGTAGGCCTGCAGCGCTTCGCCGCCTTCCTTGCCGGGCTTGCCGGTGGGGATGCGCAGTTCAAGCAGCTTGCGCGAGGCGAACAGCGATTGTGAACTGCCGGCCAGCGCGAGCTGGTTCCATTTGAATCCGGAATCGGCGGTGAGGACTTCGCGCTCGGTGTAGCCCTCGCTGCGTGCCTTCGCGCGGATGCGATCACTGGCTTCAAGGGCGAGCAGGGCTTCGCTGCCGAACACCGTGTAGAGGGGTTTCACCTCGCGGGCGAGGTGCTGCGGCAGCTGCTCGGTGGAGATTTTCATCGCGGCGCCAGTCTACGATATCGCGCCGATGGCGGTCACGCAAAATCTTGCGCCGCCCGGGAGACCGCGGCTCAGGATGATTTCGAGAGTTTCGCAGCCTGCAGCCGGCGCACCAGCTGCTGCACGGCGTCGTTCTGCATGTCGCGGAACAGCAGCGCTTCTTCCGATTCCTTGGACAGGGTGTCCTGGTCGTTGAAGGAGAAATCCCGCGTCAGCACGATTTCCGAAACCGGCAGGGTTTCCACGGCATTTTTGTCGAGCAGCCGGTACGACATGCGGTAACGCAGCTGGAACTCGCGCACGCGGCCGGTGCCCGACAGCGAGAGGATGTTTTTCTCGCGCAGTTCCTGGACCAGCACCAGCGTGGCCTCGGCGGCCTTCGGATCCTCGACCACCCGGGTAGCGCTGCCGGCGGCGACCACGCGCCGGAACTGGTTGGCGAACTGCGAACCGGTGGGGGCCTGCACATATAACGTGTCGAAGGGCAGGTTGGCGGCGCCGCGCAACTGGAAGCCGCAGCCGGCGAGCAGCAGCGTGCAGAGCAGCAGGGCGACCGGGGTTTTCATGCGATTCAGCTTATCACGTTCAAATCACCACGTTCACCAGGCGGCCCGGCACGATGATGATTTTTTTCGCCGGCTGGCCGGCCATGAATTTCTGCACCTCGGGGTGCGCCAGCACGGCAGCCTCGATAGCCGCCTTGCCGGCATCGCGCGGCACGCGCAGGTCGCCGCGTTTCTTGCCGCCGACCTGCAGCACCAGTTCGATTTCGTTTTCGACCAGGGCTGCGGCATCGGGCTCCGGCCAGGGTGCGGCGAGGATGTCCTCGCCGTAGCCCAAGTCGCGCCACAGCTGGTGGGCGATGTGCGGGGTGATTGGCGACAGCACGCGCAGCAGCACGGACAGGCCTTCGCGCAGCACGGCGTTCGCGGCATCGGAATTGCCGCCCTTGAGCACGCCTTCCAGTGCGTTGAGCATTTTCATTGCCGCAGAGGCCACGGTATTGAACTGGTGCCGGCCAAGGTCGTAGTTGGCCTGCTTCAGCACGGCATGGATTTCGCGGCGGGCGGCGGCCAGCGGCGCCGGCAGTTCTGCCGGCAGCGCGGTGGCGGCACCGCGCTGCGCCGTTTCGTAACCCAGCGTCCATACCCGGCGCAGGAAACGCGAGGCGCCCTCGACGCTGGCATCGGACCATTCGAGCGTCTGTTCCGGGGGCGCGGTGAACATCATGTAGAAACGCGCGATGTCGGCGCCGTAGGTTTCGATCAGCGCTTGCGGATCGACGCCGTTGTTTTTCGACTTCGACATGGTGCCGATGCCGCCGGATTCCACCGGCAGGCCGTCGGCGCGCAGCACGGCGCCGCTGCGGTTGCCCTTGTCATCGACGGCGACATCGACGTCGGCCGGATTGTAGTAGGTGATGCGGCCGGTGTCGGGTTTGCGGAAGAAGATTTCGTTCAGCACCATGCCCTGGGTCAGCAGGTTTTTGAACGGCTCGTCGAGTTTGACCAGCCCCAGGTCGCGCATCGCCTTGCTCCAGAAACGCGAATAGAGCAGGTGCAGGATCGCGTGTTCGATGCCGCCGATGTACTGGTCCGCGGGCAGCCAGTAGTTGACGCGTTCATCGACCATTGCCGACGCGTTGTCGGCGCAGGCGTAACGCAGGTAGTACCAGGACGAGTCAACGAAGGTGTCCATGGTGTCGGTTTCGCGTTTCGCCGGTTTGCCACACTTCGGGCAGGCACAGTTCACGAAGTCCGCGCGCTTGAGCAGCGGATTGCCGCTGCCGTCGGGGACGCAGTCTTCGGGCAGCACCACCGGCAGGTCCTTGTCCGGCACCGGCACGTCGCCGCAGTCCGGGCAGTGGATGATCGGGATCGGGCAGCCCCAGTAGCGCTGGCGCGAGACGCCCCAGTCGCGCAGGCGGTAGAGCAGCTGTTTTTCGCCGAGACCTTTGGCCGCGAGGTCAGCGGCGATGGCATCCACGGCGGCGCTGTGATTCATGCCGTTGTATTTGCCGGAGTTCGAGCAGATGCCGTGCTCCTTGTCGGCGTACCACTCCTGCCAGGCTCCGGTGGAGAAGGTCTGGCCGCCGACGTCGATCACCGGACGGATCGGCAGGCCGTATTGTTTGGCGAAATGGAAATCACGCTCGTCATGCGCCGGCACTGCCATCACCGCGCCTTCGCCGTAACCCATCAAAACGTAGTTGCCGACCCAGACCTCCACTTTTTCGCCGCTCAGCGGGTGCTCGACAAAAATGCCCGTCGGCATGCCCTTCTTTTCCATCGTCGCGAGATCGGCTTCCATCACCGGGCCGCGTTTGCATTGGGCGATGAACCCGGCGAGCTTCGTGTTGTACTTTGCGGCCTGGGTTGCCAGCGGATGTTCGGCGGCGACGGCGACGAAGGTCACGCCCATGATGGTGTCGGCGCGGGTGGTGAACACCCACAGTTTTTCAGCCTTGCCGTCCAGCGTGTACGGGAATGCGAAGCGCACACCGTAACTTTTGCCGATCCAGTTCGCCTGCATCGCCTTGACTCGCTCCGGCCAGCCGGGCAGCGTGTCGAGCGCCGACAGCAGTTCGTCCGCATATTTCGTGATCGCGAGGTAATAACCGGGGATTTCGCGTTTCTCGACCGTGGCACCGGTGCGCCAGCCCTTGCCGTCGATGACCTGTTCGTTGGCGAGCACGGTCTGGTCCACCGGATCCCAGTTCACGACCTGGGTTTTCTTGTAGGCGATGCCTTTTTCCAGCAGGCGCAGGAACAGCCACTGGTTCCAGCGGTAGTAGTCGGGGCTGCAGGTCGCGAGTTCGCGGCTCCAGTCGATGGCGAAACCCAGCGATTGCAGCTGCTTGCGCATGTAGGCGATGTTGTCCCAGGTCCATTTCGCCGGCGGCACGCCGTTGGCCATCGCCGCGTTTTCTGCCGGCAGACCGAAGGCATCCCAGCCCATCGGCTGCAGCACGTTGAACCCCTTCATCCGGTGGTAACGCGTCAGCACGTCGCCGATGGTGTAGTTGCGCACATGGCCCATGTGCAGCTTGCCCGAGGGGTAGGGGAACATCGACAGGCAGTAGTACTTGGGCTTGTCTCCGGTTTCGACGGCGCGGAAGGTCTGCGCCTCATCCCAGAATTTCTGCGCATCGCGCTCGATGACCTGCGGATTGTATTTTTGTTGCATGATGCTGATTTGGCGGGGAAAAGTCGCGAAAAGCGACTGCAAGAAACGCCGCTGGGCGGAAAGCCGCGATTATAAACGCTTCCGCTGCCGACCCGGTTCCGTTCAAGGGAGATGCCTGGTGATGCGCAGTCTGATGTTGATGATCCTGATGATGGTCGCCGGCACCGCCGCGGCCCGCACCCTGACCGTCGAGGCGGTGGTCAGTCCGGCCTGGGTCGAGCGCGCCGGCGGTGCGCGCGAGCCGTTGGTACCGGGGGCGACACTGTACGACGGCGATCACGTGCTCACCGGTGGCGGTGCCCGCGCGCTGCTGCGGGTGACCGAAGGCAGCGCCGTCAAGCTGGGCGAAAACGCCCGGCTTCGGGTGGAAAGCCTGACCGACCGGGGTGTTGCCGCCGACCGCGTGGTCAGCGGCACGCTCGATGTGCTGCAGGGGGCCTTCCGCTTCACCACCCGACTGTTCGGCTCGCCCCAGGCGCGGCGCGACATCAATGTCCGCATCGTCACCGTGACCGCCGGCATCCGCGGCACCGATGTCTGGGGCAAGTCCTCGCCGGAGCGAGACGTGGTGTGCCTGATCGAAGGCCGTATTTTCGTGCAGCATCGCGAACAGGCATTCACGATGCAGGATCCGCTGTCGTTTTTCATTGCCGGGCGTGACGGTTCGCGCCAGCCGGTGGCGCCGGTGCCGGAAGCGCAGTTGAAGGAGTGGGCTGCGGAAACGGAAATTGCACCCTCCAGCGGCGCCAGCCGCAGCGGCGGCAAACATCGCCTGACGCTCGCCGCGGCTGCGGACGAAGACACGGCGACCGCGCTCGCCGAACGCCTGCGCGCCGGCGGTTATCCGCTGCGGCTGCGCGCCTTCCGTGCTGCTGCAGGACTGCGCTACGAGCTGTACTTTGCCGGGCTGTCCAGTACGGAGGATGCAGCGGCCCTTGCCGACGCCCTGCGCCGCTCCGGCCACATGCCGGCGCGCTGAGGGCGCGCGGGGTCGCCGCGTATAATCCGGGCTGTCCATACAGCATCGCGCAATGACACCTTCCTTTCTTTCCGGCCTCAACGACGAGCAACTCGAAGCCGTGACACTGCCGCAGCAGTCGGCGCTGATCCTCGCCGGCGCCGGCAGCGGCAAGACCCGCGTGCTGACCACGCGCATGGCCTGGCTGATCCAGACCGGCCAGATCAGCCCGATGAGCCTGCTGGCGGTGACCTTCACCAACAAGGCGGCAAAGGAAATGCTGACGCGGTTGACGGCGATGCTGCCGATCAACACCCGCGGCATGTGGGTCGGCACCTTCCACGGCCTGTGCAACCGCATGCTGCGCGCGCATTACCGCGAGGCCGGCCTGCCGCAGCTGTTCCAGATTCTCGACACCCAGGACCAGCTGGCGCTGGTGAAGCGCCTGATGAAGGCGCTGCATGTCGATGAAGAGCGTTATCCGCCGCGCCAGGCACAGTGGTTCATCGCCGCGCAGAAGGAAGAGGGCAAACGCGCCGACAAGGTCGAGCCCTACGACGATTTTTCGCGGCGCATGGTCGAGTTCTACGCCGAGTACGACCGCCAGTGCCAGCGCGAGGGCGTCGTCGACTTCGCCGAGCTGCTGCTGCGCTCCTACGAGCTGCTGGCACGCAACGAGTCGCTGCGTGAACATTACGCGGGGCGTTTCCACCATATCCTGGTTGACGAATTCCAGGATACCAACCGCCTGCAGTACCGCTGGCTGCAGCTGCTGGCCGGCCAGCACAACGCGATCTTCGCGGTCGGCGACGACGACCAGTCGATCTACGGCTGGCGCGGCGCCTCCACCGCCAACATGCAGGACCTGCAGCGCGACTTCCACATCGAGAAGGTCATCAAGCTCGAGCAGAACTACCGCTCACACGGCAATATCCTCGATGCCGCCAATGCGCTGATCGGGCACAACCGCAAGCGCCTCGGCAAAAGCCTGTGGACCGCCGACAGCAAGGGCGAGCCGCTGCGGGTGTTCGAGGCGGTCACCGATTTCGAGGAGGCGGCCTATGTCGTCGACGAGGTGCGCCAGCTGCGCGCCGGAGGGGCGCAGCTGGCCGACATCGCGGTCCTCTACCGCTCCAACGCGCAGTCGCGGGTGATCGAACACGCGCTGTTCACCGCCGGCATGCCGTACCGGGTCTACGGCGGTCTGCGCTTTTTCGAGCGCCAGGAAATCAAGCATGCGCTGGCCTACCTGCGCCTGGTCGCCAACCAGGAGGATGATGGCGCGCTGTTGCGGATCATCAATTTCCCGACCCGCGGCATCGGCAACCGCAGCCTCGAGCAGCTGCAGGGCATGGCGCGGGAAGCCGGCATGAGCCTGTGGGCGTCTGCCTGTGCGAATACGCTGTCGGGCAAGGCCGCTTCGAGCATTGCTGCATTCGTGAAGCTGATCGAGACCATGCGCAACGCCACCGCCGGGCTGCCGCTGCCGGAGGTGATTGAACATGTGATCGAGCACAGCGGCCTGAAAGCGCATTACCGCAACGAGAAGGAAGGCGCCGACCGCATCGAGAACCTTGATGAGCTGGTCAATGCTGCAGCGGTGTTCGTTGACGAACGCGCGACGCAGCTCCCGGCCGAGGGCGCCCCGGCCGAAGAGATGGATGAACTCACGGCATTCCTCGCCCATGCCGCGCTCGAGGCCGGCGAGCACCAGGCGGCGGCGGGTGCCGATGCCCTGCAGCTGATGACCGTGCACTCGGCCAAGGGCCTCGAATTCCACGCGGTGTTCATCACCGGGCTGGAGGAGGGGCTGTTCCCGCACGAGAACAGCATGACCGAGGGTGACGGCGTGGAAGAAGAGCGGCGGCTGATGTATGTCGCGCTGACGCGGGCGCGGCGCCGGCTTTATCTGTTGTTGGCGCAAAGCCGGATGCTGCACGGCCAGACGCGCTACAACGTGCCGTCGCGGTTTTTCCAGGAATTGCCGGAAGCGCTGTTGAGCCGGGTGAACCATGTGCGGCAGGCGCCGGGACATGCCCGGCAGCTGTCACCCTCGTACGGCGCGGGGCGCGGCGCAGCGCGTGCCGTGCCGACGGCGCCGTCGGCGCTCCCGCGCGATTTTCCCTGGCGCATCGGCCAGGCGGTGACCCACGCCAAGTTCGGGGCCGGCGTCATCGTCAACGCCGAGGGCGGCGGCGCCGATGCGCGGGTGCAGGTGAATTTCCGGGATGGCGGCCTGAAATGGCTGATGCTGGAATACGCCAGGCTGACCGCGGCCTGAACGCTGGGACTTCGCCGCCCTACAGCAGATCGTTGTCCGCCATCTCCGGCGCTGCGGCGGCTGCCGGCGGGAAAATATCCTTGTAACTGGCGTAGATCGAACATACCAGCACCGGCAGCAGCAGAATGAGGCCGAGCATCAGCGGTATCGAGGCGAGCACGATCAGCAGGAACGAGAACACGCCGTAGACCAGGAACGGCAGGCTGTTGCGCCAGCAGGCGGAGAGCGAGGTCTGCATCGCCACCAGTGGCGGCATGTCGCGGAACACGATCAGCAGCGGCGCGAACCACACCGCCATCAGCACCGGCAGGAAGACCGCCATGCCGATGGCGACCCCGGTGAGCAGGCTGCGCAGCGCGGCGCGCATCGCTTCGATGTCGCCGGCGGATTTGCCGAGCAGCGCCTCCATTGCCGGGCCGCCGGCGATGCCGAACATCACGGCGACGGCGACGATGTTGCCGACCAGGTAGACGCCGCCGACGGTGATCAACGGATTGACGTGGGTTTTGAAGGCGGCAAACAGCTGGGCGATTTCCGGCTCGTCGTCTTCATCGGTGCTGCGGCAGGCCATCATCAGGCCGGCAAAAAACACCGGTGACAGCAGGTTGACCGCCAGCGCGCCGATCACCGGCAGCATCACGGCGGCAAACCAGACGACCGCCATCACCACCAGCAGCGCGATCCAGGTCAGCGGCTGCTTGCGGAAAATCCGGAATCCCTCGACGATCCACTCCCAGCCCCTGCCGGCTGCCACGGTGTTGATCTGCAATTCGCTGGTCTGCATATGTTGCGTCCTCCCGCAATGATTATAGGCGCGGCCGGCGCGCCGTTCAGCCGGCCAGGCCCGGCAGCGCGTGTTCGTCGCGGATGCGCAGTTCGAGGATGCGCCGGAAATGCCCCGGATCCTTGGCATGGGTCAGCTCTCCCGGGCGCGGCAGGTGGAAATCGTAGAGCCGCGAAACCCAGAAGCGGAGGGCACCTGCACGCAGCATCACCGGCCAGGCGCCGCGCTCGATCGGCGTCCAGGGACGCACCGCGGCGTAGGCGTCGAGGAAGGCACGGCTGCGCGCCGCGTCCAGCGCGCCGTCCGCATCAATGCACCAGTCGTTGACGGCGATGGCCACGTCATAGAGCAGCACGTCGGTGCAGGCGAAGTAGAAGTCGATGACGCCGGCGACGCGGTCACCGGCGAAGAGGACATTGTCGCGGAACAGGTCGGCGTGGATTGCGCCGCGCGGCAGATCGGAGAAGCGGTACAGCGACTGGAAACGGATTTCCTCCTGCAGCAGCGCCGCCTCGTTTTGCGGCAGAAAGGGCAGGATCTCCGGCAGCACGCCCTTCCACCATTTCGGTCCGCGCGGATTGTCCATGGTCGCTGGATAGGACTGTCCGGCGAGGTGCAGCCGCGCCAGCACGGCGCCGATGGCTGCGCACTGGCCGGCCGTTGGCGCCGCCACGTCGGCGCCTTCGAGCCGCGCCACCAGCGCCGCCGGCTTGCCGTTGAGGCTGCCGAGGTAATTGCCGGCGCGGCTGGCAACAGGATGCGCGCTGGGCACGCCGCGTTCGGCGAGGTGGGCCATCAGGTTCAGGTAGAACGGCAGTTCCTGCGCGGTGAGCTTTTCGAACAGCGTCAGCACGTAGCGGCCGCCGCTGGTGGTGACGAAATAGTTGGTGTTCTCGATGCCGGCAGAAATGCCCTGCAGGTCGGCGAGTTCGCCGACGTCGTAATCCTGCAGCCAGCGGCGCAGTTCGACGGCGCTGACGGTGGTGAAAACGGACATGATGGTGAATCGTGAACAGTGAACGGTGAGCAGTAAGGAGTGAGCTGTAAGCGGGAAATCGTGGGCAAGGGGTGTTTGCAGTTCACCGCTCACTGCTTACTGCTCACTCCTTGCCACTTGCCGCGTCTGCTCCCGGTCTCCCTCGATGTGCCGGCGGTGATCCTAGAACTGGTGGATCACCCACATCGGCGGCCGGATCCCGCTGTCATGGGCTTCCTGGCGCGCGAACTTGCCGTCGCCGCGCTCGTCGATCATGTAATAGGGCCGGCCGCCGGGCGGCGTGACCTTCAGCATGTAGAGCTTGCCGCCGACGCGGTACTCCTCGACGGTATCCTCGCCCTGCTTGCGGATGGTGACCTGCGGTTCCAGCGTCGGGTCGAGCTCGAAACCGCGCGGCGGCGGTGGCGGCTCGGGTATCGGCTGGGCCTTTGATTTGTCCTGCGCGGCGGCAGGCAGCACTGCGGCCAGCGCGGCGGCGATCAGGAAGCGTTGCAGGATGTGTCGCATGTGGGGGCTCCGGTAGCGGCCATTATCCGGTTTTTGACGTGTTTTTGAAAGGTAATCAGGGGCCGGCGACCGGCGGACGGCGCGGCAACTCTGCGATAATCCCCGCCAATCCCGGCGTCGTGCGGCCCATCGTTGCCGTAACCGCTTTTTTCATCCACGCTGCATGGCCTCCGCATGAAAACCCTGCTCCTTGTCGACGGTTCCTCCTACCTTTACCGGGCCTTTCATGCGATCAGGGATCTGCGCAGCAGCCGCGGCGAGCCGACCAATGCCATCTACGGCGTGCTCAACATGCTGCGCCGGCTGCACAAGGATGTGCCGGCGGAATACAGCGCCTGCGTGTTCGATGCCAAGGGCAAGACCTTCCGCGATGAACTTTATCCGGAGTACAAGGCCAACCGGCCGGCGATGCCCGATGATCTGGCCGTGCAGATCGCTCCGCTTAAGGAGGCGATCGTCGCGATGGGCTGGCCGCTGCTCGAGGTCGAGGGCGTGGAGGCGGACGACGTCATCGGCACTCTGGCGCGCCAGGCAGAAGAGGCGGGCATGCGGGTGGTCATTTCCACCGGCGACAAGGACATCACCCAGCTGGTGACGCCGCAGGTGACGCTGGTCAACACGATGTCCAACGAGAAACTCGACGTCGCCGGCGTTGCGCAGAAGTTCGGAGTACCGCCGGAGCGCATGGTCGATTACCTGACGCTGATCGGCGATGCCGTCGACAACGTGCCGGGCGTGCCCAAGGTCGGTCCGAAGACCGCGGTGAAGTGGCTGACGCAGTACGGCACGCTGGACGACATCGTCAGGAATGCGCCCGATATCGGCGGCGCGGTCGGACAGAACCTGCGCGATTCGCTGGCCTGGCTGCCGCAGGCGCGCGCCCTGCTCACGATCAAGTGCGATGTCGCCTTGCCGCTGCAGTTGCAGGATCTGGCGCCGCAGCAGCAGGACAAGGCCAGGCTCGCGGCGCTGTTCGACCGTTTCGAGTTCCGCACCTGGCGCCGCGAGCTGGATGGTGCGGATGCCGCGGCCGGGAGCGAACCGCCGACCGCAGCAGCAGCGGTGCCGGAGCCGGTCTCCGCACCGGATTACCCGCGGCACTACGACACGGTGCTGACCAAGGCGGCGCTGGACACATGGCTGCAACGCATCGAGGCCGCGGAACTCACCGCGGTCGACACCGAAACCACCAGCCTTGATCCGATGGCCGCGGAGCTGGTCGGCATTTCGCTGGCGGTGGAGCCGGGGCAGGCGGCGTACATACCGGTCGGCCATGTGTATGCCGGCGCACCGGAGCAGTTGTCGCGCGATCAGGTGCTGGCGGCGCTGAAGCCCTGGCTGGAGAATCCGCGGCGCGCCAAACTCGGCCAGCATTTCAAGTACGACATGCATGTGTTCGCGAACTGCGGCGTGCAGGTCGCCGGTGTGGCGCACGACACGCTGCTTGAATCCTATGTCCTGGAGAGCCACCAGCGGCATGACATGGATTCCATGGCGCAGAGAATTTTATCAATAAAAACAATAAGTTATGATGAAGTTACGGGGACGGGGGCAAAACGCATCGGTTTCGAGCAAGTGGCGGTGGAGCGTGCCGCCGACTATGCGGCCGAGGATGCCGACATCACGCTGCAGCTGCACCGTGCGCTGCATCCGCGCCTTGCCGCCGACGACAGGCTGAACCACATCTATGCCGGCATCGAGCTGCCGGCGATGCAGGTGCTGTACACGATGGAATGCAACGGCGTGCTGCTCGACGAGAAACTGCTGGGCGAACTGTCGGCGGAATTCGGCGGCAAGATGCTCGACATCGAGAAACGCGCGCATGAACAGGTCGGGCAGCCCTTCAATCTCAGCTCGCCGAAACAGATCCAGGAAGTGCTGTTCGACAAGCAGGGCCTGAAGCCGGTCAAGAAAACACCGGGCGGCGCGCCATCCACCGACGAGGAGTCGCTGGCGGAACTGGCGCTTGACCACCCGCTGCCGAAGCTGATCCTCGAATACCGCGGGCTGGCGAAACTGAAGTCGACCTACACCGACAAGCTGCCGGGCATGGTCAACCGCAGGACCGGACGCGTGCACACCAGTTACGGCCAGGCCACCGCGGTCACCGGGCGGCTGGCGAGCAGCGATCCCAACCTGCAGAACATTCCCATCCGCACCGCGGAAGGCCGGCGCATCCGCGAGGCTTTCATCGCGCCGCCCGGTTCGCAGATCGTCTCGGCGGACTATTCGCAGATCGAACTGCGCATCATGGCGCACATCTCGAAGGACGAAAGCCTGCTCAAGGCCTTCGCCGCCGGCGAGGACATCCACCGTGCAACCGCGGCGGAGATCTTCGGCGTTGACCTCGCCGCCGTCGACAGCGAGCAGCGGCGTTACGCCAAGGTCATCAACTTCGGCCTGATCTACGGCATGTCGGCCTTCGGGCTCGCGCGCCAGCTCGGCATCGAGCGCGCCGCGGCGCAGCAGTACATGGACCGCTATTTCCAGCGTTATCCGGGTGTCGCCGAATACATGCGGGTCACCCGCGAACAGGCGCGCGAGCAGGGTTATGTCGAAACCGTATTCGGCCGCCGGCTTTGGCTGCCGGAAATCCGCGCCAGCAACGTCGCGCGCCGCCAGGGCGCCGAGCGCGCGGCGATCAACGCGCCGATGCAGGGCACGGCCGCCGACCTGATCAAGCTGGCGATGATTGCCGTGCAGCAGTGGCTGGACGGGGAAAAACTGCAATCGAAGCTGATCATGCAGGTGCACGATGAACTGGTGCTGGAAGTACCCGATGCCGAACTCGGGACCATCAAGGACGGGCTGGCCCGGCTGATGGCCGGGGTCGCCCAATTGGCGGTGCCACTGCTGGTGGAAATCGGCGCCGGCCCCAACTGGGATAAAGCACACTAGGGACCCAATGCCCGCATGAGCGCACAGCCTGACCACTGGAACCAGCATGCGCGCCAATGGAGCCTGATCGGACCACCACTGCGGCCGGCGGCCCGGGATGTGCATTTGCTGGAGACGGAGTTGCGCACCTGGCAGGAGCGCGCTGGCGCCGGATCCCCGCGGGCCCTGCTGTGCGGCGTGACGCCGGAAATCGCCACCATGCAGTGGCCGCCGGGGACCTGGCTGACAGCCATTGATCATTCGAGGCCGATGATTGCCGGCGTGTGGCCGGGGCCGCGCGCGCCGGGTGCCGCGGTCTGCGGCAACTGGCTCTCATTGCCGCTGGCGGCGGCTTCGCAGGACATTCTGGTTGGTGATGGCTGCTACAGCCTGCTGGTCGGACGGGCGCGTTATGCCGCGTTTTCCGCCGAACTGCGCCGCGTCGCCGCCGGCGGCGCATTGCTGTTGATGCGTTATTTCGTCCGCCCGGAGCGGCCCGAAACGCGGGGCGCCGTGGTCGATGACCTGTGGCAGGGACGCATCGGCAATTTTCATGTCTTCAAATGGCGGCTGGCGATGGCATTGCACGGCAGCCTGGAGCAGGGCGTGCGGCTGGGCGACATCTGGAATGCCTGGCAGGAAGCCGTTCCCGATCCGGCGCGGCTCGCCACGCAACTCGGCTGGCGCGAGGAGGTGGTCAACACCATTTCCAACTACCGCGGCGTCGATACCTGTTATACGTTTCCGACGCTTGATGAGGCCCGCGCGCTTGCCGGTGACTTCGAAATCGTCTCGACCCGCATTCCGGATTACGAGCTGGGCGCGCGCTGCCCGACGCTGGTCATGAGGCCGAAATGAGTCCGGATCCGGCAGCGGTGCTGGCGGGCGTCGCCTGGCCGGTGATCGCCGGGCACAGCCATCGCGAGCAGTTGCTGTCGCTGCTGTCACAGTTTGCGCAGACCGAACGCCTGGCACCGGAGCAGCTGTTGCGTCAGCAGTTGCTGCAGTTGTCCGCAGTCATCGACCATGCGCGGCGCACGGTGCCTTACTACCGCGACCGTTTCGGCGGCTTGCCGCCGGGACCGGTGGCGCTGCAGGCGCTGCCGCTGCTGACCCGGCGCGACATACAGGATGCGGGCCATGGCCTGCGCAGCATGGCGGTTCCGCCGCAGTTCGGCGCCAAGCACGAAAACCGCACCTCGGGCGCGACCGGCGAGCCGGTCACTGTCCTGCGAACAATGCTTGATGGGCTGCTGTGGCAGGCCAACACGCTGCGTGATCATGCCTGGCACGGGCGTGATCCTGCGCTGAAGCTGGCGGCGATCCGGGCGGTGGCGCCAGGCACAGCCGATCCGCCGCACGGTGTCGAGGCAGCGAACTGGGGCCCGGCATCCGCGGCCCTGGGCGGGACCGGACCGGCGGCCCTGCTGACGCTGGATGCGGACGTGGCCGTGCAGGCCGACTGGATCCGCCGGCATGCGCCCGGTTATCTGCTGACCTATCCGAACAATCTCGCGGCGCTGCTCGATCATTTCGGGCAGCGGGACGAACGCCTGCCGTCGCTGCGCGCGGTGCTGACCGTGGGCGAGACGGTGTCGCCCGCGCTGCGGGCGACCTGCCACGTTGTCCTGGGCGTCGGAATCGAGGATGTCTACAGCTCGCAGGAACTGGGCTACATCGCGCTGCAGTGTCCTGCCAGCGGGCTCTATCACGTGATGGCGGAAAGCGTGCTGGTCGAAGTGCTTGATGCCGCGGGGAAACCCTGCGCGCCGGGGGAGACCGGGCGGCTCGTCGTCAGCAGCCTGCACAATCACGCCACGCCGCTGATCCGCTACGAGCTGCGTGACCATGCGACGGTCGGTGGGCCCTGCGCCTGCGGCCGCACGCTGCCGACGCTGGCCCGCGTCGCGGGACGCGAACGCAACATGGTGAAACTGCCCGACGGCAGCACGCACTGGCCGCTGGTCGGTTTTCACCGTTTCCGCGACATCGCGCCGCTGCGCCAGTATCAGCTGATCCAGCGCAGCCTTGAAGAAATCGAGGTTCGTCTGGTCTGCGATCGCGCCTTGAGGGCGGATGAGGAAACACGGCTCGCGACGGTGATCCGGGATGCGCTGGGGCATCCGTTTGTGCTGCGCTTCATGTATTTCGAAGGCGAACTGCCCCGTCCGGCCAACGGCAAGTTCGAGGAATTCGTCTGCGCAATCGGCGGGGACGCGCCGGCGCGCAGCGTTATTTCAGGGCGCCAAACACTTTCCTGACGATGCTGCTGGCCGCGCCGACCGGGTTCTGGCGGAAGGATTTTTCCTGTTCGGCGATCATCAGGTAGAGGCCGTCAAGAGCCTTGCGCGTGACATAGGTTTCGATCGACGCATCCTCCTGCTTGACCAGACCCAGCGAGGCGCCCTGGCTGGCGAGGTTGTTGTACTGCTGGGCAAGGCCGACGCGGTCGGTGGCCTTCTTGACGATGGGCAGGAAACGCTGCGTGAGCTGGGCCTGGGTGGTGCGCTTGAAATATTCGGTTGCCGCAGTGTCGCCGCCGCTGAGGATGCCCCTGGCGTCCTGCACCGACATCTTTTTCACGGCATCGACCAGCAGCTGTCTTGCCTCGGGCGCCGCGGCTTCGGCGGCGCGATTCATCGACAGCACCAGTTCGTCGGCCTGTTTTTTCATGCCCATCATGCGCATCGCGCCCTCGATCCGCTGCAGGCTGGGCGGCAGTGGAATCCTGACCTTGGCGTTGCCGAAATAGCCGTTTTCCGCGCTGAGCATTTTGACCGCGGCCGCGGAACCATCCGTCAGGGCCTGCCTCAAACCACTGGCGGCATCGGCGTTGGAGATGTCGGCGATGCCCGCTCCCGCAGGCAGGCTGGTGACAAGGCACAGCAGAAACCCGAAAATACGTCCCATCGTCGCAACCTCCCCCTGAACGGCAGCCATGACAAAAACCGGAAACCTCATTCTAGCTGCGGTCGTCGCCGGAGCGCTAACTTTTGCCGGATTCGCGATCTGGAGCGCGGAGCCTGCCGCACCCGAGGTGACTTTCGTGTCCATCAAGGGCGAAAAGATCACCACCGAAAGTCTGCGCGGCAGGGTTGTGCTGGTCAATTTCTGGGCCACCGACTGCGTGACCTGCGTCAAGGAAATGCCGGACATCACCGCGACCTACCTGAAGTACCGCGCGCAGGATTTCGAGACCATCGCGGTGGCGATGCGCCATGATCCGCCGAACTACGTGTTGAACTTTGCCGAGAAGAATGGCCTGCCGTTCAAGATTGCCCTGGATCCGATGGGTGAGCTGGCGAAGGCTTTTGGCGACGTCAAGCTGACGCCGACGACCTTCGTCATCGACAAGCGAGGCAAACTGGTGACGCGTATCCTAGGCGAGCCGGATTTCGCGAAGCTGCATGCCTTGCTTGAGGAAAAGCTGAAAGAAACCTAGCCACAGAGGTCACAGAGGAAAACCCGGATCGCCGCGATTCCTGAACTGCCGTCAGCTTTTGTTCCTCTCTGTGTTCTCTGTGACATCTGTGGCTAAAAGTTTTGCCTTTAAACCACTCCCGCCTCATGTGCCTGCTGGTCGGCGTGGTAGGACGAACGCACCAGCGGCCCGCTGGCGGCGTGATTGAATCCCATGCGTTCAGCTTCCGCCGCATACATGTCGAATATTGAAGGCTCGACATAACGCAGCACCGGCAGGTGGTGGGCCGAGGGCTGCAGGTACTGGCCGATGGTCAGCATGTCGACATCGTGTGCGCGCAGGTCGCGCATGACCTGGAGAATCTCCTCATCGGTCTCGCCGAGCCCCACCATCAAGCCTGACTTGGTCGGCACCTGCAGAAAGCGCGCCTTGAAATCCTTCAGCAGCTTCAGCGAATGCGCGTAGTCCGAGCCGGGCCGCGCCTGTTTGTAGAGCCGCGGCACGGTTTCGAGGTTGTGGTTCATCACGTCGGGCGGACCGGCGGACAGGATGTCGAGCGCGATGTCGAGGCGGCCGCGGAAGTCCGGCACCAGGATCTCGATGCGCGTCTGCGGCGAGAGTTCGCGCACCGCACGGATGCAGTCCTTGAAGTGCTGTGCGCCGCCATCCCTCAGGTCGTCGCGGTCGACGCTGGTGATGACCACGTATTTCAGCTTCAGCGCGGCAATAGTTTCGGCAAGATGGCGCGGTTCTTCCGGATCCGGCGGTTTCGGACGGCCGTGGGCCACGTCGCAGAACGGGCAGCGCCGGGTGCAGAGGTCGCCGAGGATCATGAAGGTCGCCGTGCCCTTGCCGAAACATTCGCCGATGTTGGGGCAGGTCGCCTCTTCACACACGGTATGCAGTTTCTGCGCGCGCAGGATGTCCTTGATTTCCTGGAAGCGCGCGCTGTTGCCGAGGCGCACGCGGATCCAGTCGGGTTTTTTCAGCGGCGCAGACGGCACCACCTTGATCGGTATGCGGGCGGTTTTCGCCTGGCCCTTCTGTTTTTCGCCGGTGGTGGTCATTGCAGCAGTGTCCTGATGTGCCGGATCAGCTTTTCGCCGAGCTGCCGGCGGGTGTCCGTGATGCCGAGGTCGCGGGTGCGGGTCACTTCCAGCCCCGGATAACCGCAGGGGTTGATCGCGGCGAAGGGGGCCAGCGCGACATCCACGTTCAGTGCGAGGCCATGGTAACAGCAGCCGTTGCGGACGCGCAGCCCGAGTGCGGCGATCTTTGCCGGACCGACATATACGCCGGGCGCATCCGGGCGGCCGTGCGCGGCGATACCGTAACCGGCCAGCAGGTTGATGACCGCCTGCTCCATCTGCCGCACCAGCGGCCGTACGCTGATGCCGCGGCGGCGCATGTCGAGCAGCAGGTAGGCGACCAGCTGGCCCGGCCCGTGGTAGGTGATCTGTCCGCCGCGGTCCACGCGGATCACCGGAATGCCGTTATCGATCCGCGGCCAGTGTTCCGGCTTGCCGGCGATCCCGGCGGTATAGACGGGCGGGTGTTCCAGCAGCCACAGTTCGTCCGGGGTGTCCGCGCCGCGGGTGGCCGTGAATTCACGCATGCGCGCCCATGCCGGCACGTACGGCACCAGTCCGAGCCGGCGCACGATGAGCGGTACGGCGGCGGATGGCTGTGGTGCTGCTGCGGGAAGGGACACCGGAAGAACCCTGTGGACCGGCGCGGGGCCGTGCATTGATGGGATAATGAGGCCGCATTATAGGACGATCGGGAGAACGCAGTGCGTATTCACAGTCTGGCGGCAGGGGTCATTTGCGTGATGCTCGGCAGCACCGGCGCGGCGCCGGCCGCCGAAGGCAGCGGCGACTACGGTACAGCGCTGAGCCGGATTTATTTCGCCCACCAGCGCCTGCTGGCATTGCGCGAGGCCTGCGACCAGGTTTTTCCAGCCCAGGCCAAATCCGCTGAAAAGGCCTATCTCGCCTGGCAATCCCGGCACAAGGCGCTGCTCAATGAACTCGAGGCGCGGCTGACCCTGATGATCCGTGGTGCCTCGAAGGACGAGCGCGAGTACATGCGCAATGTCGGCAAGTACGAAGGCAGCATCCTCGAGTACCGCACCGGCCAGCGCGAGGAGATCCTGGCCCAGCCCCGCGACGGCATGGAGCAGGGCTGTGCCGACTTCCGCAATTACCTCACTGGTTCGGGTTCGGACTTCCACAAGGAATACGCCGAGGAACTGCGCGAGTTGCGCAAGCGCAAGCTGCCGAAATAGCCCGGGCCACGCATGTCCACGGATCGCATGGTGTTTGCCGTCTGCGCGTTGTGGACCATTGCGTTGCTGGCTTCCGGCATCGCGCCGCATGACCGGCTGACCTGGTTCATGGAAGTGCTGCCGGCGCTGATCGCCGCGCCGCTGCTGCTTGCGACCCGCGAGCGCCTGCCGCTGACTACGCTGGTCTACGCGCTGATTGCAGTGCACGGACTGATCCTGGTCTACGGCGGCGCCTATACCTATGCGCGCACGCCACTGGGGTTCTGGCTGCAGGACCTGTTCGGGTTCACGCGCAATCCCTACGACCGCATCGGCCACCTGGCCCAGGGCTTCGTGCCGGCGATGGTGGCGCGCGAATTGCTGCTGCGGGTGTTCCGCATCAGCGGCGGGAAAATCCTGTTTTTCCTGGTGCTGTGCATCGCACTGGCGATCAGCGCCTTCTACGAACTGATCGAATGGTGGGCGGCGCTGCTGATCGGCGCCGAGGCTGACGAATTCCTCGCCACCCAGGGTGATGTCTGGGACACGCAGTGGGACATGTTCCTCGCGCTTTGCGGCGCGTTCGCGGCGCAGCTGCTGCTCGCGCGGATGCATGACCGGCAGATTGCGCGGATCGAAGGCGCTAAAGCACCATGACCACCATCGGGTGGTCGCAGAGTTCCTGGTAGAGGGCGTCCAGCTGTTCGCGCGAGGTGGCGCGGATCACGCAGGTGACACTGAGGTATTTGCCTTTCTTGCTCGCCTTCATGGTCAGCGAGGCGTCGTCGAAGTCCGGGGCATGTTTCTTGACCACGGCGAGGATCGCCTGGGCAAAGCCGGGCCGGGTGTGACCGAGGATTTTCAGCGGAAAGTCGCTGGGATATTCGATCAGCGACGGTTCCGGAGTGCCGGACGGGGTGCTCAAGCCGCTTTTCTCATGTGATCCTGCTTGAACTGCTGGTACAGCGCGTGCATGCGCCGGAACAGCGGGCCGGGCCTGCCGTCGCCCACCGGTTTGCCGTCGAGAGTCGTCACCGCCAGCACCTCCTTGGTCGACGAGGTGACCCAGATTTCATCGGCGGCACGCACTTCGGTTTCGTCCACGGCACGCACTTCGACCTGGAATTCGCGGGCACGCGCGATTTCCAGCACCACGTCGTAGGTGATGCCGGGCAGCACCAGGTTGTCCTTGGGCGGCGTCAGCAGCACGCCGTCACGGACGACGAAGACGTTGCTCGCCGAGGCTTCGGTCAGCTTGCCGTCGCGGAAGAGGATGGTTTCGGCGGCGCCGGCATCGACCGACAGCTGGCGCAGCAGGCAGTTGCCGAGCAGTGAAACCGACTTGATGTCGCAGTTCAGCCAGCGGTAATCCGGGGCGGTGATGCAGGCAACCCCGGATTCGACCAGCGCCGGCGCCGGGGTCACCAGCGGGTTGCTCATCATGAACACCGTCGGCCGGACGCCTTTGGGAAAGGCGTGGTCGCGTTTGGCGACGCCGCGGGTGACCTGCAGGTAGATCGACTGGTCCCCGCCCTGGTTGCGCTGGATGATCTCGCCGACCAGGCGCGTCCATTCGGCGTCGCTGCAGGGGTTGGTGATGCGCACCTTGTCGAGGCTGTACTGCAGCCGCCGCAGGTGTTCGGACAGGCGGAACGGATGTTTCGAATATACGGGGATGACCTCGTACACCCCGTCGCCGAAGATGAAGCCGCGATCGAGTACCGGCACATGGGCCTCCTCGATCGGCATGAATTTTCCGTTGAGGTAGACGATATCGCTCATGGCCGTGGTCTGTTCTGTCGGTGAAGGAAAGTGGCAGTCTGCTCCGCGCCGGCCTATTTGAACAGCAGGCGCAGGCTGTCCCAGGCGCGGCCGAAGATTCCGGCGACCGGCACGTTTTCGAGTGCGACCACCGGCAGCTCGGTGTGGGGTTTGCCGTCGATCTCGATTTTCAGCGTTCCGACGCGCTGGCCGGGATTCACCGGCGCCAGCAGCGGCTGCAGGCTCTCGACGAAAGCCTTCACCTTGTCGCCCTGGCCCTTGGGCACCGCGACATAGAGGTCGCTGGTGAACCCCGCCTTCAGCGTGCTTGATGCACCCTTCCATACCCGCAGGCTGGTGACCGGCTGGTTTCCGGCGTAGAGCTTCACGCTGTCATAGAACTGGAAACCCCAGTTCAGCAGTTTCTGGCTTTCAGTGACCCGCGCCGATTCCGATGTGGTGCCGAGCACCACCGACACCAGCCGCCGTTCGCCGCGCCGCGCCGAGGTGACCAGGCAGTAGCCGGCATTTTCGGTGTATCCGGTCTTCACGCCATCAACCGTCGGATCCAGCCATAGCAGCCGGTTGCGGTTGGCCTGGCTGATGTTGTTGTAGCGGTATTCCTTCTGCGAATACAGCGCATAGTGTTCCGGGTAGTCGCGGATCAGCGCGACCACCAGCCTGGCGAGATCCTCGGCCGAGGAGTGAAGCTGCGGGGTGGTGAGCCCGGTGGCGTTGGTGAAATTGGTGTTCACCATCCCGAGCCGTTTGGCTTCGCGGTTCATCATCTGCGCGAATACTTCCTCGCTGCCGGCAACCGCTTCGGCGAGAGCGACGCTGGCGTCATTGCCGGACTGGATGATCAGGCCGCGCAGCAGCTCATCGACGGTGACCGGCCTGTTCGGTTCGATGAACATGCGCGAGCCTTCCGTTTTCCAGGCGCGGGTCGACACCGGAACCACCTGCTCGGGTTTCAGCGACTTCTGCTTCAGTGCGCCGAACACGATGTAGGCGGTCATCAGCTTGGTCAGCGAGGCCGGTTCGAAGCGGTCGCTGGCGTTGCGGCTGGCGAGCACCTGGCCGCTGTTGACGTCGAACAGCAGCCAGGCGCGGGCTTCGACGGCGGGGGCGGGCGGCTGGACCTGCGCCCAGGATTGCAGCGTGACGAGACCGAGCAGTGCGGTGAGGAATAAACGTTTCATGGGCGGAAAAAGCCTGATTATAAGTCGGGAGTGCGGGCGCACCCAAAGCAGACCCTGCGGCAGCGACAGAAGTTCCTCGCGGCCGGTTTCAGTCGCCGTCGCGGTAGCGGCGGATCGCGGCGCGCAGGAACTCCAGCTGGCGGGTGACGCGCCGGCAACGCTCGCAGATCAGCAGGTGCAATCGCAGTTGCAGTTTCGCAAGCGTTCCCAACGCCCGGTCCTGTCCCTGGGACATCAGTTCAGAGGCCTTTTTGCAGGAGGTCATCATCGGCGTGGCGAGTCGAACCAGGTCAATTCCAGGCATTCGCGCAGGATCAGCCGCGCCCGGTGCAGCATGACCCAGCAGTTTGTCGCGGTGATCTGCAGTTCCTGACAGATTTCCGCCGTGGGCATTTCCATGACCTCGCGCATCGCGAACACCCGCGCGGTGCGCTCGGGCAGGCGTTGCAGGCAAAGTTCAAGCGCGGCGCGGAAGCGGCTGTTTTCCAGTGCGGTATCCGGGTTGCCCCAGTCCGCCGGCATTTCGCGCCAGTGGCCGTCGCCGGCAAACAGGGCATCTATGGCATCCGCTTCCGCACGGTCGTCGCCGGCCGCGGCGAAGGGCTGTTCGCGGGCGCTGCGGCGCAACTGGTCGATGATCTTGTGTTTGAGGATGCCGGTGAGCCAGGTGCGCAGCGAGGATTTGCCGGAGAAACGCCCGGCACCCTCGATCGCGGCGAGCAGTGTCTCCTGCACGGCATCCTCGGCCTGCGCCGGATTGCGCAACTGCAGCAGTGCATAACGCAGCAGGTAGCTGCGTTCGTTTTCGATGGCCGCCGGCCCGGCAATGCCGGCCGCTGGGGTATTATCCAAAAAATCCTTTATAAACAAATACTTGTATCAAAACAAACAAGGCGGTCCGGTACTCTTGAAATGGATTCCGGGACACCCATATTCGAACCATCGGCGCGTGGCGCCGCAACGAATTCAAGGAGACTGATCATGGTCAATGTTACCCGCTTTACCCCGTTTGATGATTCGTTCGACGAACTGCTGCGCGGCTTTTTCGTGCGCCCGATGGCCTTCGAGGGTGCGCCCCAGGCGGCGCAGGCGATCCGCGTCGATGTGCGCGAGAGTGAAAACGATTATGTCGTGCATGCCGAGATTCCCGGCGTGAAGAAGGAAGACATTCACGTCACCATCGATGCCGAACAGGTCGCGATCAGCGCGGAGACGCGCAACGAACGCGAGGTGAAGGAAGGCGAACGCGTGCTGCGTGCGGAGCGCCACTATGGCAAGGTTTACCGGGCATTCACGCTGGGTCATCCGGTGGACGAGGACAAGGCCGTCGCCAAATACACCGATGGCGTGCTGGAACTGACGCTGCCGAAAAAGGTGGCGGTCACCGCGAAGCGCCTGTCGATCAACTGACACGCAGCGCAGTGCCGGACGAAGAAGGCGGCGGGCCGAAAGGCCTGCCGTTTTTTTTGTCGTCGGGTAAAATGAGTGAATCCTCACATATACCCGCTCATTTACCCTGCTTTCACGGATTTTCCATGCCATTGTCCGCCAGCAACGCCGCCGCCAAAGCCAAGACCCTCGCCGAAGCGCTGCCCTACATCCAGCGTTTCCACGGCAAGACCATCGTCATCAAGTATGGCGGCAACGCGATGACCGATCCCGCGCTGAAGGAAGGTTTTGCGCGCGACGTGGTGCTGCTGAAGGTGGTCGGCATGAACCCGGTGGTGGTCCATGGCGGCGGGCCGCAGATCGATGACCTGCTGAAACGCGTCGGCAAGAAGGGCGAATTCATCCAGGGAATGCGGGTCACTGATGCCGAGACCATGGACGTGGTCGAAATGGTGCTTGGAGGACAGGTCAACAAGGACATCGTCAACCTGATCAACCGCTGCGGCGGCAAGGCAGTGGGCCTGACCGGCAAGGATGGCGGTTTCATCCGTGCGCGCAAACTCAAGGTGCGCGGCGCGGCCGGCAGCGACGACCTGGTCGACATCGGCCAGGTCGGGGAGGTCGAAAGCATCGACCCGGCGATCGTCAACCTGCTGCACACCGAGGATTTCATCCCGGTGATTGCGCCGGTCGGTGTCGGCGCCAACGGCGAGTCCTACAACATCAACGCCGATCTTGTCGCAGGCAAGGTCGCCGAAATCCTCAAGGCGGAAAAGCTGATTGTGCTGACCAACACCGCCGGCGTGCTCGACAAGGAAGGCAAACTGCTGACCGGGCTCACCGCGCGCAAGGTCGACGAGCTGTTCGCCGACGGCACCATCCACGGCGGCATGCTGCCGAAAATCGGTTCCGCGCTGGATGCGGTCAAGAACGGCGTCAACACCTGCCACATCATCGACGGCCGCGTCGAACACGCGCTGCTGCTCGAAATCCTGACGGACGAGGGCGTGGGCACGCTGATCCGGCGCCGCTGATGCTCCGCGAGGAACGCCGGCCATGACCGCCCCGGTCGCATGGATCTTCGACCTCGACAACACCCTGCACAATGCGTCGCCGCACATTTTCCCGCACATCAACCGGGCGATGAACGCGTACCTGCAGCAGCATCTGCAGCTTGACGAGCAGTCGGCCGGCGAACTGCGGCGCAGTTACTGGCGGCGTTACGGCGCGACGCTGCTCGGCCTGATGCGCCACCACGGCACCGATCCGCGGCATTTCCTCTGGCATACCCACCAGTTTCCGGACCTGGAGCGCATGGTCGTGCGCGAGCCGCAGCTGCGCCACACGCTGCGCCGGCTGCCGGGACGCAAATTCGTGTTCTCCAATGCGCCGGTGCATTACGCGCAGGCGGTGCTGCGCGTGCTCGGCATCGGCAGCCTGTTTGACGCGGTGTTCTCCATTGAACGGGTGGGTTTCCGCCCCAAACCGGATGTCTACGGTTTCCTCAAGCTCTGCCGCGCGCATCACCTGCGGCCGCGGCGCTGTATCATGGTCGAGGATTCTCTGGAAAACCTGCGCACCGCAAAAAAGCTCGGCATGAAAACCGTCTGGGTGTCGCAGGCGGAACGTGTGCCCGGTTTCGTTGATGTGCGGGTGCAGGGCATGGCCGCACTTTCCAGTCACGCAGCACACCTGTACTGAGGACCACATGGCACGCAGCGGCGAACGCAAGACCCAGATACTGCAGACCCTGGCGCAGATGCTCGAGGGGCCTTCGGCGGAGCGCATCACCACGGCCGCGCTGGCCGCGCGCATCGAGGTTTCGGAGGCCGCGCTCTACCGCCATTTCCGCGGCAAAGCCGACATGTTCGCCGGGCTGATCGACTTCGTCGAGCAGACGCTGTTCACGCTGATCAACCGCATCACCACCGAGGAGCAGAGCGGGCTGCGCCAGGCGGAGGCGATCGTCAGCATGCTGCTCGGTTTCGCGCAGAAGAACCGCGGCATGACCCGCGTGCTGATCGGGGATGCGCTGGTCACCGAGGACGAGACGCTGCAGGCGCGCATCAACCAGATCCATGACCGCATCGAGGCGGCGCTGAAACAGTCGCTGCGCTTCGCGGTGACGCAGAAAGAGGTGGCCGGGGACGTTGATCTCACCGCCCAGGCCAATCTGCTGATGAGCTTCGTGGCAGGCCGCTGGCACCAGTATGCGAAAAGCGGTTTCCGCCGCGATCCCGCCGAACACTGGCAGCGGCAGTGGAAGCAGTTGATGGAAGGCGTGCTGGCATGACCATCCCATACGAGACGAGGAGAACACCATGGCCGATATCAAGGTAGAGCATCTGGCGCAGCTGATGCTGGGCGTCGCCCGCAGCCAGCTTGCGGTGCTGGATTCGATCGAGAGCCTCAAGGCCGGTTTCAAGACCGGTCACGCACGGTCGATCATCGAAAGCGCCTCGCGCATCCGCTCCAACCATCCGGAGACCCTGTCGGATTTTCCGTCGCGGCTGCTGCTGCAGATGCTGGGGCGCAATCCGCCCGATGCGGAGCGCCTCACGCGCGAACTCAATCATCTGCTGAGTGGGGAGAGCACGACGCCCTCGAAGGAAGCGCTGGCCGCGGAGACCGCGCCGAAGGATGCGGATTCCCTGGACATGACCTGAGCCCGGCGCGGCTTCAGGCTGTCCGAGCCGAGCACACCGGGCAGGCCGGGTCGCGTGTCAGGCTGACCGTGCGCAGGTCCATCGACAGCGCGTCGAGCAGCAGCAGGCGGCCGGTCAGCGCCTCGCCGGCGCCGCTCACAAGTTTCAGCGCCTCGGCCGCCTGCATTGCGCCGATGATCCCGACCAGCGGCGCAAAAACGCCCATCACCGCGCAGCGCATCTCTTCCATTTCCCCGTCCTCCGGAAACAGGCAGGCGTAACAGGGCGAATCGGCGCGGCGCAGGTCGAACACCGCCAGTTGTCCGTCGAAACGGATACCCGCGCCGGAGACCAGCGGTTTGCGCGCGCGCACGCAGGCGCGGTTGACGGCGTGGCGGGTCTCGAAATTGTCGCAGCCGTCGAGCACGACGTCAGCGGCATCCACCAGTTGCTGCAGCCGTTCGCCGGAGACCCGTTCGGCGACTGCGTTGATGCGGATGCCGGGGTTGAGTCCGAGCAGCGTGGCGCGCGCCGAGTCCACTTTTTTCTCGCCGACCGCGGCCTCGCGGTGGACGATCTGGCGCTGCAGGTTGGTGAGGTCGACGCTGTCGCCGTCGCAGATTGTCAGTGTACCGATGCCCGCGGAGGCGAGGTACAGCGCTGCCGGTGACCCGAGGCCGCCGGCGCCGATCAGCAGCACATGGGCGTCGAGCAGACGTTGCTGGCCTTCGATGCCGATCTCCGGCAGCAGGATGTGGCGGCTGTAACGCAGCAGTTGATGGTCGTCCATGGCGCGAATCTAGCCGTTGCCGACGCTGAAAACAACAACGCCCGGCGGAGCCGGGCGTTGTGCAGGGTCCGGGATCGGTCAGTTTGTCTTGCCGACCGAACGGCTCTTCAGGAAGGCAATCGCCTGGTTCAGTTCGTAGTCGTTGGGCGAAACCACCTGGCCGGGCTCGGGACGCATTGTCTTTTCATCGACGTCCTTGGGCCGCGGTGCGGGGGTGAAGCCGTATTTCTGCGCCGACTTCGCCGCTGCTTCGGCCTTGTCCGCCGGTTTCTCGGCCGCACCCTCGGTCAGGTGCTTGGTCAGGTCGGCTTCACGCAGCTTCAGCGCCGAGCGGTCGTTTACACCGTCGTCGAGAGGAATGTCCGGCACGATGCCCCGCGCCTGGATCGAACGCCCCTTGGGCGTGTAGTAACGCGCCGTGGTCAGCTTGATTGCGGTGTTGTTGCCCAGCGGCAGGATGGTCTGCACCGAACCCTTGCCGAAGGTCTGCTGCCCCATCACCACCGCGCGATCATGGTCCTGCAGCGCGCCGGCGACGATTTCGGAGGCCGAGGCCGAGCCGCCGTTGACCAGCACCACCATCGGCACGGTCTTGGCTTCCGCCGGCAGGCGCTTGAGGAAATCCTCCTTGTTGCGGCCGCGCAGGTAGTGCTCGGGGCTGGCGTTGAGTTTCATCCTGGCGTCTTCGGTGCGACCGTCGGTGTAGACGACCAGCGCGTCCCTCGGCAGGAAGGCCGCGGACACCGCCACCGCGCCGTTGAGCAGGCCGCCGGGATCGTTGCGCAGGTCGAGCACCAGGCCTTTCATCGGTCCCTGGTTTTCCTTGAACAGGCGCTCCACCGAGCGCGCCAGCGTCTCGCCGGTGTGCTCCTGGAACTGGCTCACGCGCACATAGGCGAAACCCGGCTCCAGCAGCGTCGACCTGACGCTCTGGATCTTGATCACCGCGCGGGTCAGCGTGACGACGATGGGTTTCTGTTCGCCCTTGCGCACGATGGTGAGCATGATCTGGGTATTCGGTTTGCCGCGCATGCGTTTCACGGCGTCATTGAGCGTCATGCCCTTGACCGAAGTTTCATCGAGCTTGACGATCAGGTCGCCGGCCTTGATCCCTGCACGCGCCGCGGGTGAATCGTCGATCGGTGACACCACGCGCACGAAACCGTCCTCCATGCCGACTTCAATGCCGAGGCCGCCGAACTCGCCCTGGGTGCCGACCTGCATTTCGCGGAAGGCTTCCTGGTCGAGGTAGGCGGAATGCGGATCGAGGCCCGTCAGCATGCCGGTGATGGCTTCGGTGATCAGTTTCCTGTCTTCCACCGGCTCGACGTAATCGCTTTTGATGCGGCCGAAGACCTCGGTGAACGCGCGCAATTCCTCGATCGGCAGCGGCATCGCCGGCGGCGTGCTGCGCTGGGCGACCGCCGAATAATTGAGGCTGATCGCGACGCCGATCAGTACGCCACAGATGACAAGACCTAACTGACTGAATTTGCTGCGCATTTGCTGCTCCTGCCGCGCTTTGCGGCTACTGTAATCACTACCGTAAACGGACCCACTGCAGGGGGTCGAAGGGCCGTCCTTCATGCCGCATTTCAAAGTATAAGCCCGATTCCGCGTTGCCGCCGCTGTTGCCCACTGTTGCCACCGGCTCGCCGCCGCGGATCATGTCGCCGACCTGCTTCAGCAGTGCCTCGGCGTTGGCATACAGTGTCATGTAGCTGTCGCCATGATCGACGATCAGCAGGTTGCCGAATCCGCGCAGCCAGTCCGCATAAACCACCCTGCCTCCGGCCACCGCCCGCACGTCTTCCCCGGCCCTGGCGGCGATGAACAGGCCTTTCCAGGTCACACCCCCGTCTGCACGTGGACTGCCAAAGCGGCTGCCAAGTTCCCCGCGCACCGGTAATGCCAGGCTGCCGCGCAGGGCGGCGAAGGGGCTGCCGTCGGCTGACCCGGACGGGAGGGCTTCGTTGCGGGGGCGCGGTTTTCCCGGCGCGGCCGGCTTTCCGGACGCTGCCGGTTTTCTCACCAGCCGGGTCAGCTGGTCGACGAGCCGTGTCAGGCGGTTTTCGTTGGCCTGCATGGCGCGCATTTCGCGCTGCTGTTTCTGGATGTCCCGCGCCAGCCGGGACAACACGCCGGCACGGGCGCGTTTTTCCTGTTCGAGGCGCGCCCGCTGGGCGGTCTGTTCGCGGGTAATGCGGGCAATGGCTTCAGCTTCCGCGGCGATTTCCGCCTGCAGACGCTCGAGTTCCCGCAGGTTCGCGCGCAGGCCGTCAACCAGCTGCGCGCGGGCGCGTGCGACATGCGACAGGTAATGCAGCTGGCGCGCCAGCGCGCTGGGGTCTTCGCGGCCCAGCACCAGGCGCAGCGCGTCGGGTTCGCCCTGGAAGTATTGCTGACGCAGCATGCGGCCGAGGAGTTCCTGCTGGCCCTGCAGCGTGGCGCCGGCGGCCTCCGCCGATTTGCGCAGCCCGGACATTTTGGCGGCCGATTCCCGGGATTGCACGGCGAGCTGGCGCAACTCGCGGTTGGCTTCCGAGATGGCCTGCTCCGATTCGCGCAGGGCATCGGAGGCTTCGCTGCGGCTCTCCTCGGCGGCCGCCAGCTTCTTCTGCATGGCGGCAATGCGCGCGCGCAGCTCGCGCAGTTCCTCCTGTGTCTGCCCCGCGGTCGCGGCGGTCGCGGCGGGGGACAGCGCCAGCGATGCGATGAGCAGGCCCGCGATCCGGATCACGCAAACTCGATCAGCGGACGTCCCGTCATTGCGGCGGGTTGCGGCAGTCCCATCATCGCCAGCAGCGTCGGCGCGACATCCTGCAGTGCGCCGCCATTGGCGATGCGCGCCTTGCGGCCGATGTAGAGCAGTGGCACCAGGTTCAGGGTGTGCGCGGTGTGCGGCTGCTGCGATTCGGCGTCGCGCATGGTTTCGGCATTGCCGTGGTCCGCGGTGATCAGCACTTCGCCGCCGATGCCCTGCATAGCCTCGACGATGCGTCCGATGCATTCGTCGAGCACCTCAATGGCGCGGGTGGCTGCAGCGAGGTTGCCGGTATGCCCGACCATGTCGCCGTTGGCGTAGTTGCAGACGATGGCATCGTAACGGCGCGACTCGATGGCTTCGACCAGTTTGTCGGTGACCTCGCGCGCGCTCATCTCCGGCTGCAGGTCGTAGGTCGCCACCTTGGGCGAGGGCACCAGCACGCGGTCCTCGCCGGGATACGGCGTTTCGACGCCGCCATTGAAGAAATAGGTGACATGCGCGTATTTCTCGGTCTCGGCGATGCGCAGCTGGCGCAATCCGCGCTTGGCGAGGTATTCGCCGAAGCCGTCGCGGATCTGCTGCGGGCCGAAGGCTGCGGGGATGTGGCTGAAATCCTCGCCATAGCCGGTCAGCGTGCAGTAGTGGGCGAGCGCGGGCACGCGCTTGCGTGGAAATCCGGCGAAAGCGGGATCGGTGAGGGCTGCGGTCAGCTGGCGCGCGCGATCGGAGCGGAAGTTCATGAACACGGCGCTGTCGCCGTCATTGATCCGCGCCGGCGCCGCACCGGCTGGAACGATGGCCGTCGCCTTCACGAATTCGTCGGTTTCGCCGCGGGCGTAGGCGGCCTTCAGTCCGGCCAGTGCATCGGCTGCGGTGAACTGCGCGCTGCCGTCGACGATCAGGTCGTAGGCCGATGCGACGCGGTCCCAGCGCTGATCGCGGTCCATCGCGAAGTAACGGCCGCAGATCGATGCAATGCGCGCATTGCCGAGGGCACGGCATTTCTGTTCCAGTGCGGCCAGCGAGGCTTCCGCGCTTTGCGGCGGCGTGTCGCGGCCGTCGAGGAAGGCATGGACGCAGACCTGTTTTGCGCCTTTCGCGGCGGCGAGATCAAGCAGCGCGTGGATCTGCGATTCATGGCTGTGCACGCCGCCGGGCGACAGCAGGCCGAGTACATGCAGCGTGCCGTCCTGCGCCTTGCGGATCGCGGCGTCCAGCACCGGGTTTTCGGCAAATTCACCGGTCTCGATGGCATGTTCGATCTTGCTGTAGTCCTGGTACACCACGCGCCCGGCGCCGATGTTCATGTGGCCGACCTCGGAATTGCCCATTTGCCGCGCCGGCAGCCCGACCCATTTTTCCGAAGCGTCGATGATGGTGTGCGGGCAGGTTTTCCAGAGGAAATTCCAGTGCGGTTTGCGCGCCTGGCAGATGGCGTTGTCATCGCAGTCTTCGCGGTGGCCGAAGCCGTCGAGGATGACCAGTAACACCGGGGTTATCTTCATGATTTTTATGACGTTTTCAGAATATTGTGATGCAGTATAATTCTAAATCATTTCAACAGGCTTGGGCGGCGCCGGGAGACTCATGACGGACGTAGTCGCGGTACGTGAGCAGTTGCTGGAAAAAGAGGAGCATATTGAACAGGCTTCCCGGGCGCTCAAGGCGATGGCGCATCCGCTGCGCCTGAAAATCCTCTGCGTGCTCGGAGACCAGGAAGTCAGCGTCCAGGACATCGTCGACTGTGTCGGCACCTCGCAGAGCAATATTTCCCAGCACCTGGCCATTCTTCGCGAAAAAGGCGTGCTGCGCACGCGCAAGGATGCCAACCGCGTTTATTACCGCATCGGCGACGAACGCACGCTGACGCTGATCGGCATGATGCGGGAAGTGTTTTGCGGGCCGGACAAATAGCGTTTCCGCCGAATCGTCCCATCCTCGCCCGGACCTTGGCCTGATGCCGGGCCGCGGATGAATTCCGTCCTGTCCCTTCCTGCGCGCTTCAGCCTCGCCGCCGCGGCGATGCTGTGCATGTTGCCGTTTCTGCAGCCTTACCACCGCTTTCCGCTGACGGCGTTTTATTCCGAATGGCTGGCTTTTGCCTGCGGTCTCGGTGTGCTCGCCGTGCTGCTTGAGCGCCGGACCTGGATCAATGCCGGACTGCCCTGGGCTGCGCTGCCCTTGTTCGGGCTGGCCGGGCTGGCGGTTGTTCACGGCCTTGCCGGCTGGTCGCCTTATTTCGGCCAGGCGCTGCTCGGCGCGCTTTACCTGGTATGGGCCGGATTGCTGGTCATCGCCGGGCGCGCCCTGGTGCGGGACTGCGGCATGGACACTGTCTGCAACGTGGTTGCCGCCGGGCTTGCCGCGGGGGCCCTGCTCAGCGCGGTCATCGGCGTCATCCAGCATTTCAACCTGATAACGCCGCTGAACCCCTTCATTACCCGGCTGCACAGCAGCGTCATCTTCGGCAACCTCGCGCAGCCCAATCATTTTGCGGCGCAGGTCACGCTGGGACTTTTCAGCGTCGTTCATCTGCACAGCCGCGGACGCCTGCCGCTGGCCTTCGCCGCAGTCCTTGTGTTGCCGCTGCTGTTCGTGCTCGGCCTGTCCGGCTCGCGCAGTGTCTGGCTTTATCTGTTCGCGGCGTTTGCCTTCGCGGTCCGGCTGCGGCTCGCCGGCGGAGACCCGCGCGCGCGGCAACTGTTCATCTGGACCGGGATGTTCATCGTCCTGCATTACCTGCTGCAGTTCTGCACCGGGCTGGGCTGGTTAGCGCCACCGCAGCGCGAGGCCGTCACGGCCGTGGAGCGCCTGTTTTCGGGCGCGGCCAGTGTCAGCGACCGCATCGGACTGTGGCAGGCGGCGCTGGCGATTGCCGCCGAGCACCTGTTCACGGGGGTCGGCTGGGGCGCATTCGCCGGTCAGTACTTCCAGTACCTGTCCGGTTCCGGCGGCCTTGCGCCGCCGGGCCTCTACAACAATGTCCATAACCTGCCTCTGCAGTTGTTGGCCGAAACCGGCATTGTCGGGGCGGCCTTGCTGCTGGTTCCCGCGGGCTGGGGACTGCTGCTGGCCCTGAAGGCGCGGCCGGATGCCGCCCACTGGTGGCTGTGGGCGACGCTGGGCGTGTTCGGAATCCACAGCCTGCTCGAATATCCGTTCTGGTATGCCTATTTCCTCGGCATCGCAGCGCTGCTGCTGGGGCTCTGCCCGTCACCGGTGTTGCAGCCGCGGCTGGCCCGCTTCGGGCGCCTGGTTGCCGCAACGGCGCTGCTGGTCGGAGCCGCGAACCTGGTTTTCCTGTGGAACGACTACCGCGTTTTCGAGCGCATGGTTCGGCCCACCATCGACCAGCTTCAAAGCGCCGGTTTTGCCAACACGATCCTGCGCATTCATCGCAATACGCTGCTGACACCCTATGTCGAGTTGTCGATGGTGATGCCCTTGCCGGCAAACCGGGACGACCTGCAGCGCCGGTTGCTGCTGAATGAACGGGTGATCCGCTTCAGCCCGCAGCCCGTGCTGGTTTATCGCCAGGCGCTGCTTCTGGCGCTGGCCGGCCGTACGCCGGAAGCACAGTCGCTGCTGGCCGCAGCGCGGCTGGCCTATCCCGTCGCGCCTGCCGGTTTCGAACAGCGCCTCGCGCAGCTGGCCGGAGAGGAGCCGGCACTTTTCCGTCCTCTGTTAGAATCCGCCCATTCCGGATCCCGGTCCCAGCAATAAGTTTTCCCCCATGGATGCCTTCATCGTTTTCCTGCAGAAAAATCCGTTCAACATGATGTTGTTCGGCGGCGCCGTCATCACCGGTGCGATGCTGCTGTGGCCGCTGCTGATGCGCCCCTTCCGCGCCGGCCGCGAGGTCAGCGTGCAGGAGGCCGTGCAGCTGATCAACCGCAAGGACGCGCTGGTGGTCGATGTGCGCGATACCGGTGAATACGAGGCCGGTCATGTTGCCGGCGCGCGGCATGTGCCCGAGAAGCAGCTGACCGAGCGTCTGCGGGAACTGGAAAAATTCAGGGAAAAGCCGATCATCGTGACCTGCCGCAGCGGCACGCGTTCCGGCGTCGCGGTGCAGGTGCTGCGCCGCAACGGGTTCGGCGAGGCGGTGAACCTGAGCGGCGGCATCGGCGCCTGGGAGCAGGCCGGCATGCCGCTCGAAAAACGCTGATTCCGGCGGGCCGCATCATGGCGAAAGTCCGCATGTATACCACTGCAGTCTGTCCCTACTGCCAGATGGCCGAGCGCCTGCTGCGCAGCAAGGGTGTTGCCGAAATCGACAAGGTCCGCATCGATCTTGATCCCGCACAGCGGGAGGACATGATGGCAAAAACCGGCCGCCGCACGGTGCCGCAAATCTATATCGGCGACACCCACGTCGGCGGCTACGACGATCTGGCGGCGCTCGACCGCGCCGGCGGTCTGGACCCGCTGCTGGCGGCGTAAACGCCGGCTAACCCCCGTCATCCAAGGAACCCGTTTCATGAGCGAGCAACAGCAGGTGCAGTTCGGCATTGAAAAAATCTACATCAAGGATCTGTCGCTGGAGATCCCCAATGCGCCGCAGATATTTCTCGAGCGCGAGAATCCGCAGATCGAGATCAGCGTGCACAACGCGGCGAACCCGCTGGAGCAGGCCGGCCTTTTCGAAGTGGTGATGACGGTCACGGTGACCGCGAAGCTCGGCGAAAAGACGGTATTCCTGATCGAAGTTGCGCAGGCCGGCATTTTCCAGATCCTCGGCCTGCCGCCGCAGGAAATCGATGCCGTGCTCGGCATCATGTGCCCCAACACGCTGCTGCCCTACGCCCGCGAGGCGGTGGCCAGCCTGATGGCCCGCGCCGGTTTCCCGCCGGTGTTGTTGCAACACATGAATTTCGAGGCCGCCTACCAGGAACGCCTGCGCCAGTTGCAGCAGGAGCAGGCGGCCGCACCGAAGTCCGCGCCGAACTGAGGGGCCGGGCAATGAAGCGCGCGCAGATCATCGCAACGCTGGCGGGGTTGCTGCCGGCAGTGGCATGTGCTGCGGATTTCCGTTCGGTGGCCGAGCCTGCGGCCGTGCTTTATGACGCGCCCTCGGCCAAATCGAGCAAGCTGTTCATCGTCAGCCGCGGCTACCCGCTCGAAGTGGTGGTCCAGGTCGAGGGCTGGGTCAAGGTCCGCGATGCCACCGGCGCCCTGTCCTGGGTCGAGAGCAAATCGCTGGACAACACGCGCCACGTGCTGCTGAAAACCGCGGCCACGGTACGCCAGAAACCGGCTGCCGATGCGCCGGCGGCCTTCGAGGGGCAGCGCGACCTGCTGCTCGAGCTGGTGGAAGGCGCCAGCGCCGGCTGGGTGCATGTCCGGCATCGTGACGGTACCGCCGGCTACGTCCGTGCGGCTGATGTCTGGGGCGGCTGACCCCGCCGGCTACAGCGCGCATTCTCCCGCCATGAAAATCGCCATCCTCGGTGCCGGCGCCTGGGGTACCGCGCTGGCCATCAATCTTTCCGGCCGCCATGCCGTGTCGCTCTGGGCACGTGATTCCGCCCAGCTCAGCGCGATGTCTGCAGGCCGCGTCAACGAACGTTATCTGCCGGGCTGCCCGTTTCCGGAACGGCTGACGGTGGAGCCCGATCTGTCGCGTGCACTGGAGTCCTGCGGCTATGCGGTGGTCGCGGCCCCCGTTTCCGGCTTGCGCGCAACGTTGCGCCGGCTGCGCGAGCAGCGCCTGGCGGTGCCGGTGATCTGGCTGTGCAAGGGTTTCGAACGTCCGGATGCGCGCCTGCCACACGAGGTCTACGCGGAAGAAATGGGCGGCAGTCCGCCGGGTGCGGCACTCTCCGGCCCCAGCTTTGCGCAGGAAGTCGCGGCGGGTCTGCCTGCGGCGTTGACACTGGCAGCGGCGGATGCCGGCCTGGCGGCCACGGCAGCGCAGGCCCTGCACGGACCCGCGCTGCGCGTCTATTCACATGATGACCTGATCGGCGTTGAAGTCGGCGGCGCGGTGAAGAACGTGATCGCCATTGCCGCCGGTGTCTGCGACGGACTGGGCCTCGGACTCAACGCGCGCGCGGCCTTGATTACCCGTGGACTGGCGGAAATGACGCGCCTCGGTATTGCCCTCGGCGGCCGTGCCGAAACCTTTACCGGACTGGCGGGCATCGGCGATCTGCTGCTGACATGCACCGGTGACCTCTCGCGCAACCGCCGTGTCGGACTGGCGCTGGCCCGCGGTGAAGCTGCAGCCTCGGCCCAGGCCGGCCTCGGCCACGTCGCCGAAGGCGTATTCACGGCGGCGGAGGTCAGCCGCCGGGCGCAGGCGCTGGGTGTGGAGATGCCGATCACCGATGCGGTCTGCCGCGTGCTGGCACGGCCGGAAAGTGCGGCCGAGGTTGTGCGCAGCCTGCTCGGCCGCGACTCCAAACCCGAGCATGCGGGACAGCAGCCCGCGCGCTGAGGGCTCAGGCACCGCCGTCAAAACCGTTCTGACGCCAGGCTTCGTAGACGACGACGGCAACTGCGTTCGACAGATTCAGGCTGCGGTTGTCACCGCGCATCGGCAGGCGCAATCGCCGCTCCGCCGGCCAGTTGTCCAGCAGCGCCCCGGGCAGGCCCCGGGTCTCGGGGCCGAACACCAGCACATCGTCCGCGGCATAGTTGATCTGATCGTAACGTGTGCTGCCCCGCGTGGTGATGGCGAAGACCCGCCGTCCGGCGAAATGGGTGTTGCAGGCTGCCCAGTCATCGTGCAGCTTCAGGTCGATGCTCGAGCGGTAGTCGAGCCCGGCGCGAGCCAGCGTTCGGTCGTTGAGGGTGAAGCCCAGCGGTCGCACCAGGTGCAGCCGCGAACCGGTGTTGGCTGCCAGCCGCATCACGTTGCCGGTATTGGGGGCAATTTCCGGCTGGTAGAGCACGATGTCGAACATCAGTCAGTTCCTGTGGCGTGCAGATCGGGTTGTCTTCGAGGCTTTAAGAGGATATCCTTAATTATCAATAACATGCGATATCCGCCGGGCAGGGTGGGTATGGGCACGCCTGTTGGCACGCCGCTTGCGTTACCTGTTTCATTTTGAGTGAAAACCGAATGGGCCGTCCCGAAAAGATCCGACTTGGCGAAATTCTGGTCCAGCAGAAGCTGCTGACCGAAGACCAGCTGAAAAGCGCGCTTGAGGAGCAGAAAAGGTCCGGGCGCCGTCTCGGCCACGTGTTCATCGAGAAAGGTTTCATCACCGAGGAGCAGATTTCGAAGGCGCTGGCGCGCCAGCTCGGGGCGGCCTATATCGACCTCAAGCATTACAACATCAAGCGCGACGTCATCACCAGGCTGCCGGAAACCCAGGCGCGGCGTTTCCGCGCCATCGTGCTCGAGGACAAGGGTGAGGCCTACATGGTCGGCATGGCCGACCCCACCGACCTGACTGCCTACGACGAAATCGCCCGCGTGCTGAAGCGCGATATCGACCTCGCGGTGGTCACCGAGACCGAGCTGCTGCGCGTGATCGACCGCAGTTACCGGCGTACTGAACAGATTGTCGGGCTGGCGCAGGAACTCGGCGCCGATCTCGGGGATTCCGGCGCAGTGGATTTCGCCGCACTGGCGACCACGCCGGGGCTGGAAGAGGCGCCGGTCGTCAAGCTGCTGCAGACCGTGTTCGAGGATGCCACCCAGGCGCGGGCCTCCGACATCCACATCGAGCCGCAGGAGAAACGCCTGCAGATCCGTTTTCGCATCGACGGTGTGCTGCACCTGCAGACGGAGACCGATGCCAAGATCGCCTCGGCCGTGGTGCTGCGACTGAAGCTGATGTCGGGCCTCGACATTTCCGAGAAGCGCCTGCCGCAGGACGGCCGCTTCGCGATCAAGGTGCGCAACAGCGCGATCGACGTGCGGATATCGACCATGCCCACGCAGTACGGCGAGTCCGTGGTGATGCGCCTGCTGAACCAGGGCAGCGGTCTCCTCGGGCTCGACAACATCGGCATTCCCGCCGACATGCTGGTCAAGGTGCGCGAAGTCATCCATCGCCACAGCGGCATGATCCTGGTGACCGGCCCCACCGGCAGCGGCAAGACCACCACCCTGTACGCGGCCCTCAACGAGCTGAACACGCCGGAGCGAAAGATCATCACCGTCGAGGACCCGGTGGAATACCGGCTGCCCGGCATCAACCAGGTGCAGGTGAATGACAAGATCGAGCTGACCTTTGACCGGGTGCTGCGCTCCGCGCTGCGCCAGGATCCGGACGTGGTGCTGGTCGGCGAGATGCGCGACGAAAAGACCGTCGAAACCGGGTTGCGTGCGGCGATGACCGGCCACATGGTGTTCTCCACCCTGCATACCAACGATGCCTCGAGCACACCGATCAGGCTGCTCGACATGGGGGCCCCGCGCTACATGGTGGCGCTGTCGCTGCAGCTGGTGATTGCCCAGCGCCTGGTACGGGTGATCTGCGAGAGCTGTGTCGAGGATTACAAGCTGCTGCCCAACGAGCACGAGTTCCTGCGCAGCGAACTGGGGGACGCAGTCGATAGTCATGTCTACAAGCGCGGCCGCGGCTGTTCGCATTGCAACGGCACCGGTTTCAACGGCCGCACCGGCGTTTATGAAATGCTGGAAATGACCAAGCCGGTGGTGGAGGCTGCAAACCAGGAGGATGTGCAGAAGTTCATCAAGATCGCCCGCGAGCAGCTGGCCGGGCGCACCCTGCGCCACCACGCGGCGCAGATCGTCGCCGCCGGCCGCACCACGGCGGACGAGGCGATGCGCGTCAGCAGCCAGCTCGCCGACTGAAGACCATGCCTTTTTTCGCCTACAAGGGACGCAACGGGCGGGGTGAGGCCGTGCAGGGGGTGCTCGAGGGCGCCGACAGCGGCGCGGTGGCCGGCCAGTTGTTCGGACTCGGCATCACGCCGCTGGAAATCAAGTCTTCGGCGCCGCCAAGGACCGATGGCGACGGACTGAACTTCAGCTTCGGCAAACCCAAGGTCACGCATACCGAGGTGCTGCTGTTCAGCCGGCAGATGTACACCCTGCTCAAGGCCGGTGTGCCGATCATGGGCGCGCTCAAGGGCCTGGAGGAGTCGACGGCCAATCCGACCTTTGCCGCAGTGGTGCGTGATCTGCGCGAAAGCCTGGACACCGGCCGTGAACTTTCGGTTTCACTGGCGCGGCATCCGGAGGTGTTCGGCCAGTTCTACACCGCGATGGTCAGCGTCGGCGAGCAGACGGGCCGTCTGGAGGATGTGTTCCTGCGCCTGTTCAACCATCTCGAGTTCGAGAAGTTCATGCGAGAGCAGGTGAAATCGGCGATCCGTTATCCGACCTTCGTGGTCGCGACGATGGCGATCGCCATCGTGATCATCAACATATTCGTGATCCCGGCCTTTGCCAAGGTGTATGCCGGCTTCAAGGCCGAGTTGCCGCTGATGACCAAGATCCTGATCGGCTTTTCCAATTTTATGGTCGAGTACTGGCCATACCTGCTGGTGGCGCTGGTCGGCGCGTTTTTCGGCGCGCGTGCCTGGATAAACACGCCCGCCGGACGCATGGCCTGGGATCGTCTCAAGCTGCGAATCCCGGTCGCCGGCACGATCATCCAGAAGGCCACGCTGGCACGTTTCGCACGGAGCTTTTCGCTCGCTTTCAGCAGCGGCGTGCCGGTGACCAGCGGCCTCGGCATGGTCGCCAACACGGTGGACAATGTCTACATCAGTGAACGCATCGTGCGCATGCGCGAGGGTGTCGAGCGCGGCGAATCGGTGCTGCGCACGGCACGCGATGCCGGCGTGTTCACACCGGTGGTGCTGCAGATGATCGCCGTTGGCGAGGAGTCGGGCGCGCTCGACGATCTCACCGGAGAGATCGCCGACATGTACCAGCGCGAGGTCGAGTACGAACTGAAACACCTCAGCTCGCAGATCGAACCCATCCTGATCGTCATGCTCGGCATCCTGGTGCTGATTCTCGCGCTCGGTGTGTTCCTGCCGATCTGGGACCTCGGCACCGCGGCGACCGCCAAAAAATGACGGCATGAGCCGCGACGGGAGACAGCGGCAGCGCGGCTTTTCCTTGATGGAACTGGCGGTGGTCGCGGTGGTGCTGTCGGTGCTGCTCGGAGTGCTGCTTGAAAGGCTGACGTTTTATCAGGAGGCGGCGGAGCGAGCGCGTTTCGAGGCCACATTGCAGGCTTACAAGACCGCTTTGCAGATTCGTCTTGCCGAACTGATTCTCGAGCGCAGGGAAGGCGAGGCGCGCCGGCTGGAAGTCGAGAATCCGACACTCTGGCTGTCGGAAAGGCCGACAGATTACGGCGGAGACTATCCCGCGCGGCCGGAAGCGGGGACCTGGTACTTCGACGGGTCGGCACGGGAACTGGTGTATGTCGCCAACTCAGCGCGACGCCTGGTGGTGGAGCCGCGTAACGGCATGAAGCAACTGCGTTTTGCGGTGAAAGTGGCCTATCAGGACATATTCGTAAGCGGGCGGCCGATCCGCGGCATTGCCGGCATCGGTTTGCAGCCGGTGGCGGCCTATCAGTGGCCATGATCAGGACCGGGGGTGACCCTGGCATCACTATTGCTGTATTATCAATGAGATGCTACTGAATTCGTGAGAAAAGTCACATGAACAAACGTTTCCAGAACGGCTTCACGCTGATCGAATTGATCGTGGTGATCATCATTCTGGCAATTCTTGCGGCGACGGCCTTGCCGCGGTTTGCCAACCTGCAGGTGCAGGCACGGATCGCCAAACTCAACGGTGCAGTGGGTGCAATGAAAGGGGCCTCGGCGCTGTCCCATGCCGCCTGCCTTGCGACCACGCCGCAGTGCACGGCGACGCTGCTGATGGAAGGGGTCAATGTCACGATGATCCATACCTACCCGACGGCTGATGCCGCAGGGATCGTCACTGCAGCCGGCATCAATGCCGGTCCGACCTCGGATGACGGTTACAACACCGAACTCGGCGGCCCCGCCGCCGGCGCGACGCTGCGCATGATGGTGATGGGCAATGATCCCCAGAACTGCAGTTTTACCTACACGGCGCCGACGGCACCGAATACCTCGCCGACTTTCAGCTCGCTGGTGACCTCCGGCTGCTGAAGCGGGCGCATGACTGGCATGAAGCTTGCATATGTTTTTGCAGAATTTTCTTAAACCGGTTTCGATAGAGAGAAAGAGAAGGAGAGGACCATGAAACAGCAACGCGGTTTTACGCTGGTGGAATTGATCGTCGTGATCGCCATTCTGGGCATTCTGGCGGCAACGGCAATCCCGAGATTCATTGACGTCAGCACCCAGGCAAAAACGGCCGCTGCTGATGGATTGATCGGCGCCATCAACGGCGCAGTCGCCCTGTGCCAGGCTCAATGGGTTGCCTCGGGCAGCCCGCCTGCAGGCGGTTGCACCATGGGCGGTGGAGCGGTAACCGGGGTGAGTGGCATCCCGACCGCGGATGCGGCTGGCATTGGCGCCGCGATCAATATCAGCGGTTTCTCCCAGGCGGGAGCTGTATTCTCGCTGACGGCGGATACGGCCTGCCAGGTGACTTACACCACGACACCGCCTTATTTCACGCGGTCGGGTTGTTAATCAACAGCAGTATCAAGCGCACCTGAACCGGTCCGAGACGGGCCGATTGGGAAACGGGGGGCATGGTTCGCTACGCCCCCCGTTTTTTTCGAACATGGAGTCGCCATGAAAGCCAGGGGATTCACGCTGGTGGAACTGGTGGTCACGATCGCGATCGCCGCGATCATTGCCGTCGTTGCCGCGCCCCGTTTTTTCCAGGCCAGCACCTTCGACTCCCGCGGTTTCTACGACAAGTCGGTCGCGGTCGTGCGCTTGGCGCAGAAAACCGCCGTGGCCTGGCGCCGCCCGGTTTATCTGTGCGTGACTGCGACGGAAGTCATTGCGGCTTCTGCTTCGGGTTGCGCACCTGCATCCCGGTTGAGTTTTCCGGTCAGTAGCCCGAAAGATGGAGCGTCAGCCCGTGCAGAGGCGCCGGCCGGAGTGACTCTTAATCCACTCGAGATCTTTTTTGACGGTCTTGGTCGCCCCAGCGCCGCTGCAACCATCACCTTCACCAGCTCGATCGCCGGCGATCCGCTGCGGCAGATCGTGGTTTCGGCGGAGACCGGTTATGTCATCGCCAACTGAGCGCACGATGCACAGCACCCGCAGCCGCGGCATTTCGCTGGTGGAGCTGGTGGTGTTCATCGCCATCATCAGCACCGCGCTGGCCGGCATACTCGGGGTGATGAGTTTCACCACCCGTGCCAGCGCCGATCCGCTGGCGCAGAAGCAGGCACTGGCGATCGCCGAGGCCTATCTGGAGGAAGTGCTGGCGATGCCCTTCACCTACTGTGATCCGGATGATGCCAACGCGGCAACGGCGCAATCGACAGCGGCCGTCAATCCCGCGGATCCGGCGCGTTGCGCGACCACCCTGGAAGGCATAGGCGCTGAAGGCGAGACCCGCGGCAGCGCGACGACGCCGTACGACAACGTCAATGATTACGCCAGCCTGCCGGCGGGCGTTCCGGCCAATGTCGATGGCACCCCGATCGGCGGCCTGGAGGCCTATACGGTGTCCGTTGCGGTGAATGCCGCGGCGCTGGCGGCGAGCAGTGGTACCGTCGCGGCAACCGACAGCAACGGCCGTCCGCTGTCACTGCGTGTAACCGTCACCGTGAACGGGCCCAACGGCGTAACAGTCGTGCTCGACGGCTACCGCACCCGTTACGCGCCCAACGCGCTGCCCTGATGCCGATGAACATCCTGCGCAAAATGATGGGGGTCACGCTGGTCGAACTGATCGTGGTGATTGCCATCACATCGATCATTGCCGCGGTGGTCGCGGTGTTCATCCGCCGCCCGGTGGAGGGTTATGCCGATGCCGCGCGCCGGGCATCACTCACCGACGAGGCGGACACCGCCATGCGCCGCATGGCGCGCGACCTGCGGCTGGCCCTGCCCAACAGCGTGCGGGTCTACGGTGGCGGGCAGTTTGTCGAATTCATCGAGACCAGCGGCGGCGGACGTTACCGCGCGGAGCCCGACAGCGGCGGCGGTGGCGACGTGCTGGATTTTTCCACGGCCGACAGCAGCTTTGACGTGCTCGGTCCTGCTCCGGCACTGGCAACCGGCAACCAGATCGTTGTGTACAACCTGTACAACAGCGGCACGGTGTCCAATGCCTACTTTGGGGACAACCGCGCCGCACTGACTTCCACCGCCGCGCCGCCTGTCGCGATTGCCTCCAAGCTGTTTCCGGAACCCTCGCCGGCGAAACGTTTCCACGTGGTCACCGGCCCGGTGACCTATGGCTGCACCGGCGGCCAGTTGCTGCGTTACTGGGGTTATGCCTACAGCCAGGAAGCGCCGGGAGCCGCGGTGCCGCCGGCCGGGGGCAGCAGCGCGGTGCTGGCCGGCAATGTCGGCGCATGCGAATTCGTCTACACCGCCGGCGCACTGACCGAACGCATCGGCACGGTCTCCATCATCCTGCAGATCGACAGCATCCCGGCAGCCGGTGGCCTCGAACGGGTGCGCATGTTCCAGCAGACCCAGGTGAGCAACGCGCCATGACCATCCGCCATCACAAATCACCGTGCCGCATGCGCGGCTTCAGCCTGGTCACCGGCATATTCCTGCTGGTGGTGCTGTCGGCGCTGGGTGCCTTCATGGTGATCTTCACCGGGCTGCAGCAGAACACGGTGCAGGTCGACATCCTCGGCGTGCGCGCGTATTACGCGGCGCGCGCGGGACTGAACTGGGCGATGTACCAGGCGCTCGATCCCGACAATCCGGGCAGCGCGACCGCTGCGGCCTGTCCCTCGGGCACGATTGCGCAGGGAGCGATGACCGGTTCTCTGGCGACGTTTTCGGTCACCGTGGGCTGCGAACCTTTCGACACCACTGAAGCCAACCGCAACATCCGCGTTTACCGGATCACCGCGACCGCCTGCAACCAGGCGGTCTGCCCCGGTACGCCGGACAATGCGTATGTCGAGCGCCGAGTAGTGGCGACGCTGGCCAAGTGCAAGGATCCGTCAGCGCCGCCGCGTTACGAGTGTTTATAAAAATAAATAAAAACAAATACTTATGAATACCTTACGAGCTAACCGCAAACACATGGCCCGCTGGACGCAGGGTGTGCTGCTGATTGCGGTTCTGGGCATGTCGGGGCCGGCGCTGGCTGCGGTCTGCTCCTCGACCGGAACCGGCACCTGGACGGCGAACATCTGGGGCGGTGCCTGCCCCGCAGGCGGTCCGACCGCTGCCGACGATGTGACGATCAATGCCGGCCACAACATTACTTTTCCCGCCGGAGCCGGAGCCTATGCGGCACGCTCACTGACATTCTCGGCCGCGGGAGGCGCTGCCAATCTGACCCATGCAGCCAACCAGTCGCTGACCGTCGGTGTTGGTGGTGTCACCATCAACTCCTCGTCCAACACCAACAGCACCAAGGCCTGGAACATCAACACCGGCAGCGCCACGGTCAACGGGCCGGTAACACTGCAGGAGGGCAGCGCCAACAACAGCCGGATCGCGGCCATCAATCTGACCACCGGGCCCAGTCCCGCCGCGACGCTGACCATCAACGGCGACCTGACCATGACCAGCGGCAATGCTGCGCGCACGAGGATCGACATGACCGGCGGCTCCGCCAACGGCCAGATCAATCTCTCCGGAGCGTTCACGGTCACCACCACAGGCACGCTGGCGATGGGCGCCGGTGCCGCGATTTTCAACTACAACGGCAACGCTGCACAGACCGTACGCGTTGGTGTCAGTGCGATCATCTATCGCAATCTGCACATCAACAACACGGCCGGGGCCACGCTCAGCGCCGCGGTATCCGCGACCAATGTCAGCGGCAACCTGCTGGTGCAGAGCGGCATACTCAACAACAACGGCTTCGCGGTGGTCGGTGGTGCCGGCGATACTTTTGATGTGGCCAACGGTGCACGCTTCAACCTGACCGGCACCAGTGCAATGGCCAGCGGCTTTGCAACACGAACTTTCGGCCCGACGAGTACCGTCAGTTTCGAGGGCGCCAACCAGGCAGTGGCCTCAGGACTGACCTACGGCGATGTCAACATCGCCGGCACCGGCACCAAGACACCGGCGGCCGGCACGGTGACCGTTGCCGGCAATCTGACGGTCAATGCCGGCACCACCCTGAACGTCAATACCAGCGACCCTGTCATCAACGTGTCCGGCAATCTTTCTGTAGCCGGAACCTTCACCGGAGCAAGTGTCGCGGCGAGTGCGCTTACCGTTGGAGGTGATCTGGGCCTTACCGGCAGCTACACCGGCAACGGGGCGCCGTTGAATCTCGCCGGAAACTTCACCAGCTCCGGCACCTTCACCTCCGGGGCTGGTGTGTTCACGCTCAATGGCGGCACGGCGCAGGTGATCAACGGCACCTCGTCTCCGACATTCACCAACCTTGCCGTCAATTCGGCCGGGGTGACCCTGTCCGGGGTGGATGTCAGCGTCACCACGCTGCTGACGCTGACCAGCGGCGCCGTCAGCACCGGCGGCAATGTGCTTGCGGTGACCGCCAACTGTCCCGGCAGCGTGGCGAGAACCGGCGGCCGTGTCGCGGGTTTCCTGCGCCTGCGCATTCCGACGGGGTCGCCGACCTGTGTGTTCCACGTCGGCGATGCGGCAGATTACCGCCCCGTCACCATCGCCTTCACCACGGTCACCAACACCGGCACCCGCGACGTCACGGCGTCGGTGACGCAGGCCGCGGGCGAGCATCCCAACATCGCTTCATCGACGATCGAACCGGCGCTCAACGTAAACCGCTACTGGACGCTGGCCAACAACACCACGACCTTCACCTCGGCGATTGCCACGTTCGAGTATCTCGCCGGCGATGCCGATGCCGGGGCTGACCAGACCTCGTTCATCGCCGGGCGTTATGCCTCGGGCACCTGGACCTACCCGTCGAGCAGTGCCAGTGCCGGCAGCGTGCAGGTGTCGGGACTGCTGACCGCCACGCTGGCGGGCGATTATGCCTTCGGCGAAACCGTGCCGGTGCTGTTCTCGCACTGGCGGATGGATCAACCGGGAGGCTGGAACGGGACCAGCAATGAAGTTACCGATAGCGGCAGCGGCGGTTTTCACGGTGTTGCCGCCGGCCTGGTGACACGGCCCACCACCTCGGCCGCCAGTCCCGCGATTGCCGGCACGCCCGGCACCTGCCAGTACGGCGTGTTCAACCGTTCGAACAAGGATTACGTTGCCTTGGGGGGCGGGTACCCCAACCTGATGTCGACGGCTGGCGGGTTCACCATCACGGCCTGGATCAACACGACCAACAGCGCGTTGCCGGGGCAGCGCATATTCATCGACGACCAGAACAATGCATCACCCGGTGGCTGGGGATTCAGCGTCGGCGAAACGGATCGCGCCGGGGCCGGCGGGCTGCGCTTCTATTACCGGCAACCGACGGTGGTGACCGTGGATACCGTGGCGATCCCCAGCAACCAGTGGCTGTTCGTCGCCCTGACCGTGAACGTCGCCGCTGGCGCGAATGCAAGCCGCGCCACGCTGTATGCCTACAACACGGCCGGCACGCTGGTGACGACGTACACGCAGACCTTTACCTGGACCGCGGGTACGGATGCCGGACCGCCGTCCATAGGCGGTGAAACCAATGCCGCAGGCGAGAACACCAACGCTTTCGGCTTCAGCGGCAGCATTGACGAAGTGCGTGTCTACCAGCAGGCGCTGAGCGAGGGACGCCTCAACCTGATCCGCCAGGAGACGCGTCCCTGCAATTTCCTGAATCACATCCGCATTGAGCACGATGGGGTGGGCCTGACCTGCGCGCCGGAAACAGTCACTGTGAAGGCTTGCACCGACGCCCTCTGCACCAGCACCTATACCGGCAGCGTCACCACCACGCTGTCGCCTGCGGGCTGGGTCGGCGGCAATACCATCACTTTCACCGGAACGACGAACGTCGATCTGCGCCGCACCGTGCCCGGCGTGGTGACGCTGGGTGCTGGCACCACGACACCGACGCCCTCATCGATCACACGCTGCTTCAACGGCCTGCTCGAAACCTGCGACCTCGATTTCAGGAACACCGGTTTCCTGTTCGGCGCGATTCCCGCGCAGACTGCCGGGACCACCTCGGCGACCCATACCGTGCAGGCAGTGCGCACCGACAACAGCACCGGCGTCTGCACCGGCGTGTTCACCGGCAATGTGCCGAACATCGAGCTGGCTTCCGAGTGCATCAATCCCGGCACCTGCCAGCCCGGGCAACAGGTCACCTTCAACAATAACGGCTCCGGCACCATCGCCGCCAACAACAGTGCGTCGGTCAGCGCCTGGACCTCGCGCACGCTGACCTTTGGCGCCAATTCGACGGCCAGTTTTACTTTTGCATATCCGGACGTCGGCGCGATCCGCCTGCATGCGCGCTACAACATCAACGGCTCCGGCGACTACATGACCGGCACGTCCTCGAATGTGGTGGTAAAACCCGCCGGCTTCACGGTGACCAGCATCCGCCGTGCATCCGACAATTTCGCCAATCCCGGCGCAGCCAATGCCGGCGGCGCCGTGTTCATGAGAGCCGGTGAAAACATCGCCCTGACGGCGACTGCGGTGAATTCGCTGGGCGCGGCCACGCCGAACTTCGGCAAGGAGACCCCGGCCGAAGGTGTGCAGCTGACGACTGCACTGGTCGGCGGCCTCGGCCTCACCAGCAATCCCGGACTCGGCAACAACCTGATCGCCGGCAGCGCATTCACCGCGGGCGCCGCTGCCGTCAACAACCTGACCTGGGGCGAGGTCGGCATCATGACCATCACGCCGCGGCTGGGTGACGGCGATTATCTGGGCGCGGGTGACGTGATCGGGACGGCGAGCGGCAATATCGGCCGCTTCACGCCCCACCATTTCACGGTCGCCACCAACACACCGTCCTTTGCCGCCGCCTGTTCCGCAGGCGCCTTCTCCTACATCGGCCAGCCCTTCAGCTACGGCGTGGCGCCGGTGCTGACGGTGACCGCGCGCAATTTCGCCGGCGGGACGACCCAGAATTACAAGGGTACATCCCCGGCCGGCCAGGCCTTTTTCAAGCTGACCAATGCCAGTCTGACCGGCAAGGCGTACACCGCGTCGACCGGGACTCTCGATGTCAGCGGCATCACCGGCACGGATCCGGTGATCGTCGACAATGGCAACGGTACGGCAAGCCTGACCTTCGGGTCCGGCACAGGCCTGTTGTTTACGCGCTCCACTCCGGCCGCGCCTTTTGATGCCGACATTTCGCTGGCGATCAACGTGATCGACGCCGACAGCGTGGCCTATGCTTCGAATCCGGCACGTTTTGGCCAGGCCACTGCGGGCAACGGCATCGCCTTCACCGGCGGCAAGGCCATGCGTTTCGGCCGGCTGCGCCTCGGCGGTGCCAGTGGTTCGCAGTTGTTGACGCTGAATGTGCCTTTCGAGGCACAGTACTGGACCGGCGCGTTTTTTGCGACCAATACCGCCGACACCTGTTCCACCTTTGTCACAGGCAATGTCGGGCTGGGCAATTTCATCGGCAACCTCGGCGCCGGTGAAACGACAGTCACTGCAATCACCAGTCCGCTGCAGGCCGGACGCGGATCTATCCGGCTGAGCGCGCCCGGCGCAGGCAACAACGGCAGCGTCGATGTGGCCTTGAATCTGGGTGCGGCAGCGAACGCCAATGCCTGCCCGGCATTGACACCGGCGGCGACAGCCGGTAACAAGACTTATCTGCGCGGGCAGTGGTGTGGTGCGACGCCAACCCGCGATCCGGCTGCGCGTGCGCGCTTCGGCATCATGCGCAGCAGCGATGAAGCCATCTACAGCCGGGAAAACACCAACTGATGGGGTCACGTGGATCGTGGCTGAATGAATACCCGGTGATTTGTGACGGACCACAGGGGTCACAGATCACCCAGATGGAAGACCGATTTTGATGCCTGCCATGTGGAATCACGGAAAGACTCAATACCCATGCCGGAAGCCGGTCTGGCTGAGGTTGGCCGGCGGCCGCGTTCTTCGCGATGTGGCAAGGCGGCTGGGGCTGTTGCTGGCCTGTTTTCTGTGGTCGGTGCCGGGCTGGGCCCAGTGCATCAACTGCACCGTGACCACGGTTGGCAGCGATACCGTTCTTGTTTTTGAGGCGAGCGGCAGCTTTACTCCGCCCGGAGGCGTTACGTCGGTCAGGTATCTGGTGGTCGGCGGTGGCGGTGGTGGTGGTGGCGTGATCAATGACGTCAACATCGGTGGTGCTGGTGGCGGCGGAGCCGGCGGTTATCAGGCCGGCACCGGATTTGCGGTGGTACCGGGCAATTCCTACAACATTACGGTGGGTGCCGGCGGTACGCCGGGCGTCGGCGGTTCAAGCCAGGGCGGAAGCGGCGGCGCCTCCATATTCTCGACGATTACGGCACAGGGCGGCGGCGGCGGTGCCTCCGCAGGGGTCGGCAACAACGGCGTCAACGGCGCCTCCGGTGGTGGCGGACGCGTGGGTGTTGCCGGCGGCAGCGGTGTTGGCGGGCAGGGCAATGCCGGCGGTGCGGGCAATGCCAGCGGCGGCGCCGGTGGTGGCGGTGGGGCCGGCGGTACGGGTGCCAACAGTGGTGGCACGGGCGGGGGTGCCGGTGGCGGTGGCACGGCCAACAATATCACCGGGGTGAACCTGACCTATGCCGGCGGCGGCGGTGGTGGTGGTTATGGTGCAGCCGGTGGCGCCGGCGGTGGTGGAGTGGGTGGTGCGGGTGCAGGCAATCCAAGGGCTGCTGGTTTGCCGGGCACCGACAACCGCGGCGGCGGCGGCGGCGGCGCGTCGGGTGGCGCAACGGCGACCGGCGCATTCAACGGCGGCAGCGGCGGTTCGGGGATCGTCATCGTCCGTTACACGACGCCCGTGTATTACACCCGGGTTGCTTCCGGCAACTGGTCCGCCAATACGACCTGGAGTAATGCCGGCTGTGGTGGTGCGCAGGCTGCATCAATCCCTGATGCCGGCGCAGACGTCATCATTTGCAATAACAATTCGGTCACCGTCGATGTCGCGGCAGCGGCGCAATCCGTCATGCTGCAGACGGGCAACAACGCGGTCAGTCTCAACCACAATGCCGGCATCGCGCTGACGGTCGGGGCGGGCGGCGTCACGCTGAACGGTGGCACCGGCGGCAACCAGACCAAGGCATGGAACATTGACGCCGGCAGCGCGACAGTCAACGGCCCGGTCAACATGAACGGCGGCAGCAACAACAACCGCATCGTGCGCATCAATCTCACCACCGGCTCGCTCGATATCAACGGTGATCTGACGATGACAGCCGCGAACAATGTCCGCGCGGTGATCGGGGCCAGCGGCGCCGCAAACATATTCCTGTCGGGCGATTTCAGCTTCAACAACGGAACCCTCATTCCCGGTCCGTCGAGCACATTCACCTACGACGGCCCGGGCGGGTTCTCGCTGGCGCACAGTGCCACCATCCAGTACCGCAACCTGGTCGTGAACAAGCCGGGCGGCACATCGACGCAGACGGGCAGCACCCTGACCGTGCTCGGTGACTTTGATATCCAGGCGGGCACGGTCAATATCGGCACCGCCTCGGTCACGGTGGGCGGCAACACGAACGTTTCCGGAACCCTGGGATTCACCTCGACCACCGGCACCGCGGTCTTCAGCGGCGATGTGACCATCGGCAGCGGCGGGCTGTGGAGCAATACCGCCAACGAAGCGATCAATATCGGCGGCAGCCTGAGCAACAACGGCAGTTTCACCTCCGGGACGGCGGTCTACCTGTTCAACGGTAGCGCGGTGCAGAACATCAGTGGCAGCAATGCCGGCACGACCACTTTCAACAACCTGACCCTCAACAACGCGAACGGCATTGTTCTGAGCGGCAATCACAATGTCACGGTCAACACGACGCTGACGTTGACCAGCGGCAGGATCACGACCAACGCCAATGTGATTTACATTGCCAGCGGCAACGCGATCGCCGGGGCAAGTGCCAGTGATTTTGTGGTTGGCAACCTGAGCAAAAGGTACACCACCGGCAACCAGATCCGGGCTTTCGAGGTCGGCACCACGGCGGGCGGCGTGCGTTACACGCCGGTGAGCATCCGGTTGGGCAACGTTTCCGCGGCCGGCGATTTCACCGTTTCCTCCACGGCCGGCGATCATCCGGCGATTGCCGGCTCGTCGATCAATCCTGGGCTCAGCATCAACCGGCACTGGACCCTGTCCAACAACTCGGTCAATTTTCTGGCGAACGCCAACACCAGCATCGTTTTCACTTACGTCGCTGCCGATTACGACGCGGGGGCGAATTTCAACGATTTCTATGTCGGGCGTCTTGACGCATCGGTGTGGACGGAGATCACGCCGTCCGCGCGCAGTGCGACCACGGTGACGGTGTCCGGTACCGGGGTGACGACTGCCAACATCAACGGGGATTACCAGATCGGAGAAAGAGGTTTTCCGCCGACCCTGGTGTCGGCCAGCCTGATCTGCGGAGTCACTAACCAGGTCGAGGTCCTGTTCTCGACGCCGGTCACCGCGGCGACGGCCCAGAATCCGGCAAATTACGCACTCGATGGGGGCGCGACTGTCTCATCCGCCGTGCTGGGCGGCGATGGACGCCTGGTCACGCTGACCACCAGCACGTTGCTGTCCGGCCGGAATTACACCTTGACCGTCAGCAACGTCATGTCCACGGCCGGCGGTGTCATTGTGCCGGGTTCCACAATCGACTTCTTTTCCGAGGGCGGCTATATCTCCGGACTGCGCGGCAGTTATTTTGCCAACATGACGCTGACCGGAACGGCGGTGCTGCGCATCGACGGGCCGATCGACTTCGACTGGGGCAACGGCACGCCGGGTGTTCCGGGCATAGGCGCGGATAACTTCAGCGTGCGCTGGGAGGGATTTGTGATGCCGTCGGTCAGCGGCAACTACACCTTCCGCACCCGCAGCGACGACGGTGTACGGCTGTATGTAAACGGCAACCTGGTGATCGACAACTGGACCGATCACGCGGCAACCGATAACGACAGTGCGCCGATCGCGCTGATAGCGGGGCAGCGTTACCCGGTGGTGATGGAGTACTACGAGAACGGCGGGCAAGCGGTCGCACAGCTGAGCTGGAACGGGCCGGACACCGGCGGCTTCCAGTTCATACCCCGTTCCGCACTGTCGCACTTCTGCGGTGCGCCGCGTCCGTCGGCGTTTTACACGCTGGATCAGTCCACATGGGCGGGGGCCGGTGATGTCATCGATTCCAGCGGCAACGGCTTCAACGGCACCGCGATGGGCGGTGCAGTGCCGGTGTTCGCGCGGGTCTGCAATGGTGTGCAGCTGAACGGCAGCAGCCGCTACATCCAGGTTCCCGGCTTGTCGGGCCTGCTCAATGCCACCGCCAGCCTCGCCTTCTGGATCCGCACCACGCAAACCGGCAACGATACCGGCTGGCTGGCGCCGGGCGTGAGCGGTGTCGAGCTCTCGGGAGGCGGCGATGATATTTTCTGGGGCTGGCTCGACGCCAGCGGGCGCATCGGACTCTCGGTCGGCGACATCTACACGACGAAATCGACGGTGCCGGTCAACGACGGCAACTGGCGGCATGTGGTGCTGACGCGGGATCATGTGGCCGGCCAGTACCGGATCTACATTGACGGTGTGCTGAATACCAGCGGCGCAATTGCCACAGGCGTGATCGGCACACCGTTCTCCAGCATCGGCCGCATCGAGGACACCGGTGGTACTCCTGAATACCTGGATGGCCAGCTCGACGAGGTTCGAATCTACGACCGGGTGCTGACCGACGCGGAGGTGGTCGCGGTCCGTGACCTGACCCGCACTTGCGAGAATTCCGTGCACCACATCCGTCTCGAACATGACGGCACCGGGCTGACCTGTGCGCCGGAGAGCGTCACGGTCAGGGCCTGTATCGATGCCACCTGCAGCGGTACTTTTGCCGGTGCCGTGACCACCACGCTGTCTCCGTCCGGATGGGTGGGTGGCGACACCATCAATTTCAGCGGTGGTACGACGACCGTGCAACTTCGGCGCACCGTGCCCGGTGTGGTGACGCTCGGCGCGGGCACCACAGCTCCTGCACCCGTTTCGGCGGCACTGTGTTTCAACGGGCTGACGCAAACCTGCGACCTTGATTTCAGGGATACCGGTTTCCTGTTCGGTGCGATACCCGTGCAGACCGCAGGCACAACCTCCGCCACACACACGCTGCAGGCGGTGCGCACCGATACCCAGACCGGCGCCTGCAGCGGCCTGTTCACCGGGAATGTGCCGAACATCGAACTCGGTTTCGAATGTGTCAATCCCGGAACCTGCCAACCCGGGCAGCTGGTGACCTTCAACAACAACGGGTCGGGAACACTTGCTGCAAACAACGCCGGCGATGTGAACAGCTGGACCACACGCACGGTCACTTTCGGTGCCGATTCGACGGCGAGCTTCAGCTTCAGTTATCCCGATGTGGGACAGTTGCGCCTGCACGCCCGCCACAATATTGAAGGCTCGGGCAACTACATGTCCGGTGCATCGGGCAATTTCGTGGTGCGACCGGCCGGGTTCACGGTTACCGGGGTCCAGCGCACGGCCGATGCCTTTGCCAATCCTGCGGCAGCCGATGCCACGGGGCCGGTGTTCATCCGCGCCGGGGAGAACATGACGCTGACGGTGACCGCGGTCAACGCACAGGGCAATGCGACGCCGAACTACGGCAGGGAAACGCCTGCCGAGGGTGTGCGCCTGAACGCGGCTCTTGCGCCGGGCCTGGGGCTGAGCAGCGAGCCGGCGCTGGGCAACAGCCTGATTGCCGGATCCGCCTTCAATGCCGGTTCGGCCACCGTGAACGATGTCAGCTGGAGCGAGGTCGGCATCATGCGCATCACGCCCCAGGTCAGTGACGGCGACTATCTCGGCGCAGGCAATGTGAGCGGTACCGAGACCGGCGATATCGGGCGCTTCATCCCGCATCATTTCGCGGTAAGCGCCAACGCGCCGATCTTCGCGACCGCCTGTACCGCCGGCGGTTTCACCTATGTCGGCCAGCCGTTCCATTACGGCCCGGGACTCGCACCGGTGCTGACAGTGGCTGCGCGCAATCTCGCTGGCGGCACCACACAGAACTACCGCGGTACCACGCCTGCGACGCAGGCCTTCTTCAGGATCAGCAATGGCACGCTGACCGGCAAGGCGTACACGGCCGCGACCGGCACCCTGGACATCAGCGGTGTTCCCGGAACTGATCCCGTCATCGTGGACAACGGCAATGGCACGGCAACCCTGACCTTCGCGTCCGGCGGCGGGCTGGCATTCACGCGTGGCAGCCCCGTGGCGCCCTTCGATGCGGAGATTTCGCTGGCCATCAATGTCATCGATGCCGACGGTGTCGCATATCCGACAAACCCGGCGAGATTCGGACAGGCCGGTCCCGGGGACGGTATTCCGTTTTCGACCGGGAATGCCGTGCGTTTCGGCCGTTTGCGCCTGATCGGCGGAAGTGGTTCACAGATTCTGCCCTTGCGGGTACCCTTCGAGGCGCAGTACTGGACAGGCACGTTCTTTGCAACGAATACCCTCGACAGCTGCACAACAGTGACAACGGGCGATGTGGGCATGGGCAATTACATCGGCAATCTGAATGCGGGCGAAACCAGTGTGCTCTCGGCGACGCCGCTGTCGGCAGGCCGTGGCGCAATCGTTTTGGCGGCACCCGGCGCCGGCAACAATGGCAGCGTGGATCTGGCGATCAATCTGGGCGGCGGGGCGACAGCGGCTGCTTGTCCCGCATTTGCCCCGTCCACAGCCAATCCGGGCAACCAGCCTTGGCTGCGCGGACAGTGGTGCGGTCCGGCGCAGGACCGGGATCCGGCGGCGCGGGCGCGGTTCGGCATCCGGTCAGGCGGTGATGAGCGTATTTTTATGCGAGAGAATTACTAATTAAAACAATAGGTTATCGAAAGTTATCGGTACATGGCCTTGTTAAATATACGATAAGTCATTGACTTTATTGAAAATATGTTATTTTCGGGGGTGTCTCCGAGGGCCCCCACGAGCATGAATTTATTTGGAAAAAAACAACGTCCTGGGTGGTTGTGCCTCAATCTGCATGCGGATCGCATTGACCTTTCCCATGTCCTGGTCGAAGGCAAGCAGCGCCCCGAGGTGCTGCTCTGCGAATCCTTCCGCAAGGAAGGCAGTGACGTCGATACGTTGCGGCGCCTGCGCAAGGAACTGAATCTCGATCGTTACCAGTGCACCACGCTGCTGAAGTCGAACGAGTACCAGATGCTTACCGTGGATGCGCCGAACGTGCCGGCTGCAGAGGCCAAAAACGCCGTGCGCTGGTCGATCAAGGACATGATTGATTACCCGGTCGAGACTGCGGTGGTGGACGCGGTCCGTGTGCCGGGCGCCGAGAATGCCGGCCGTGCGGCGCAGATGCTGGCGGTCGCGGCACGCAACGAAGTGATTGCAGCCGCCATACAACCATTCAATGACGCCGACATTGATCTCGAAGTGGTCGATGTGCCGGAACTTGCCCAGCGCAACATGGCCACCCTGTTCGAGCAGCAAGGTCGCGGACTGGCGATGCTCTGTTTCGACGACGGCGGCGCCTTGCTGACCTTCACCAGCGGCGGGGAGCTGTACCAGGCCCGCCGCATCGAGGTGTCCCTGCGCGATTTTGTGCCGGGTGCCGATGAAACCGAGCGTTACGACCGCATTGCATTGGAACTGCAGCGTTCGTTGGACCATTTTGACCGCCAGTTCCGCAGCGTGTCGGTATCGCGGCTGGTGATTTCGCAGGTGCCGGACGCTGATCGCTTGGCCGAATACCTGGGGGCAAACCTGACCGTGCCGGTGAGCCTGCTTGATCTCGGGCAGGTGGTCGATTTTCCGGGTGTGCCGGAATTGCGTGATCCACTGCGCCAGTCGCAGTGCCTGCAGATGATCGGCGCCGCATTGCGTGAAGGAGCGGCCATCTGATGCGCCAGTACGTCAATCTGCTGGGGCCCGCATTCCGCAAGCAGCGCCAGTTCCTGACGCTGGGGCGCACGCTCATGCTGGTGGCCGCTGCCGTGGTGGTGATGTCCGCGCTGCAGTTTTACGATGCCCACCGGCTCTCCGGCCTGCGCGAGGAACTCGCATCCGCGCAGACCCTGCTCAGGGCGCAGACGACCTACACCGCGCGCCTGAAAGGCGAGGGTTCGGCACAGGCGGGCAATACCGGACTGGATGCCGAAGTGCAGCGTCTGGAAATGGATCTGAAAATGGCGCGCGAGAGCATGGCGGTGCTGGAGGGCGGCGGTCTTGGCAACCGCAGCGGTTTTGCCGGGTACTTCCAGGCATTTTCACGGCAGTCCCTGGAGGGCCTGTGGCTCACCGGATTCACCGTCGGCGGTGGCGGAGAGGTTGCGCTGCAGGGGCGGGTGATGGCGCCGGATCTGGTGCCGACGTACATCCGGAAACTCAACAAGGAACCGGTTCTGCAGGGGCGCGAATTCTCCGCTCTTGAAATGCGGCGGCCGCCGCCAGCTCCGGCCAAGGATGCCGACAGCAAGGCCGAGACGCCACCGTATATCGATTTTGTGCTGACGACCGTGAATGCCGGTGAAAAATCCGAAGCCGGCGGAGCGAAGAAATGATGGCCCGATTGCCGGAGCTTTGGCGTCAGTGGAGCGCCCTGTTCAATGCGCGTTCCCTGCGCGAGCGGGCCCTGATGGCGGGCCTTGGCGTGGCGGCCGTGGTCGTGCTGTTTGATACCTTCTCGCTGGCGCCGATGGCAGCCCAGTACAAACGCCTGTCCGGCCAGCTCACCGAAGCGCGGGCGGCCATCCGTGCCGGCGAACTGGCACTGTCCGCCAGCCGCGGCCAGGAAGATCCGGACGAAGTGAAGCGGCGTTATCGCGATGAGTTGCGCAAGCAGATTGCGGAGATGGACCAGCGCCTGCAGGGATTGCAGAAGCAACTGGTGCCGCCGGACCAGGTGTCCAGCCTGCTCGAGGGCGTGCTGGCCCGCGAACGCGGCCTCGCACTGGTCAGCCTGCACAAGCTGCCGGTCCAGCGTTACCAGACCAACGGCGCGGCCAAGGCCGCCGATCCCAAGGCGCAGGCGGCGGAGAGCGGGCGTGGCATCTATCAGCACAGTTTTGAGATCCAGGTCGAAGGGTCCTATGCAGAGCTGCATGCCTATCTGAAGCGGCTGGAAGCCCTGCCGTGGCAGTTGTTCTGGGGCAAGGCCGAGCTCGATGCGAGCGGCCATCCGCGGTTGCGCCTGACCCTGACATTGCATACCCTGAGCCTCAACAAGGCGTGGCTGGTGGTATGAGCATGTCGATCAAAAAAGTAACAGTTTTGGCGGGAATGTTCATTGTGGCTGCGACGACGGCATCAGCCCAAGGACTGGCGGACCCGACGCGGCCGCCGGCGGCGCTGGCAGCCGCGGGAGGCGCTGCTGCAGCCGGCGGTGGACCGGTGTTGCAGTCGGTGATGCTGTCGCCCGGTCGCAAGATGGCCATGATCAGCGGGCAGATGGTGCTGCTCGGGGGGCGTTACGGATCGGCGCGCCTGGTGCGGCTGACGGACAGCGAGGCCGAACTGAAAGACGGATCGGAGACCATCGTGCTGAGCCTTTATCCGCAGGTGGATAAACGCCCCGCGGACAAAATGCAGCGCGGCGAAACCGCCGCCGGAAAAACGAAAAAATGAACATTAACAGGCGCAAAGACATGCAACGATGGATGGCCGTCGCGATGAGCGTGCTCGTCGCGGGCTGCGCGGACTTGCCGCAACGCCCGAACGTGGCGCAGGACACGATTTACAGGGAACTCGATCAGGCCGCCAGCGAGCGCAAGCCGGTAACCCCGGAGGCGGTCAGCCAGGCGCTGTTGCCGCCACTGGTGGTGGAGATGCCGCGTGCCGACATCCAGAAGCCCGAAACCCGCTTCGACCTGTCGGTCAACAATGCGCCTGCCGGGCAGGTATTCATGGCCATCGTGTCCGGCACCCGCTACAGCATGGTGCTGCACCCGGACGTCAAGGGCGAGCTCTCGGTGCATCTGAAGGACGTCACGGTGACCGAGGCACTCGACACCCTGCGCGACCTCTACGGTTTCGATTACAACGTGCAGGGCAACCGCATCATCGTGTTGCCGGCCACCCTCCAGACCCGCATTTTCCAGGTCAACTACCTGCAGGCCCAGCGCCGCGGGCAGACCCAGACCCGGGTCAGTTCGGGTTCGATCACCGATGCGCCTTCCAGCCCCGGTACTCCGACTGCGGGCAGCGTGCCGGTGCCGACCACCGGACCCACCGGTGCCGGCAACACGCGTGCGGCCGAAAGCACGCGGGTGACCACGACTTCCGACTCGGATTTCTGGGGTGACATCCAGAAATCGCTGAATGCCATCCTTGGCGGCGGCGCCGGGCGCAGCGTGGTGGTCAATGCACAGTCGGGCGTGGTCGTGGTGCGTGCAATGCCGACGGAGTTGCGTGGCGTTGAGCAGTTTCTCAAGTCGATGCAGCTGATCGTCGAGCGGCAGGTCGTGCTGGAGGCGAAAATCATCGAGGTCACGCTGCGCGACGGCTACCAGGCGGGCATCAACTGGGCCGGATTCCGTGACGGCAGTACAAGCTTCGGCGCGGGGGTGCTGGCACCGGGCGCGACGCTCAACCGCAGTGGCGCCATCAGCGCGCCCACTGCGCGTTCGGCAGACGGCACGGTGCTCGGCAATTCGGCACTGAGCGGTGGTTCGGTTGCCGGGGTGGCGGGTGCGCTGGCACTGGGCACGGGCGCGGCGGGCGGCATCTTCGGGCTTGCGCTGCAGACCCAGAATTTCGCTGCACTGCTGTCCTTCCTCGAAACGCAGGGCGGGGTCAACGTATTGTCGAGCCCGCGGGTGGCGACCATCAACAACCAGAAGGCCGTGCTCAAGGTGGGGACCGACGATTTCTTCGTCACCAACGTCAGCACCACCTCGAGCACCAGCGGCACCAACACCACGGTGACGCCTACGATCACCGTCGCGCCCTTTTTCTCCGGCATCGCGCTCGATGTGACGCCGCAGATCGACGGCAGCAACAACATCATCCTGCACATCCATCCCTCGGTCAGCAGCGTGGTCGAGCGGCGCAAGGTCATCGACCTCGGCAGCCTCGGATCCTTCACGCTGCCGCTGGCTTCCAGCGACGTCAACGAGACCGACACCATCGTCCGCGTGCAGGACGGCAATATCGTCGCCATCGGCGGCCTGATGCGCCAGCAGTCGGTCAGCGGCCGCAGCCAGGTGCCGGGCGTCGGCGATGCGCCGGGCCTGGGCAACCTGTTCCGGCAGCGCGATTCCAGCAACGTGAAAAGCGAGCTCGTGATCCTGCTCAAGCCGACCATCATCCACAGCGACCGCAACTGGCAGGAAGACCTGCTGCAGACGCGGGACCGCATCCGTGCAATGGGCGCACCGGAGCCGCAACGGTGATAGGCTTGCGCCATGTACGAAGCGCATTTCGGCCTGCGTGAACCGCCGTTCGGCATTACGCCGGACACCAGCTTCGCCTACGCCTGCAATTCCCACCAGGAGGCGTTGAACACGCTGCTGATTGCCGCGCGCAACGGCGAGGGTTTCATGAAGGTGACCGGCGAGGTCGGCACCGGCAAGACGCTGCTCTGCCGCCGTTTCCTGCATGCGCTGGATCCCGCGCGTTTCGTCTCCGCCTACATTCCCAATCCCTATCTCGAGCCGCAGACCCTGATGTTTGCGCTGGCGGACGAACTGGGCGTCAAAATCGACCGCGGTGCCGACCAGCACCATCTGTTGCGCGAACTCAACCACGCGCTGCTCGATTTTGCGCGGGCAGGCAAGACCGTGGTGGCCTGCATGGACGAGGCGCAGGCGATGCCGCAGGAGACGCTGGAATCGCTGCGCCTGCTGACCAATCTCGAAACCGAGAAACGCAAGCTGCTGCAGGTCGTGCTGTTCGGACAGCCTGAACTGGATGAGCGTCTTGCCCGGGAATCGATACGCCAGTTGCGCCAGCGCATCACCTTCCAGTACCGCCTCTCTGCGCTCAGTGCGGCAGAGGTGGAGCAGTATCTGACCCACCGGCTGCGGGTTGCCGGTTATCGCGGCAACCGGCTGTTCGTGCCGGCTGCGGTGCGGCGCCTGCACCGCGCGAGCCGTGGCATCCCGCGGCTGGTCAACATCATTGCCCACAAGTCGCTATTGCTGGCTTTCGGTGAAGGCGTGCAGCAGGTGCAGCCGCACCATGTGGGCAACGCCGCAGCCGATACGCCCGCTGCGGCATCGGCTCCGCACCGCTGGTGGCTGGCCGCGGCCGCCGTCGTGCTGGTGGCGGGCGGCATCACTCTGGCCTATATGCAATGAGCGTCATCAACCAGATGCTGGTCGAACTCGAGCGCCGTCGTGCTTCGGGCATCGAACGCAACCGCATACCCGATCACGTGCGTGCGCTTCCGGGCGATGCGTCGTCGCAGCGCCTGCCGCTGTCCGCCATCGCCGTCGCGCTGGCGGGTGTTGCCCTGCTGGCGGCGGGCGCCTGGTGGTGGATGCAGCAGGGTGGCGGCTTGCCGCAGACGGTCCCGGTGGCCGCCGGCCCGGCATTGCAGGAGGCCCCACTGCGACAGGAAGAGTGGATCGCGCGCCGGCTGACACTGGACTTGTCGCAGCAACCGGAAGCTGCTGCGGAAACGCCTGCGCCGATTGCGACTGCCGCCATCGTGGCGCCGCGCGCCGCCAGTCCGGCGCCCGCGCAAAAACCGGTGGAAACCGAGGTGACAGCTGCGCCCCGTCCGCCGCAGAAGCCGCCGTCTGCCGAACGGGTTGTGGCGGAAAAGCCCCCGCTGCAGGCGGCAATAACATCACCGCCGGTGACAAAGGTGGTCCCCCGGCCGGTTGCTGAAATCGATAAACAGGTCCGCGAGCCGACACTCCGGCAACGCGCCGAGTCCGAATATGCCCGCGGGACGGTGGCGCTGCACCAGGGACAGTTCGCCGAGGCGCGCAGTGCCTTCGAGGCGGCGCTGCAGGTCGATGCGACACATCATGCGGCGCGCCAGGCCCTGGTCGGCGTTCTGCTCGACGGCCGCCGCCATGCGGATGCGGCGCGGGTGTTGCAGGAGGGGCTGCAACTGTCGCCTGCACAGCATGGTTTTGCGATGACGCTGGCGCGGCTGCAGGTGGAGGCGGGAGAACTCGATGCCGGTGCGCAGACGCTGGCGCGCAGCCTCGAATACCCGGGCGCGAGCCCGGACCATATTGCCTTTCATGCCGGACTGCTGCAGCGCCAGCAGAAACATGCCGAAGCCGTGGCGCAGTTCCAGCAGGCTCTGAGCCGCCGTGGCGGCGTCGGCGTATGGCTGCTCGGGCTGGGGGTTTCGCTGGAGGCCCTGGGGCGGACGGCCGATGCGCAGGAGGCCTATCGCCGTGCCAGGGCGAGCGGCAACCTGTCCGCCGACCTGCAGGCCTTTGCCGAACAGCGCCTGCGCTGAATACTGCCGCGCCGGTCAGCGGCTGGCGGTGCGCGCGATCACGTAACCCGTCACGCTGACTGCTCCCGCGCGCTTCAGGTTGCGCGCGACCTCACTGAGCGTCGCACCGGTGGTGAGCACGTCATCGACCACGGCGACATGGCATCCTTCGACGCTGCCGAGCACCACAAAAGCGCCGCGGATGTTCTTGCGTCGCGTTTTCCACGGCAGGCGGGTTTGCGGCGCGGTGTCGCGGGTCTTGATGCAGAGCCCGGCGTCCACCGGTGCATTGAGTTCCCTGCCGATGATCCGTGCCAGTTCGAGCGCCTGGTTGAAGCCGCGCTCGCGCAGGCGCCGGGCAGTCAGCGGAATCGGCAGAATCAGGTCAGGGCGTGTCCGGATGCGCGGCGCCAGCAGCGCGGCCAGTGCCGGGCCCGCGACAAGACGTCCGCCGTACTTGTAGGACTGGATCAGCCCGTCCAGCGGAAAGGCGTAGCGGCAGGCGGCGGTGACGTGGTCGTAATGCGGGGGCTCGGCGATGCAGCGGCCGCAGATGCCCGGCGCCGGCAGTGGATGGGCGCAGATTCTGCAGACTGCCATATCCAGCCATGGCAGATCCTCAAGGCATTCAGTGCACAGGCTGTGGCGGTCCGCGGAGGCGGTGCAGAGCAGGCAGCGGCTCGCCAGCAGCCGTCCGAGCCTGTCGCTCAACTTGTCAAACAGGCGGTTTGCATTATTTGACAAGATGGATGGCTTCCGCGATAATGAATGTCACTAAGTATTTGTTTTTATTGATATTTTATGGGGCAGCTAGTCATGGACACCATTACACACAACGAAGCGGGACGTGTTTCCGCCGACACGCCGCGCTGGAGCGTGGCAGCCATCGAGGAGCTGTTTGCGCTGCCCTTCAATGACCTGCTGTTCCGTGCGCAGCAGGTGCACCGCGAACACTTCAATCCGAATGCAGTGCAGCTGTCGACGCTGCTGTCGATCAAGACCGGGGGCTGTTCCGAGGATTGCGGCTATTGTCCGCAGGCGGCGCGCTACCACACCGGCGTCGAAAACCAGGACACGCTGTCCGTGGAAGAGGTGGTGGCTGCGGCAAGCCTGGCGCGCGAGAAGGGCGCAACGCGTTTCTGCATGGGCGCGGCCTGGCGCGGTCCGAAACAGCGCGACCTCGACAAGGTTGTCGAGATGGTGAAGGCGGTGCGCGGCCTCGGCATGGAAACCTGTGCGACGCTGGGCATGCTGAAGCCCGGGCAGGCCGGACAGTTGCGCGATGCCGGCCTTGATTATTACAACCACAACATCGATACCGCGGCCGACAACTACGCCAAGATCATCACCACGCGCGAATACGGCGACCGTATCGATACCCTGGAGCAGGTGCGCGAGGCGGGGCTGCATGTCTGCTGCGGCGGCATCGTCGGCATGGGTGAGACTCGCACTGCGCGGGCGACATTGATCGCTCAACTCGCCAACATGGATCCCTATCCGGAGTCGGTGCCGATCAACAACCTGGTGCAGGTGCCGGGAACACCGCTGCACGGCACCGAGGCGCTGGATCCGCTGGAATTCGTGCGCACCATCGCCTGCGCGCGCATCACCATGCCGAAGGCCATGGTGCGGTTGTCGGCCGGCCGCCAGGAAATGGGCGACGCGATCCAGGCGCTGTGTTTCCTTGCCGGTGCGAATTCGATTTTCTACGGCGAAAAGCTGCTGACCACCGGCAACCCGGACGCCGACAATGACCAGGCGCTGTTTGCCCGGCTCGGCCTGCGGCCGATGAATCCTGCGCTGTCCTGAGTTGCGCGAATCCGTTTTGTGACGCTGGATGCCGAACTGGCCGCGGAGCTGGCGCATCGCGATGCCGGGGGCCTGCGGCGCCGGCGCCGGTTGCTGGAGTCGCCGCAACGCGCGCATGTCCGCGTTGACGGTCGTGATTACCTCGCGTTCTGCTCCAATGACTATCTCGGGCTGGCCTCCGATCCACGGATCGTGGCTGCGGCCAAAGAGGGCGCCGACCGCTACGGCGTTGGTGCCGGTGCTTCCCACCTGATTCTCGGCCATTCTGCCGCGCACCACGAGCTGGAGGAGGCGCTGGCGGCCTTTGTCGGTCTGCCGCGGGCACTGCTGTTCTCGACCGGTTACATGGCGAACATGGGCGTGGTCAGTGCACTTGCCGGACGCGGCGACGCGTTGTTTGCCGACCGTCTCAACCACGCGTCCCTCAATGATGCGGCGTTGTTGTCGCGGGCGACCTTGCGGCGTTATCCGCACAACGACCTGACTGCGCTGGAGCGCCTGCTTGCGACCACGCCGGCGCGCCGCCGGCTGGTGATCGTCGATGCGGTGTTCAGCATGGATGGCGACATCGCCCCGGTTGCAGAGCTGCTCGAGATATGCGCGCGCCATGACGCCTGCCTGCTGATTGACGATGCCCACGGTTTCGGCGTGCTCGGCGCAGAGGGGCGCGGCACAACCGCGCATTTCGGCATCCGCTCGGACCGCCTGATCTACATGGCAACGCTGGGCAAGGCGGCGGGGGTGTCCGGCGCCTTTGTTGCCGGCAGCGAGGAGCTGATTGAAAGCCTGCTGCAGAATGCGCGCACCTATATCTACACCACAGCGACGCCGCCCATGCTGGCGCATGCGCTGCTCGCCAGCCTGCAGATCATCGAGCAGGAGGAATGGCGGCGGGAACGACTGCGCGAACTGGTCCTGCGGCTGAAGCAGGGCTTGCAGGGTGCGCCCTGGCGGCTGCTGCCGTCGGATACGCCGATACAGCCGCTGCTGGTCGGCGGCAATGCCGGGGCGCTCGCGTTGTCGGCGCGGCTTGCCGCACAGGGCCTGCTGGTGCCGGCCATACGGCCGCCGACCGTGCCGCAGGGCACCGCGCGTCTGCGCATTTCACTTTCGGCCGACCACGCCACGGATGATGTTGACCGCCTGGTTGCCGCATTGCGGGAACCGGCATGAGCACGGTGACCACGCTGGTGCTGCTGCATGGCTGGGGCGCGCATGGCGGTGTCTGGACGGACGTGTCGGCACGACTCGGTGACCGGATCGCGGTACAGGCGCCGGACATTGACGGTAACGGGAGCCTGGAGGATGCAGTCGATCGTCTGGCGGCCCGCGCCCCCACGCGCTGTGTGGTGGCCGGCTGGTCGCTCGGCGGGCAGCTGGCGCTGTCCTGGGCGCACCGCCATGCCGCGCAGGTGCAAGGGCTGATTCTGCTGGCGACGACCCCCAGATTCGTTGCGGCCCCGGACTGGAGGCATGGCATGGCGGCGGAGACATTCGGGGAATTCGCTGCAATGGTGGATGCTGATGCCGAAGCCGCGCTGCGCCGGTTCCGGCTGCTGGAAACCCGTGGCGATTTTCGCGCACGTGCCGTCATCCGCCAACTGGACCGCCTGCTGGCGGCGCGGAAGACCGCCGATGCCGCAGTGCTCGCGCGCATGCTGGGCTGGTTGCGTGATACTGACCTGCGCGTCATGTTGCCTGCGATCAGCCAGCCGGCAATGGTTATCCACGGCGACCATGACAGTGTTGTAACGCCGCCAGCTGCGGATTTTCTGTCTGCCCGGCTGCCCCGTGCACATGTCGAGCACATTGGCGGCGCCGCGCATGTGCCTTTTGTTTCAGCGGTGGAGCGCGTATGCGCACTGATGTGCAGGTTTTGCAATGACAGCTGAATTCTCCATCGACAAGCGCGCAGTGCGCCGGGCTTTCGATCGCGCCGCGTCGACTTATGATTCAGCCGCGGTGCTGCAGCATGAGGTGTGCCGGCGCAGCCTGGAGCGCCTCGACTTCATCCGTCATGTGCCCACGTGCATCCTCGATGCCGGCAGCGGCACCGGCAACGCATGGGCGGGGCTCGCGCGGCGTTATCCAAATGCACAAATCGTCGCGCTGGACCTCGCACCCGGCATGCTCCGGCATGCGCGCGGCAGCCAGCCCTGGCACCGGCGCCTGCTCGGCCGGATTCCGGCGCCCCTCTGCGGCGACCTTGAGCAGTTGCCGCTGGCCGGCGCCAGCATCGACCTCGCCTGGAGCAATCTCGCATTGCAGTGGGTCAACAGCCTGCCGCAGGCCTTTGCCGAAATGCGCCGCGTGCTGGCGCCCGGCGGACTGTTCCTGTTCACGACCTTCGGTCCCGACACGCTGAAGGAGCTTCGCGCGGCGCAGCCGGATGCCGGTGACACCCGCATCAGCCGTTTCATCGACATGCACGATATCGGCGACATGCTGGTCAAGGCCGGGTTTGCCGACCCGGTGATCGACATGGAGATGTTCACATTGACCTATGGCAGTGTGCGCGAAGTGATGCGCGACCTGCAGGCGATAGGCGCAAGCAATGCCAATACCGCCCGCTCCCGTGCGTTGTCGGGCAGGGCCTGGCTCTCGGCTGTCGAGCGCAATTACGAAATGCTGCGCCGCGATGGCAGTTTGCCCGCCACCTTCGAGGTGATTTACGGCCATGGATGGAAGCCGCTGCCGCGCACCGGGCCCGGTGGCCGTCCGGTGATTGACATCCGGGTGGCGGACCGTGGCTGAGGGACCTGCAGCCGCCCGCGGCGTGTTTGTTGCCGGCACCGATACGGGGGTCGGCAAGACTCTGGCGGCTTGCGCTCTGCTGCACGCGTTTGCGGCGCTGGGCTTGCGCTCCGTCGGCATGAAACCGGTGGCTGCGGGCGCGGTGCGCCGCAAGGGCGCCTGGCACAACGACGATGTCGCGCAGTTGCGGGCCGCTTCCAGTATCGAGGTCGAACCGTCTTTGATCAATCCGTACTGTTTTGCGCCTGCGGTGGCGCCGCACATCGCGGCGGCCGAGGCGGGGGTGCGGATCCGCATAGCCACGATCGCCGCGTATTACGCCAGGCTGGCGCGTGCCGCGGACGTGGTGGTGGTCGAGGGCGCGGGCGGGCTGCTGGTGCCGCTGGGCCGCCGCAGCTGCGCTTCGGTGATTCCGCTTCGGCTCGGAATTCCCGTGGTGCTGGTCGTTGGGCTGCGTCTGGGCTGCCTCAACCATGCACTGTTGACGGTGGATGCCTTGCAGATGCGCGGGCTGCGGCTTGCCGGCTGGATTGCCAGCCATATCGATCCGCGGATGTCACGCAGGCCGCAGAACCTCGATATGCTGCAGCAGCGGATCAGGGCGCCGCTGCTCGGCATCCTTCCGCATGCGCGCAATCCGCGTCCCGACAGGATGTCCCGGACGCTCGACATAAACGCCTTGAATGTACGCATTTGAGAGGGAAAACCGACTGTTTTCATGGGGCATTTCGATTGCGACTGTCCCCTCCGGTATGCTACAGTCCGCGCGTTTGCAAGGAATGGCCGGCGCCGGTGATTACACATCCCGTTTTCGAGTCGATTCTGGAATTGGATGGCGCCGGATTCACGTATTTCAGGCGCCATGCCGGTTCACTCGAATTGCGTACGTTTGCCTTGGTATTCGGTTCTCTGGGCCTGCTGTCGCTGGTGATTGCCGGCGGGTTTGCAGCGGCGGGTGCCTGGGTGATCATTCCTTTTGCCGGGCTGGAAATTGCCGCGTTGCTGACGGTGGCAGTGATTTTTCTGCGCCGCGCCGGGGATTTCGAGCGGGTGGCAGTCCGTGGTGACCGCATCTTGGTCGAAGTCCGGGAGCGGGGGTTGGCGGAGCATTATGAGTTTCATCGTGGCTGGGCGCGAGTGGTTACCGGGAGGTCCGGAACGCTTGCACTGCGCTCCCACGGCAGGACGGTGGAAATCGGGCGGTACTGCGGTGAGGAAGGGCGCCAGCATCTGGCGCGCGAACTGCACAGCCGGCTCGGCAGCCACCGGACTTGACGGATCAATCGGGCTTTAGGAGCGGGGGAAGAATGGGCATCAAGTGGATAAAGAGTTGGGCGGCAGCGGCTGCGTTGTTTTTCTGCTCGGCGGCAGCCTGGGCCAATAGCCAGCTTAATCATTACCAGCTTAATCTGCAGACGCCGCATACGCTGCTCGGCGAAAAAATCTACGACCTCCACACCATCATCACGGTCATCTGCTTCATCATTTTTGTCGGCGTGTTCGGTTTCATGTTCTACGCCGTGTTCAAGCACCGCAAATCGGTCGGACACAAGGCGGCGCAGTTCCATGAAAACACCGCCGTCGAGGTGGCCTGGACACTGATTCCGTTCCTGATCCTGATCGCCCTCGCGGTGCCCGCGACCGGCACGCTGATCGCAATGCGCGACACTTCGGAGCCGGACATGACCATCAAGGCCACCGGTTACCAGTGGAAGTGGGGTTACGACTACCTCAAGGGCGAGGGTGAAGGCATCAGTTTTTACAGCACCCTGTCCACTCCCCGGGCACAGATCGACGGCCGCGACGTGGCCGGCCGCAAAGCCAATCCCAACTATCTGCTGGAAACCGATACCCACGTTGTGGTGCCGGTGGGCAAGAAGGTTCGTGTCCTGGTCACTGCGGCCGACGTGATTCACGCCTGGTACGTGCCGGCGCTTGCCGTCAAGCAGGATGCGATTCCGGGATTCATCCGCGACACCTGGTTCAAGGCCGAAAGGACCGGCATTTTCCGCGGCCAGTGCGCGGAACTCTGCGGCAAGGACCACGGTTTCATGCCTATTGTCGTCGAGGTGGTGGAGCCGGCGCAGTACACCGCCTGGGTCAATTCGCAGCAAAAGAAGGCTGTCGCAGCGAAAATCGACATGGAAAAAACCTGGACCGCGGAAGATCTGAAGGCGCACGGCGAAAAAATCTACGCGCAGAACTGCGTGGCCTGCCACCAGGCCAGCGGTATGGGCGTTCCCGGCGCGTTTCCCGCCTTGTCCGGCTCGAAGTTGACGACGGGCCCGAAAGAGGACCAGATCAGGCTGGTGCTGAACGGCAAGCAGGGCACCGCGATGAACGCATTCAAGCACCTGTCGGACGTTGATCTGGCCGCGGTGGTGACTTACACCCGCAACAACTGGAACAACAAGACCGGCGACATGGTCGCCCCGGCCGACGTCAAGGCGCTGCGCTGAACCGGCAAGCAACGAATACAGGCTCCAGGAGACTCGCAATGGAAGCAGCACACGCACACCACGGTCACGACGATCACGCCCACGGCCATCCCACCGGGATCATGCGCTGGGTCAAGTCGACCAACCACAAGGACATCGGCACGATGTACCTGTGGTTCAGTTTCACGATGTTCATGGTCGGCGGCGTGATGGCGCTGATCATCCGCTCCGAGTTGTTCCAGCCCGGCCTGCAGATTGTGCAGCCGGACTTCTTCAATTCCATGACCACTTACCACGGCCTGATCATGGTGTTTGGCGCGATCATGCCGGCCTTTGTCGGTTTCGCGAACTGGCTGATCCCGATGCAGATCGGCGCGCCGGACATGGCCTTCCCGCGGATGAACAACCTGTCGTTCTGGCTGCTTCCTCCCGCCGCCTTGTTGCTGATCGCCGCCCAGTTCATGCCGGGTGGCGGCGCCGGCGTGGGCTGGACGATGTATGCCCCGCTGTCGACGCAGGCCGGCCCGGCGATGGACCTGACGATCTTCGCAGTCCACATCCTCGGCATTTCGTCGATCATGGGTTCGATCAACATCATCACCACCATCCTCAACATGCGCGCCCCCGGCATGACGCTGATGAAGATGCCCCTGTTCTGCTGGACCTGGCTGATCACCGCCTACCTGCTGGTCGCGGTGATGCCGGTGCTCGCCGGCGCTGTGACGATGACGCTGACCGACCGCCACTTCGGCACCCACTTCTTCAATGCCGCGGGCGGCGGCGACCCGGTGCTCTACCAGCACATTTTCTGGTTCTTCGGTCACCCCGAGGTCTACATCATCGCGATCCCGGCCTTCGGTGTGGTGTCGCAGGTGATCCCCGCCTTCTCGAGGAAACCCCTGTTCGGTTACGCTTCGATGGTCTACGCCACGGCGTCGATCGCGATCCTCTCGTTCATGGTCTGGGCGCACCACATGTACACCGCCGGCATGCCGGTCGAGGCGCAACTCTACTTCATGTATGCAACGGTGCTGATCGCGGTGCCGACCGGCGTCAAGGTGTTCAACTGGGTGGCGACGATGTGGAAGGGGTCGCTGACCTTCGAGACACCGATGCTGTTTGCAATCGGTTTCCTGTTCCTGTTCACGCTGGGCGGCTTCACCGGGCTGGTGCTGTCGATCACGCCGGTGGACGTGCAGTTGCATGACACCTACTACGTGGTGGCGCATTTCCACTACGTGATGGTTGCCGGCGCGCTGTTCTCGGCCTTTGCCGGCATCTACTTCTGGCTGCCCAAGTGGACCGGCAGGATGTACAACGAGACGCTGGGCAAGTGGCATTTCTGGCTGTCGCTGGTGTTCTTCAATGTCACCTTCTTCGTGCAGCACTTCCTCGGCCTGGCCGGCATGCCGCGCCGCATTCCCGACTACGCGCTGCAGTTCGCCGAGTTCAATGCGATTTCGACTATCGGCGCCTGGGGATTCGGCCTGTCGCAACTGCTGTTCCTCTACATCGTGATCAAGTGCATCCGCAGCGGCGAGAAGGCACCGGAAAAACCCTGGGAAGGCGCGGATAGCCTGGAGTGGACCCATCTGCCGACGCCGGCCCCGTGGCACAGCTTTGAAACTCCGCCGGTGATCAAGTAAGTGATGGTTCCTGCGGAGATCAGGCGCAACAATCGGCGCACGGCCGTGGTGCTGTGGCTGATTGTTGCCGGCTTTTTCTTCGGCGTGATGATCAAGTATTACCTGCTTGCCCGATGAAAAAAGAACGCGCAAACAAAAGGCTGCTGGTTCGTTTGTCGATCTTTGCCGTGGCCATGTTCGGCTTCGGTTTCGCGCTGGTGCCTTTTTACGAGAAGATCTGCGAGGTCACCGGGATCAACAACCTGATCAAGCCGGCCGCTGCCGTCGAAAACACCCAGATCGACAAGTCGCGCTGGGTGACGCTCGAGTTTGATTCCAACGCGCACGGGCTGGATTGGGACTTCCGTCCGCTGCAGCGCAGCGTGCGCGTGCACCCCGGCGAAATGATCCAGATTGAATACGAAGTGCGCAACAACGGTGACAAGGCGATTGTCGGTCAGGCGATCCCGAGCTACGGCCCCAAACATTCAGCCCCCTACGTGAAGAAGCTGGAGTGTTTCTGCTTCCGTCAGCAGCCGCTGCAGGCGGGGGAAGGCAAGCGCATGCCCGTGCAATTCGTCATTGATTCGACATTGCCTGCCGACGTCAACACGATAACGTTGTCCTACACTTTTTTCGAAATCAAGGGCGCCTCGACGGCGCCGGTGAATGACGGCAGGCAGGGATGATGGAAGGCGTGATGAGCCGGGGCCCGCGCAAGGCGACTCTGTTCCAGGTGTTGCGCATGGTGCTGTCTGCGTTCCTCGGCATACGCAAGCGCTCGGAGCATGAAAAGCTCGAGGTATCGCCATTGCAGGTCATCATTGTCGGGGTGATTGCGGCAGCGCTTTTTGTGCTCACGGTGGTGAGTGTTGTGCAGCTGGTCATCCGCTGACCGGCGCACGGGAACCGATCAAAGGGATTCAGGGGAGAAACAAGCATGTCCAGTCAAGCATCAGGCAACTACTACCTGCCGCAACCGTCGCACTGGCCGATCGTGGCCTCGGTCGCGCTCGGATTCCTCGGTTTCGGGGCTTCGTTTGCGGTCAACAAGATGGGGCTGGGGTATGTCCTGCTCGGCATCGGCTTCCTGATCCTGTTTTTCATGTTCGCCGGCTGGTTCACCACCGTCGCGCACGAATCGGAATCGGGCAAGTACAACAAGCAGGTCGACGTGTCCTTCCGCTGGGGCATGGGCTGGTTCATATTTTCCGAAGTCATGTTTTTTGCCGCATTCTTCGGCGCCCTGTTCTACATGCGGGTGATTTCGGTGCCTGACCTCGGTTCGCTGGAACACCAGGAACTGCTGTGGCCGGGCTTCAAGCCGGACTGGCCGGTAACCGGTCCCGGCATCAAGGAAACCTTTTCGCCGATGGGCGCCTGGGGCATCCCGGCGTTCAACACGGCGTTGCTGCTGCTGTCCGGGGTCACCATCACCTGGGCCCATTGGGGCCTGCTCAAGAACAGCCGCTGGCAGCTGATCTGGGGTCTCGTGCTGACCATCGCGCTGGGCATGGTATTCCTCGGCTTCCAGATTTACGAGTATGTCCATGCCTACAGTGACCTCAACCTGAAGATGACCATGGGCGCTTACGGCGCGACCTTTTACATGCTGACGGGTTTTCACGGTTTTCACGTGACTGTCGGTACGATCATGCTGTGGGTGATCCTGTTCCGCAGTGTCGCCGGCCATTTCAAGCCGGACAACCATTTCGGCTTCGAGGGCGTGGCCTGGTACTGGCACTTCGTCGATGTGGTCTGGCTGCTGCTGTTCGTGGTGGTGTACTGGCTGTAACGGATAAGGCCGCGAATCGCGCACCGGAACCTACATCAAAGCGTGGTTCGCATGGGGAGGAGGTTCCCCTGAGAGGGGATTCGGCGCCGCGGGAAACGCGGCGTTTTTTTTCCGGGCCTGCCGCAGCGGGACATGAACGTGCTCCCGCGACAGCGGTCGAACCCGGGCCTTCCGGAATCCGGCGGACTAGAGGCGGGTGGTGATCAGGCCGGTCTGGAAGCCGATGATCAGCAACAGGAACAGGGCTACAGACAGCGCGACACGAATGGTCAGCGCCTTTGCGGTGCGCTCTGTGGTGCCGCGGTCTTTGAGCATGTAATACAGCGCCGACCCCAGGCTGCCGAGGATGACGAGTATGAACAGGATGACGACGATGCGCATGGCGGTCAGAGTTTAACCCAGGCCGAGGCCAAGGTTTGATGGTGGTTTCGATCAGGTTTGCAGGTTTTGAGTTCCGGCCCCGCCTCTGGTGGACCCTGGCGGCGGCCGCCGGCGTCGCGCTGACGCTGGCGCTGGGCCAGTGGCAGGTGGGACGTGCCCAGTACAAGGAAGGCCTCCAGTCGCGCCATGACCTGCTGGGTCTCCAGCCGGTGGTCAGTCTCGGATCCGCAGCGGCGGACCGCGACAGCCTGTTGCTGCGTCGTGTGGAAGTGCGCGGGACCTATGCCCCCAAATACACCGTGTTCGTCGACAACCGGATTCACAAGCACCAGCCGGGATTCCATGTGGCGACCCCGCTGCGCATCACGGGGTCGGACCGGTATGTGCTGGTCAACCGCGGCTGGGTCGCCGGTCCGCGGGATCGCAGCCTGCCGCAGGTTGCAACACCCGAAGGCGAACAGCTGGTGCAGGGCGTGGTCGTTGCCTGGAGTGAGCGTTACCTCGAACTGTCGACCAAGGTCGCCGAGGGCAATGTCTGGCAGAACCTGGTCTATGAGCGTTACCGGCAGGCCACCGGGCTCGAGTTGCAGCCTTTTGTGATTCAGCAGACGGCCGGCGCCGAAGACGGGCTGGTGCGCGAGTGGAACCGCCCCGATCTCGGCCGCAACACGCATCTTGCTTACGCGTTCCAGTGGTACGCGCTGAGCTTCGCGATATTTGTCTATTACCTGGTGACCCATGTCAAACGAACCCCGTCCGCAAAGCCGTAAGACCCTGTGGCTGGTTGCGGTGGTTTGCATCGCGCCCTTCGTGCTGTCTTTTGCCGCATATTATTTTTACCAGCCCGAAGGGCGGGTGAACTACGGCGAACTTGTCGAGGGCAGGCAGTTGCCTGATGCGCCCCTGAAGCTTGCCGACGGCAAGCCCTTCTCGTTCGCGCAGCTCCGCGGAAAATGGCTGTTTGTCACCGTTGATGCCGCGGCCTGTGACGCCTATTGCGACTTGAAATTGTGGCAGATCCGCCAGGTGCGCAAGACCCAGGGGAAATATCCGGAGCGCATTGAGCGCGTCTGGCTGATTACCGATGGCGGCGCGCCCGGCGAACGCCAGCGCAGCGAATACGAGGGCACCTGGTTCGTCAATGCCGCGGGTAATGCGGTGCTGGATATGCTGCCGCATGCCGGCGCCCCGGGCGATCATGTCTATCTCGTCGATCCGCTGGGCAATGTCGTGCTGCGTTATCCGCGCAATGCTGATCCCACGGGCATGAAAAAGGACCTGCAGCGGCTGCTCCGCGTCTCGCGCATCGGCTGATTACAATCGTTGGTTTTCATCGGATGTCTGGCATGTATCGAAAGCTGGCCTGGTTTGCGGTGGCATATACCCTGGTGGTGGTGGTGGTCGGTGCGTACGTGCGTCTCGCCGACGCCGGTCTCGGTTGTCCGGACTGGCCGGGCTGTTATGGCGAACTGACGCCGCACCACGCCCGCGATGACATCGCGAAGGCTGTAGAGGAACAGGGTGGGACACATGGTCCGGTGTCGATGCGCAAGGCCTGGAAGGAGATGTTCCATCGTTACATCGCCGGCGGACTGGGCCTGCTGATCCTCGCGATCGCGGTCTCGGCCTGGTTCAGGCGCCGCGAGCTGGGCCAGTCGCCCGCGCTGGCCACCGGAATCCTCGGGCTGGTGATTTTCCAGGCGGCACTCGGCATGTGGACCGTCACGCTGCTGCTGAAGCCGGTGATTGTCACCCTGCACCTGCTGGGAGGCATGGCGCTGCTGGCGCTGCTGGCATGGCTGGCCTTGCGCCAGCAGGCGCCGCCGCCATTGCCGGCAGCGGTGACGAAACTGCGGCCCCTGGGAATTCTCGCGCTGCTGGTGGTCATCACCCAGATCGCCCTCGGCGGCTGGGTATCGACCAATTACGCCGCGCTCGCCTGCACCGACTTCCCGACCTGCCATGGCGAATGGCTGCCGCAGATGGACTTCCGCCATGGCTTCCAGCTGGTGCGCGAACTGGGCAAGACCGCTGACGGCACCCATCTCGGCATCGACGCGCTTACCGCGATCCACTGGACCCACCGCGTCGGGGCCCTGGTCACGCTGGCCGTGGTTGGCGGGCTGGCGTTTGCCCTGCTGCGCAATCCGGCCGCCGCACGCCTTGGTGCCGCGCTGCTGGCGGTATTGCTGGCACAGGTGGCGCTGGGCATCGCCAATGTGCTCGGCGGCCTGCCGTTGCTGCTGGCGGCGGCGCACAACGCCATGGCGGCAATTTTATTGCTGACCATGGTGGTGATAAACTTCGCCCTCAGCCAGAAGCCGGCCCCCTGATGTCCTCCACCGTCGTCCGCACACCGCAGTCCTCCCGCATCCAGCAGTTCTACGCGCTGACCAAGCCGCGCGTGGTGTCGCTGATCGTGTTCACGGCTGTGATCGGCATGTTCCTGGCCACCCCGGGCATGGTGCCGCCGGTGATCCTGATGGCAGCGACGCTGGGCATCGCGCTGGTGGCCGGTGCCGCTGCCGCAGTGAACTGCCTGGTCGAACAGAAGATTGATGCGCTGATGACCCGGACCCAGTTCCGGCCGCTGCCGCGAGGACAGATCACCCCCCTGGAGACGCTGGTTTTCTCCGGGATCGTCGGTGGCATCGGGCTCGTGCTGCTGTACCACTGGGTCAATGCGCTGACGATGTGGCTGACCCTGGCAACCTTTGTCGGTTATGCGGTCATCTACACGGTGATCCTCAAGCCGATGACCCCGCAGAACATCGTGATCGGCGGCGCCTCCGGCGCCATGCCGCCGGTGCTGGGCTGGGCTGCAGTGACCGGAGACGTGACACCACAGGCGCTGACGCTGTTTCTGATCATTTTCGCGTGGACGCCGCCGCATTTCTGGGCCCTAGCGCTGTACCGCAAGGACGAATACGCCAAGGCCGGTGTGCCCATGCTGCCGGTGACGCATGGCGACAAGTTCACGCGGCTGCATGTCCTGCTGTACACCATCATCCTGCTGGCCTGCTCGACGCTGCCGTTCGTGACCCGCATGAGCGGCCTGCCCTACCTTGGCGCCGCGCTCGTGCTCGGTGCGGTGTTCATGTACTACGCGGTGAAGATCTACACCGACTACAGCGACGCGCTGGCGCGCCGCACCTTCCGTTATTCGATCCTCTACCTCACGCTGCTGTTCGCGGCTTTGCTGATCGATCATTACCTGCAGCTGTTCCTGTGAGAAGCGCTGATGGTTGACCTTCGCCGCCGTTTCATTTTTTTCGCGGCCGCCGCCCTCATCGCCGCCGGCGGCTGTTCCGAGGCGCCGGAAGCGCCGCGGTTCAAACTGACCGACGTCACCGGCGCTTCCTTCGGCAGGGAGCTTGCGCTGACCGATCACAATGGCCAGCGGCGCACCCTGGCCGATTTCAGGGGCAAGGTGGTCGCGCTGTTTTTCGGATTCACGCATTGCCCCGATGTCTGTCCGACGACGATGGTGGAGATGGCGACGGTGATGAAGGAACTCGGCGCTGATGCGGAACGCCTGCAGGTGCTGTTCGTCACGGTTGATCCGGAGCGTGATACCGCGGAAGTGCTCAAGCGTTACATGCCCGCCTTCCATCCGTCCTTCCTTGGCCTGACGGGATCGACGGAGGATGTCGCACGCACAGCCAAGGAATTCAAGATATTTTTCCAGAAGCAGAATCTGCCCAGCGGTTATACGATGGATCACTCCGCCGGCACCTATATCCTCGACGGCGAAGGTCGCCTGCGGTTGTTCGCGCAGTACGGCGTCGGTGCGCCGACCCTGCTGCACGACATCCGCCTGCTGCTGAAATAAAAAACCCCGGCGCTTGCCGGGGCTTCCATGCAGTGAGGCCGCAGCGGGGTCAGGCTGCGGCGGCGATCAGATCCTTCATCCTGCCGAGCGCCTTCGCCTCGATCTGGCGGATGCGTTCCGCCGATACACCGAACTCTGCAGCCAGGTCGTGCAGCGTGAGGGTTTCCTTCTCGGTCAGCCAGCGCGCCTCGATGATGCGCCGGCTGCGCGGGTCGAGGCTGGCCAGCGCCTTTTCGAGGCCTTCGCCGCGCAGGCGGGCGGTCTGCTCGGCTTCGAGCAGGGCTGCCGGCTCCGCATTGTCCGCGGCGAGATAGGCGATCGGCGCATACTGCTCGCGTTCGTCATCGCCGGCCGGTTCCAGCGCCATGTCCTGGCCGCCGAGCCGGGTTTCCATCTCGATCACTTCCTCGGGTTTGACGCCGAGTTCGCGCGCCACAGACCGCACTTCGTCGGCACCCAGTGTGCCCAGCCCCTGCTTCATGCTGCGCAGGTTGAAAAACAGCTTCCGCTGGGCCTTGGTGGTGGCGATCTTGACCAGCCGCCAGTTGCGCAGCACGAACTCATGGATTTCGGCGCGGATCCAGTGCATCGCGAACGACACTAGGCGCACACCGCGTTCCGGATCGAAACGTTTCACCGCCTTCATCAGGCCGATGTTGCCTTCCTGGATCAGGTCGGCCTGCGGCAGGCCGTAGCCGGCATAACCGCGGGCGATCGATACCACCAGACGCAGGTGGGAGAGCACCAGATGCCTTGCGGCCTCCAGGTCACCGCTGTCGCGCAGGCGGCGCCCGTACTCGGTTTCCTGTTCCGGTGTCAGCAGGGGGAAGCGGTTCACCGTCTGGATGTAACTCTCCAGACTGCCCGAAGCCGAGGGCAGGGGCAGGGCGATGGCATTGCTCATGGCGTTCATGGTCATGGTCCTCATGGCTGAAAGTCTAGCACTCTCGTATTAAGAGTGCCAACAGCGCCTGGAGTTCCCGCCGGGATCGCCAAATTATAACAATAAAATCAAATACTTATAATGGATTGTAGGCGCCGAGATGACGCCTGACGGAGAGCCAGGCACCGAACCAGCCCAGAACCGCGGCAAAGAGCAGGGCTGCGGCGCTGTCTCCGCCGTCGAGGTGGTTCAGTTGCAGCGGGATGCCATAAAGCGCCGACAGGGGCTGCAGCCGGCCGTTGAATACCGCGAGGGCGCCCCAGATCATCAGCCATGCCGCGGCGCCGCCGGCGATGCCGGTGATGGCGCCGAAATAGAGGAATGGCCTGCGGATCCAGCCATCAGTGGCGCCTATCAGTTTCGCGACCTCGATCTCGTCGCGCTGGGTGAGGATCTGCAGGCGGATGGTGTTGAAGGTCACCGCGACCAGGGCGAATGCCAGCGCCGTCGCCAGCATCAGCACGGCATGGCGGCCGAGGGCAAGCAGGCTGTCGAGCCGCCGCGCCCAGTCGGAATCGACATGTACTTCGGCGACTTTGGGCCATTGCCGGATTTCCGCGCGCAGCGCATCCAGTGCCGGGGCATCCGCACCGGCGGCGGTCACGACCCAGGCATCGGGCAGGGGATTGCCGGGCAGACCGGCGATGATGTCGGCGAGGCCGGTGCGCGATTTCAGCGTTTCCAGCGCTTCGGCGCGCGGCACAAAGCGGCTGGCGGTGATTCCGCTGCGACCCTTCAGACGGTCGCCGGTGGCGCGGGCATCAGCGGCAGTGGCATCCGGCGCGAGGAACACGCTGAGCTGCGGCTGTGGCGAGTAATCGCGCGCCAGTCCCTGCAGGTTGGCGAGCACCACGTAGAAACCCAGCGGCAGCGCCAGCGCGGTGCCGATCACCGCGATGTTGAACAGGCTGGCAAGCGGCGTGCGGATCAGCCGGGCGAAGGTGCCGGTGCAGGCGCGGCGGTGTGCGGACAGCCAGCTATTCATGGTGAATCCTGCCGCCCCGGATTTCGATCTGCCGCGGTTGCAGGCGTGCGGCGAGCTGCATGTCATGTGTGGCCAGCACCACCGTCACACCGACCTGGTGGAAGTCGCGGAACAGTTCGCCGATGTCCGCTGCATACCCGGCATCGAGGTTGCCGGTGGGCTCGTCGGCGAGCAGGATCGACGGGCGATGCACGATCGCGCGCGCGATGCACAGCCGCTGCTGTTCTCCGCCGGAAAGCGTGATCGGACGCGCCTTCTCCTTGTGCAGCAGGCCGACCTTGTCGAGCGCGGCACGCGCGCGGCGCGCGCCTTCTCGGCGGTCGAAACCGGTGATTTCCAGAGGCAGTATCACGTTGTCGAACACGCTGCGGTCGAACAGCAGCTTGTGGTCCTGGAACACCAGGCCGAAGTTGCGGCGCAGGTAGGGAATGCCGCGCGCGCGCAGCGTGCCGACATTCTGGCCGTTGACAACGACCGAACCCGCGGTCGGACGCTCGATGGCGGCGATCAGCTTGAGCAGTGTGCTTTTGCCGGCGCCGGAATGGCCGGTGATGAACACCATTTCACCGGAATCGATGTTCAGGGAAACCCCGCTCAGGGCCTCGTGCCCGCCCGGGTAGCGCTTGCTGACGCTGCTGAGGGCGATATGGGTCACGCGTCGAGCAGTGCTGAGACGAAGTCTTCGGCGACGAAGGGCCGCAGGTCCCCGATGCCTTCGCCGACACCGATGAATCGCACCGGGATGACCCGTCCTCCGGTGCGGCTGTGGGCGATGGCGGCAATGACGCCGCCCTTGGCGGTGCCGTCGAGTTTTGTCAGCGCGAGGCCGGTGACTCCGATCGCGGCATCGAAAGCCGCGAGCTGCGCCAGCGCGTTCTGCCCGGTGTTGGCATCCAGCACCAGCAGCACCTCGTGAGGCGCCCCCGGCATCGCCTTGCCGACGACGCGTTTGACCTTGCGGATTTCCTCCATCAGGTGCAGCTGGGTGGGCAGCCGCCCCGCAGTGTCGGCGAGCACGATGTCGGTGCCCCGCGCCTTTGCGGCATTGATCGCATCGAAAATCACCGCCGCGGCATCACCGGAGGCCTGGGTGATCACCGCGACATTGTTGCGTTCACCCCAGGCGGCCAGCTGTTCGCGGGCGGCGGCGCGGAAAGTGTCGCCAGCGGCTAGCAGCACCGACTTGCCTTGCGCCTGGAAATGGTGCGCGAGCTTGCCGATGGAGGTGGTTTTGCCGGCGCCGTTGACGCCCGCCAGCATGATGACAAAAGGGCGGTGGCCGGCGGTGTCCAGCGGTTGTGCCACGCCCTGCAGCAGATCGAGCAGCGTTTCACGCAGGCCCGCGCGCAGCTGCGCCGCTTCGGTGTAGCGTTCGCGGCGGGCGCGGGCACGCAGGGATTCAAGCAGGTGCGCGGTCGCGGCAACACCCGCGTCCGCGGTCAGCAGCGCGGTTTCCAGTTCCTCGTAGAACGCCTCGTCGAGCCTGCGGCCGGGGCTGAACAGGCTGCCCAGGCGTTCGCCGAGCCGGGCGCGGGTCTTGCCCAGTCCCTGCTGCAGCCGTTCGAGCCAGCCCGGGGCTGTTGCGGCTTTTTCGTCTTTTTTGCCGAAACCAAACATGGATGAGGTGGTCTGACTCCGGCGGCGTTTGAAGCTTTTGCACCGGAGGCGATGATTGAATTGGTTACAATTCTAACAGGCGCCCTGGACCCGCATGCCGGCTGTCCGGGACGGCGTGCTCCATATTTCGACGGGACATGATGAATCCAGCAATCCGTTTTCTGCAGGCGATCAACATCGCCTGCCTGCTGCTGGCGGGCCAGGCGGCCGCAGCTGCAACGCAGGCCGTGGCCGAGCATGAACTGGCCAATGGCATGCGCGTAATCGTCAAGCCCGACCGTCGCGCGCCGGTGGCCGTCACCATGGTCTGGTACCGCGTCGGCAGTGTCGATGAACAGAATGGAACCACCGGTGTTGCCCATGTGCTGGAACACATGATGTTCAAGGGCACGAAGACCGTGCCGCCGGGCGAGTTCTCGAAGCTGATCGCCGCCGCCGGCGGGCGCGACAATGCCTTTGCCAGCCGCGATTACACCGGCTATTTCCAGACCATGCACAAATCGGAACTGCCGCTGTCCTTCCGCCTGGAGGCTGACCGGATGGCAAACCTGGTGCTGTCGCCGGAGGAGTTCGCCAAGGAAATCAAGGTGGTCATGGAAGAGCGGCGCTGGCGTACCGACGACCGGCCGCAATCCGTGCTCTACGAGCGGCTGATGGCAACGGCGCTGATCGCGCACCCCGCCCGCAATCCCGTGATCGGCTGGATGAATGACCTGGAGAACCTTACCGTCGAAGATGCGCGGACTTTCTACGAGCAGTGGTATGGACCCAACAACGCCATCGTGGTGGTGGTCGGCGATGTTGTCCCCGCCGAAGTGTTCGCCCTGGCAGAACGCCATTTCGGCGGCATTCCGCGCAAGACCCTGCCGCCGCGCAAACCGCAGGACGAGCCGCCGCAGCTGGGCATCAAGCGCCTGACCGTGAAGGTGCCGGCGGAGCAGCCGCAGGTGCTGATGGCTTACCGGGCGCCCAGACTGCAGAACCCGGACACGGATTGGGAAAGCTACGCCCTCGACATGCTGCAGGGCGTGCTCAGCGGCAATGACGCCGCCCGCCTGCCGCAGACACTGGTGAAGACGGAGCGCATGGCGGTGTCCGCCGGTGCGAGCTACGACGGCGTCGGTCGCGGGCCGGGTTTCTTTTATCTGAGCGGCACACCGGTCAGCGGCCGCAGTGCAGAGGAAGTGGAGCAGGGCCTGCGCCGCGAAATCCGGCGCATCGTCGAGGAAGGGGTGACTGCAGACGAGCTTGAGCGCGTCAAGGCGCAGGTGATTGCTGCACAGGTTTACCAGCGTGACTCGATGTTCTTCCAGGCACGCATGATCGGCTGGCTCGAGACAGTGGGGCTGCCGCATCGCGCGCTCGACCTGTTTGTCGAGAAGCTGCAGAACGTGACCTCGGAGCAGGTGCAGGCGGTGGCCCGGAAATACCTGGTCGATGACCAGTTGACGGTCGCCTATCTTGATCCGCAACCGCTGGACAGCGGGGCACGCAAGCCTGCCCCCCCTGCAGGAGCGCGCCATGGCAATTGAAATCAAAGGCCGGCTGCTGCGGGTAGCCGCTGCCGCCCTGTTGTGTGTGGCGCAGCCGGCACTGGCCATGCTGCCGATTGAGCAGTGGCAGTCGGCGTCCGGCGCCAAGGTGCTGTTTGTCGCGAACCGCGATCTGCCGATGCTCGACGTGTCCATCGATTTTCCGGCGGGGTCGGCTTATGACAGCCGGGAGAAATCCGGTGCGGCGGCAATGACACGCAGCCTGCTTCGCCTGGGCGCCGACGGCCTCGCCGAAGACGAGATTGCGCGGCGTTTCGCCGATGTCGGTGCGGTGCTCGGCGGACGTTTCGATCCGGATCGTGCGGGATTGCACCTGCGTACGCTGTCCGATCCGCAGCGGCGCGGCCGGGCGCTCGAGCTCTTTTCCCGGATACTGAAGGCGCCGGAGTTCCCGGCTGCCGTGCTTGAACGGGAGAAGGTGCGCCAGATCGGTTCGCTGAAGGAGGCGGACCTGAGGCCGGATACCCGGGTCGCAAGGCTGTTCTACCAGATGGTGTTCCGCGAGCACCCTTACGCCCTGCGCGGTTCCGGCGACGTGGAGACCGTCAGCCGGCTGACGCGCGAGGATCTGCTGGCCTTCTACCGCCGGCATTACGTCGCGGATCGCGCAGTGGTTGCGATCATGGGGGATGTGTCCCGGAAGGAAGCCGAGGCGATCGCGGAGCAGCTCACCGCGGGGCTGCCGCGCAGCGACGGGCGGATGACGTCCCTGCCGCAGGTCGAGGCCCTGGCACAGGGCGTGACCCGCATGGTTGCGCATCCTGCGACGCAGAGCCACATCCTGATCGGCGCCCCCGGCATACGCCGCGATGATCCGGACTATTTCACGTTGTTTGTCGGCAACTACATCCTCGGCGGCGGCGGATTCGTGTCGCGGATCACGGAAGAGGTGCGGCAGAAACGCGGCCTTGCCTATTCCGCCTACAGCTACTTTGCGCCGCAGCAGGTGGGCGGGCCTTTCATCATCGGCATGCAGACCCGGCGTGACCAGGCCGGGGAGGCGCTGGAGGTGGTGCGCCGCACGCTGAGCGAGTATGTCGAGAAAGGGCCGACCGAAGAGGAACTGCGTGCGGCGAAGCAGAACATTGTCGGTGGTTTTCCGATGCGCATCGACAGCAACCGCAAGATCCATGATTACCTGGGACTGATCGGGTTTTATGACCTGCCACTCAGTTATCTCGAGGATTTTGTCGCCAATATCGAGAAAGTCACCGTTGACGGCATCCGGACGGCCTTCGCCCGCCGGGTCGACCCCGACCGCCTTGTCACCGTGGTGGTGGGTGCAGACAGGGATCAGACGGTAACGGCGCCGGCGGCGCGCTGAAGCGCGCACCATGCCCCGCCAAAACTGCGAACTGCGCATCATCGGCGGTGCCTGGCGCAGCCGGAAGATCCGTTTCGCCGATCGTCCGGGCCTGCGGCCCACGCCCGATCGTGTCCGCGAAACGCTGTTCAACTGGCTGGGCCAGGATCTCTCGGGGCGCGAATGCCTTGACCTGTTCGCCGGCAGCGGCGCGCTGGGTTTCGAGGCGGCCTCGCGCGGTGCGCGGCGCGTGCTGATGGTCGAGAGGGATGCGGCAGCGCTGCGTGCGCTGCAATCGAGCAGGGAAATGCTCCACGCCGATGCGGTGGAAGTGCTGCGTGCCGATGCGCTAGAATTCCTGCCGCATCACCCGTTGTCATATGACGTCGTGTTCCTGGATCCGCCGTTTGCCGAAGACTGCTGGACGCAGCTGCTGGAGCTGCTGCCGCGATGCCTGAAACCCGGCGCGCTGGTGTATTGTGAACGCGCCGAGACGCTGGATGCCGGCCCCGGCTGGAATGTCATCAAGGCCGGTCGCGCCGGCCAGGTCAGTTATCAACTGCTGAAAAGAGCGGAACATGAACAATAAAGCGGTGTACCCCGGCACCTTCGATCCGATGACCCTCGGTCACGAGGATCTGGTGCGGCGCGCGGCGCGCCTGTTCGGCCATGTCGTGCTGGCAGTGGCCGACAGCCGCACCAAGCGCCCGATGTTCACGCTGGCCGAACGCATCGACATCGCGCGCGACACCCTGAAGGACGTCAAGAACGTGTCGGTCGAGGGTTTCTCCGGCCTGCTGATGGACTTCGTGCGCAAGCACAAGGCGACGGTTGTGGTGCGCGGCGTGCGCGCGGTAACCGACTTCGACTACGAATTCCAGCTCGCCGGCATGAACCGCAAGCTGCACCCGGAGGTGGAAACCGTGTTCATGACGCCGGGCGAGGAATACATGTTCCTGTCAGCGACGCTGGTGCGCGAGATTTCGGTGATGGGCGGCGATGTGTCGAAATTCGTGTCCCCGGCCATTGCCGCGCGCCTCAAGACCAAGATCAGGGAACTCGGGGGCTGACAATGGCGCTGATGATCACCGACGAGTGCATCAACTGCGACGTCTGCGAACCGGAGTGCCCGAACGAGGCGATTTCGGCGGGTGAGGAGATTTACGTCATCGATCCGGGCAAGTGCACCGAATGTGTCGGCCATTTTGACGAGCCGCAGTGCCAGAAAGTGTGTCCCGTTGATTGCATTCCGCTGGACCCGGACCGTCCGGAGACGAAGGAAGAGCTGCAGCGCAAGTACGAAATGCTCATGGCACAGAAAGTCGCCTGAGCGTCAGCGTTTCTGGCACTGCGGGCACCAGCAGGTTGCACGCTGTCCCTGCCGCAGTTCGCGGATTGCAGTGCCGCAGCGCATGCAGGGTTCACCGCCGCGGCCGTAGACAAAAAACCGGTTCTGGAAATGTCCGGCCATGCCGTCGCTGCCGACGTAGTCGCGCAGCGAACTGCCGCCGGCATCAATTGCTTCTCCCAGCACGGTCCTGATTTCCCGCGCCAGCGCTCCGCAGCGCGCGCGACTGACGCGTTTTGCCGGGGTGCGCGGGTCGATGCCGGCGCGGAACAGTGCCTCGTTGGCGTAGATGTTGCCGACACCGGCGACCACATGGCCGTCCATGATCACCAGCTTGATCGCCGCGCTGCGCGACCGCGTTTCGCGGTGCAACACGGCGCCGTCGAAATCCGCGGTCAGCGGTTCCGGGCCGATGCGGCTCAGCAGCGGATGGGCGAGCGGATCACCTTGCAGCCACAGCACCAGTCCGAAGCGCCGCGGGTCGCGCAGGCGGATCACCCGGCCGTTGTCGACGACGAGGTCGAAGTGGTCGTGTTTTTCCGGCGCGGTCTGCGCATCGACCAGCCACAGCCGTCCCGACATGCCGAGGTGCACGAGCAGCGTGCCGTGCCGGTGATCCGCTGTTTCGCAGCTGAAGAGCAGGTACTTGCCGCGGCGCGCGAGCGCACTTACGCGTGCGCCGGCGAGCCGCTGTTCCAGTCCGCGCGGCACCGGCTGGCGCAGACCGCGGTGGCGCACCACGGCGCGGAGGATGTGATGGTGCTCGACCTGTGGTGCCAGTCCGCGGCGGGTGGTTTCGACTTCCGGCAGCTCGGGCATTTATAAGTATTTGTTTTTATTTGATATTTTTTACAGATACCGGGTGTCCGGGATGAGCCAGCAGAGCCTGTCCGGCGCCGGCGAGGAAGGTGTACTGCAGGCCGTTGTCGTGGCGCCACAGCACCAGATTGGGTTCGTGCTGCAGCACTGAAATCACCAGCGGCGCACCGTCTTGCAACTCGATGCGCACTTCAGCCAGCGGTTTGCGTCCGTCATGGGGCTCGGCGCGTGCGGCGGAAGCCTGGCGCCAGCGATCGATGAAGGCCTGCAGTTCATCGGCACCGGCCCCGTCGGCGGGCGGCGTCAGGGACCAGCGCTCCCCGGTTTGCCGGACGCTGAATTGCGGCAGCAGGATCGCCGCGGGGATTTCGTTTTCGTGGAGCAGTACCCGGCGCACCAGCGCCATCGCGTCACCGGGCAGGGCGGCGCCATGACGCAGGGCCACTGCGAACACGGTGTCGCCGCGCATCACGTACTGCTCGCGGGTCACGGCATTGATGCCGCCGAACGCATATTCCTCGCCATCGACGGTCAGCCGCGCCACCGGCGCCTGGAGGTCGAAACGTTCGAGGTCGGTTGCCGGGAACTGCGCCGCCGGTTTCGTTTCGAGCAGCGCCAGAATCCGCATGACCTGGAATTCGTCGGCGCGTGCACGCAGCGGGGCGGTCAGCAGCCACCGTGCATCGTGGCGCTCCAGTTCGATCAACGACTGTCCGGGACGTTCCAGCGTGACACGCTGCACCCCGGCGGATTTGCCGGCGGCCAGCGGCCGCGACTGTTCTTCGGGAGGTGGTGCGATCCAGACCCACGTGCCGAGCACGGCGGCGACCGCCAGCAGCAGCAGGTGTGGCAGCCAGCCCTTCATGCGCCGCTAACCGGCGTTGCGCCGCCGCCACCAGACCACGGTGCCGGTGACGGCAAAAATCAGCGGCAACAGCAGCAGCACTATGACGGCGATCGCGTAGAGGTGCAGGGTGCTGACCTCGAGGCGGGTGTCCGCGGCCGGACGCGGATCAATGGTGACCAGCGCATCTTCGCCGGCCAGCCAGTTCATCATGCTCACGCCGAGCGCGAGGTTGCCGCCGTTGCCGATGAAGCTGTTGGAGAGGAAATGCCCGGTGCCGACAACGATGACGCGTTGCTCGCGGTCACCGGCGGTGCGCTCCAGCGCGGTTGCAATGTTGACCGGACCGGGAAAATCCCGCGACTTGTCGAAGGTCGACTTCGCGTCGAGTTTTCCGGTTTCAACCCAGCCGCGCGGCGCAACGTCGATCAGCGGCGTGACGCGCCAGCCGGCGCCATCGTCGGCGCCGATTTGCCGTGCGTGCGGGAACAGCGTGTTGTACTGCAGCGATCCGGCCACGGGATGACGCGCATAGTTCGCGGCGATGGCAAACACCGGCGGGCCGCTGCGCGGCGCGAGCGCGGGATCGACGACGGTGCCGGGCGTCAGCACCAGGCCGAGCTTCTCGGCAAGCGGTTGCAGGCCGCGCAGCGGTTCCGTGTCGATCAGCCACAGCAGGTTGCCGCCGCGATCGACATAGGACAGCAGCTTGTCGACTTCGCCGGCCTGCAATTCCACCTGCGGATGAGTGACCACCAGCAGCGCCGCGTTTGCCGGAACTTCCTGCGCCAGCCCGAGGTTGATGCTGCTGGTGCTGAAACCCTTTTCGCGCAGCTGCTGGCCGAAGCTGCCGAGGTCGTGATTGGCCTGGCCGTCGAGCTTGCGTTCGCCGTGGCCGTCCAGCCACAGCACCAGGCTGTTGGCGCCGCGCAGCAGCCGCATCAGTGCATTGGCGAAGTTCTGTTCGTTGAACTCGCCCAGCGGGATCTGCTCGGAGCGCCGCTGGTATTCGATGACCAGCGCATTCGGTGAGCGCAGCCCCGCTTCGGCCGCCGCCTTGGGCTGCTCGCGCGGATCGATGAGCCGCAGCTCGAGGTCGCGCTTTACGCGCTGGTAGTTGCGCACCCGTTCCTCGATCATGCGGTGCACGTTGCTGCCGCCCGCATCCTGACGCACCGCATAGGCGGTGACGCGCAAGGGCGCCTGCATCTGCTGCAGCGCGCCCAGCGTTGCGGCCGACAGCGTGTTGCGCGCGTTGCGCGTGACATCCTTTTCGTAGCGGTACTGGTGGGCGAGGTAGGCCAGCAGCGCCGTGACCACGGCGAGCAGGATCACGAACATTCCGCTCTGGATCATCAGCTGCCAGCGCAGCCTGCGGGTGATCTGCATTGCCTAACCCCGCAGCCGCCGGCCGTCGAGGCGGCGGATGGCCAGCACCAGGAAGCCGGCGGCGAGCAGCAGCGAGCAGGCTATGGCGTAACTGTCGATCATGCCGCGCCCCAGCGGTTCGAAATTCTTCAGCGGCGAAAACACTTGGATGAAGGCTGCCGGCAGATGCCAGCCGCGCGCGCGCAGGCTGTCGCCGGCGGTTTCGCCCATGAACAGCATGGCCAGCAGCATGCCGAAGCCGAGCAGCGCGGCGGCCACCGGCTGGGCGGTGAGGCTCGAAGCATAGAGGCCGACCGCGGCAAATCCCGCGGCGAGCAGCAGCAGCGCCAGCGTCAGCCCGCCCAGCAGGCCGAAATCGAGCCGGGTCCCGGTCATCAGCAGCAGGGGCATCGCCAGCACCAGCAGGATGATGATCAGCAGGAAAGTCATCAGGCCCGTGAATTTGCCGAGGACGATCTCGGTCATCGATACCGGCGCCGACAGCAGCAGTGTCAGCGTCTGGTTGCGCCTTTCCTCGGCGATCATGCGCATGGCCAGCAGCGGCACCGCAAACAGCAGCACTGCGGCGGCGGTGGCATAAGTCGGCGCTGCGACCAGTTCGGTGAGCCCGGGCGGGCTCGCCATCTGCGCGAGCTGCGGCTGGATCTGCAGGAAGTCGTCAAGCCGGCGCAGGAAGCCGTAGCCCAGCACGACCTGGATGACGGTCAGCACCAGCCAGGCCAGCGGGGAGGTGAACAGCGTGCGCAGTTCCTTGCCGGCGATGGTGAATATCATTGTGCGCTCCTCATGCTGCAGCACCGTCCCCGGCCGCGTCAGCACGCGTCAATTGCACAAAGACGTCTTCCAGGCTGCTGCGGGCCGGTGTCAGCTGCTGCAGTCCCCAGTTGTGGGTCGCCGCCGCGCTGACCAGTGCCGCGGAAGGATCGCTGTCCTGGGCAAAACGGACGCGGAAGCGGCCTTCGCCGTCTGTCTCGACATGCTCGACTCCGGGTATGGCGGCGAGGGCCGCGGCAGCCGGCGGGTGCTGCAGGCCGACGATCATCGTGCGGCCGCTCTGGAATTCGCGCAGGCCGGCGATGGTGTTGCTGAACACGATTTCACCGTGATGCATGATCTGAACGCGGTCGCAGACGGCCTCGACCTCGGGCAGGATGTGGGTGGACAGGATCACGCTGTGCCGTTCTCCGAGTTCCCGGATCAGGCGGCGGATATCGAGAATCTGGTTGGGATCAAGCCCGACGGTCGGTTCGTCGAGGATGACCACGTCGGGCTCATGGACGATGGCCTGGGCGATGCCGACACGCTGCTGGTAACCCTTGGACAAGGTGCCGATCAGCTTGCGGCCGGTGTCGGCGAGGCCGCAGCGTGCCATGGCGCCGGTGACCGCTTCCGCGCGCTGTGCTTTCGGCACACGGTGCAGTTTTGCGACGAGGTCGAGATATTCACGGACGTTGAGTTCGCGGTAGAGCGGCGGTGTTTCCGGCAGGTAGCCGATGCGCGCCTTGGCCTGGCGCGGCGATTCAAGCAGGTCGATGCCGCAAATCCGGATTTCACCGGAACCCGGAGCGAGATTGCCGGTCAGCATCTGCATGGTGGTCGACTTGCCGGCGCCGTTGGGGCCGAGCAGGCCGACGACTTCGCCGCGCTTCACGTCCAGGTCCAGCGGTTTGACCGCGACATGTTTGCCGAAGCTGCGGGAAAGACCCCGGGCACAGATGGTCAGGGCGGGGTCGACTGGAATCATGGGGGGGATGCAGCGGAGTTGCCTTGTGATTGGCATCAAATATACCTAATATGTGCCTCATTATGAAGGCGTACGCGCTTGGCGTCGCCGCAATCCACGCCACCTGCCGTATTCGCGGCATCATGATCCGATGATCCTCACCCGAACCGCAGCATTGTTGGCCAGTCTTGCCCTGGCGGCATGCGCGCAGCCCCCGCAGCAGCCGGCGGCGCCGGCACCGGCAGCGGCGGCCAAGCCGCCGCTGCCCAAGGTGGTGACCCGCGCGCCCCAGCAGCGCGAAGTGCCGCTGCCCGCCGTCGAACTGAGCGAGTCCATCCTGTTCAAGCTGACGCTGGCCGAAATCGCGGCGCAGCGCGGCCAGCCCCATGTGGCTGTTCCGGCATTCCTCGAAGTGGCGCGGGAGACCCGTGATCCGCGTGTTGCGCGCCGCGCGACCGAGGTGGCATGGAACGCGCGTTTCCTGCCGGCGGCACTGGAGGCGGCCACCTTGTGGCTGCAGGCCGATCCGGAATCGACACGCGCCCGGCAGACCGTGATCGCGCTGCTGGTCAACCAGTCGCGCCTTGATGATGCGCTGCCCCATCTCGAAAAATCGCTGAGCAGCGATCCCGAAAACGTCGGACAGAACTTCCTGCAGCTGTACTCCCTGCTGTCCGGATACAAGGACAAGGCCGCCATATCGCGGCTGATCGGCGGCCTGGCGGCCCGTTATCCGCAGGTGCCGGAAGCCAGCCTTGCGCTGGCGCAGGCGGCGTGGAATGCAGACGATGTGGCAACCGCGCTGAAGTCTTCGCGCGAGGCGCTGAAGCTGCGTCCGGGCTGGGAGCTTGCCGCGTTGTTCCAGGCGCAGGCGCTTCAGCGCGGTTCGGTGGACGAGGCCGTCGCGTTTCTCGGTGATTTTGTCACGACGCATCCGGGAGCCCGCGATGCGCGGCTGAACTATGCCCGTCTGCTGGTCAGCGCGCAGCGGTATCCGGAGGCGCGCAAGCAGTTTGAAATCCTGCTCGGTGAGGCGCCGAACAACGCCGAGATCGCGATGGCTGTGGCGACGCTGTCGATGCAGGCAAAGGATTATGCGGCGGCCGATCTCCAGCTGCGGCGCGCGCTGGAGATCGGCGCCAAGGATCCGGACATGGTGCGCATGTATCTCGGGCAGGTCAACGAGGAACTGAAGCGCGTGGACGAGGCGCTCAAGTGGTACTCCGGCATCACCCATGGCGCACAGTACATCCCGGCACAGGCGCGTTATGCGGGGGTGCTGGCGAAGCAGGGGCGGCTGGAGGACGCACGCAGGCACCTGCGCGGCATCAATCCGGGCGACGCGCGCCAGCGCATGCAGCTGACGCTGGCCGAAGCCGGCCTTTTGCGCGAGGCGCAGGCCTACCAGGAGGCATTTGATTTTCTCGGCGAGGCGGTGGCGCGTACGCCCGACAGCGCCGATCTGCTGTACGACCATGCGATGGCGGCCGAAAAGGTCAACCGCCTGGATGTGCTCGAGGCCAACCTGCGCCGCGTGATCGCGCTGCAGCCGGACCATGCCCATGCCTACAACGCGCTCGGTTACACCCTGGCGGACCGCAACCTGCGCCTGCCGGAGGCGCGTGTGCTGATCGAGACCGCGCACAAGCTGGCGCCCAACGATCCCTTCATTCTCGACAGCCTCGGCTGGGTGCTCTACAGGCTGGGTGAAAACGAAGCGGCGCTGGGGCCGCTGCGGCGCGCCTATGAAATGCGTCCCGACGGTGAAATCGCCGCCCATCTGGGCGAGGTATTGTGGGCCCTGGGGCGCCAGGCCGAGGCACAGAAGGTCTGGACCGAAGCCTTGCGCGGCCAGCCGAAGAACGAGGTGCTCCAGGGCACGATCAGGCGCCTGTCCCCGGTCGTCCTCCAGTCGGCGCAATGAGGGTTGTACTTGCCGCTGCCGCGGCCTTGCTGTTTGCCGGCTGCGCCCCGCTGTCCGGCGGCACCGTCGCACCGTCTGCACCCTTCGATCTCCTGGGACGCGTGCTGGCCGGCGCCGACGGCCGTGCGTTTTCCGCCGCTTTTCGCTGGCGCCACGAGATGCCGCTGAACGAAATCTGGCTGATGTCGCCGACGGGCACCACGCTGGCGCACATCAGCAGTGATGCCGCGGGCGCGACGCTCACCACTGCCGACCAGCAGGAATATCACGCATTTTCCGCCGAAGGACTGACCCGCCGCGCGCTCGGCTGGGCCCTGCCGCTTGCCCAGCTCCAGTACTGGGTGCGCGGGGAGATGGTGCCGGATGTTGCCACCGATGTGCTCGAGCGGGATGCCCGGGGCCGCCTGGTCCGGCTGGAGCAGGCCGGCTGGAGCCTGCGTTTTACCTATGCCGAGGGCCCCGCGCAGTCCGTGGTGCCGCGACGCCTGGACCTCGAGCAGGCCGGCCAGCGCATCCGCATGGTCATCGACGACTGGCGGGAACGGGATCCGCAATGAACGGCAGCAGCGGTTTTCCGGCGCCGGCAAAACTCAACCTGATGCTGCGCGTCACCGGCCGGCGCGCCGATGGTTACCACCTGTTGCAGACAGTATTCCGTTTCATCGATTTCGGCGACACGGTCTGGATCCGCCGGCGCAGCGACGGCCTGATTGCGAGAACGCGCGAGTTGCCGGGGGTTGCCGAGACAGAGGATCTGACCCTGCGCGCGGCGCGGGCGCTGAAATCCGCGACCGGCACGCGATTCGGCGCCGACATCCATGTCGAAAAACACCTGCCTCTCGGCGGCGGGCTGGGCGGCGGCAGTTCGGATGCCGCGACCACCCTGCTGGCCCTGAACCACGTCTGGGATACTGGTCTGTCGCGCAAACGCTTGCAGGAGCTGGCCCTGCCGCTGGGGGCCGATGTGCCGGTGTTTGTCTATGGACGCACCGCGCTGGCTGGCGGCATAGGCGAGGAACTGGCGCCGTTGACAGTGGGCCCGGCCTGGTACCTGGTGCTGGTGCCGCCGGTGGCGGTGGCGACGGCAGGGGTTTTTGGGCATCCGGAATTGAAACGGAACTCTGAAGCAGTTAAAATACAAGGCTTTTCCGTGCCGGCAGGGAACGATCTGGAGCCCTTGGTTTGCAGGCTGTATCCCGAGGTCGGCAGGCATCTGGCGTGGCTCAGGTCGGTCGGTGAGGCGCAGATGAGCGGTTCCGGCGCCTGCGTTTTTGCCGGTTTTCCGGACGAGGCGGGGGCACGCAGGGCGATGGCGGCCTGCCCGCCGGGAATGCGCGGGTTCGTGGCACGCGGGCTGGATGTGCATCCGCTCCACGGGCTGGCGGACTTTACGGAAGACTGAATTTGGAAGTGCCGGAGCCTTTTTCGGGAGGCTGCCGGAGCGGTTGCGGGTTTCGGTTGGGGAGTCGCCAAGCTGGTTAAGGCACCGGATTTTGATTCCGGCATGCGAAGGTTCGAATCCTTCCTCCCCAGCCACTTGATTGCTGCAGTGGCATGCTTGGCGCAGGGGGTGTGGGGTGGCACTGGACAGGCTGATGGTATTTACCGGCAACGCCAATCCGCGGCTCGCGGAGGCGGTGGTCAGCCATCTCGACATCCACATCGGCCGCGCCAAGGTCGGCCGCTTCAGCGATGGCGAGGTGATGGTCGAGATCCTCGAAAACGTCCGCGGCAAGGATGTGTTCATCCTGCAGTCGGTGTGTGCGCCGACCAACGACACGCTGATGGAGTTGCTGGTGATGGTCGATGCGCTGAAGCGGGCGTCTGCCGGACGGGTGACTGCGGCGATCCCTTACATGGGTTATGCGCGCCAGGACCGGCGCCCGAGTTCGGCGCGGGTGCCGATCACCGCCAAGGTGGTGGCCAACATGATGACCAGCGTCGGCGTCGATCGCGTGCTGACGATGGACCTGCACTCGGAGCAGATCCAGGGGTTTTTCGACATTCCCGTCGACAACATCTACTCCGGGCCGATAATGCTCGGCGACATCTGGAAGCGGAATTTCAAGGATCTCGTGGTGGTGTCGCCGGATGTCGGCGGCGTGGTGCGGGCGCGGGCGCTGGCGAAACGGCTGGAAGCGGATCTGGCCATCATCGACAAGCGGCGGCCGCGGCCGAACGTGGCTACGGTGATGAACATCATCGGCGAAGTGCAGGGACGCACCTGCGTGCTTGTCGATGACATGGTCGACACCGCCAACACGCTGTGCGAAGCCGCTGCGGCACTGAAGAAACACGGTGCCGCCAAGGTGCTGGCTTACTGTACCCATCCGGTACTGTCGGGTTCGGCGGTGGAACGCATCGCCGGTTCGGCGCTCGACGAAATCGTGGTCACCGACACCATCCCGCTGACCGAAACGGGGCGCCAGTGCCCGAAAATCCGCGTGCTGACGGTGTCCGGCCTGATGGCCGAGACCATGCGTCGCATCAGCGCCGAGGATTCAGTCAGTTCGCTGTTCGTCGAATAGTTTTTCAGCGGAAACCGGTGTTTTGCCGGTTTCCTTTTTAACGCGGGGGCAGTCTGGTCGCGGACCTCCCGCATCATCAGGAGAGCAACATGAAGATTGAAGTTACTGCGTTTCCGCGCACGAGCCAGGGCAAGGGTGCGAGCCGCCGCCTGCGTGCGACGGGTCGCGTTCCTGGCGTCATTTACGGCGCCGGTGTGGACGCGCAAAGTGTCGAGTTCGACCACAAGGCGCTGCTGCGCCACCTGAAGCTCGAGGCTTTCCATTCCTCGATTCTCGACCTGACGGTGGAAGGCAGGAAAGACCGCGTGCTGCTGCGTGATTTCCAGATGCACCCCTTCAAGGAACAGGTGCAGCATGTCGATTTCCAGCGCATCGATCCGAAGAAGAAGATTCACATGGCGGTGCCGCTGCACTTCATGAACGCCGAAATCTCGCCCGGCGTGAAGATCGGCAAGGGCGTGATCCAGCACATCATCAACGAACTCGAGATACTGTGTCTGCCGGACGACCTGCCGGAATACATCGAAGTCGATCTGAAGGATCTCGAACTCGGCCATTCGATCCATGTTTCCGATCTCAATCTGCCGAAGGGTGTCGAGCCGCTGTCCAAGCTGAAGGCGGACGATCCTGCGGTGGTCACGGTCCAGGTGCCGCGCGAAGTGGCGGTCGAAGAAGTTGCCGCGCCGGTCACCGAAATCACCGGCCAGGCTCCGGAAGCCGCTGCCGGTGCTGCGGCCGCCGGCGACAAGAAGGATGGCGACAAGAAGCCGGCCGAGAAGAAGTAACGATGCCTGCCAGCCCCGGCTGGCGCCATTGGCCGCGCCCGTCAGCATGCAGTCTGCTGGCGGGCGTTTTGTTTTTGAAAATATGTTTATAAACAAACACTTACGATCATCAGGTGTTGCCAGCCTGCGAATTGCCGCATGAAACTCGTCGTCGGCCTGGGCAATCCGGGGAAAAAATATGCAGCGACCCGCCACAACGCCGGCTTCTGGTGGGTCGACGGGCTCGCGCGCGTCGCGGGTGCGACGCTGCGCCATGAGGCGCGTTTCCACGGTGAAGTTGCGCGCATCGGTACACCCGCCGGCGATGTCTGGCTGCTGAAACCGGCAACCTACATGAACGAATCGGGGCGCGCGGTCGGCGCGCTTGCCGATTTTTACAAGATTGCGGCCGCAGACATACTGATTGCCCACGACGAGCTTGATCTGTCACCGGGCAGCGTCAAGCTCAAGTTCGGCGGCAGCGCCTCCGGCAACGGCGTGCGCAGCATCATCTCGCGGCTGGGCACACCGGATTTCTGGCGCCTGCGCATCGGCATCGGCCATCCCCGCGAACTGGCTGCAAACGAGCAGGAAGTCGTCGATTACGTGCTGCATGCGCCGCGTGCCGAGGAGCAGCGCGCCATCGAAGAATCGATAACGCGCGCGAATGACGCCTGGCCGCTGATGGCTGCGGGCGACATGCAGGCGGCAATGCTCAGGCTGCACACCAAACCCGGTTCCGGCCCCGCGCCGAAGTCTTAGACCTTTTACCGAAAGCACCAACCATGTCACTCAAATGCGGCATCGTCGGACTGCCCAACGTCGGCAAGTCCACCCTGTTCAACGCGCTGACCAAGGCCGGCATCGCGGCCGAAAACTATCCCTTCTGCACGATCGAGCCCAATGTCGGCATCGTCGAGGTGCCGGATCCGCGCCTCGCCGCCCTGGCTGCCATCGTCAAGCCGGAAAAGGTGGTGCCGGCAGTGGTCGAGTTCGTCGATATTGCCGGCCTGGTCGCCGGTGCATCCAAGGGCGAGGGCCTCGGCAACCAGTTTCTCGCCAATATCCGCGAGACCGACGCGATCGCCCATGTCGTGCGCTGTTTCGAGGATGAAAACGTGGTGCATGTTGCCGGCAAGGTTGATCCGTTGTCCGACATCGAAACCATCAATACCGAACTCGCGCTCGCCGATCTCGCCGCGGTGGAGCGCCACCTGGCCAAGTCGGCAAAACTGGCGCGCGCCGGTGGGGACAAGGAAGCGCAGCGGCTGGTGGCGGCACTTGAAAAATGCCAGGCCGCACTCAACGAAGCGAAGCCGGTGCGGGCGCTCGACCTTTATGAAGAAGAACGGGCAGTGCTGCGGCCGCTGTGCCTGATCACGGCCAAGCCGACGATGTATGTCGCCAATGTGCGTGAGGGGGGGTTCGACAACAATCCCCACCTTGCCGCGGTGCTGGCGCTGGGCCAGCGTGAAAAGGCGCCGGTGGTTGCCGTCTGCGCGGCCATCGAGGCTGAAATTGCCGACATGGATGATGCCGACAAGGCGGTGTTCCTGCAGGACATGGGCATGGCGGAGCCGGGCCTTGACCGGGTCATCAGCGCCGGTTACACCCTGCTCGGCCTGCAGACCTATTTCACCGCCGGCGTGAAGGAGGTGCGGGCCTGGACCATCCATCGCGGAGATACCGCACCGCGGGCGGCAGCGGCAATCCACACCGACTTCGAGAAGGGCTTCATCCGCGCGGAAGTCATTGCTTACGAAGACTTTATTGCCGGCAAGGGCGAACAGGGCGCGAAGGAGGCCGGGAAAATGCGGCTGGAAGGCAAGGACTATGTCGTGAAAGACGGCGACGTGATGCATTTCCGCTTCAACGTCTGAGCAAAATTCCGGAATTCACAGGCATTGCCTGGAAGCCACTGGAATCATAACTAATTGTAAATAAATAATTTATTGTTTCATGGGGCTCTGAACCGGTTCGTTGCAATCCGGTTTAAAAGCGGGTATGTTTTCGGGTATTCCCCGTCAAAACCCACCAAAAAAAAGCGGGTACGGCGGCAATGCCGGAGAACCGTATCATGCTGACTGATGCCCAGTGCCGTACCGCCAAGCCGCGACCGCAGCCCTACAAGCTGCCGGACGGCAAGGGGCTGTACCTCGAAGTCAAACCCAGCGGCGTGAAGGCTTGGCGTTACCGCTTCAAGCTCGCCCGGCAGGATGCGGCCAGGGAAAGCATGTTCGCCATCGGCGACTATGCGGCCGCCCCCCGCGGCGAAACCCCTGAAGAAGCGACCGCACGGCGCAACGGTGGCAGCTTCACCCTGGCCGAAGCGCGCGACGAGCGCGCGAAGGCGCGCGCGCTCGTCAAGCAGGGCATCAACCCGTCCCACCACCGCCAGCTCGACCGCATCAGGCGCGGACAGGAAGGCGCCACCACCTTCGAGGCCGTCGCCCGCGAGTGGCTGGCCTTGAAGGATTGGGAAGCAGTGACCAAGGCCCGGCGGCTCGACATGCTAGAGCGCGTGGTGTTCGCGAAGATCGGCGCGCTGCCGGTGAAGCAGATTACGCCGGCGCATGTGCTGGATGTGCTCACCACGGCGGCGAAGAAAAACGGGCTGACCGTGGCGGCCGAAGCCAAGCGCACCATGTCCGGCGTGTTCGAACTCGCCGTGTCCACGCTGCGCGCCGACAGCGATCCTGTCTACCCAGTGCGCCGGGCGCTGCCCGCCAATAAAACCCAGCACAAACGCCCCCTCGCCGCCGAAGAAATCGGCCAACTGCTGCGGGACTTTGCGGAACACGGCGGCCGGCATGAAACCAAAGCGGCTTTCCGCCTGATGTGGCTCACGCTTTGCCGCCCCAGCGAGGCGGCCGAGGCCCAGTGGGCGGAATTCGATCTCGATGCGGCGCTCTGGCGGATACCTGCCGAGCGCATGAAAAAGCGCAAGGAACACGTCACGCCGCTACCCGCGCAGGCCGTAGCGATGCTGCGGGCGCTGCATGGCATCACGGGTCATCATGCCCATGTGTTTCCGGGGCGCGATGATCGCGCCAAACCCATGGTGGCGGCCTCCTTCCGGCAGGCCTTGAACGTGCTCGGCTGGAGCGGTAAGTACAGCCCGCATGCCACACGCACCACTGGCAGCACAAGGCTCAACGAAATGGGCTACCCGGCAGACTGGATCGAGCGGCAGCTGGCCCACATCGAACCCAACGCCGTACGGCGCACCTACAACCATGCCGAACACCGGGCAGATCGCGCCAAGATGATGCAGCAATGGGCGGACATGCTCGACCGATGGCAGAAGGGCGATGACAAGGTGACGCCGATCAAGCACAAGACCGCAGCCTGATCGGCGCACGCCCGGCAGCCGCATCCGTGCCGGATTTTATCGCGTGCAGTGCATTTCTCTTTTGCTTCTGTTCACCTCCTGTTGCTCGTAATTCCTGTTCGTTCCAATTTCGCGTTCGTGCTGGTGTGTGCTGCCTGTCCGGTTAGTGTTTCTGTCCGTCCCGAACGCTGAGCGTGTCGGGATCTACGAGGGACTCGGGACACCACTCCCGATTTGTGCAGAGTTTTCTGCTGCTTGCCACGGCTGCACCCGTTCTTGGCGTCGATGGCGCTTTCCTGTTGGAAGCCGGTCCATCGAGATGAGCCATTGACCCAGGGCTCGGAGGGGCACCTCTTCGGCGCGGCTTTGCACGGAGCCCGCGGGGAGCGGGCGTGAGGACGGAGCGCATTGCGCGATCCAGGATGGCGACGGGTCAGGGAGCCCATCACGTGGGGTCGTCACTTGCGCCAGCCACCGAAAAGTCCTTGTCGGCTGGGGCATTGTGCGCATCGTCACTACCGGCGATGCCCGTAGTGACGATGCGACTGGCGCAGACCATTGCTGCAGTAAAACGAAGGAACCTTGGCGCTGCGATCCCGGCGGAAGTCGCCCAGGTGGCGCATGACAATTGACAGTTATCTCCGGCTTCGAGGCCACCGGCTTTCAGGAGATCAGGCCGGTTCGGGCGCTCTTGCGAGCAAGGGCGATGCGCTGACGGGCATCACTCGGGCTGAAGGAGCCACCTGTGTAATCACACGTCTGACTGATGCGCCTCTGGAGAGTTCCCGCGACCATGCGCCTGAGAACCGCGACCAAGTGTCAGCAATGCTAACGGCAACCTCGAAATGCAAACGACATGTTGGAAAACTTGCCCCTTCGGTCATTACGATTGACGTAACGGCCAAGTGGGCATTATGCTGCCCCAATCACCCATCTGCTTCGAATGGCCGGACTGCTTGCACGGGTCGCGTCGTGGGTCGATGAGCATCGCGATCATGGACCACCACCAAGGGAGCAAGGCATGGCACGCACCGCTATCCATCCCGGTCGACACCTCTCCGAACAACTCAAGGAACTTGGCATGAGCGCTGCCGAACTTGGTCGGCAGCTCAAGGTGCCGACCAACCGGATCACCGGGATCCTGAACGGCCAGCGGGCGGTTACCGGCGACAGCGCGCTGCGCTTAGCACATTTCTTTGGTACCACTCCTGAGTTCTGGCTGAACCTGCAAAAGGTGTACGAGCTTCGAATCGCCGAACAAAAAGCGGGGGCGACGATACGGAGTCTCCCGAAGCTTGCCGAGCAACTGAAAAGCCAGAGTCGTGGGCCACCTGCACGTGCTGCTTGAACGATATTCGGCGCGACCGATGACAAGAAACCGCCACGGTTCTTTCGATGCGGTTTCAACATGTCGCGATGCCCGCGAATAAGATAAATCGATAACCACCTTTCTAGGTGCACAGTTGCTCGGAATGGAACTGAACCGGCCATGAACGTTTTCTATACCCATTCGTGCATCGTTGAGGACTACGCGACTTATATTCGCAGTTTTCTCAACATTGCCGATCCGGCGATCCGCGCGGTCGTCGAAGGTGAACTGGAAAAAGGAAAACTTTGGCCCGAGCCGCTCCTCCAGTTCAATCCAGCGTTCGAAATGGCAGGCACCGTGGCGGACCTTTCCCGCGACGGCACCCTGCACCGTGACATCGCCGACATCTTCAAGGGTTATTCGCTCTATAGGCATCAGGCAGAAGCGATCGCGCTGGGGACTGCCGGCAAGGATTTCATCGTCACGTCTGGAACAGGATCCGGAAAGTCGCTTACCTACATCGGGTCTATCTTCCACCACCTGCTATCCAATCCTGCCCCCGCAGGAGTGACGGCAATCGTGGTCTATCCGATGAACGCGCTGATCAACTCGCAGTCGGAGGAGTTCTCTCGTTACAAGAACAACTACGAGGCCGGAACGAGAGAGTTTCCCATAACCTTTGGCCAATACACCGGTCAGGAAAAGGAAGACGTGCGCCAAGGCATGCGCGAAAAGCCGCCCCAAGTCCTGCTGACCAACTACATGATGCTCGAGCTGCTCCTGACCCGTATTCGGGAGCGATCCATTCGCGACGCCATATTCGAGAATCTGCGTTTCCTCGTCTTCGACGAACTCCATACCTATCGTGGTCGCCAAGGCGCGGATGTGGCCATGCTTATCCGCCGCATCCGGTCCCGCTGCACTCATGACGTGACCTGCATCGGAACGTCCGCGACCATGGTGTCCGTCGGCAGCGCAGCATCACGGCGCGCAGAAGTGGCGGGCGTTGCCACGAGGCTCTTCGGCAAACCGTTTGCAGCGGATCAAGTAATCAACGAGACACTGGATAGATCGCTCTCGTTCTCGGGGGCGATGCCGACAAGGCCTGCGCTCGCGGCGGCCATTCAGAGCCGAATCGATCCGCAGGCGTCAACTGCACTATTGAAGATCCATCCGGTCGCGATATGGCTGGAGAACCGCGTCGCACTGGAATTGCGAGACGGCGCCCTGGTCCGCCGCAGTCCTCAGATGATCGGCGAGATCGTAGCGGCACTCGCTGAGGATTCCGGATTAATGGAACCGGCCTGTCGGCATTTTTTGACGGAACTCCTTCAATGGATCAGCACAGCAAACAAGCGGCTGCAGGACGAAGGCCAGCGCTACACCATATTGCCGTTCAAGCTTCACCAGTTCATTTCTCAAACCGGTTCGGTTTACACCACGCTCGACCAGGACGTGAACCGTTTTATCACATTGGAGCCGGGCGTCTTCAAGCAGGACGAAGACGACAAAAAGCCCATCTTCCCGAATGTGTTCAGCCGCGCGACCGGCCATGCCTTCATCTGTGTATCTCGCAATGGCAATCGGTTGGAGCCGCGCGAATTCCGGGAGAGTTCTGACGAGGACGATGAGGCCACCGATGGTTACCTTCTTATGGGTGAGGATGTTTGGGACCCGGCCGAGGACATGGAGTTTTTGCCGCCCTCGTGGTTCCGCATGACGAAAGCCGGACCGGTTCCTCAAGCAAAGCAAAAGCCGTTTTTCCCCATCAAGCTCTACTTCGATGAATTCGGAAAATGCTCGGAAACAGAACCGTTGAAATGGTGGGGCTGGTTCATGAAGGCTCCGCTGCTCTTCGACCCAACAGGTGGTGTCTTCTTCGATACGAAGACCAACGAAGGGACGAAGCTGGCCAAGCTGGGAAGCGAGGGGCGCAGCACCTCGACAACCATCACTGCCTTCTCGATCCTCAACCGGCTGAATGACGCGGGTTACCACGCCAGCGATCAGAAGCTCCTAAGCTTCACCGATAATCGCCAGGATGCCGCGCTTCAGGCCGGACACTTCAACGACTTCGTCCAAGTCGTGCGGCTTCGCGCCGGCATCCACAAGGCTCTCCGAGACGCATCGGGGAATACGCTTACTTATGCAACCCTGGGCGAAGCGGTCTTTCAGGCGCTCGGTCTGCCATTCCTGGAATTCGCCAATCGGAACGAAGAGCCGCCACTCGCCAATATACGGCGTCTCTACGAGCAGCAATTCCAGACCTACCTCTTCTACCGGGCGATTGCCGATCTGCGGCGCAGTTGGCGAATCATCCTGCCCAACCTTGAGCAGTGCGGCCTGCTTGCCATCGATTATCTGGAACTGAAAGAGGTGGCTGCAGAGGACGGATTCTGGCAGGACACGACGCTATTAAACCAGTTGGGTCGCGACGATCGAAATGACTTTCTCTGCACGATCCTGGATTTCTTCCGGCTTGAATACGCGATTCACAGCGAAAACTTCCTCACGCAGTCGCGGATCAAGGAGAACGAAAAGCAGTTTCGCGAGATGCTGCGTTCCCCTTGGACGCTGGACCGCAATGAGGAACTGCGGGAACCATTCTTCATTCGTTACGAACCGCTGCATCGCTCTGCGAAACTCTTCTCGAAGAGCATGGGGCCGGCAAGTTCACTGGGGAAGTTCATCAAGTTGTATATCCGGCAGCGTGGTTTGGACGTGGATCTCAGAGGAGACCGCTATCGCGACTTCATCCTCCGCTTGATGAAGAAGCTGGAGCAGGCGGATTACCTCAAAGCCCAGACCGCGCGCAGCGAGCAGAACGAAGAGGTACCCGTCTATCGGCTCAAGATCGAAAAAATCATTTGGCGCCTGGGCGACGGCGACACCGTGAAAGCAGATCTGATCAAACGGCGTTCCTACAAGGATCAGGCTCCGCGGCCAAACGAGTACTTCCGGGAGATGTACCGCCGGGATTTCTCCAAGACCAAGCGGCTGCGCGGGGAAGACCATACGGGGCAACTGGACACCGACACCCGCATCGAACGGGAGGACATGTTCCGGGAGGGAAAAATCAGTGCGCTTTTCTGCTCTCCCACCATGGAACTGGGGATCGATATCGGCGGCCTGAGTGTCGTTCATCTACGCAACGCACCGCCCAATGCCTCGAACTACGCACAGCGCTCCGGTCGTGCCGGACGAAGCGGACAGGGCGCACTGGTGTTCACTTATTGCTCTAGCTACTCGCCTCACGACAGGCATTACTTTCAGCAGCAGGCCGAACTGGTTGCTGGTGCGGTTCAGGCGTCACGACTCGACCTGTGCAATCGCGAGTTGTTGCTCACGCACCTGAACGCGCTGGCGGTCTCCGAGATCGGCATGCCTGGGCTCGAAGATCAGGGCGGCGCACGGCCGTCCGTCATGCGGCTCGTCGTGGATGACAACGACCAGATGCCGCTGGCTAGCGAGGTTCGCGCCGGATTGGCGATTCTTCCGGAGAAGTTCAACGAACTGAAGTTCGGCTTCAAGAAAGTCATCGCGGACTTTGCGCCTGAACTGCAGAACCAGGCGAGCAGTTGGTACTCGGATCAATGGGTGGATCAAAATCTGACCAAACTCGCCGACCACCTCGATTCCGCATTGGATCGCTGGCGGCGTCTCTATCGTTCAGCGAGGACGATCCTCACGACGGCTACCCAGCGGATCGAAAGCGGAACCTTGGGACTTGGCAGCGATGAGTACCGCAAGCACAAGCGCAACCAGGATCAGGCCACTCGCCAGCTCGACCTGCTGCGCAACGAGTTTGGCGGCAGATCGACAGAGCTGTCGGAGTTCTATCCCTACCGCTATCTTGCATCGGAGGGTTTCCTCCCCGGGTACAACTTCACGCGCCTGCCGCTGCGAATCTTCTTGCCAACCAGCGATTCGACTGGGAATTTCATCGCCCGCCCACGCTCAATTGCCCTACGCGAGTTCGGCCCACTCAACCGCATTTACCACAATGGGCGCAAGTATCGCGTGTCGCAACTCGTCGTGCAGGACACGGAGTCCTCGCTCATCGAAGCAAAGATCAGCAAGAAGGCCGGCTACTTCCTGACCGCGGAGCAGAAGGACCTGGAAATCTGTCCCTTCAGCGGGCTGAATCTCGGAGACAACGCCAATAAGGAGCATCTGCACCACCTCTTGGAGATGACCGAATCGCGCGCCGAGGAGATCGACCGCATCTCCTGCGAAGAGGAGGAGCGCGTATCCCGCGGCTACGAGATCAACACCTATTTCACCGTGGACGGTGGTCACTTGGAGCGGATCAGGAAAGCTGTAGTGCGGTCCAGTGAAAACGCGCTGCTCAACCTGCGCTACGTGCCGGCGGCGCGGCTGGTGCATGTGAACAAGAAATGGCGATCGCAGCAGTCGGAGGGCTTCCCGATCGGGGTGGTGTCCGGTGACTGGCGCAACTCCATGCCCGAGGCGGATAGCAACTTCAAGGAGGAGTTCCGGCTGGTCAAGCTGTGGACCTCGAACCTGGCCGACGCGCTGTACATCGAGCCGATTCCGCCGCTGGGCCTGAAGCCCGACGGCGTTATTACCCTTCAACATGCGCTCAAACGGGCCATCGAGGGTGTGTTCCAGGTGGAGCCGAACGAGATCGGCGTAGTCACCATGGGCGATCCTGAGACACCCAACATTCTCCTCTACGAAGCGTCGGAGGGTAGCCTCGGAATTCTGTCCCAGTTCGTCGAAGACATCGCGATATTCCACAAGGTGGTGGAGCAGGCGATCAATCTCTGTCGCTACGATGATGAAAGTTACAAGGGCCCGGCCAGCTACGACGATCTGCTGAGCTACTACAACCAGCGCAACCACAAGATTATTGACCGACATTTGATCAAGGATGCGCTGGAGAAGCTGCGCATCTGCACCATCGAAATTCAGACGAACACCGGGTTCAGCGGCTACGAGGAGCAATACCAGGCCCTGCTGCGCGCGCTCGACCCGAATTCCTCAACCGAACGCAAGTTCCTCGATTTCCTCTATCAGAACGGCCTGCGCCTGCCCGACTCGGCCCAGAAGCGGGTCGATGGTCTGTATGTGCAACCGGACTTTTACTACGAGCCCCGCGTCTGGATCTTCTGTGACGGTACGCCCCACGATGAACAATCTGTGCAGTCCGACGATGCGCTCAAACGTCAATCCATTATCGCCAAGGGCGACGAGGTCTGGGTCTACTACTACAAGGACAACCTGAGCGAAAAGGTTGCGGCGCGACCCGACATCTTCAGGAAGGTACGATGAGCACTCTCCTTCAGCCCGGCAAGCTGGTCTCGCTTCGCGGGCGCGAATGGATCGTGCTGCCTTCGGAGGACGATGACCTCCTGATCGTCAAGCCGCTGGGTGGGGCGGACGATGAGATCACCGGCATCTACCTGCCGCTGAGCATCGACAGCGATAGGCCGGCCGATGCTCACTTTGAGGAGCCAACTGCAGCAGACCTCGGGGACATCGGCACCGCGCGGGTGCTGTACGATTCGGCCCGCCTCGCCTTCCGTAACGGTGCCGGCCCGTTCCGTGCGCTGGCCAAGCTGTCGTTCCGACCGCGTTCCTACCAGATGGTACCGCTCATCATGGCACTGCGGCAGGATTCTGTGCGATTGCTCATCGCCGACGACGTGGGCGTGGGCAAGACCGTGGAGGCGCTGCTCATCGTCCGGGAACTCCTGGAGCGGCGCAAGATCACCCGCTTCGCGGTCATCTGCCTCCCGCACCTGTGCGAGCAATGGCAGACGGAAATCCGGGCTAAACTCGACCTGGAAGCGGTCATCATCCGCTCCAATACCCAGGCGCGGCTCGACCGCCAGATCCAGGGCGATACCAGCGTCTACGACTACTACCCCTATCAGGTCATCAGCGTCGATTTCATCAAGTCCGACGTTCGCCGGGATGTGTTCGTCGAGCAGTGCCCTGAACTCGTCATAGTCGATGAGACGCATACCTGCGCGCGGCCCACGGGCGCCTCGCCGAGTCAGCAGCAGCGCTATCACTTGGTTAGCCGCATTGCCGCCAAGCCCGGTCAGCAACTGATCCTGCTCACCGCCACGCCGCACAGCGGCAAGCCCGAGGAATTTCACTCGCTGCTGGGCCTGCTCCGGCCGGAGTTCGAGACCCTCGACTTGCCCAATTCCACTCAGGCGGAACGAAGGGAGCTTGCCCGCCTCTTCGTCCAGCGCAAGCGTGCGGATGTCGAGAAGTGGATGGGAGAGGACACGCCCTTTCCGGAGCGCGAGGCCTTCGAATGGCCGTATGACCTTTCCAACGGTTATTCGCGTTTCTTCGAGGCGATCCTCGACTTCGCCCGCAAGCTGATTGCACCGGACCCCGCCCGCGGCCAGCAAAAGCGCGTCCAGTACTGGACCGCCCTTGCACTCCTGCGCGGCGTCATGTCCAGCCCCGCGGCGGGCATCGAGATGCTGAACACCCGTCTGGAGAATCTAGCGATCGTGGCGGGCGACGACGCGGCGCCCTCCGACGGCGCACGCGACGCCGAAGCGAACCCCGTCGGCGATACCGAATTTGGTTTCGAAGGCGACAATGCACCGACGCAAGTCATCGAGCGCCACGACTGGACCGAGCACCAGCGGCGGCGGCTTCGGGATTTCGGACAGGAGCTTGCAGCGCTGAGCAATATCAAGGATGACAGCAAGCTCGCCTCCGCTGAGTTGATCCTCGACGACTGGCTGAGCACCGGTTTCAATCCCGTGGTCTTCTGCCGCTACATCGCCACCGCCAACTACGTGGGCGAGCGCCTGGCGCCAGCGCTGAAGAAGAAATTCCCCCAGCTTGATGTCCAGGTCATCACCAGCGAGTTGCCCGATGAGTTGCGCAAGCAGCGTATCGAGGAGATGGGCCACTCGCCACATCGTGTTCTCATCGCCACAGACTGCCTGAGCGAAGGCGTCAACCTGCAGGAGCACTTCACCGGCGTACTGCACTACGACTTGCCATGGAACCCGAATCGGCTGGAACAGCGCGAGGGCCGCGTCGATCGTTTCGGCCAACTCGCACCCAAAGTGAAGGCTTGCCTGCTCTACGGCGCCGACAACCCGATCGACGGTATCGTGCTCGATGTGCTCCTGCGCAAGGTGCGCGAGATCAAGCGCGCCACCGGCATCAATGTGCCGTTTCCCGAGGATTCCCAGAGCATCATCGACACCATCACCCAGGCTTTACTGCTCAATCCCGGTCGGCAGGTCGAGAAGAAGCGCAACAAGCACCAGATCGAGTTCGACTTCGGCGATTTCGGCGAGGCTGCCGCTGCCAAGGCTAACGTCACGCGCAAGGTGGATGAGGCTGCCGAACGAGAAAAAGCCTCCCGCAGCATCTTTGCGCAAAACACCATCAAGGCGCAGGAGATCGAGGCGGACCTGCGCGAGGTGGACGAGGCGATCGGCGACCCCAAGGCCGTAGAAGAGTTCGTATCCGCGACACTTAATAACCTGATCGGCGTCGAGATCCGGCGCGAGCGCAAGGGCTACCGCGTCGTCACCGGCAATCTGCCACCCGCGCTGCGCGAGCTGCTGCCAGCCGGAGACCCGGTCCACGTCAGCTTTCACTCGCCCACCCCCGAGGGCTACCACTACATCGGGCGCAACCACCGCTTTGTCGAGCAGCTCTGCCAACTTGTCATGGCCAATACCCTGGCGCGCGTGGACAAACGCGCCGCCCGCGCCGCCGTGGTCCGCACCCGGCAGGTGACGACCAAGACCACGCTGCTCCTGTTCCGCTGCCGCAACGTCATCGAGCAGAGCAAGGTGGGCCACAAGATCGTCGCCGAGGAGATGCTGCTCTGGGGCTGGCGCGGGACACCCGATCAGAAGGAATTCCTAGACCACGCCGAAGCCAGAAAGCTGCTCAACGAAGCGCGCGCCTCGTCTGACCTGTCGCCGCAAGCGCGTGCGGGCTTTCTCGACAATGAACTCAAATTGCTCGCCAGTCTGGCGGCGGAATTCGACGCCGTCGCGGAGCAGCAATCGAAGCGCCTAGTGGACGCCCACGAGCGCTTCAGCGCATTGATGGACAAGCAGCGCTTCCAGGTCGTGTATCCAGTGCTGCCGATGGATCTGCTCGGTGTCTACATCCTCCTACCTGACGGCGGACAGCGATGAGCGGACTGCGATGAACTACCCCAGCATCCGCATCGAAGGGGCGATCCTCTCCCCGGACATCCTCGAACGCCTCGAAGATGCGCCGGGCCAGCAAGCGGCGGACTTCGGCCTCGACCGCAGCGCGAGGGTCAAAGACGAGATCGCGCGCGCCTGGGCCGATGCGCAGGACTACTGGCGCATCTTTCAGCGCAAGCTGGAAACACTCCGGCCGGATTCTCCCGCCACCACCGAAACGCGCCAGCAATGGGTGGTGCCGCTACTTGGCCTGCTCGGCTACCAGCTCGAATACCAGTCGCGCGGCGTCGAACTGAACGGCAAGATGTATGCGATCTCGCACCGCGTTGCCAATCGCGGCCAGACCCCGGTGCACATCACTGGCTGCCGCGAACCCTCTGGGCTGGACCGCAAGCCGGAAAAAGCGGTCCTGCGCATGTCGGCGCACGCGATGGTGCAGGAGCACCTCACGCTTGACGAAGATCTGTACGGCCTGGTGACCAATGGCCGGCTGCTACGGCTGCTACGCGACAGCTCGCGCCTGGTCAAGCTCACCTACCTGGAGTTTGACCTCGACCGCATTTTTACTGATGGGCTATTTGCCGACTTCGCCGTCCTCTACCGCCTGCTGCACGCGACCCGCCTGCCCGCGTCGCGGGAGGCCGCGGCGGAAAGCCTCATCGAGCGCTACCACCAGGATTCGCTCGATTCCGGTTCGCGCATCCGCGACGGCCTGAGCCGGGCGGTCGAACGGGCGATCCGCGATTTTGCCAACGGTTTTCTCGCCCACCCGGCAAACGAAGCGTTGCGCAATGCGGCAGCCTCGGGCGAACTGATGCCAGCGGCGTACTACCAGTACCTGTTGCGGCTGATCTACCGCCTGCTGTTCCTGATGGTGATCGAGGAGCGCGGCCTGGTGTTCCCGTCCGGGACTGCCGCCGCCAGACGCGGCATCTATGACCGCTACTACAGCGTGCAGCGCCTGCGGCGGCTATCCGAGAAGCGCTATCTAGCCGACCGCCGCCACCATGACCTCTGGCTCGCGCTGCGGGCCACCTTTCGCCTGTTCGAAGCCGGTGGACCTGGGGCCGGAATTGGTTTGGCCCCGCTGGCCGGCGATCTGTTCAGTGCAGACGCCATCGGCCCGCTCGGCCGCGCGACGCTCGGCAACGACGTGCTGCTCTCGTGCCTGCGCTCGCTCGGGCTCTATCAGCATCCCGATACCCGGCAGGTCATCCGCGTCAACTACGCCGCCCTCAACGTCGAGGAACTCGGCTCCGTCTATGAGGGCCTGTTGAAATTCAACGCGGTGTTCGGTTTTGAGGCGGGCGCACTGGCCTTCGATTTGCAGGCGGGGGCGGATGACACCCAGAGCCACTATACCGATGATGATCTCGTCCAGCCGCTTATCAAGCACTCGCTCGACTACCTGATTGCGGAAAAATTGAAGGAACGCGATCCGGAAAAAGCGCTGCTCTCCCTCCGGGTCGCGGACATTTCCTGCGGTTCCGGTCACATCCTGCTGGCTGCCGCGCGGCGAATCGCCACCCAGCTTTCGATCGTCCGAACCGGCGAGGAGCAACCCTCACCCTCGGCCTTCCGCGCCGCGATCCGCGACGTGATCCGTGAATGCATCTACGGCGTGGACCTGAACCCGCTGGCTGTCGAACTGTGCAGGGTCGCGCTCTGGCTGGAAGCGCACAACCCCGGCGAGCCGCTCAATTTTCTGGACCACCACATCAAGTGCGGCAATGCGATTGTGGGCTTTGCCCGACGCGAGGAGGTCGAGCGCGGCGTGCCTGACGAAGCGTTCGTCACGATGCCGGGCGACGACAAGGAAGCCGCGGCGCTCGTGCGCAAGCGCAACAAAGCGGAACGCAAGGATCACGCGTCCGGGCAGATTCCGTTCGCCCCGGCCATCCAGAAGCAGTTTGACGACATCCTGCACGGCTGGCGCGAGCTTTCAGTCCTGCCCGAGCGCACGCCAGAGGACATCGCGGCCAAAAAACGTCAGTATCAGGATTTCACGCACAGTCAGGATGCTTGGCTGCTCAACCAGATTGCCGCAATCCCCATAGCACAGTTCTACCTACCCAAGACCCAGGCGAATCTGCCCAAATTCGTTACCGATGCCGAATTCCGACACTATTTGAAGGGGGAGCACAGCCCGCAAGGAGAGGCGACTGCGCAGGCTTGGGCATTGAGCGAGCAGAAGCGCTTTTTCCACTGGTTTCTGGAATTTCCGGAAATCATCCAGCGTGGCGGCTTCGACTGCATCCTCGGCAATCCGCCGTACCTCGGCGGCCAGGCGCTGAGTGGCACCTACGGCTACCCGTTCTGTGAATACGTCAAATGGGAATATGCCCCGGCGGGTTTGAGCGATCTGGTTGCCTATTTCGTCCGCCGCATCTACAGCCTGCTGCGCCCCGGCGGCTTTACCGCTTTCATTACCACCAATTCCATCAAGGACGGCGACATCCGCAAAGATGGGCTGGAGCAAGTGCTGGCTCAAGGTGGGGCCATCAACATGGCCGTGCGCGGTGTCAAGTGGCCGGGACGGGCCAATCTGGTGGTGTCGCTGGTCGTATTGCACAAAGGTGAATGGCGCGGCAAGCGGGTACTCGATGGCAGAGAAGTGCCAGTTATCAGTGCGTACTTTGAGGACAGCGTAGATGCTGGGGAACCGAAGGCGCTTCCCGAAAATGCCAACAGCGTTTATCAGGGGTCCATTTTCTTGGGCGATGGGTTCCTGCTAACGCACGAGGAAGCGGATCGACTGATCCAAACCGATTCACGTAATCGCGACGTGGTTTGCAAGGTCATCAATGGCGATGAACTGAACAATCAGCCCACCCAAGCACCTCAGCGCAGCGTTATCAACTTCAAGGTCTGGCCCGAATCCCAAGCGTGCAAATATGTCGAGCCTTTTTCAATCATCGAGCAACGAGTCAAGCCGGAGCGCTTGAAACAGAAAGACAAGGGCGGACAAGAATATTGGTGGCGTTTTCTGCGCCCCCGAAATGAGCTGTATACCGCCATCCGTCCCCTTCCACGCTGCTTTGTCGCAGCAGCCACGACCAAGTACCTCAACTTCTCTGCCACTCCGACCGATTTTGTTTTCACGCATGCACTTTTTGTCTTCACTACCGACCTCTGGCATCTCTACGCCGTCGTCCAATCCACCCTGCACGAAATCTGGGCGCGCAAATACAGCGGCGCACTAGAAACCCGGTTGCGCTATTCGCCATCGGAATGCTTCGAAACCTTTCCGTTCCCCGAGGGACTGTGGCAGACCACCAATCGGGCCTTGGCGGAAATCGGTGAGCGCTACCACGAACACCGCCGCACTCTCATGCGCCAGCTTTGGCTTGGCCTGACCGATATCTACAACCTATTCCACACCCGTGACCTTGCCCCTGCCCAAGTCGCCAAGGTCAGCAAGAAATCCCCGGAAGAATCGGAGGCAGGCTATCAGGGCATCCTCGAACTGCGCCGCCTGCACCGCGAACTGGACATCGCCATCCGCCACGCTTACGGCTGGACCGACCTCGACCTCGGCCACGACTTCCATGAAGTCGAAACCCTACCCGAAAACGACCGTGTCCGCTACACCATCAGCCCCACCGCCCGCAAAGAGATCCTTCGCCGTCTGCTGGCCCTCAATCACGAGCGTGCAGCCACTCAAACGGTGGCCACACCGGTCAAGAAACCGCGTCGCGCGAAAGGGACTGCCGAGCAGCTTATCGATGACATGTTCGCCACGGGCACGCGCACACCGCTGCCATCATTCAATCCGGCACTGTTGCCCGACGGCGTCTGGGCAAGGTACAGCACGGATCACGCCACTGAGATGGGGGTCATACTCGCGGCGATTCTTAAAGCGACGGGATCCCCTGAATCTGTTCGCGACATCCGGCTGGCTTCCATCTTAATTGACGAGCCACGCCTCCTCATACCTGCCTTGACTGCGGAGGAGGCGCTGGATTGGCGGCGGCTGGTCGGGACCGAGGCTGCGCCCATGGCTGCCCAAGTGCGGCCGTTGGTGCCTGGCGCCGATCGGGCATGGGGTCGTGCCGTGCAGCAATTGCGCGGCAACGGGTGGCTTGTGGAAGATCTCTCTGCGAACACGTGGGGACCAGGACCGGGGCTGGACGCCATCCCGACCGCAGGCTGGCCTGACGGGCGTGCCGCCATGGTGCTTAGCGTTTTGCGCCGGAGCAACACGGACGAGGTAATCCGGCAGCTTCCCGACGAGGTTCAAAGGTGGCTCCATGCCCAGGCAGCTTGACCTTGTTCCTCCACCTGGATTGAACCTTCAACCGGAGGCTGGGAGAAACGAGCCACGTTTCTGGGTACGCAGGCTAGTGATCTGGCGCAAGCCGGGCGAATTGCTGCGCGAGATCACGCTTCGACCAGGCCTCAACATCATCTGGTCCCCTGATCCTGCCGACCAGACGAAGGCACGGCAGGACGGAGATGCGATGGGGCACGGCGGGGGAAAGAGCATGTTTTGCCGCCTGATCCGTTACTGCCTGGGAGAGGATCATTTCGCGACTGATGAGCAACGGAATCGCGTTGCCCTTGCGTTTCCGGACGGTCTGGTTGGCGCCGAGGTAATGATCGATGGAATCCGTTGGGCAATTCTTCGACCCATAGGCACGGGAAGGAAGCATTTCGCGATTTGCGAAGGCAATCTCGATGACATCAAGGTCGACGAACTCACTGCAAACGGCACGACATCATTCCTGCAAGCGATGGAGAACAGTATCTTGTCGCCCGACGTTGCGGCGCTGGTTCCCGGGGATCGCTCTTTACAGGCTTGGCTGGTTGCACTCGCCTGGCTTTCCAGAGACCAGGACTGTCGTTTCGATAACGTTCTCGACTGGCGTTCCCCAGAGTCGGACTCTGGATCGCCCGTTCGGTCCTTTTCAACGACGAAGGTCTTGGACGCGCTACGGGCCTTGATCGGCGCCATCGATCCGGAAGAACACAAAGTCCGTGCAGAGATCAGTGAACTGGAAGCCGGGCATCAAAAGGTCCTTCAGGAGGTTGCGCATCGAAGATGGGAGGTTACTCGGCTGCGATCCCGCCTCATTGGCGACTTGGGTTTACGAGAAGACCAAGTGCCGCCTGATCGATTGGCAATAGAGCAACTACGCCAAGCAGCCAAAGCGCAACTGGCACGCACGGTGGTAGTCGATTCACGCACGGAAATCGCCGACATCGAAACCCTTCGGGTAGCCGATGACGAAGCGCAGCACCGACTTGACGCGGCGGGCAAACTCGTGGCCGAAGTGGAAGCGCGAATCCCGGAAATAGAGCGCCTGGTAAGCCGGATCAAAGGCGAAATGCCGGCCACGGCGTTTGCCATTCACTCTTCGGAGAATCCCGTTTGTCCTATATGCGAAGTGCCGATTGACCGTGCCTTGGCGGAGGGATGTAAGCTATCCCACAAATTGCCGGATCCGGATCAATTAAAGGCACGCCGGGAGTTGCTGGAAAACGACTTCAAGCGCGAGTCATTGAGACTCGAAGAACACCGGAATCAACTGCCCAATGGCAATGCTGAATTGGCTTCTGCACGTCAAGCCGCCGAGGTTGCTCGCAACAGGCTTCGCTCGGCGGAAAAGGCTCGTGATGCCAAAGCGGATGCGTGGTATCAGGCGCGCCGGCGCATTGATGATACTGATCGTCTGGATCAACTGCTGCTTGCCGTAGAACAGACACAGTTGAGCGCAGATGAGCTATTTGCAAGAATAGAAAAGAAACGCAAGCAAGTCGGTGCGCATCGGGATGCACAGGCGGAAGTCTTTGGGCGGTTATCCCAGACTTTCGATGCCATTGTTCGCGTGCTAGTTGGGCAATCTGCTCGTGGAACCGTCACCCTGGACGGGAAAGGCTTGCATTTGACGGTCGATATGGGTGGGGAACGTTCGACGACTGCGATCGAATCCTTGAAGATCGTTGCCTTCGATTTGGCAGTGATGTGCATGAGCATCGAAGGCAAGGCGCATGTGCCGGCCTTCTTGATCCACGATAGCCCGCGAGAGGCCGACCTTGGCCTGAGCATTTATCACGAGCTGTTTGAATTCGTGCACGGTCTCGAGGAAGTGGGGAGGCAACCGCTATTTCAGTACATCATCACTACGACCACCCGTCCGCCCGACAATCTGACCAAAGAACCCTGGCTGCGCGAAGCTCTGCATGGCGCACCCGCGGAAGAGCGCCTCCTGAAGCAGGACTTGTGATTGTGGTGCTCCGGCTTCGACAAAGCCGCGTTTGCCACGACGTGTGGCAGATCAGGACCTTGTGGGTAGTGATATCCTCGCAAAGGGTATGCCGCCATGCCGATTGATCCAAGGATCATCGCACGCAAGCTCAAGCAGGCACGGGAGCTGCAGTCATTCAGCATATCTGCGGTAAGCGAAGCCACTGGCATCGCGGCAGAGCGCCTCGTTCTCGTCGAGGCGGGTGAATCGCCTGCTACCGGTGACGAAGTGTTGATTCTCGCAAACTACTATCGGCATGATTTTCGTGATTTCCTGGACGACAACCGTCCGGCACCATTCGAGAAGACCGATATTCTCTACCGACGCCATGGTGACGCCTTCACGGCTGAGGACCGCAGGGCAATCCAGGAGTTTCTTTACCTTTGCGAGATCGAAGCTGCTCTCGAAGCGCTGCTGGCTATCCCGAAGCAATCATTCAGTTTTTCTCCAAGCGGGACATTCTTCAAGGCACACGGCGAGCCTGCTGCGCGCGCGCTGAGGTCCCGTCTCGGCTACGCTACCAATGAGATTCCGCGCGACGTGTTCGCCGATTTCCGGAGGATCAGCGTTCACATCTTCAGGCGACGACTCGTCAACTCCGATATCTCGGGTTTATACATCGAGCACCCAATTGCCGGTCACTGCGTACTGGTGAACTACGACGAGGATTTGTACCGTCAGCGATTTTCGGCCAGTCACGAAGCGGCACATGCGATCTTCGATTCGTCGGAGGCTGTGATGGTCACGTTTCGGCGTGGCTCGTCCAAGTATGACGCGAACGACTTGCGCGAGATTCGGGCAAACCGCTTCGCCTCGTGCTACCTCATGCCACCGGATCAGCTCCCGCGATTGCCGCAGTGGACGCCCGATCAGGTCATCGAGTGGGCACAGCGGCTACGGGTCAGCACCACGGCGCTTTCCATTGCCTTACGGGAAGCCGGCATCATCGACGAAGCGACTGCCGCCACGTTCCGAAGCGTTCGCGTACCTTCAACGGAGAAAATCGATCCTGAGGCGCCTGAAAACCTGACGGACCGGCAGCGGGGCCGCCGTATTGCCCTACTCGAACGAGGCTTTTCAGACCATTTCGTCGGGCTGTGCTTCGATGCGCATCAGCAGGGCAAAATTTCCGCGGGACGACTGAGCGAGGCTCTGCTCGCGGACCACGTAGAACTGCGTGAGATATCTGTCTTGTACGGGCGGTCACTGCAAGATGGCGCTTGATCCCTCCCGGTTTTCGCCGGCATCAGTGGCCGATACGTGTTCAGTATGGAACATGCTGTCGTCACGCAAGCTCTACCAAGCGGCGATGGACGCCAAGCTGCACTTCTGCGTCACTGGGATGGTGCTGTACGAATGCTTGCAGAAACCGCGTTCGTATGAGTCTCCGGAACGTACCGAAATGATGCGGCGACTGGAGCGCGCGAGACGAGACGGTGGGTTTCCGACTCAGCCGTGCAGCCTCGATGATCTCGCTGATATATCCCGATTGGCACCCAAAGGGCTGGGAAGCGGTGAATTGTCTTGCATTGCCGTGGCGTACCGAGTGCGAAGTATCGCATTCATGACGGACGAGAAGCAGGCACGGCATGTCGCCTCGACGAAGTTCGCCTTGAACGTGGAGACGACGCCGAAGTTGTACGCGTGGCTTCACTACCGGCAGCATCTTGGTGGCGGGGACCACGAAGACGTGATTCGCGAGCATGAAATGTATGAAGTGAGGCCTCTTACCCGGTTTTTTAAGGAGGCTTTTCAAGAGGCGATGCGATGCCGTCTGATGAATCGGCCTGCCGTGACACCGGGAGCCATATGAGACTGGATCGCAGAGATGGACACGCCGGACGATAAGGGATTTGCGCTGATATGCATGAGCCCAACGAAATCATTTCCGCCGCTGAAGAGATCGGCGCCACCTTTGAGACTTTGCTGGAGGAGGTAGAAGTGCAGGACTCAGGCGAAGCTCGAATTTCAGCGTGCCTATTTCTCACCATCGCGGAACTATATATCGCGATGCTAAGCGTGATGCGGTCGCGTGCCCAGAGTCACGCGCCTGTGCTGGTCAGATCCATGCACGAAGCTTTCGTGGACCTACAGAATCTTGTCGCCGATTCATCCTACGCAGATCAAATGCGCTTCGATAACGCAGATCAGATGCTCAAAACTTCCGACGGATTTCAGGCAGCGCCAGATATGCAGGATAACGAAGAGGCGCTAAGGACATTGGCGGAGTGGAGCGCCAAGGAACAGAAGACGTGGGACGAGTTAAAGGGCATGGGGTACAAGCCACTCAGAGTATTCGACAAGTTTAACCGAGTCGGTATGGCGGGAGAGTACACGACCAGTTATCGCTTCTTCTGTTCATTCTCACACAGCGACCTCAATACATTGATCGCGCGACATGCTGGCATTGGGCATCTTCGGTTTACTGATCCTCTACCTGCCGAAACGCTCAAGAGCGTCTTGAGCATTGCCATAAACATTTATGGTCGCGGAGTGCAGCGCCTCCCCAAATTTACGAATGTGTCCGACGATAAAGTGAAGGTTGCCGTTGACACGGCGGAAGCAATATGGAAACCAATCTAAGGTCGTGTGAAAGCCGCACGCCCCGCTATTTTTCGTCGAGCAGCCCGAATCGAGGCTTCGACGAAGCCTCAAATCCTCCTTGCAAGACGCGCGGTGTTTTGTCAGCGGCCGTTCAAACCCTCAGTGAAATAATCCCGCGGTCAGGCCGGTTACCCACCGCCCGATCCGTGCCCGCCAGAGAGGGGCCGCACGCATCGGACCGTGGATAACCACGGAAATTCACAGGGTCAGGCGATGTTGGCATTCTGGGGGTAACTGTCCGTTTTCCTGCCTGTCAAGCATTTACGTGGCTTCATCGAAGCCTCGATTCGGGCCGACAACACTCTCCCACCATGGAAAGATCATGCCACCTTCCATTACCAGCCACGAGGTGACGAACATGGCCCAGACTATCCAGCGCGAGCCTGCAATTCTCCGGCGCAAGCAGGTCGAAATGCGCACGGGGCTTTCGCGCAGCACGATTTATCAGTACATCAAGGACGGGGTCTTCCCGAAGCCGGTGCCGCTCGGTCCGCGCGCGGTCGGTTGGATCGAGTCGGACGTGAGCGAGTGGATCGCCACTCGGGTAAGGATCGCCCGGGGCGGCGGCCAGCAGACGACGTGACGATGCGCATGCATGGCTACCGAAGCAATGCGCTGGCCGGGCGGCCACGCCTGGCAATTCCCTTGACTGGCGTTGGTAAATCTGCCAACATGTGAAGTGAAATGGGCGGGGAAAAATGAGACCAACGCGGCCGGTATCTTGGCTCACGCCTGCGCGAAAAGCCTTTGAGGCGTTTCCTGACGGCGCGCGGCAGATCGTGATGGATGCTTTGAGCATTGCCGCCGAAGGTGGCATGGCGGGAATCGCCAAGCCGATGAAAGGCCTCGGGTCGGGGGTGTTTGAGGTTGCGTTGCCGTTCCGGGGCAATGCCTTTCGGGTGGTCTATGCGGTGCAGCTCGGGGACGAGCTGTGGGTGGTCCATGCGTTTCAGAAGAAGTCGACGCAAGGCATCAAGACCCCGAAACACGAGATCGACTTGATCAAGGACCGGTTGAAGCGACTGAAGGAGATGCTGCGATGAAAAAGGAACTGCTTGAGATTGTCCGTGGAAGCGGAAACATCTATCGGGACTTCGACGTGCCGGATGCCGACGTGCGTCAGTTGAAAGCGATCCTGGCGGCGGAGATCATCAAGACGCTCGACAAAAAGGGCCTCAGCGTAAGAAAGGCGCAGAGTCTCACGGGGATCGATGCCGGAGACTTCTCGCGCGTCCGCAACGCGGATTTCCGGCGCATCAGCATCGAGCGCCTCATGGCGATGATCAACGGGCTTGGGTCACGCGTGGAAGTCGCGGTGAGGCTGAGGCGTGCGGAGACGAGACACGTGGCGGCGATGGCGTGAACCACGAAAAGCGGGTATGAAAGCGGGTACAAAATGCACAGTTCCAGGCAAATTGTGAGCAGCGGCGCGGGGTTACTGGCGCATTTCCGCTTCAACGTCTGAGCTTGCTGCGCCGGTTCTCACAATGCTGACGCCCCGGGCTTCTGGCCTCCGGGGTTAAGGTCTATACTGCCCCGCATTGCTCAGCGGCGAGGAGGAAACCGGCATGATCAACACTTTGCTGGCGCGCGCGGCGCGCACCATTGGCGGACTGGCCGCCGTCCTGATTGTCAGCGGCTGCACCGGTGTCGGCGGGAACTACCGCTCCGGCGTCGATGCCGAGGCCATAATCAACCACATTGCCCAGGATGACGTGTCCTCGCTGCGCGCCGCGGTGAACAGTGGTGTCATCGGCATCAATGACCGGCTGCCTGCGCCGGCGTATTCCGCAGGCGCGCCGCTGATCGCGCTCGCGGCACGCGACGCCTCGATCAAGGTGCTGAATTACCTGATTGCCGCCGGCGCCGACCTCAACGCGGCCACGCCCGTAAACGAGACCCCGCTGATGCTGGCGGCCTATTTTTACGGTGACAATGAACATGCCACCGCCCGCCATGATGCCGCAGTGCGCCTGCTGGTCGATGCCGGGGCCAGCCTCGAGAATGTGCCGCACAGCTACACGCCGCTGGCCTATGCCGCCTACAACAACCGCCAGCAGGCCCTGCGTTACCTCATCGGCAAAGGCGCGCGTGTCGATGCCGACGCCAGCAACCGCGAGGTCTATATCAACACACCGCTGATGCTGGCGGCGATCCAGGGGCATCGCGATGTCGTGCGCCTGCTGCTGCAGGCGGGTGCCGATCCCATGGTGCGTGTCCGGGGCGGACATACCGCGAGGGAATTCGCACAGAAGTACCGCCACAGCCATGTCGAGCCCCTGCTGGCCTGCGCGGAGAGCGTGCCCTCGGGGCAGGGTTATCTCCAGCACTGCGAGCGCAGCGCGCGGGTCGCGACCAATCCCTAGCCGCCTGCCCGTTCCAGGCGGCAGGCGGCTCAGCGTGCAGCTGCTGACTGCGGCTTCAGGCTGATGATCAGCACGCCGGCGAGCACCAGCACGGCGCCGCCAAACTGCACCGGCGAGATCGTCTCGCCGAGGAAACCCCAGGCAAAAACCATGGTCGCCAGCGGGCCGATGCAGCCGACCAGGGAAAGCTGGTTGGCGCCGATGCGTTTGAGTCCTTCCGCCATCAGCCACAGCGGCAGCACGGTGGCGAACACCGCGAGTATTGCCACCAGCCCGTACACCTCACCGGTGACGATCAGCGCCTGCGGCGGGCGTATGGCGAGGAAATGGGCTAGGACAAAGCCGGTGGCAATCAGCGAGGCATAGGCCGAGAAGCGCATGGCGCCGAATTTGTGCACCAGCCGGCTGCCGGCGACGAGATAGACCGCGTAGGTGACGGCGCTGCAAAACACCAGCAGGGCGCCGAGAATGGTCAGGTCGAGCCGGTCGCCGAGTTGTGTTTCGGCGCTGAATACCAGCGTGATGCCCGCATAGGACAGGCCGAGGGAGGTCAGCTGCCGCCGCTGCAGCGGCTGCTGCAGGAAGGCCGCCGACAGCAGCAGCACCAGCGTCGGATAAAGATAGAGGATCAGACGGCCGAAACCCGCGGAAATGTACTGCAGTCCGGCGAGATCGAGGAAGCTGCCGAGGTAGTAGCCAAGGAATCCCAGCGCGGTGATGCCGAGAATCTCGCGGCAGCTGAAGCCTGTCTCCGGGCGCCCGGCCCACCAGGCCATCAGCGCAAACAGCGGCGCCGCAAACAGCATGCGCAGCGCAAGCAGCGTGGTGGTATCCACGCCGTGCTGGTAGGCAGCCTTGACCAGCACCGGCTTCAGCGAAAAGGCGATCGACCCCGCGATCGCGCAGGCGATGCCGATGTAGAGGCTGCGTCGCTCCGTTCCTGCGGACTGCACTAGCGGCGGCGTCCGCCGCCGAGGATTGATCCCAGCACGCCGCGGAAGATTTCGCGCCCGACCTGCGAGCCGATGGCACGGGCCGCGCTTTTTGCCGCCATCTCGACCACACCTTCACGGCGTCCGCCGCGCGGGCCGGTCGAGCCGCCGAGCAGGCCGCCCAGCGTGCCGAACACGCCGCCGCCGGTTTCGCCCCGTGCCGCGGCGGACTGCACCGGCTGTTGCTCCTGCACGCGTCTGGCCAGCATTTCGTAGGCCGACTCGCGGTCCTCCACTTTTTCGTAGATGCCGGCGAGCAGCGAAGCCTTCATCGTCGCGGCACGTTCGTCCGCCGTTACCGGACCGAGGCGGCTGCCCGGCGGCAGCACCAGTGCGCGTTCGACGATGTTCGGACGGCCTTTTTCGTCGAGCAGCGACACCAGCGCCTCGCCGACGCCGAGTTCGGTGATCGCCGCCTCGACGTCGAGCTTCGGGTTGGCGCGCAGCGTGGTCGCCGCGCTTTTCACCGCCTTCTGGTCGCGCGGGGTGAACGCGCGCAGCGCGTGCTGCACGCGGTTGCCGAGCTGGCCGAGCACGGTATCGGGGATGTCCAGCGGATTCTGGGTGACGAAATAGACGCCGACACCCTTGGAGCGGATCAGCCGCACCACCTGCTCGATTTTCTCGAGCAGCGCCCGCGGCGCATCGTTGAACAGCAGGTGCGCTTCATCAAAGAAGAACACCAGCTTCGGCTTCTCCGGATCGCCGACCTCCGGCAACTGCTCGAACAGCTCGGATAGCATCCACAGCAGGAAAGTTGCATAGAGCTTCGGTGAATTCATCAGCCGGTCGGCGGCGAGGATGTTGATGACGCCATGGCCCCTGCCGTCGGTCTGCATCAGGTCCTGGATGTTCAGCGCCGGCTCGGCAAAGAATTTGTCACCGCCCTGCTGCTCGATCTCGAGCAGGCCGCGCTGGATTGCGCCGATGGACGCGGCGGAAATGTTGCCGTACTGCGTGGTGAATTGTTTCGCGTTGTCGCCGACATGCTGCAGCATTGCCCGCAGATCCTTCAGGTCGAGCAGCAGCAGGCCGTTGTCGTCGGCGATCTTGAACACCAGTGCCAGCACGCCCTGCTGGGTGTCGTTGAGGTTGAGCAGGCGCGCCAGCAGCAGCGGCCCCAGTTCGGACACCGTCGCGCGCACCGGATGGCCCTGGGTGCCGTAGGCATCCCAGAACACCACCGGACAGGCTTCGTAGGCAAAACCGTCCACGTCCAGTTGTTTGATGCGTTCCTCGATCTTCGGTTTCGGTTCGCCCTTTTGCGACAGCCCTGCAAGGTCGCCCTTGACGTCGGCCATGAACACCGGCACACCGGCCTTCGAGAACTGTTCGGCCATGCGCTGCAGCGTGACCGTCTTGCCGGTGCCGGTGGCGCCGGCGATCAGGCCGTGGCGGTTGGCGAGTCCGGGCAGGAGGTGAAGTTCGTGGTCGGATTTGGCGACGAGCAAGGGAGCGGCCATGGCGGGTTTTCAGGTTCGCTATGATAAAATTTCAGCCATTCTAACGGGTTAGCAGCAGGGACCAGCAAGCGCCATGGCCGGACATTCGAAGTGGGCGAACATCCAGCACCGCAAGGGTCGCCAGGACGCCAAGCGGGGCAAGATTTTCACGCGCCTGATCAAGGAAATCACCGTCTCGGCGCGACTCGGCGGCGGCGACCCCGGCAGCAACCCGCGGCTGCGCCTGGCGATGGACAAGGCCTACGACAACAACATGCCCAAGGACAACGTCGAGCGCGCGATCAAGCGCGGCACCGGCGACCTTGATGGCGTGAATTACGAGGAAATCCGCTACGAGGGCTACGGCATCGGCGGCGCCGCGGTGATGGTCGACTGCATGACTGACAACCGCACCCGTACCGTCGCCGACGTGCGCCATGCCTTCACCAAACACGGCGGCAACCTCGGCACCGACGGCTCCGTCGCCTTCCTCTTCAGGCACTGCGGCCAGATGCTGTTTGCGCCCGGCACTGACGAAGGCAAGCTGATGGACGCGGCGATCGAGGCCGGCGCCGAGGATGTTGTCACCCACGATGACGGCAGCATCGAGGTCATCACCGGGCCGGCGGAGTTTTCCGCGGTGCGTGCTGCGCTGGAGAAGGCCGGTTTCAAGCCGGAACTGGCGGAAGTCACTATGAAGCCAAACACCGAAAACGCGCTTACCGGCGATGACGCCCTGCGCATGCAGAAACTCCTGGACGCGCTCGAGGCCGTCGATGACGTGCAGGAGGTTTACACCACCGCGGTCCTCGACGAGCCCGCTTGAGCGCGGCTACGCTCCGCATCCTCGGCATCGATCCCGGACTGCGCGTCACCGGTTTCGGGATCATCGAACAGAGCGGCCAGAAACTGGCTTATGTCGCCAGCGGCTGCATCCGCAGCGGAGAGGGCGAGTTGCCGCAGCGCCTGAAGGTGCTGCTGGAAGGCCTGCAGGAGGTCATAGCCGGCTACCAGCCCCATTGTGCGGCGATCGAACAGGTCTTCGTCAACGTCAATCCCAAATCCACGCTGCTGCTCGGCCAGGCCCGCGGCGCGGCGATCTGCGCCGCGGTCGGCAGCGCGCTGCCGGTGGCCGAATACACCGCGCTGCAGGTCAAGCAGGCGGTTGTCGGCGGCGGCCACGCACGCAAGGAACAGGTGCAGGCGATGGTCAGGCGCCTGCTGCAGTTGCCGGGTGACCCCAGTCCGGATGCCGCCGACGCGCTGGCCTGCGCGATCTGCCACGCCCACGGAGGCAAAGGTTATGGCGGTGTGGGCCTCGGGCGCCGGCGGCGGGCGGGGCGGCTGCGGTGAACCGTGTCCTGCTGGCATGGGAACTCGGCGGCGGCGCCGGGCATCTGACGTCATTGCGTTCAGTTGCCGAGGGTTTGCTGTCGCGCGGCCATCAGGTGACGCTGGCCGCGCGCGACATTGCCGGTGCGGCGACGATTTTTGCAGGGCTGGAAAAACAGCTGCACATCGTGCAGTCGCCGGTGTGTTCCAGGAATTATGGCGGTCTGGCTGATCCGCCGCTGAACTTTGCCGAAATCCTGATGCGTTTCGGTTATCTTGACGCATCCATGCTCAAGGCACTGCTGCAGGGCTGGCGCAGCCTGTTCGAGCTGACGGGCACCGACAGGCTGGTGGCGGATCACGCGCCGACGGCCCTGCTCGCGGCGCGGGGCACCGCAATCGCCTGCAACACTTTCGGCAACCCCTTCGCGGTGCCGCCCCCGGTGTCGCCGACTCCCAATATGCGAGATTGGCTGGATGTTCCGGAGCAGCGGCTGCGGGACAGTGACGCGAGGGTGGTTGCCGCCATCAATGAGGCGCTGCTGTCCGGAGTGCCGCCGATCATTCACCTGCACCAGCTGTTCGACGCGGCGAACCACCTGTTTGTCGGTGTGCCGGAACTCGATCCCTACGGCCCGCGTCCCCCGGGCAGCTATCTCGGGTTGCATGCGGCGCGCAGCGGCAGCGAACCGGCGGCCTGGCCGCAGGGCGAAGGCCCGCGGGTGTTTGCCTATGTGAAAGCGGACTATCCGCATGTCCATGCATGCCTTGAGGCGCTGTCCGCTTCATCGGCGCAGTGCCTGGTGAATCTCGCGGGGGGCACGCTGCAGTTGGTTGAGCGTTACCGCGGTCCGCGGTTGTCCTTCAGTGCCGGTCACGTGGACATTGAACACGCGCTTGCGCAATGCGACGTGCTGGTATGCCAGAGCGGGCTGGGCACGGTGAACGCGGCCCTGCGCGGTGGCAGGCCGCTGCTGCTGCTGCCTTCGCAGCTGGAGCAGTATCTGCTTGCCCGCAATGTCGAAAAACTCGGTGCGGGGCTGATGGTGCATCCGGAAACGAAGGCGCCCGACATTGCCGGGAGCCTTGCCCGGCTGCTGGCGGAGCCGGGGTTTTCGCAACAGGCGCGCGCACTGGCGCGGCACCATGGCGTGCAGCCGGTCGCGGACATCGTGGGCCGCGTGGTGGCCTGCATCGAAGCCGGCAGTCCGGCACCGGTTTCATGAGCCGCATCCTGCTGGCCTGGGAACTGGGCACCGGCTTCGGCCATCTCGGTCCCTTTCTCGGGCTGGTGCCGCGACTGCTGGAGCGCGGCCATGTGCTGCACGTGGCGGCCCGCGAGATCAGCGGCGCTGCGCAGGCTCTCGGTGATCTGAGGGTGGCTCTGCACCAGGCGCCGTTGTGCCTGAATACCTATGGCGGACTGCAGGCGCCGCCGCTGAACTACTCCGAAATCCTGATGCGTTACGGTTATCTCGAGCCGCCGATGCTGGGCGCGATGCTCAGGGCCTGGCGGTCGCTGATCCGCAGCACCGGCGCCGATCTGGTGATTGCCGACCATGCGCCGACGGCCCTGCTGGCCGCGCGCGGCCTCGGCATTGCCCGTGCCGTGATCGGCAGCCCTTTCAATGTGCCGCCGGCAGTGACCCCTTCGCCGAACATGCGGTCCTGGGCAGCGGTGCCGCCGGCACGCCTCGCCGACAGCGACCGCCGCGTGCTGGCAGTGATCAACTCGCAGCTGCCGGCGGCCGGGCACCTCGCCGCCATCCACGGCATTTTTGACGGTGCCGCGAGATTTTTCTCGGGTGTGCCGGAACTCGATCCCTACGGCGCCCGCGATCCGGCTGATTATCTCGGCCTGCAATCGCTGTCCACCGGGCAGGCCGCTCCGCAGTGGCCGGCGGGGGAGGGGGTGCCGGTGTTCGCCTACCTGCATGCGGATTATGCGCATGTCGAACGGGCGCTGCAGGCGCTGGCGGCCAGTCCGGCCCGTGTGCTGGCGCACGTGCTGGGCGGCAGCGCGGCGCTGGCGCAGCGTCACGCCGGTCCGCGTCTGCAGTTTGCGCCTGGACTGCTGGATTTCCGTCGCGTGACGGCGGGATGCGCCCTTTGTGTCTGCCATGGCAATGTCGGCACCACGCTGGGCATGCTGCATGCCGGGCGGCCGGTGCTGGTGTTGCCCAAACATCTTGAGCATTTCCTGCTGGGCCGCGCGCTGGAGCATCTCGGAGCCGGGCGCGTCGTCAATCCTGACGACCCGGCGCCGGATATCGCCGGCGCGCTGGCGGCGATGCTCGGCGACCCGGCGTACGGCCGCAGCGCACGCGCACTCGCCGAACGTCATGGCGCACAGTCTGTTGGTACAATGACCGAACGGGCCGTTGCCCGCATCGAAGCCTCAGCCGCGAAGGGAGCAGGGTCCGCCACATGATCGGCCGCGTAACGGGACGTTTGCTGGCCAAGCAGCCGCCGCAAATCACGGTGGATGTGCAGGGCATCGGTTACGAGATCGATGTGCCGATGAGCACGCTCTACCAGCTGCCGGCCACCGGCGCCGAGGTCATCCTCTACACCCAACTGGTGGTGCGCGAGGATGCGCACTTGCTCTACGGCTTTGCCACGGAGGCCGAACGCGCGCTGTTCCGCCAGTTGATCAGGATTTCCGGCATCGGCGCGCGCACCGCGCTGTCGGTGCTCTCCGGGTTGTCGGTGGCGGAACTGCAGGAGGCGGTGCGCGCCCAGGATGCCGGCCGCCTGACCAAGATCCCGGGCATCGGCAATAAAACCGCGGAGCGGCTGCTGCTTGAACTGCGCGATCGCCTGCCCAAGGCCGGAGTGCAGGCGGCGGCAGGCGGTGCCGCCACGGGCGGCAGCGACATTGCCAATGCACTGAGTGCGCTCGGTTACAACGACAAGGAAGTGACCTGGGCGGTGGGCCAGCTGTCCGCGGGCGTGTCGGTGACCGAGGGCATCCGCCAGGCGCTGAAGCTGCTCTCGAAATCGTGAACGGATCCGCATGATCGAAACCGACCGCCTGATCGCTGCCGCGCCCGCCTCCGCGCAGGAAGAGGTGATCGAGCGTGCGCTGCGCCCGAAGGCACTCGACGAATATGTCGGCCAGGAAAAGATCCGCGGCCAGCTGTCGATCTTCATCGAGGCCGCGCGCAAGCGCAGGGAATCGCTCGACCACGTGCTGCTGTTCGGGCCGCCGGGACTGGGCAAGACCACGCTCGCGCACATCATCGCGCGCGAGATGGGCGTCAACCTGCGCCACACCTCGGGGCCGGTGCTGGAGCGGGCCGGCGACCTCGCGGCGATGCTGACCAACCTCGAACCCAATGACGTGCTGTTCATCGACGAGATCCACCGCCTGTCGCCGGTGGTCGAGGAAATCCTCTACCCGGCGCTGGAGGATTTCCAGATCGACATCATGATCGGCGAGGGGCCCGCGGCGCGCTCGGTCAAGCTCGACCTGCCGCCGTTCACCCTGGTCGGCGCGACCACGCGTGCCGGCATGCTGACCAACCCGCTGCGCGACCGTTTCGGCATCGTCGCCCGCCTCGAGTTCTACACGGCCGATGAGCTGACCCGCATCGTCGAGCGCTCGGCACGGCTGCTCGAGGTCGGCATCGACGCCGACGGCGCCCGTGAAGTCGCCGGCCGTTCGCGCGGCACGCCGCGGATATCCAACCGCCTGCTGCGCCGGGTGCGCGATTTTGCCGAAGTGCGCGCCGAAGGGCGGGTCACGCGCAAGGTCGCCGATGCCGCGCTGAAAATGCTCGACGTCGATCCGGTCGGCCTGGACGTGATGGACCGCAAGCTGCTGCAGGCGGTGATCGAAAAGTTCGGCGGCGGCCCGGTCGGCGTCGACAACCTCGCCGCGGCGATCGGTGAAGAACGCGACACCATCGAGGATGTGCTCGAGCCGTACCTGATCCAGCAGGGTTACCTGCAGCGCACGCCGCGCGGGCGGGTGGCCACGGCTGCGGCTTACCGCCATTTTGGCCTGGCCGAACCCCGCGGCGGGCAGGCGCGGGATCTCTGGAACGAGTGATGTTTTTCCAGATCGAGGTCACGACCCACTGCAGCTTCCTCTGTTTTTATTGTGCCGGGCGCGACATGCCGCAGCGGCACATGGAATGGCCGGTGTTCGAGCAGGTGCTGGGCGGAATTCCAGCCGGCGCCCACATCGTCTCGCTGCAAGGCGAGGGCGAGCCGACGCTGCATCCCCGTTTCTGGGACATGGTGGCCGCGGTGCGCGCCCGCGGGCTGTCGCCGACGACGATCACCAACGGCTACGAGATCGACGTTGGCCGCATCGCCACCGAACTGCCGGATGTCGCCGTGTCGCTCGACACGCTGGACGAGGCGGAGGCGACGCGCATCGGGCGTCTCAAGCTGCCGCGCGTGCTGGCGAGCGTCGAGCGACTGGCCGCGACGATGGGTTCCGCGCGGCTGCGCATCATGACCGTCGACTACGGCCAGGATCTCACGCCGCTGCGGCGCTACCTGCAGGGGCTCGGCATCCGCCAGCACATCGTGCAGCCGCTGCAGCGCAAGGACGATTACGCGCGCCGCTACCCGGAGCGGGTGCCCGTGGCCGGTGCCTATCACTACCGCTGCCGTTTCCTGCAGGCGCCGCTGATGCGTTTCTACGATATTGGCGGGCGCGAGTTGCCCTGCTGTTTCATCAAGGACACCAGCGCGTTCACGTCGATCGATGCGCTGGCGGCTGATCTCGCGCGCGGCGTTGTGCCGGCGCCCTGTGCCGGCTGCCGCGAAATCCTGCTAGATGTGGCGCAGGTGGTCCGTGCATAAATCGACATATGTATTTGATTTTATTAAATAAATTAATCATGCCCCGGGTGCATTTGCAACTCGGTGCAGAGCGGTCCCGATGAGCGCCGCCCGGGCTCAACCCTTTTCCTGGCCGGTCCGCGTTTATTACGAGGACACCGATGCCGGCGGCGTCGTGTACTACGCGAACTACCTGGCCTTCATGGAACGCGCGCGCACCGAGTGGCTGCGCACGCTGGGCTTCGAGCAGCCGGAGATGGCGCAGACGCACGGCGTGCTGTTTGTGGTGCGCGCGGTGCATGTCGATTACCTCAGGCCGTCGCGGTTCAACGACAGCTTGCAGGTGACGGTGGAAGTCGTTAACGTCGGCGGCAGCCGCATCCGCTTCCTGCAGCAGGTGCTGCGCGGTGACGAGGAAATCGTGCGGGCGGAGGTCGATGTCGTGTGCGTCGGCAGCGGCAGCTTCAGGCCGGCACGCATGCCCCGGGAGATGCGCGAAAAAATGGGAAAACAGGAATAGGGACCGGAAATTGAACGCAACACTCACGCATGACATGTCGGTGCTCAGCCTGATCAGCGGAGCAAGCGTTCCGGTGCAGCTGGTGATGGCGATCCTGCTGCTGGCATCGCTGTTTTCCTGGTACTACATTTTCCTGAAGGTGTTCACGCTGCGGCGCGCGGAGAAGCAGACCGCGGAGTTCGAGCGCCAGTTCTGGAGCGGCGCCGACCTGAACGACCTGTTCCAGCGCGCGGTCAATGCGCGCGATTCCGCCGGCAGCCTCGAACGCATCTTCGAATCCGGTTTCCGCGAATTTACCAAGCACCGCCGTGAACCCGGCACCGACGTCGGCGCGCTGATGGACAGCACGCGGCGCGCGATGCGCGCGACCTACCAGCGCGAGATGGACAAGCTCGAATCCTCGCTGTCCTTTCTCGCCTCGGTCGGCTCGGTCAGCCCCTATGTCGGCCTGCTCGGCACGGTGTGGGGCATCATGAATTCCTTCCGCGGACTGGCCAATGTCGGGCAGGCGACGCTCAGCCATGTCGCGCCGGGCATCGCCGAGGCGCTGATCGCCACCGCGATCGGCCTGTTCGCGGCGATCCCGGCGGTGGTCGCCTACAACCGCTTCGCCGGCGACGTGAACCGGCTGGCGATCCGCTTTGATTCCTTCACCGAAGAGTTTTCCAACATCCTGCAGCGGCAGGTGCACTGACGCATGCTGATCGAAAAACGCAGCGGCCGCCGGCTCATGAACCAGATCAACGTCGTGCCCTATATCGACGTGATGCTGGTGCTGCTGGTGATTTTCATGGTCACCGCGCCGATGATGAGCCCGAGCCAGATCGATCTGCCGTCAGTGTCGAAGGCGAGCACGGCGAAGCTTGCGCCATTGCAGGTCATCGTGGACGCGGGTGGCCAGCTGTCCTTTCGCGAGGACGGCAGGCCGGAGCGCCGTGTGGGTATCGAGGAGTTGATCGGCCTGATCAGAAAGCAGCAGGCCGCCAATCCGGAGCAGGCCGTGGTCATCGCGGCAGACCGGGAGGTTGCCTACAAACATGTGGTCGATGTCATGGATACCCTGCAGCGCAACCAGGTGCAGAGAGTAGGCTTGCTGGTGCGCGCGACCCAATAAGATGTCGACTCATGCGATCCACTCCCGCGATGAGGCCCTGGCCGGCGGGCTGGCCTTCGCAATGCACGTGCTGTTCCTGGTGCTGCTGGTGTTTGGCGTCAGCTGGCAGCACAAGCAGGCGGATACCGCGGTAATCGTCGATCTCTGGCGCGACCTGCCTCCGGTGACCCCGCCCAGGGTCGAACCGCCGCCGCCCCCGCCGCCGGAAGTCAAACCGGAGCCGCCGAAGCCCGCGCCCAGGGTCGAGGCCAAACCGCCGCCGAAGCCGGAACCGGCGCCCGCACCGAAACCGGACATCGCGCTGAAGGAAAAGCAGGACAGGGAACGCAGGCTGAAGGAACAGCAGGACGCCGCGGAGAAAAAGAGGCTCGCCGCGGAAAAGGCGCGTGAAGCCGAGCTCGAGAAGAAAAAACGCGCCGAGGCGGAAGCCCTGAAGCAGAAACAGGCGGCGGAAGCCGAAGCCAAAAGTGTCGCCGCCGAGCAACAGAAGGCCCGCGAGGCGCTGGCGGCGCAGCAGGCCGCGGCGCAGGCCAAGGTCGTCGATGAGTACAAACGGCAGATCAGCGCGAAAATCCGCCGGTTCATCGTGCTGCCGCCGAATGTGTCCGACAACGCGCAGGTGGAGTTCCAGGTCACAGTGCTGCCGGGAGGAGAGATACTCGGTGCGCCGAAGCTGGTTCGCTCGACCGGCAGCGTCCCCGCATATGATGCGGCCGTCGAGCGGGCGATCATTCGCGCCCAGCCGCTCCCGCTCCCCCCCGATCCCGCGCTGATGAGGTACTTTCGGGAACTTAACCTCGTATTCCGGCCCAAAGATTGAACATGCCCATGTCACAAACCACGGCTACCATGCGCCTTTCGATGATCCAGCTTCTCCGCATTCTCGTACTCGGATTTATCCTCGCGGCAAGCCCCGCCCGCGCCGCGCTGACCATCGAAATCACAGGCGCCGGCGCCAGCCAGATTCCGGTGGCGATCGTGCCCTTCCGCGCGGAGGAGGGGCTGGCGCAACGCCTGACGCCGGTGGTCGAGGCCGACCTCGCGCGCAGCGGCCTGTTCCGCACCGTCGATCCCGGCGGCATGAATCCGGTGCCGCACGAACCCGAGCAGGTCAACTACGCGCAATGGCGTGCCCGCGGCGCGGATGCCGTCGTCATCGGTTCGGTGGCGAAGGCCGCGGATGGCCGCTACGACATCCGTTTCCGGGTGATGGATGTCGCGAAGCAGACCCAGATCGCCGGCTTCGTCTACTTCGCTTCCGAAAACCAGCTGCGGCTGACGGCGCACAAGATTGCCGACGTCATCTACGAAAAACTCACCGGCGAGCCCGGTGTGTTCGCCACCCGCATCACCTATGTCGTCAAGCGCGGCACGCGCTACGAGCTGCATGTCGCCGACGCCGACGGTTTTGGCGCACAGAGCGTGCTCAGTTCCAATGAGCCGATCATTTCGCCGGCCTGGTCGCCTGACGGCACCCGTCTGGCCTATGTGTCTTTCGAGCAGAAGAAGCCGGTGGTCTATGTGCAGTCGCTGCTTTCAGGCGGCCGCCAGGCGGTAGCGGCCTTCCGCGGCAGCAACAGCGCGCCGGCGTGGTCGCCCGACGGCCGGCGGCTGGCAGTGACGCTGACCCGTGACGGCAACTCGCAGATCTACCTGATCAATGCCGACGGCACCGGTGTGCCGCAGCGCCTGACGCAGAGCGCGGCGATCGACACCGAGGCCAATTTCTCGCCGGACGGCGAATCGATCCTGTTCACCTCCGATCGTGGCGGCGGCCCGCAAATCTACCGCATGCCGGTCAAGGGCGGGGCGGCGCAGCGCGTGACGTTTGACGGCAGCTACAACGTGTCACCGCGACACAGCCCCGACGGCAAGAGTTTCACTTTCATCCAGCGCAACGGCGGCCGTTTCAGCGTTGCGGTGCAGGATTTTGCGAGCCGCCAAGTGCAGTTGCTGACCGACGGAAGCGTCGATGAATCACCGAGTTTTGCACCGAACAGCCGGATGATCCTCTACGCGAGTCGCGTGGGGGGGCGTGGTATATTGGCCGCCGTTTCCAGCGATGGTCGCGTCAAGCAGCGTTTCACCGCCGATGCCGGCGACGTGCGTGAACCTGCATGGAGTCCCGTGGTCAACAAGTAAGCCGACATTCCCAGCGAAACCACATACCCGACAAGGAGCTGATACATGAAACGATACCTCGCAGCAATGTCCATCGCCGCGCTGCTCGCGGCCTGCAGCAGCACACCCACCAGCGAGCAGGAAGGCGCGGCGGTCGAGGACCGCAGTGGTGCGACAGCTGCGGCGCCGGCGCCGGCACAGAAGCCGCAAACCCAGACCACCGGACCGGCTACCAAGCCGCTGACGGACCAGTCACTGAGCGGCAATCCCCTGAAGGATCCGTCCAACATCCTGTCCAAGCGCAGCGTCTATTTCGAACTCGACAGCAACGTCGTGCGCGACGAATTCAGGCCGCTGGTGTCGGCGCATGCCCGCTACCTGCAGCAGAACCGCGCCCAGAAGGTGACGGTGCAGGGCAATACCGACGAGCGCGGCAGCCGCGAGTACAACCTGGCGCTGGGCCAGCGCCGTGCCGAAGCCGTCAAGCAGATGATGCAGCTGCTCGGCGCCCAGCCGGAGCAGATTGAAACCGTCAGCTTCGGCGAGGAAAAACCGAAGGCGACGGGCAGCGACGAGCAGAGCTGGGCGGAAAACCGCCGTGCCGACATTGTTTATCCCAGTGACTGACCGATGAACCGGATTTTGCGTATCGCGTGCTGCGCCGGGGTGTTCTGCGCAGCACTCTCCGCCTTGCCGGCGGCGGCTTTTTTCGGCGGCGACGACGTTGCACGCAAGCAGGTCGCCGAGCAGCAGAAGCGCGTCGATGAGCTGCGGCAGCAGGCGGATGCGATGGCCGCCCGCCTGGCCAAGGTCGAGGAGGACGCAAAGAACCAGCCGGTGCTGGCGCTGGTTTCCGAAATCGAGAAGCTGCGCGAGGAAATCCGCAACCTGCGCGGCCAGGTCGAGGTGCTCGGCAACAACATCGAAGGCGTGGCCAAACGCCAGCGCGACATGTATGTCGACCTGGACCTGCGCCTGCGCCGCTTTGAACAGCCGGGGGCTTCCGTGGCGCCGGTGCCGGGCGCGGCTGCCGCCACTGCAGGCGAGACGGCGAAAACCGCCACCACCGCGCCGGTGGGCGTCGAGGAAAACGAAGCCTATGAACGCGCCCAGGGACAGCGCCGCATCGGCAACTACCAGGGCGCGATCACCGCCTTCCAGGCATTCATCGCGAAGTATCCGAAAAGCACGCTCGCACCGCGTGCCCAGTACTGGATCGGCGACTCCCATTTCAACCTGCGCGATTTCAGGAATGCCATCGCCAGCCAGCAGAAGCTGGTGGCCGCCTATCCCGACAGCTCCTCGGTGCCTGATGCGCTGCTCAACCTCGCCAGTTCGCAGCTGGAGTCCGGCGACAGCGCCGCCGCGCGCAAGACCATGGACGGGCTGATCGCGAAATATCCGTCCTCCGAGGCCGCGGAAAAGGCCAGGCGTCGCGTCGCCAACCTGCGCTGAGCCGTTCTCACCCCCATGACCGTCATAGTTGCCGACCGCTCCGCGGAATCCGCAGAAGGACTGGCGACCCTGCGCGTCACCGAGATCTTTCATTCGCTGCAGGGCGAGACCAGCCGCAGCGGCCTGCCCACGGTATTCGTGCGCCTGACCGGCTGCCCGCTGCGCTGCGGCTACTGCGACACGGCTTACGCTTTCCACGGCGGCGAGTCGCTGGCCCTCGACGAAATCCTGCGCCGTGTTGCCGCATACGGCACGCACTACGTCACGCTGACCGGCGGTGAACCGCTGGCGCAGAAACACGCGCCGCTGCTGCTGCGCCGGCTTGCCGATGCCGGTCATTCGGTGTCTCTGGAAACCAGCGGCGCGCTGGATGTCTCGGCGGTTGATCCGCGCATCTCGAAAATCCTCGATCTCAAAACTCCGGGTTCGGGAGAGTCCGCGCGCAACCTGTGGAGCAATCTCGACCACCTGACACCGCGGGACGAGATCAAGTTCGTGATCTGCGACGAGGCCGATTACCTGTGGTCGAAAGCGCAGCTGCAATCGCGCCGACTCGACCGCCTGTGCCCGCTGCTGTTTTCCCCGGTGCATGGCCGGCTTGAGCCGCGGCAGCTCGCGGAATGGATCCTGCGCGACCGCCTGCCGGTGCGTTTCCAGCTGCAGCTGCACAAGCAGCTGTGGGGGGAGACGCCCGGGCGTTAAAGGCGTGAGTCGGTGATTCAGTGATTAAGTGATTAGGTGATCAGCAGTTCCGGCGCACGAGGCGCACCCAATCACTTAATCACTTAATTACCTCAATCACCTGTTCAGGCTGTGCATCCAATGAAAGCCGTAGTACTCCTCTCCGGCGGACTTGATTCCGCAACCACGCTGGCGATCGCGCGCAGCGAAGGCCATGACTGCCACTGCCTGTCAATCGACTACGGGCAGCGCCACCGTTCCGAACTCGACGCTGCAGCCCGCGTCGCCCGCGCGCTGGGTGCCGCTTCTCACAAGGTGGTGCGCATCGACCTCGGCAGCATCGGCGGCTCGGCGCTGACCGACCGTTCGATCGCGGTGCCGGTCGACGGTCTGCAGCCGGGCATTCCCGTGACTTATGTGCCAGCGCGCAACACCATCATGCTGGCGGTGGCACTGGCCGAAGCCGAAGTGCGTGGCGCCGGTCACATCTGGTTCGGTGCCAACGCGGTGGATTACTCGGGATATCCGGATTGCCGTCCGGAGTACATGCGCGCCTTCGAAACACTGGCCAATCTCGCGACCAGGGCCGCGGTCGAAGGCAGCCCGCTGCGACTGCACACGCCGATCATCGACCTGAGCAAGGCGGAGATCATCCGTCGCGGTATCGCGCTGGGCATCGATTACGCGCTCACCGTGTCCTGTTACCAGGCGGACGACGCTGGCGCTGCCTGCGGGGCCTGCGATTCCTGCCGGCTGCGCCGGGCGGGTTTTGAGCAGGCCGGGCTTGCTGACCCGACGCTCTATAAAAAGTGAATTAAAACAATTAATTACAATATGTCCTCGGTTGTATATTAGAATTTTCGAATAATCAACCGCGACCACAAGGGCAACGGTCGCATGCGCAGGAGGAGCCGATGGAATTCACCGTACACCACCAGGTGCTGGCCGCCGTATTCGTGATCGCCGCAGTGTTGGGCGCGATCGTCAGCAAGACCAACTTCTGCACCATGGGCGCGGTGTCGGACTGGGTCAACATGGGCGATACCGGTCGCATGCGCGCCTGGCTGCTGGCGATGGCGGTGGCGATTGCCGGCGTCGCCGGGCTTGAGGCCGGCGGCCTGATCCAGCTCTCGGGCGATACTTTCCCGCCATACCGCACAGCGAACTTCGGCTGGCTGCGCTATCTTGCCGGTGGCGCCTTGTTCGGCATCGGCATGACGCTGGCCAGCGGCTGCGGCAACAAGACCCTGGTGCGCGTCGGCGGCGGCAACCTCAAGTCACTGGTGGTGCTGGCCATTGCGTCCATCATGGCCTACCTGATGCTGTGGACGCCGTTCTACGAGAATTTCTTCCATCCCTGGGTGTCCGCGACCACCATTGACCTGTCGCGCCACGGCGTGAACGGACAGGAGTTGGGCGCGGTGGTCTCCGGCCTGTTCGGCCTCGGGGCCTCGCGCGGTCTCAATGCCGCGCTCGGTGCGGTGCTGGCCCTGTGCCTGCTCATTTACGTGCTCCGTTCCGCCGATTTCCGCGGCAGCTTCGACAACCTGCTCGGCGGCGCGGCGGTCGGTCTCGCGGTGCTGGCCGGCTGGTATCTGACCGGCGGTCCTCTGGGGCAGGCATGGAAGGAATATGCCGAGTTCGCGACCCAGGTGCCGAGCCGCGTGCAGGTCCAGTCCTACACCTTCATCAGCCCGATGGGCGATACCGTGCGTTATCTGCTCAGTCCCGGCAACACCACGCTGGTCAATTTCGGCGTGATGGCGCTCGCCGGAGTCATCGCCGGATCCTTCATTTACGCCGTGCTGACCCGCAGTTTCCGCGTCGAGTGGTTTGTTTCCGTGAAGGATTTTGCCAATCACGCAGTCGGCGGAGTGCTGATGGGCGTGGGCGGCGTGTTGTCGATGGGCTGCACCGTCGGGCAGGCGATCACCGGCATGTCCACACTCGCAATCGGCTCGATGCTGACCTTTATTGCCATCGTTGCCGGCGCCGCCGCAACCATGAAATACCAGTACTGGCGGATGATGCAGGAAGACTGAGTGTTTTGCCCGTTGCCGCGGTTGACCCCCATGTCCCGCGCGGTTAAAATTCGCCCCTTTTTGGGAGGTTAGCTCAGCCGGTAGAGCAGCGGACTTTTAATCCGTTGGTCGCGAGTTCGAATCTCGCACCTCCTACCAGTTCCGGCACAAGGGGTCAGCTCAAAAGGCTGGCCCCTTTTTCTTTGCGGCGCGGGATGCGTCGCGACAGACGGCATTCCGCCATCGTGCCGCAAGGCCCCCACTGCAGCGGTTTCCCGTTGTAGGATGCTGGTGCGGAATCCGGTCTTGCCCGGGTTCCCGGACATATAACAAGGCATTCCACGATCAACCGTCCGCATCTCCGGAGGAACCCCATGAAGATCGCCTGCGCAGCAATCGCCCTTGTGTTTGCCGCATTTCCCGCATTTGCCCAGAACGTGAAAATCACCCCGGTCGGCTCCCATCCCGGAGAACTGTGCGCGAATGATCGTGCGATCATCTTCGAAGATCCTACCGGCGTACGTTTCCTCTACGATCCGGCGCACAACGTCACCGGCGGCGATGATCCGCGGCTGGGCACCATCCACATGGTGCTGCTCTCCCACATGCACGGTGATCACGTCGGCGATCTGAAACTGAAGGCGCCGGGTGCGGGCACCTGCGCGAACTCGGAACGGACGCCCGCGCCCAACTCGACGACTGCCGAGGTGGTCGCCGCGAAAAACGCGGCGATGGTGATGACCCGCGCGATGGGCGGTTTCGTCGGCAACAAGGTTCTCGGCATCCGCGGCGGCGGCAAGCCCATCGGTTTCTGTCCGCAGACCGGCGGCGCGACCACCGTGCCGGTGGCCACGGTATGCGCCTCGCAGACCGACCTCGGCGGTGTATTTGTCGCGAAGACGGCCGATGCGCCGCGCGGCGTCGAAATTTCGATCGTCTACGCTTCGCATGTCAACAATGCTCCGCCGGCGCTGCTGTCCGAGGCGCAGCGCGCGCAACTGAAAGCTGATGGCGCGATTCTTGAGTATGGCCCCGCCACCGGCTTCGTGGTCAAGTTCACCAACGGCCTGACGGTCTATCTCTCCGGTGACACCGGCATCCATACCGAGATGAAGACCGTCGTGCATGATTTCCACAAGGCCAATCTCGCAGTGCTCAACCTTGGCAACAACCCCGGGATTTTCCTTTCCGGTGAATATGTCATCAATGAACTGGTCAAACCCGCTTCGGTGATACTGACCCATCCGAACGAGCCGGTGACCGAGGGCGGTGCGCCCCGGGCGGCCTCGCGCACGGCCGCGCTGATGAAGAAACTCAAGCCGGAAAGTCATCTGGCGATCAGCGGACGCACGATGGAGTTCGACGGCAAGGGCAAGTGCGTCGCGGGCTGCTGAGCCCGGGTCCCCGCTTTCGAGCAGCAAATGAAGGGGCCGGCTCAAGCCGGCCCTTTGTTTTTCCCCGGGAGTTCCTGTTATTGTCCGGCGGCGCGCGAATGGCGCGCTCAATTCCGGGGGTATCCGCAACATGGCAGTCTTTGAACCGGTCGGGCAGGTGCGCAGCGACCGCAGGCAGATGTCCGAAGGTCACTGGGCGAAGGTTGAGTCGCGGATCGAATTCGATCCCCGTTACACCGGCGGACTGGCCGGGCTCGGCGAGTTTTCGCATGTGGTCGTGGTGTTTCACCTCGACCGCATTCCGGCCTTCGATCCGGCAAAACAGCTCGCGCGCAATCCGCGCGGCATGGAGGATCTCGCACCGGTGGGCGTGTTCGCCCAGCGCACCAAGTTCCGTCCGAATCCGATCGGCGTCACCGCCGTGGAACTGGTCAGCGTCGATGCCGATGGCATTGTCGTGCGCGGACTCGATGCCCTCGACGGTACGCCGGTGCTCGACATCAAGCCCTACATTCCGGCATTTGAACGCAAGGACGGTGTGCGCCTGCCGTCCTGGGTCGACCGGATGATGGACGGTTATTTCTGAACATGAAGGCGCCGTAAGTTTCCAGCAAGATGATGTAAGGCTGCAGCAAGCTCCTCCACCCAGCATTGCCGGCGGAACATCCATTCACTGCCGATGAGGAGCCTGTAATGCACAAACTGTTTGCCGGAGTCGTCTCCGTACTGATGGCGATGCCCGCGTTCGCCGACGATGCGCCCCCGGTCGCCGCGCCGCCGGTCGATGCCGATCCCACCGCGCTGATCCTGTTCGCGCTGCTGTTTGTGGGCATGATCGGCGGATTTGCCGGTTATATCTGGATGAAGGAGCGTGACAAGAAAAAAGGCGTTGCAGACCAGGCCGGCTGACCGGGTTGGCAGCACCGCCAAAAAAAAAGCGCTCCATGGAGCGCTTTTTTTGTCGCTCCTCAGCGCGGCCGGAACACCAGGGTGATGCGGTTGCCCTCCGGCAATGCGGTGTACCGCGTCTGCTCGGTCAGTTTCAGGATCAGCGGCACACCGAGCCCGCCGATGCCGCGCTTGCTGATATCCGGATTGGTGTGCGCAGTCGAAACTTCGGCGAAGGGATCGTACTGCGGCGCCCGGTCCTCGTAGGTCAGGGCAATCGAGCGGTCCGCGGAGGGCACGATGCCCAGATAGACGTGGTTGTCGCTCCCCGCAGGCATCCCGTATTTGACGGAGTTCGTGAACAGCTCTTCAAGGACCAGGGTGCAGCGGTGGATGTCCGACGCCTTCCAGTCCAGGCCCAGGACGCTGGCTTCAAGCCGCTCGCGGATGGCCTCGAAGGCCTCCATGCGGGCGGGGAATCGGTGCAGCGGCGGCTCGGACATGCGGGGGAGGTTCGGCCGGTGGTATGCCGGTCGTCAACAAAAGCAGACCAGCGGATTATAATCATCCCGTCACTGCGCCCCGGACCGGAGCGCAGTTCCCCAACTATCCAGAGGGAGCAGAGCCATGCGGATGGGTTTCCTGGCAGGTGCGCTGGTGATGGCAGTCCAGCTGACGGCATTTCCGGCGACGGCCGCGGAGGGCGCCGGGCAGATCAAGGTGGTCAACGGCGCGGTTTCCCTGGAGCGCGAAGGCCGGACCCTGCCGGCCGCAATCGGCACTCGGGTGCTGCAGTCAGACACGTTGCGAACCGGTGCCGGCGCCTCGGTCGGCGTCACCCTGCTGGACAACACGCTGCTGTCGGCAGGTCCGAACAGCGTGCTGGTCATTGAACATTTCGCATTCAATTCGACGACCCATCAGGGACGGCTTGATGCCGGTCTCCGGCGCGGCACCCTGTCGATGGTGTCGGGCAAACTGGCCAAACAGTCCCCCGATGCCGTGCGCGTGATTACGCCGACTGCCGTACTGGGCGCACGCGGCACCGAGTTTCACGTCCAGGTCACTGAATAACGCCGGAGCCACAGCATGGTATCCGCCCTGCGTGCTGCCGCAGTCCTCCTGGCCGCATTGCTGACCGCCTGTGCGGCACCGCCACCGCCGCCGCCGGTGGCAGCGCAACCCGAAACGCTGGTCGTGGTGGTGCCGGACGCCGGCGGCAAGGTCGGCGCGGTCAGCGTCAGTTCGGCTCAGGGCAAGGTGGTGATCGACAGCGCCTACGCGTCCGCAGTCACGACCGGCAAGTCCGCGCCGGTCACCGGCACTTCCAGCGCGGCGCAGGTGCGTCAGGTGTTCGGCGGGAGTGCCGGTGCGCTGCCGCCGCCACCGGTGTCCTACACCCTGCATTTCCTTGAAGGCCGCGACGAATACACTGCGGAGTCGCGGCAGACGATCGAAACGGTGATGCGCGAACTGGCGCGGCGGCCGGCAGCCGAAATCGAGGTGATCGGCCACACCGACCGTGTCGGCGCCGTCGAGTACAACGACAAGCTGTCGCTGCAGCGGGCCGAACGCGTGCGCGCCGATTTCCTCAAACGCGGCGTTCCGGAAGGGGCGGTCAGCGTGGCCGGGCGCGGTGAGCGCGAACCGCTGGTCGCGACACCCGACGAAACCCCGGAAGCGCGCAACCGCCGCGTCGAAATCAATATCCGCTAGGACGCCCGTTCAGGATGCTGTTGCCGGCCCGTTCCAGCGCAGCACAAGCAGGGTGATGTCGTCGGCCAGGTGCTCGACGGCGCCGAAGCGCTGCAGGTCTTCGCGCACGGCGGCAACGATGCCGGCGCAGCTTGTCCCTGCAGGCAACTGCTCCAGCACCGCGTGCAGACGCTCGCGGCCATAAAGCCGCTGCGCCGCATCCATCGCCTCGGTGACGCCGTCGGTGTACAGCAGCACTGCATCGCCCGCGGCGAGTGCGTGGCTGGCCTCCGCATAATCGAAGGTTTCGAACATGCAGAGCGGCGGCCCGCCCGCACGGTCAAGCCGGGCCAGGCCGCCGCGTGTGCCGATCACCACCGGCGCGTCGTGCCCGGCGTTGGCGTAATGCAGATCCCCCGTGCGCAGGTCCAGGCTGCACAGCACGGCGGTGACGAACATGGTTTCCGGATTGTCGCGGGCGATTTCCGCGTTGGCATCGCCGAGCGCGCGGCCCGCGGCGATGCCGGCACGCAGTGCCGCGCTTTTGCACAATGCCTTGCTGATCGCCATGAACAGGCTTGCCGGCAGTCCCTTGCCGGAAACGTCGCCGACCAGGAAGGTCACGCGATCCGCGGACGGCTTGAAAAAATCGTACAGATCGCCGCCGACTTCGCGCGCCGGTGCCATCCACGCCGCGACCTCGCAGCGTGCTTCGATGGCGGCCAATGCTGCCGGCTCCGGCAGCAGGCCGGTCTGCACGCGGCGCGCAGCTTCCAGTTCACCGGCGACCCGTGCCGCGGCTTCGCGCTCGGCCTGCAGCGTTTCACGCAGGCGGCGCCGCAGCCTTTCGCTGTCCGTCAGCTTGCCGGCCATCGTGGTCATGAACACCAGCAGCAGTGCGGCGGCGGGTGATGCCACGTCGAGCAGCAGCCCGCCGGAACGGAAGGCCCAGGCGCCGGCGCCGCCAAATGCAGCGATCAGCAGCACCGCGCCGCTGATGGATTGCCAGGGGCGCGCCAGCGGTGTCAGCAGCACGAACAGCGCGCCGCAGAGGGCGAGCGCGAGCAGTTCGGCGCTGCGCGCCCATTGCGGCCGCTGCAGATGGTCGCCGTCGAAGATGTTCTCGATCAACTGGGCATGGATTTCCGCGCCGGGAACGCTGGCGTCCACCGGCGTCGCCGGATAATCGACCAGCGCCAGTCCGGTCAGCCCCACCAGCACCAGCTTGCCGGAGATTTGCGCGGCATCGACGCGGCCTTCCAGCAGGTCGGCGGCGGAAATGAAACGTCCCGGATCATGGCGGCTGAAGCGGATCCAGGCGCGTCCGCCGGTGTCGGCGGGAACCGCGATGTCGCCGACCCCGGCCGACAGCAGCCCGCGGGCATTCGCGCGCATGCGCAGCGCAGTTTCGCCGGCGGCGACACGGATCATCTCCAGGGCCAGCGTCGGCGCGACGGCGTCCCGCACCGCCACCGCCAGCGGAATGTTGCGGATGATGCCGCCATGCGCGTCGGCGCTGATGATGCCGTGTCCGGCCGCGGCGCGGTCAAGCAGGGGCGTGCTGCGGATCACCGAACGGAACTGCGGCAGCAGCGGCAGCACCAGCAGCGGGTCGGAGCCCTCGATCAGCGCCGGCGGAAAACCCTGGGCGGTGTCGCTGCCCTCGGCAACGGTGCCGGCGATCGCCAGCACCGCCCGGCTGTCGCGCAGTGCCGCGGCAAACAGCAGGTCGTTGCCGACGCCGCCTGGAGCGGTTTCCGGCCCGGCATGGCGGTCCGGCTCGGGAAACAGCAGGTCAATGCCGATCGCAGCCGGCTGCAGGGCGGCAATCGCGCGGACCAGCCGCGCCAGTTCGCTGCGCGGCCAGGGCCACTGGCCGTAACGCGCGAGACTCGCTTCGTCGATGGCGACGATGACCGCGGGCGCGCTCTGCCGCTCGCGCGGCCACAGTTTCTGGTAGGCATCGAACAGCGCAAACTGCAGGCTGCGGTGCGCCGGCGTGTACGTGGCGTGCAGTACCAGCAGCAGCCCGAGCACGGCGAAGCCGGCGATCCAGATCGGCCAGCGGCCCGAACGGAAGGCGGTGGGTTCGTCGCCGCTCAAAGCTCGATCACCAGGCCGTCCCAGGCGCTGATGATTTCCAGCGGTGCGCCGTCGCGGGTGATTTCCTCGAGCCGCCGGGTCTGGCGCAGGATGTCCTCGAGCTGCGCATCGCCGAACACCGGCTCATGGTGGAACAGGCACAGGCGTTTTGCGCCGGCAAGCTGGCACAGTTCGACCCCGATGACATTGCTCGAGTGGCCCCAGTCTTCCTTGACCGACACCGCATCGGCCAGCGAATACATGGCATCGAATATCACGAGGTCGGCGTTGCGGAAAAACGCGGCGAAGGCTTCGGTTTCCTCCGACTGTTCCGTGCGGTGTTCGGAATCCGTCGAATACACCACGCATTTGCCGTTTTTCTCGAAGCGGTAACCATAGGAGTCGCCGGCATGGCGCTGCAGCAGCGGCGTAACCCTGTAACCGGCGATGCCGGAAGTGACGCCGGGCTGCAGCTGCACGAACTCGATGGCCGCCGGCAGCTGGCTGAAGTCGACCGGGAACGACGGTGCGCCGTGCTGCCGCCGGAACGCGGCCCCGGCCTCGGGGTGACAGCTGTGGATCAGGATGCGGTTGCCGGGGATGAAGGCGGGCGGAAAAAACGGGAACCCCATGATGTGATCCCAGTGCAGATGGGACATGAACACATGGTAGGTCTGCGGTTGTTTCGGGCCGTAACGGCCGAGCATCTCGATGCCGTAGCGGCGCGCGCCGGAACCGAGATCGCAGATCAGGTGATTGTCCTCGCCGTCGATGATCTCGACGCAGGAGGAGTCGCCGCCGAAGGTGCTGCTGGTGCTGAACGGCAGCTCCGCGATGAATGTGTCGATTGCGGCGGGCGTGTCGAGCCGGATACCCTGCGCCGCGGCGAGCGCGGCTTTGAGTTTTTCGCGGATCGCCGCCGTGGTCAGCGGCGCCGGCAGGGATCCCCGGGTGCCCCAGAAACGGATCTGCATGGCGGTGTTATCCCCGCTTCAGGCAGCCGTGATCTCGACCGCGCGGCCCAGCGCCGCGACGCCCTCGTCGAGTGTCGAAAAAATCTCGTAGACCAGGTGAAAATGGCTGATCTCGAATATTTCCCGCACCAGCGGCTGCATCTGCGCGACGGCGATGCGCCCGTTCCCGGTGCGGACCTGTTTGGCGGCGATCATGAAAATACGCAGGCCGGCGCTGCTGATGTAATCCAGGCCGGAGAGGTCGAGCACCAGGCCGTTGCCGTCCCTGCAGCCCTCCAGGTAAGGTTTCAGCGCGTCGTGGAAGGCGGTCGCGTTGAGGTGGTCGATGCGGCCCCTGACCGCAACAACCCCGGTGTTCTCCCTGCGTTCGGCGCTGACCTCCATCCGCATTACCCCGTCATCGGCCCGGTCCCGCCAGTGTAAACCATGCCCTGTCAGCCGAGGCGGGGCAGGGCCTGCGCCAGGTCCGCAATCAGGTCCGCCGGATCCTCGAGGCCGATGTGCAGGCGGATCACCGGCCCGCCGGGATTCCACTGCGTTGCACTGCGCACCTTCTCCGGCTGCGGCGCGGTGACCAGGCTTTCATAGCCGCCCCAGCTCGAACCGATGCCGAAGAGCCGCAGCGCATTGACGAAAGCCTCCACTTTTTCGCGCGCCGCCGGCCGCAGCACCACGCCGAAGAGCGAGGCTGCGCCGTCGAAATCACGTTTCCATATGGCATGGCCGGGGTCGTCTTCGAGCGCCGGGTAGAGCACGCGTTGCACCTGCGGCCGGCGCTGCAGCCAGCGTGCCACCTCGAGGGCATTGGCCATCTGCTGCTTCATGCGCACGCCGATGGTGCGCAGGCCGCGCAGCGCGAGGTAGCAGTCGTCGGGGCTGACGCAGAAGCCGTAATCGGCCACCGCGCGGCGCAGCGGCAGCCAGTATTTCTCGTTGGTGACGACTATGCCCATCAACACATCGGAATGGCCGACGATGTACTTGGTCGCGGCGTGGATCGACACGTCGACGCCGCGCTCGAAGGAACGGAAAAAGTACGGCGTGCCCCAGGTGTTGTCCGACAGCACCGGTATGCCCCGGGCATGCGCCGCCGTGGCGATCGCCGGGATGTCCTGCATCTCGAAGGTCAGCGAGCCCGGCGGCTCGCAGAACACGGCCCTGGTGTTCGGTCGCAGCAGTTTTGCAATGCCGGCGCCGATCAGGGGGTCGTAGTACTCGATCTCGACGCCGTTCGGCCGCAGCTGGCGCTCGCAGAACATTCGCGTCGGTGCGTAGGCGCTGTCGGTCACCAGCAGGTGGTCGCCGCTCTTGCAGAAGGCCGCCAGTGCGACAGTGATTGCCGCCAGTCCCGAGGGCAGGGCCACGGCCTGGTGGCCGCCTTCCATTTTTGCCACCGCGTCCTCGAGCGCCCAGGTCGTCGGCGTGCCGTGCACGCCGTAACGCATGCTCTTGTAATCGTCCGGGTCGCGGGATTCGAAACTCCCGAGGTCCGGGAAAACCACGGTCGAGGTGCGGTACACCGGCGTGTTGACGGTGCCGCGGGACTGCGCGGGATCGCGGCCGACATGGGTCAGCAGGGTGTCTTTTTTCATGCGGGGCGGGAAGTTACGGCGACTGTGTACGATATGGACTGCGTACGCTGCATTGTGCGCGAGCATGCAGGCTGGTGCAACACGAATGACGGCCATTGACGCTCAATTTTTCGCGTATTTGCGTTATCCTAGCCGCTATTCCAAACGAGGAGCGAGAGCGCCCCTGCTGATGTCCAGCATGCGGTGCCCGGGAAAGTCATGGACACACATCATTCACACCTGTTTGAAGTCGGCGGCGCGAAGCTCGCCCGCCTCGAGGATCTGCGCCTGATCAAGGGCGAGGGCCGTTACGCCGCGGACTGGGCGCTGCCGAACCAGGCGCATGCCGCTTTCCTGCGCTCCGACCGCGCACACGCGAAGATCCTGTCGGTCAACACCGACGCCGCGCGCAAGGCGAAGGGTGTGCTCGCCGTGCTGACCGGCGAGGACGCGGTCAAGGCCGGCTACGTCAAACCGCTGAGCATGCTGACCTTCGCCGGCAAGGACGGCAGGAAGGCGAGCATTCCCGAGCGCCCGGTGCTGGCCCATGGCCGCGTGCGTTTTGTCGGCGATCTCGTCGCATTGGTGATTGCCGAAACCGCGCTGCAGGCGCAGGACGCGACCGAACTGATCGAAGTCGACTATGAGGACCTGCCGGCGGTGGTGTCGCCGCGGGCCACGCTGGAACCCGGCGCGCCGCAGCTGCATGACAATGTGCCCGGCAACCTCTGCTTCGAGCAGGAGGCTGGCGACGCGGCAGCGGTGGAAGCCGCTTTTGCGAAGGCGGCGCATGTCACGAAACTGCGGCTTGATGTCACCCGCGTCGCGCCGAACCCGATGGAGCCGCGTGCCTGCGCGGTGGCCTTTGATGCCGCCAGCGGCAAATTCACGGTGCATTCGCCGGTGCAGGGCATCAACATGATGCGCATGCAGCTGGCCGCCTACACGGGCGTGGCCGATGACAAGATCGAAGTCATTGCCCGCGACGTCGGTGGCGGCTTCGGCCAGCGCAGCATCGGTTATCCCGAATACGTCGCGCTGATGCTCGGCGCGAAAACCCTGGGCCGCCCGGTGAAATGGGTGTCCTCGCGCAGCGAGGGTTTCCTCTCCGACTCCCATGGCCGCGCCAACTACATCGACGGCGAACTCGCGCTCGACAAGGACGGCAGCTTCCTCGGCATGCGCATTGACTGGATCGCCGACCTCGGCGCCTATCTGCATCCTGCCGGTCCGGTGAGCCCGATGCGCAACCCGGTGACCTGCCTCAACGGCGTCTACAAGACCCAGGCGCTGTACGGCCGCTGGCGCGTGGCGCTGACCAACACCGTGCCGGTCTCGGCCTACCGTGGCGCCGCACGCCCCGAAATCGCCTTCGCCATCGAGCGCCTGGTTGACGAGGCTGCCGCGCAGATGAAAATCGATCCGGCCGAAATCCGCCGCCGCAACTTCATCCCGGCCGATGCTTTTCCCTACAAGACGCCGACCGGCTCGGTCTACGACATCGCCGATTTCCATGGCGTGCTCGACAAGGCGATGAAACTTGCCGATGTCGCCGGGTTTCCCAAACGCCGCGCCGAATCCGAAAAACGCGGCATGATCCGCGGCCTCGGTTTCTCGACCGTGATCGAGAATTCCGGCGCCGGCATGTTCCCGAAGGACGAAATCCGGCTGGAAGTGCATGCCGACGGCAGCATCACCGCCTACTCGGTATCGCATTCCCAGGGCCAGGGCCATGAAACCACTTTCGCCCAGATCATCGGCGACGGCCTCGGCATACCGGCTGAACGGATCAGGCTGCGCCAGGGCATCGGTGAGCAGGGCCTGATCGGCAACCATACCGGTGGCTCGCGCACCATCGTCGGCGCCGGCACGGTCTGCAGCATCGCGGCCAAAAAGCTGATCGAGACCGCGACGCCGCTGGCTGCCGAGCAGCTCGGCGTCGAACCCTCCCAGGTCGCCTACGGCCACGGCGAATTCAAGTCGACCGCGTCGAACAGGAAGATCACGCTTGGCGAGCTGGCCGCAAAAAAACCGCTGGTGGTCACCGGCGAAGGCAAGTTCGGCTCGACCTTTCCCAACGGCTGCCATGTCGCCGAAATCGAGATTGACCCGCAGACCGGCGTCACCGAGGTCGTCGCCTATGTCACGGTTGATGACTGCGGCACGGTCATCAACCACACCATCGTCGAAGGCCAGATGCACGGCGCGGTGGCCCAGGGTTGGGGACAGATCTTCGGCGAGAACATCGTCTATGACCCCGAGACCGGCCAGATGCTGAGCGGCAGTTTCATGGATTACACGATGCCCAAGGCCGGCTGGATCAAGGACATCACCATCGCCGAACACACCACCTTCGGCACCATCAGCCCGCTGGGCGTCAAGGGCATGGGCGAGTCGGGCTGCACCGCATCGCTTGCGGCGCTGACCAATGCCATGATGAATGCGCTGCGTCCTCTGGGCGTACCGCCGCTCGACATGCCGCTGACCGCGCACAAGGTCTGGCAGGCGATCACCGCCGCGAAGAAAGGCAAATAACCATGTACTCATTCCAGTATCGCAAGGCGAAATCGCTGGCCGAAGCAGGCGAAGTGCTGGCCAGGGACGGCGACGCAAAACCGCTGTCCGGCGGCATGACGCTGATCCCTACGCTGAAGCAGCGCCTGGCGCAGCCGACGCAGCTGGTCGACATCGCCGGGCTGCCCGAACTCGCCGGCATCGACAACAAGAACGGCGAGCTCACCATCGGCGCCGCGACCCGCCACGCCGTCGTGGCCGCATCGAAGGTCGTGCAGGACGCGATTCCTGCGCTGGCCTGTCTCGCCGCCGGCATCGGCGACCCGCAGGTGCGCAACCGCGGCACGCTGGGCGGTTCGGTCGCCAACAACGACCCGGCGGCGGATTACCCCGCGGCCGTGCTGGCGCTGAACGCGAAGGTGATCACCACCAAACGCGAGATCGCCGCCGCCGATTTTTTCCAGGGCATGTTCACGACGGCGCTGGAGCCGGGCGAGCTGATTGTCAAAATCGCCTTCCCGCTGCCGAAGTCTGCGGCCTACTGCAAGTTTCCGCATCCGGCCTCGGGTTACGCGATGGCCGGCGTGTTCATCGCACAGACCGCCGACGGCCTGCGTGTGGCGGTGACCGGCGCCGGCGCCTCCGGCGTGTTCCGCTGGACTGAAGCCGAGCAGGCTTTGGCGAAAGGCATCAGCGCCGCGGCGATCGAGAAACTGACACTCGCCGCCGACGACATCAACGAAGACATCCACGGCACGCGCGAATACCGCGCGCAGCTGGTCAAGGTCATGGCGACGCGCGCCGCGGCCGCACTTTCCGGAAAGAAATAACCATGGCCAAGATCACCCTCAAGGTAAACGGCGAACAACGCAGCGCCGAGGTCGAAGACCGCACGCTGCTGGCGAACTTCCTGCGCGACGAACTGAAACTCACCGGCACCCACGTCGGCTGCGACACCAGCCAGTGCGGTGCCTGCACCGTCCATGTTGACGGCCGCGCGGTGAAGTCCTGCACCATGCTCGCGGCCCAGGCTGAGGGCTGCGAAGTGGTGACCATCGAAGGCCTCGCCAAAAACGGCAAGCTGCATCCCGCTCAGGCCGCCTTCACCGAATGCCACGCGCTGCAATGCGGTTTCTGCACCCCGGGCATGATCATGACCACCGCAGCGCTGATCAAGGAGCACCCGCAACCTACGGATGAGCAGATCATCCACGGTCTCGAGGGCAACCTCTGCCGCTGCACGGGGTACCTGAACATCGTCAAGGCCGTGAAACACGCGGCAGAGCTGCAGAAGGCCAAGTAATTTCCGCACCGCGGTATCCTTCGGGTTCAACGGAGGACAACGCGTCATGGCAGCACCATCCCCATCCGCCGCCGGCCCGCTGGCCGGCGTGCGCGTCATAGAACTCGGCCAGCTGATCGCCGGCCCCTTCTGCGGCAAGACGCTGGCCGATTTCGGCGCCGAAGTGATCAAGATCGAGCCGCCGGGCAAGGGCGACCCGCTGCGCAAGTGGCGGCTGCTGAAGAACGGTAACTCGGTGTGGTGGGAAGTCCAGTCGCGCAACAAGCAGTCGGTGACACTCGACCTGACGCAGCCCGAGGGCCAGGATGTGCTGCGCGCGCTGGTGAAGGACGCCGATGTGCTGATCGAGAATTTCCGTCCCGGCAAGATGGAGGAGTGGGGCCTCGGCTACGAAGATCTGAAAAAAATCAACCCGAAGCTGGTGATGGCGCGCATCTCCGGCTACGGCCAGGACGGACCGTACCGCGACCGCCCCGGCTTCGGCATCATCGCGGAATCGATGGGCGGGCTGCGTTACCTGACCGCCGAGCCCGGACGCGTGCCGGTGCGTGTTGGCGTGTCGATCGGTGACACGCTGGCGGCACTGCATGGCGTGATCGGCATCCTGATGGCCCTCTATCACCGTGACGCCCGTGGAGGGGTGGGGCAGGTCATCGACATCGCGCTCTACGAGAGTGTGTTCAACTGCATGGAAAGCCTGCTGCCCGAGTACAGCGCCTTCGGCGTCGTGCGCGAAGCGGCCGGCAGCGCGTTGCCCGGCATCGTGCCTTCCAACGCCTACCCCTGCCGGGACGGCTGGATCCTGATCGGCGGCAACGGCGACGGTATTTTCAAACGGCTCATGACTGCGATTGGCCGCGAGGATTACGCCGCGTCACCCGACATGGCAGGCAACGACGGTCGCGTGAAGCGCGTTGCCGACATCGACGGCGCGATCACCGCTTGGACCCAAACGCAGGACAAGGCCACGGCGCTGAAAATCCTCGCTGACCACGACGTGCCCTCGGGTGCGATCTATTCAGTGGCCGACATCGTCAATGATGCGCAGTACCGCGCACGCGACATGATCCTCAACATCGAGACCCGGGACGGTTACAAAGTCGACGTGCCGGGGATCGTGCCCAAACTCTCCGTCACGCCCGGTGCCATCCGCAGCACCGCGCCGCGGCTGGGCGAGGACACGGCTGCCGTGCTGGAGCGCGCGGGCCTCAAACCCGAAACCATCGCCGATTTGCGCGCCAGAGGCGTGATCTAAAAAATATCAATAAAAACAAATACTTATAATCAACCGTCATTCCGGACGTGCGGAGCACGATCCGGAATCCAGTAACGGACCATGGCAAACCCCTGGATTCCGGCGCGCGCGTTGCGCGTCCGGAATGACGACCGCAGCAATGGAGTCCCACCCATGATCGACCGCCTCGACCACTTCGTCCTCACCACCGCCCAGCCCGAAGAGATCATCCGCTTCTACACCGGAGTGCTGGGCATGACGCTGGAAACTTTCCGCAACGGCCAGCGCATGGCGCTCAGGTTCGGCCGTTCGAAGATCAACATCCACGTGCAGGGCAAGAAATACGAACCCAAGGCGCATGCGCCGGGCATCGGCACTCTGGACTTCTGCTTCATCGCATCAGTGCCGCTGGAGCGGGTGATCGATAGCCTGAACACGCACCAGGTTGCGATCATCGAAGGGCCCTGCATAAAGACCGGGGCGATGGGGGAGATCCGCTCGGTTTATTTCAGGGATCCGGATCTCAATCTGGTTGAAGTTTCGGAATATCTCTGATCCGGGTCCGGTGCCTCTGGTTGTGGTTATTCGAGCCGGATTGTCTTGGGCTCACGCGGCAGCTTGGCGCCACAGCGCGCACAGAACCTGTCCTTGGCGCCGACAGGTTGTCCGCAGTCCTGGCAGCGCCGCAGTTCGAAGATCACGCAACTCGTCATTTCTCCACTTTGCCTCCTGATGAGCCGGCCATTTTTTGGCGCCCGGTTGTTCGGCAATGCGTCGCGTGATTGTGTAGAGGCCATGTTGTGAACTGCTGTCAGGCGCCGCGAATCGACGATAAGGATGCCTCCCGGCGCTGTCAATCACCGAGGAGCCTTCTGCTAAAATCGCCGCTTTCCAGAACAACCGACCCGTGGGGAGAAACATGGCCGCAAAAGCCCGGAAGTCCAAAAGCCGCAAGTACACCGACATCATTTACGAGGTGAAGGACCAGGTCGCCTGGGTCACGATCAACCGCGAGAAAGTGCTCAACGCTTTCCGCGAGCAGACGCTCGACGAGATGATTGATGCCCTGAAATCGACCCGCGAGGATCCGTCCATCGTCTGCGCCGTGGTCACCGGCAAGGGCAACCGTTCCTTCTCCGCCGGCGGCGATTTCTACGCCATGAAGCGCCTGAACTTCACCAATGCCTACATGTGGAACGACCGCATGCTCGGCCTGGCGATGACCATTCGCGGCCTGCCGATCCCGGTGATCGCGATGGTCAACGGCTGGTGCATGGGCGGGGGGCACGAGCTCGCGCTGTGGTGCGACCTGGTGATCGCTTCCGAAAATGCGGTGCTCGGCCAGACCGGCGCAAAAGTCGGTGCCTGCCCGACCGTCGGCGCGACCCAGTATCTGCCGCGCATTCTCGGCGAGCGCCTGGCGCGTGAAATGATTTTCTGCGCCCGCCGTTTCCCGGCGAAGGAAGCCGTCGAAGTCGGTTTGATCAACAAGTGCGTTCCGCAGAAGGACCTTCTGAAGGAGACGCTCAAGTGGTGCGAGACCATGAAAGGCCACAGCGCGCTGACCATCCGCATGACCAAGAAGTCGCTGAACTTCGAATCCGACAATCTGTACTCGTCTTGGCAGCAGGGCATGGAGCTGCTGGCGCATGTCTGGGGCTCGCCCGAGGCCAACGAGGGCATGGACGCCTTCCTCGCCGGCCGCAAGCCCAACTTCCAGAAATTCCGCCTGCAGGCGAAGAAGGAGCTGGAGAAATACGTCGACGGTTACGAGCGTGACCTCAATGCGCCGCCTTCGATGCGGCGGAAGAAGCGGTAATTGGTGATTGGTAAGCGGTAATTGGTGGCGGCGGCAGATCAATCAGCCGCCACCAGTGCCTACCAATCACGAATCACCATTCACCAATTACTGCACTGACCCATGCCACCCGCAGAACCCCAGGGCGCCCTCACCGGCATCCGTGTCCTTGACCTGACCCGCATCCTCGCCGGTCCCCTGTGCACGATGATGCTCGGCGACATGGGCGCCGACGTGATCAAGGTCGAGCCGCCGGGCGCGGGGGATGACACCCGCAGCTGGGGGCCGCCCTTTGCCGAGGGCGAGTCGGCGTACTACCTCGGCGTCAACCGCAACAAGCGGTCGATGACGCTGAACATGGCGATGAAGTCCGGGCAGGAGGTGCTGGCCGGGTTGATCAGGAAATCCGACGTGCTGGTCGAGAACTTCAAGGTCGGCACGCTGGAGAAATGGGGTTTCGGCAACGACTGGCTGCAGGCGAACGCGCCGCGGCTGGTGCGCTGCTCGATCACCGGCTACGGCGCCGTCGGCCCCAAGGCCGGGCTGCCCGGTTACGACTTCATCCTGCAGGCCGAATCGGGCCTGATGAGCATCACCGGCGAGCCGGAGGGCACGCCGATGAAGTACGGCGTAGCGATCGTCGATATCTGCACCGGCATGCTGGCCTGCAATTCCGTGCTGGCGGCGCTCAATGCACGGCACAGCACCGGCCGCGGCCAGCATGTCGAGGTGTCGCTGTTCGACAGCGGACTGGCGATGCTCGCCAACGTTGCTTCGAACCATCTCATTTCAGGAAAGAACGCCGGACGTTTCGGCAACGGTCACCCGAACATCGTGCCCTATACCGCCTATCCGACGCGTGATGACATGATCGCGGTGGCGGTGGGCAACGACGGCCAGTTTGCGAAATTTGCCGAGGTACTGGGCCATGCCGAATGGGCGACCGATCCGCGCTTCACGAAAAATCCGGACCGCATCGGCAGCCGCGAAGCGCTTGATGCACTGATCAACGCCGAACTGAAACGCGAGGGCGCGGAACAGTGGATCGAAAAACTGATGGCCGCCGGCATTCCCTGCGGCCGCATCAACAGCGTGGCGCAGGCACTGGCTGCGCCGCATGCCATCGCGCGCGACATGGTCACCGAGGTCGAACATCCGACCGCGGGCACCGTGAAAATGCTCGGCATTCCTTTCCGTTTCAGCGACACGCCGGCAAGCATCCGCCGTGCGCCGCCGCTGCTGGGCCAGCACACCGAAGCGGTGCTGCGCGAGGAACTCGGCTTCAGCGATGCCCGCATCGCCGAGTTGCGCAAAGAAAAAGTAATTTAAAATCAAATACTTATAAAAATGATCACCGGTCTCAGCCATGTCTCGATCGTCGTGCCCGATCTTGCGGCGGCTTTGCGCAAGCTCGAGGCGGCGTACGGGCTGAGCGCCGGCGCAATCAAGGTCAACGAAGAGCAGGGCGTGCGCATGACCTATGTCGATCTCGGCAACGCGAAGATCGAACTGATGGAACCGTCGCGTCCGGATTCTCCGGTGGCGAAATTCCTCGAGCGCAACCCGAAGGGCGGCATCCACCATTTTTGCCTTGGCGTCGATGATGTCGGTCAGACGACGCAGGACCTTGCCGCCGCCGGCGTGCAGGTGCTCGGCGCCGGCAAGGTGCAGTTGAACGTGCACGGCGAGCGCATCGCCTTCGTTCACCCGAAGGATTTTCTCGGCGCGCTGGTCGAACTGGAAGAAAACAATCTGGACAACAGTCATGGCTGAACAGAAACAGCGTATTTCCGGCGACAAGCTCCGCGCCTTCATCGCCAGTGCATTCGAGGCCGTGGACATTCCCCGCGAAGATGCCCGGGCCATTGCACAACTGATGGCGCAGGCCGACATCAACGGCTCCGAGGGGCACGGCGTGTTCCGCCTGCCACAGTACATCCGCCGCATCAAGGGCGGTGCGGTCAATGTCAGGCCGAAGATCCGGGTCGAGCGCGAGATGGCGGGCATGGCGCTGGTGCATGGCGACAACGGCATGGGCCATCTGGTGATGAAGTTCGCCACCGAAAAGGCGATCGAGAAGGCCAGAACCGCGGGCGTGGCCTGGGTCGGCGCGCGCTGGAGCAACCACGCCGGCCCGGCATCGCTGTACGCCAGCATGCCGCTGGCGCACAACATGATCGGCCTCTACATGGCCGTGGGCAGCGCCAACCACCTGCCGCCCTGGGGCGGGCTGGACATGCTGCTGTCGACCAATCCCATTGCCGTGGCCGTGCCGGCCGGCGACGAACCGGCGATCGTGCTCGACATGGCCACCACGGTGGCGGCCTACGGCAAGGTCAAGACCAAGGCGCAGCGCGGCGAGATGATGCCCGAGGGCTGGATGATGGACCGCCAGGGCAATCCGCTGACCGATCCGAAACGCGCGAACGAGGGTTTCCTGCTGCCGATTGGCGGTTACAAGGGTTACGGACTGGCGCTGGTGATGGGGTTGCTCGCCGGCAACCTGAATGCTGCGGCGATGGGCAAGGACGTTGTCGATTTCAACAATGACGACACCACGGAAACCAACACCGGCCACACCATTGTCGCGATCAACATCGAAGCCTTCCAGGACCTGAAAGAGTTCAAGCAGGGCATGGACACGCTGATCCGCGACATCCGCAACTCGCAGCGCCTGCCCGGTGTCGACCGCATCCGCCTGCCGGGCGAGGGTTCGCATGTCACGCGCGCCGGCAACGAGAAAATGGGCGTGCCGATGCCGGAAGCGCTGCTTGCCGCGCTCGACCAGCTGGCGGGCGAACTGAAGATCGCGAAGATCGCGCGCTGAAGCGCGCGGCCCTCAGGCAGGCAGCGGCTCGTCGACCACGCCGTTGGTCAGGATGCCGATGCCCTCGACTTCCGATTCGACAACATCGCCGGCATTCAGGTACCAGTCGGGATTGGCCAGTGCGCCGCCGCCGGGCGAGCCGGTGGCGATGATGTCTCCGGGCATCAGCGTGATCTGCGAGAAATGCGCGACCAGCTGCGGGATGCTGAACAGCATGTCGCGGGTGTTGCCGTCCTGGCGCGTCTCGCCGTTGACGCGGGTCTGGATGCGCAGGTGCATCGGGTCGGGAATCGCGTCGCGGGTGATCATCCACGGTCCCAGCGGCGCGAAGCGGTCGAAGGTCTTGGCGAGGAACATGTGGCCGCCCTGTTTCTCCAGGGCGCCGAGGTCGCGCGCGGTGATGTCGTTGAGGATGGTGTAGCCGGCGATCACGTCCCAGGCTTTTTCCTCCGGCACGTCCTTGCAGCGCTTGCCGATGACCAGCGCCAGTTCGGTTTCGCAGTCGAGCGCGCGGGTGATGCGCGGCTTGATGATGTCGCGCCCCGGGCCGGTGATCGCCGAGGCGGTCTTGATGAAGCCGGTCGGGATTTTCCCCGGCGCCTTGCCCGGGAACTGCGTGTAGCCCGGATAGTTGCGGCCGACGGCGATCAGTTTCGACGGTCGCAGCGGCGCGTAGACACGGCAGTCGGCGAGCGGCAGGAACAGCGCTTCGCCGTTCAGCCCGGCGGCATCGGGCGCGCTGGCGGCGAGGTCGGCAAGAAAGGTATAGGCGTCAGCGAGCGCGATCCATCCCTGTTCCCCGAGGTGCAGGAATTCGGTGATGTACGGCGGCATCCAGATCGCGGCCAGTTCACGCCCCTTGGCGTTGCCGGCGCGTTTCGTCAGGTGCAGCGCATAACCCGCGCGCAGGTCGGCGACGCGGTCGGGCGCGATCAGCACGCCGAGGCGCGCCAGCGCGCGCGGTTCGTTCTTGAGGCTGTAGCGCAGCAGTTTCACGGCAGGTCTTTCTCCACGTTCATCAGTGGCTGATCATAACAAAGGGCGCACTGTCTCCGTCCGGCGACGGTGTGCGGTGTTTCCGGCGCGGCATCTGCGGGCAGGCGGCTGTTTCGGCGGCAATTTGTGATTTTTCTCCGGATTTCTCGGGATTTGTGCCGGGGAAGGCGGAACATTCAGGCCATGACGCGGCCTAACGCGGGTATCGTCACATCAACAAAGAACAGGGATGACAACGACATGAAAAACACGATTGCCGCAGTGCTTGCCCTGATGTTCCTGCTGCCGCTGACGGCGGCCCGTGCCCAGACCGCGCCCGACATGCTGGTCAAGAACACGGTCGAGGAGGTGCTGACGATTCTCAAGCAGAACAAGGATGTGCGCGAGTTGCGGGAAGTTGTCGAGAAAAAAGTGCTGCCGCATTTTGATTTTCGCGCGATGACCCAGCTTGCGATGGGCGTATCCTGGCGCAACGCGACACCGGCGCAGCGCACGGCACTGGAGAATGCTTTCCGCACGCTGCTGGTGCGCACCTACACCACGGCGCTGTCGGACGCTTCCAAAGTGGACCGCCAGGTCGAGATCCGGCCGCTGCAGATGAAACCGGGTGATGACTACACCACGGTGCGCACGCTGGTGAGGGAGCCGGGGCGGCCGCCGATTTCCATCGACTACCGGATGACGCTGACCGACAAGCAGTGGAAGGTCACCGACATCGTCGCCGAGAACGCGAGCCTGGTGATCAGCTACCGCGGCCAGTTCAATTCGGAGATCGGGCGTTCGGGCATCGATGGCCTGATCAAGCTGCTTGAGGACAGAAACCGGCAGGGTGCCTGAGGCCCGGGGCTGCGCCGCGAAGGCTGCATCCAGGCATGCGTTTCCTGCAACCCAATTCCTTTCCCCGGCTGCTGGTCATCGGTTTTGCGATGGTGGCGTTGCCGCTGATCCTCGCGCTGGTCAACAATGCGGTGTCGATCAACCAGTTTGCCAGCCGCAGCCAGCTCGCGGTGCAGCAGGCCGTGCAGTCGACGCAGGCGAGCCGGCGGCTCGCCGAGCGGCTTGGTGCGCTCGAGCGCAACGCGCGGCAGATGGCGATCCTCGGCGACCGTTCGCTGCTTGATGCCTATGAATCCAACCGCGATGCATTCATCAAGGTCGCCGGCGAGTTCGCCGCCTTGCCCTTCGACGCCGAGCAGCGCGCGGCGCTCGACGAGATCGTCGGCGGAGAAGCGGCGGTCCACGCAGTGCTGAGCGGTCCGGCGGGCGGCGCCGGATTGAAGCGCGCCGCGGAGTCCTTCGCGCGCCTCGACGAACTCGCGCGCGGCATCATCGAGCGTGGCGACCGCCTGATCGACCGTGAGGTCGAGGCGATGCGCGAAACCGCGGCGCGGGCCCAGGTCATCACCTTCTGGCAGATGC
>JAHCAG010000039.1 GCA_019635015.1 Burkholderiales bacterium | reverse complement strand
CACCCATCGCATGGACTCCGCGCCGATGACAGGTCTTGATCACCAGCAGCGAATAGTTCCGCATCATCGGCACGGTCATGGTCACCTGTGCGCGATCCGGCAGTGTGAACTCAGGATGATTGCGGAATTTCTTGATGTAGCTGAAGATGTAATCCCAGCGCCCGCAGTTCAAGCCAGCCGAGTGATCGCGCAGTTCCCACAAAATCTCATCCAGCTCGAAGGTCGCCAGGATCGTCTCAATCAGCACTGTCGCTTTGATCGTGCCGCGCGGAATGTTCAGCTCATCTTGCGCCAGATTGAAGACATCGTTCCACAACCGCGCTTCGAGATGGCTCTCCATCTTAGGCAGATAGAAGTACGGTCCTGAGCCACGCGCCAGCAGTTCGCGGACGTTGTGATAGAAATACAAGCCGAAATCGAAGAACGAACCCGACATCGGCTGCCCGTCCACAATCACGTGCTTTTCGGGCAGGTGCCAGCCGCGCGGACGCACCAGCAGGGTCGCGGTTTTTCCGGCGAGGCTGTAGTCCTTGCCCTCGGGGCTGCGGAAGGTGATGGTGCGGCGGATGGCATCGCGCAGGTTGATCTGGCCTTCGATCATGTTGGCCCAGGTCGGCGCGTTCGAGTCCTCGAAATCGGCCATGAATACGCTGGCGCCGCAGTTCAGCGCATTGATCACCATCTTGCGGTCGGTCGGCCCGGTGATTTCGACGCGGCGGTCCTGCAGGTCGGCGGGCACTGAACCGATGGTCCAGTCGCCGTCGCGGATCGCCTTCGTTTCCGGCAGGAAATCCGGCAGCGATCCGGCATCGAATGCGGCCTGACGGCTGCTGCGCCGCTGCATCAGCTCCCTGCGCCGCGTTTCGAATTTGCGCGAGAGTCCGGCGACAAAGGCCAGCGCTTCGGGGGTGAGGATGCCTGCGTATTCGGCGCTGGACGCGCCGCTCAGGGTGATGCCTTCGGGAAGGGGCTGGGCCATGAGGATTCTCCGCGACAGGTGGTCAGGGAAGGGGAGGCGGATGATTCCGATATCCCGTATTGTAAAAAATGATCCTATACATGATGCTGCGATGCATTATACATAGAATCACATCCTGTCAAACTTGGGTATCCCAGTGAAATTTCCCCTGTGAAAAGTGCGGATTGATGTTGTTTAAAGGGTGATTTTGCGATGCGGCATGAGAGGGCTGTTGCGGGAGTGCCAGCAGGGGGCGTCACACAAAAAACAACGCCCGCAATGGCGGGCGTTGTTGCCGGGCCGTGCGCGGGGCACGGTGGTAATTGGTGTTACTGGCTGCCCCAGGGCTTGATGGCGGCCTTGAGCTGGTTGTAGCCGTCGATATAGCGCGGACGCTTGGCGCTGTAGATCTTGTCGAAGGTGGCCAGTTGAGCGTCCAGCCAGTCGGCGAGCTGCTTGTTGCCGGGGTTGGCAGCCTTGTAGGCTTCGTTGATCAGCACGAAGTGGATGCGCGGATCGTAGGGATCCTTGGTGCCGCCGACGGTTTCGTCGCCGTTGAGCAGGCGCTGCAGCATCGCATCGGCCGAGCCGAGGGTCTGTTCGTAGATCGGAGCGCCCTCCATGCGGTACATGACACTGGTCATGTCCTTGCCGTTGGTCATCGTGAAGCCCATTTCCTTCCACACATCGGCCATTTTTTTGCCGGTCTTGGCGTGGTCGAGGATGATCTGGCCCCACTTGCGCAGCACGTCCGGCGCATCGGCCATCAGGTCGGTCAGGCGGTCGCCGTCGAGGTCGGTGGAGTAAACGATGCATTCACGCTGCTCGATCATGTCGTGAAGCAGCAGGCCGAAGTTGGTGTCGGAGATGTGTTCGTAGATGTCGCCGCCCCAGTTTTCCATGCCGGCCTTGAAGTCTTTCGGCAGCAGCGCGACGATGGCATGGACGTTGTCCTTGTGCTCTTCGTAGGCGTCGACAGCGTACTGGCGCTTCAGCTGGAACTTGGTCCCCTGCAGCAGCCAGCGGAAGAGGCCGGCGTTCACCGCGTCTTCCTTGGCCTGGGTCGGCTTGGTCGCAACGCGGCCGATGCAGCCGCGGTCATTGACCAGTTTCAGGAACAGGCGCGCGGCATAAGCCATGCGCACGCCCGGGGTGTTCATTTCGGAGTGGATGTTGCCGGTGGCCTTTTCAACCACGAATTTCTTGTTGTCCTGCGAGTACGGCAGGCCGGGCATGAAACGCACGTTGGTGATCGAGCCGTAGGGGCGGACGTTGCAGTACACGCCTGCGGCGGTGCGCAGCGGGGCATTGGCCGACTTGCCGGCCACAACCACTTTCTTGCCGCCGTCATTGACCATGAAGTCACCCGCGGTGGACCACTTCAGGCAGGTGTAATCCATCTTGCCGAACCACTCCAGCGACTTCAGCTTCGAGTCGTGGCGGAACTGCGCCATCATCGGGACGCCGAGGAAGGGCAGGCCCAGCACGTCGAGCGCCATGATCGTGCCGTTGAGCGCGAAGGTGTCGGTGAGTGCGTGGGCAACCGGGTTCACGCCGCCGGTGAAGTTGCCGCCTTCCCAGATGATGGCGTCGCTGATGCCGCGCGGCTGGATCTTGGAGCGCTTGAAGACGCCGTCCAGGTGTTTGAAGAGATCGCCGCTTGCTTCTTCCTGCGCGATTTTCAGCAGGTCCAGTTTTCCACTCATTTCTCAACTCTCCGTTCGAATAGGGTCTTTCAAGTGATCGGCTCGAAGTCGCGATCGGAAGGGGTGCTCCGGCGGCAGATCTCCGCCGGAGGCCATGACCATCTTGCCTGTGACAATCTGCTTGCTGGCCAAGGCGGCGATTATCGCATTATTTGTGCGCCGCCGGCATCGCCGGCGGCGGCCGGAAGGGCAGGCTGCGCCAGAAAAAAGCCCGCAGGACCGGTGGTCCGCGGGCTTAGTCCGGCAGAGCCGCCGGCATTGCTGCCGGCAGCGGAAAAATCACAGCTTCAGGCTGCTTGGATGTTAGAGGCTTGTTTGCCCTTCGGGCCCTGGGTGACTTCGAAAGACACTTTCTGACCTTCTTTCAGCGTCTTGAAGCCGTTCATCTGGATCGCGGAGAAGTGGGCGAAAAGGTCTTCGCTGCCGTCGTCCGGAGTGATGAAGCCATAGCCTTTGGAGTCATTGAACCATTTCACAGTACCAGTTGCCATATGCCTGCCTTGATAGAAAAGCGGATGGGCTCCGCGATTTGTTCGAGTTCCAAGGATCGCATTGGCCAAACCAATAAGGTACTGCGCTGGTCTTGCGATAAAACCTGAACCCCAACACCCGACTGCTTTCTAGGGTATTTGCCGGCGAAAGTCAAGCGCGGCCCGGAAACCCGGTATCAGGGCGCATTCCCTGCGTTTTCCGCCACTTGAAAAATTCTCCATTCGGGAGAAAATAGGTTCACAGCGGGCCTGTCAGGGCCGGCAACGGTCCGGGGCGATCAACCGGGCCCCCCGAAGCAGGCAAGGCATAGTTCAACGGCATGGCAACCAGGCAGCGTGAAGACACCGTCCTCGAGGCGAAACGTACCAAGACCAAGCCACCACCGATGTTCAAGGTGCTGCTGCTGAACGACGACTACACGCCCATGGATTTCGTCGTCAGTGTCTTGCAGCGGTTTTTTGCCCTCAGCCGGGAGCAAGCAACCCAGGTGATGCTCAAGGTTCACCGTGAAGGCATGGGCGTATGCGGTATATTTCCTAGGGATGTTGCCGCAACCAAAGTCGAGCAGGTAAAGTCGTACGCCAAGCAGCACCAACATCCGTTACAGTGCGTAATGGAAGAGAACTGAGGTCCCACTCCAACAGCCATGATCGGACAACCATGATTGCCCAGGAACTCGAAGTCAGCTTGCACATGGCGTTTATGGAGGCCCGCCAGAAACGCCACGAATTCATCACCGTCGAGCACCTGCTGCTGGCGCTGCTCGACAATCCGTCCGCATCCGAAGTGCTGCGCGCCTGCGCCGCCAACGTCGATGAACTGCGCAAGCTGCTGGCTGATTTTGTCACCGAGCACACGCCGATACTCGCCGGCGAGGAAGTCGATACCCAGCCGACCCTCGGTTTCCAGCGCGTGATCCAGCGCGCGATCCTGCACGTCCAGTCCTCCGGCAAGAAGGAGGTGACCGGCGCGAACGTGCTGGTGGCGATCTTCGGCGAGAAGGATTCGCACGCGGTGTATTTCCTGCACCAGAAAGGCGTGACCCGCCTCGACGTGGTCAACTTCATCTCCCACGGCATCAGCAAGGTGCCGCAGACCCAGCAGCAGCCCAAGCCGGAAGGCGAGGCGGCGGAGGCCGAACAGGAAGCCCAGTCCGGCGGCGCGCTGGAGTCATACACCCAGAACCTGAACGCAATGGCGGTGGCCGGCAAGATCGACCCGCTGATCGGCCGCGCCCACGAACTGGAGCGCGTGATCCAGACCCTGTGCCGCCGGCGCAAGAACAATCCGCTGCTGGTCGGCGAGGCCGGTGTCGGCAAGACCGCGATTGCCGAAGGACTGGCACGGCGCATTGTCGAGGGCGATGTGCCGGATATCCTCAAAAAGGCCGCCGTTTACGCGCTGGACATGGGAGCGCTGCTTGCCGGCACCAAGTACCGAGGTGATTTCGAGCAGCGCCTGAAGGCGGTGCTGAAACAGCTTGCAGAAAATCCGCACAGCATCCTGTTCATCGATGAAATCCACACGCTGATCGGTGCCGGCGCGGCATCGGGCGGGACACTGGATGCCTCCAACCTGCTGAAGCCGGCATTGTCCGGCGGGCAGCTGAAATGCATCGGCGCGACGACCTACAACGAGTACCGCGGCGTGTTCGAGAAGGACCATGCGCTGTCGCGGCGCTTCCAGAAGGTCGATGTCACCGAGCCGACCATCGCCGAGACCATTGCCATCCTGAAGGGGCTCAAGTCGCGCTTCGAGGAGCACCACGGCGTCAAGTACCAGCCGGCGGCGCTCAGCGCCGCGGCGGAGCTGTCGGCGCGTTTCATCAACGACCGCCATCTGCCGGACAAGGCCATTGACGTCATCGACGAGGCGGGCGCCGCCCAGAAGATACTGCCGAAGTCGAAGCAGAAGCGCGTCATCGGCAAGCACGAGATCGAGGAAATCATCGCCAAGATCACGCGCATCCCGGCGCAGACCGTGTCGGTCGACGACCGCAACGCGCTGAAAACACTCGACCGTGACCTGAAGGCCGTGGTGTTCGGCCAGGACAAGGCGATCGATGCACTGACCGCGGCGATCCGCATGGCGAGGAGCGGCCTGGGCAATCCGGTCAAGCCGATCGGCAGCTTCCTGTTCAGCGGCCCCACCGGTGTCGGCAAGACCGAGGTCGCGCGCCAGCTGGCCTACGTGATGGGCGTCGAGCTGCTGCGCTTCGACATGTCGGAATACATGGAGCGCCACGCGGTGTCGCGGCTGATCGGCGCGCCGCCGGGATACATCGGCTTCGACCAGGGCGGCCTGCTGACCGAGGCGGTCACCAAAAACCCGTATTCGGTGCTGCTGCTT
>JAHCAG010000038.1 GCA_019635015.1 Burkholderiales bacterium | reverse complement strand
ACTTCCTTATCGCCAACGACCAGCTGGAAAGGCAGCTTTTGCAGACTATGTTCGCGGATTTTATAGGAAATTTTCTCATTTCTCAAGTCGGCCTCGGCCCGGAAACCGGCCTTCCTGAGCGCATCCGCAACCCCGGCCACATGCCCCGCCTGGGCCCCGGAAATGTTCATGACCACGGCCTGCACGGGCGCCAGCCACGCCGGCATCGCCCCGGCGTAATGCTCGATCAGGATACCGATGAAACGCTCCAGGGAGCCCAGAATGGCCCGGTGCAGCATCACCGGCGTGCGCCGGGTATTGTCCTCGGCCACATATTCGGCGCCCAGGCGCCCGGGCAGCGCGAAATCCAGTTGCAGCGTGCCGCATTGCCAGACCCGGCCCAGCGAATCTTTCAGCGAAAACTCGATTTTGGGGCCGTAAAAAGCGCCTTCGCCGGGGTTGATATCCCATTCCAGGCCCTTCGCGTCCAGCGTCGCCTTCAGCGCCGCCTCGGCGCGATCCCAGACCGCATCGTCGCCGATGCGTTTCTCGGGACGGGTCGACAGCTTGACGAGGATGTGTTCGAAGCCGAAATCGGCATACACCCGGCGCAGCAGATCGATGAAATCCCCTGCCTCGCTCTGGATCTGGTCCTCGGTACAGAAAATATGCGCATCGTCCTGCACGAAACCGCGCACCCGCATCAGCCCGTGCAGCGCACCCGAAGGCTCGTTGCGGTGGCAGGAACCGAACTCGGCAATGCGCAGCGGCAGGTCGCGATAGCTTTTGACGCCCTGGTTGAAAATCTGCACGTGGCCGGGGCAGTTCATCGGCTTCACCGCGTAATCGCGCTTTTCGGATTCCGTCGTGAACATGTATTCGCGGTAATTTTCCCAGTGACCGGAACGCTCCCACAGCACGCGGTCCATCACCTGCGGCGTGCGCACTTCGCGGTAACCGGCCCCGGTCAGCAGGCCGCGCATGTACTGCTCGATCACCTGCCAGATCACCCAGCCGTTGGCGTGCCAGAACACCATGCCCGGCGCCTCGTCCTGCATGTGGAACAGATCGAGCTGGCGTCCCAGCTTGCGGTGATCCCGCTTTTCCGCCTCCTCGAGGCGGTGCAGGTAATGCTCCTGGTCCTCCTTCTTCGCCCAGGCGGTGCCGTAGATCCGTTGCAGCATTTCGTTCTTCGAGTCGCCGCGCCAGTAGGCGCCGGCGACCTTCATCAGCTTGAACACTTTCAGCCTGCCGGTGGACGGCACATGGGGGCCGCGGCACAGATCGATGAAATTGTCCTGCCGGTACAGCGAAATCGCCTCGTTCGACGGAATCGAGGCGATGATCTCGGCCTTGTACTTCTCGCCCATGTCCGAGAAAAACTTCACCGCCTCGTCGCGCGGCATGACCTGGCGATCCACCCTGATATCGCGCCTGCTGATTTCCGCCATGCGCTTTTCGATGGCTGCAAGGTCCTCCGGCGTAAACGGCCGCTTGTACGAAAAATCGTAGTAAAACCCGTCCTCGATCACCGGACCGATGGTCACCTGCGCGTCGGGAAACAGTTCCTTCACCGCATGCGCCAGCAGGTGCGCCGTCGAATGGCGCAGGATTTCCAGGCCCTCTGGATTCCGGTCGGTAATCACCGCCAGTTCGGCGTCCGATTCAATGCGGTGAGAGGTGTCGACCAGCCTGCCGTCGACGCGTCCGGCCAGTGCCGCCTTGGCCAGCCCGGCGCCGATCGAAGCCGCGACTTCCGCCACCGTTACCGGATTCTCGTAGGACCGGATCGATCCGTCGGGCAATTTGATGTTGATCATGTCGGAGATTCCGTAAGCACAAACAAAAAAAGTGCGGACAAGCCGCACTTTTTTCCGCTACCAGGGAAATGACGCAGCTATTGCCGGGATACAGGGAAATTGCAAGTTCGCGGTGTCATAACGCTCGCTTTCCGTGCTCCGGTGGCAAAAAATACGCATTCCGAAATTGGTAGGCGCGATTGGACTCGAACCAACGACCCCCACCATGTCAAGGTGGTGCTCTAACCAGCTGAGCTACGCGCCTGAAAGGTGCGCATTCTAGCCCAAGCGGACGGCATCAATCAAATAAAATCAGGGGCTTGGAGGAGCCCCATTCCGGCCACCGCCCTCCGGAGGCGCTCAGCGGCGGGACGCCGCAAGCACGCCCTTCACCTCGCGGACCAGCGCCAGGACCCTCTGCAACTGGCCGAGGTCGGTGATTTCCACGGTGAAACGCATGCGCGCGCTGAGATCGGTCGACGTCGAACGCGTGGCAGTGACATTGATGCGTTCGCGCGACAGCACCTCGGAGATGTCCCGCAACAAGCCGGTGCGATCCACGGCATCGACCACGATATCGACCGGAAATGTCGTGCTGCCCGGCGCCCCCCACTCCGCGGCAATGCGGCGCTGCGGATCGAGCCGGGCAAGACTCGCGCAATCGGCGCGATGCACGCTGACCCCGCGCCCGCGGGTCACGAACCCGACGATCGGTTCCGGCGGCGCCGGACGGCAGCATTTCGCCGGCGTGGTCAGCAGCCTGTCGACGCCGACCACCAGCACGCCGCCACCGCCGCTGCCGCCGGACTTGCGGGTAACGATGCCCTCCGAAACGGCGGGTGCGTCGGATGGCGCCTCATCCGGAGCCAGCGCGAGCTGCAGCGCCTTGGGGCCGACTTCCCCGCGTCCGAGGCCCACAAGCAGGTCATTGAGCCTCTCGAACCCCATCTCTGTCGCCAACTGATCCAGATTCAGCCGGCTCAGACCGCGCCGCTGCAATTCCTTCTCGAGCACCGCGCGGCCCTGGGCAATATCGGCCTCCAGGTTCAGGCGGTTGAACCACTGGCGCACCTTGCTGCGGGCGCCGGCGCTTTTCAGGAAACCCAGTTGCGGATTCAACCAGTCGCGGCTGGGACCGCCCTGCTTGGCCGCGAGGATCTCCACCTGCTGGCCGTTGGCCAGCGCGGTATTCAGCGGCACCATCACGCCGTCGACCCTGGCGCCACGGCAACGATGCCCGAGCTCGGTATGCACGTGATAGGCAAAGTCAATGGGGGTCGAGCCTTTCGGCAGATCCACCACCCGCCCCTGCGGCGTGAACACGTAGACCGAATCCCCGAACAGGCCGGTGCGGAACTGTTCAGCAAACTCGCCGGCATCGCGCACCTCGTCCTTCCACTCCAGCACCTGCCGCAGCCAGGCAATCTTTTCCTGGTAACCGCGATCCTGGCGCCCGCCCTCCTTGTATTGCCAGTGCGCCGCCACGCCCAGCTCCGAATGCTGGTGCATCTCGTGAGTGCGGATCTGCACCTCCACCGATTTGCCTTCGGGTCCGATCACGGCGGTATGCAGCGACCGGTAGTTGTTGGCCTTGGGCTTGGCGATGTAGTCGTCGAACTCCTTGGGCAGCGGCGACCACAGGCTGTGAACGATGCCCAGCACGGCATAACAGTCCTTGATGTCGCGGACCAGGACCCTGACTGCGCGAACATCATAAAGTCCTTCAAAATCAATGGCTTTCGACTGCATTTTGCGGTGAATGCTGGCAATGTGCTTGGGACGGCCGCTGACTTCCGCGGCAACTCCGGCGCGCGCGATCTCCCCCTTCAGCAAGGCCACGACGTTCTCGATGTAACGCTCGCGGTCCAGCCGTTTTTCGTCGAGCAGCCGCGCAATGCGCTTGTAGCTGCCGGGGTCGCGCACCCGGAGCGCCAGGTCCTCCAGCTCCCACTTGATCTGCCAGACGCCCAGCCGGTTGGCCAGCGGGGCAAAAATATCCTGCGTCAGCTCGGCGGTCTCCGCCATCCGCTCCGGATCAGCCGACCTGACCGCCGCACGCAGGTCCTGCAGGTGATCGGCCAGCTTGATCAGCACCACGCGCACGTCCTGGACCATCGCCAGCAGCATCTTGCGCAGCGCTTCCAGTTGCGCAGCCTGCGCCTCGGGGCGAACCGGCGCCACCGTGCGGTTCGACAACGCGCCGATTTCCCCCATGCGCACGACACCCTCGGCCAGTTCCGCCACAACGGCGCCGAAGCGCTCCCGGATCGCCCCGACCGACTCCGGCCGCGTTTGCAGCAGCGGCACCAGCAATGCCGCCGCCACCGACTCGTGATCCATGTCCAGTTGCAGCACGATCTCCGCCACCGCCTGCGCGTGCGTGCGCGCCGATTCCCCGCCGGGAAGCGGAAAATCACTCATTGACGCGATCTCGCCCGATACTCCACTCAGCAGTTGCCGGGCCTGCCCGTCGAAACGGTCCGCGACCCGCTCAGCCCACGCTTCGGGAACCGGATTTTCCATATCGACCAGCTGCAGATGATGTTTCCTGACCATGTAACCCCGTCCGTGACCACGCTTTGTCCGCGAAATACCCGTAAAATCCCGCCTCAGGATGGCGCACGCGCACCATCATCGGCCATGGCGCCCTCGTGACGCCCCATTGCCGGGAACATGCCCATCCAGGGGCACGCCATTTTTGCCAAATGGCATACCGGTTGCTTAAGCTGTGTTACAACGAGCACAGCGGCCAACAGGGAATCCACCATGAGCAGCAAGCCCTACGACGAAATGCGCGCCTTGGACGGCATCGTCCGCCCTCATTATCGCGCTTACGCCGACTGGCTGGACGGCAAACCGTCCGATTTCCTGCCGCAGAAGCAGCGCGAGGCGGATGCGCTGTATACCCGCCTCGGCATCACCTTCGCGGTCTACGGCGACGAATCCGGCACCGAACGCTCGATCCCCTTCGACATCATTCCCCGCATCATCCGCCCCGACGCCTGGAAAATCATCAGTGACGGCGCTTGCCAGCGGGTGCGCGCGCTCAATGCATTCCTGAAGGACATCTACCACGGCCAGGAAATCCTGAAGGCGGGCATCATTCCCGCCGCCCAGGTCACCGGCAATTCAGCATTCCGGCCCGAAATGCAGGGTATCCAAGTTCCCGGCGACGTCTACGTCCACATCGCCGGCGTGGACATCGTGAAAACCGAAGCCGGCGAATTCTACGTGCTGGAAGACAACCTGCGCACACCCTCCGGGGTCTCCTACATGCTGGAGAACCGCAAGATGATGATGCGCCTGTTTCCCGACCTGTTCGGCCGCATTCCGGTGGCGCCCGTCGACCATTACACCGACGTGCTGCTGGAAAACCTCCGTGCCGTGGCGCCCGGGCACGTCAGCCAGCCCACGGTCGTGGTGATGACGCCGGGCGCCTACAACAGCGCCTATTTCGAACACGCCTTTCTCGCCCAGCAGATGGGCGTGGAACTGGTCGAAGGCCAGGACCTGTTCGTCGCCAACAACCATGTCTACATGCGCACCACCGCCGGCCCGCAGCGGGTGGACGTGATCTACCGGCGCATCGACGACGACTATCTCGACCCGCTGTCATTCCGCCCCGACTCGGTACTCGGCGTGCCCGGCATATTCGCCGCCTATCGCGCCGGCAACGTCACGCTGGCCAATGCGATCGGCACCGGCGTCGCCGACGACAAATCGACCTACCTCTACGTGCCGCAGATGATCGAGTTCTACCTTGGCGAAAAGCCGGTCATCTCCAACGTGCCGACCTACCGGCTCGGCAACGCCGAGGATCTCGCCTACACGCTGGCGCACCTGCCGGAACTGGTGGTCAAGGAAGTCCAGGGCTCCGGCGGATACGGCATGCTGGTCGGACCGACTTCCACCAGGGAGCAGATCGCCGAGTTCCGCAAGCGCATCGAACTGGATCCCGCCAACTACATCGCCCAGCCGACGCTGGCGCTGTCGACCTGCCCGACCTTCCGCGACTCCGGCATCGTGCCGCGGCACGTCGACCTGCGGCCCTACGTGCTGTCGGGCCGTGAAGTCACCCTCGTCCCCGGCGGGCTGACCCGCGTCGCGCTGCGCGAGGGCTCGCTGGTCGTCAACTCCTCGCAGGGTGGCGGAACCAAGGACACCTGGGTGCTGGAGGATCTGCCATGCTGAGCCGGCAAGCCAACAATCTCTACTGGATGTCGCGGCAGATCGAGCGCGCGGAAAACACCGCGCGCCTGCTCGACATCACCTACCAGATGTCGCTGCTGCCGTACCGCGTGACCGACGTCGCGCAGTCCTGGGCGGAGCCCTGGGCGCTGCCGCTGGTGATCAACGGCCTCGCCAGCAGCTATTACGCCGGGAATCCCGGGCCGCTGACCTCGGACAAGGTGCTGCGCTTCATGGTCATCGACAGCGGCAACCCGTCCAGCATCTGCTCCCTGATCCACGCCGCGCGCGAGAACGGGCGCAGCATGCGCGGCGTGATGACCACCGAAATGTACGAAAACCTCAACGCCATCTGGCTCGAGCTGCGCAGCCGCAGCGAGGCCGCGCTGGCCCACGGTGGCCTCAACGAGCTTTTCGAGTGGATCAAAACCCAGACCCACCAGTTCCGCGGCGTGACCTTCGGCACCATGCTCCGCGACGAGGCCTACCAGTTCATCCGCCTCGGGGCATTCACAGAACGCGCCGACAACACGGTGCGCCTGCTCGACGTCAAGTACCACACCCTGCTGCCCAGCGCCGCGGATGTCGGCGGCGCGGTCGACTATTACCAGTGGAGCGCCCTGCTGCGCTCCGTCAGCGCGCTGAGTTCCTATCGCCGCATCTACAGGGACGTCATCACCCCGAAACGCGTCGCCGAGTTGCTGATCCTGCGAAATGACCTGCCGCGCTCGCTGCACGCCTGCATGAACGAGATCTACGAAATCCTGCGCGACCTGTGCAAGCGTGACTCGATGGAGCCCGAGCGCCTCGCCGGGGAACTCCACGCGCAGCTGCATTACGGCCGCGTCGAGCAGATCATGGAGACGGGCCTCCACGAATACCTGATGGAATTCCTCGAAAAACTGCACCTGCTGAACGACGAACTGAACCGCCACTTCCTCGTACCGGTCTATGACGCCCCGGAGGCACGGCCGGCCACGGCGCGGCAAGGCTCATGACGCGGTGTTTCTCGCCGCGGATCCGGCGATTCTGCGGACGCGGGGCTCGCTTGTCAGCCCTGC
>JAHCAG010000037.1 GCA_019635015.1 Burkholderiales bacterium | reverse complement strand
GTCGTAGCGCGCGAGGCTGCCCATCAGGAACACCGCCATGCAGATGTACGGATAGGCGCTGAAAAAAAACAGGTGCAGGTAGGTTTCGAAGGTTGTCATGCTGCGGCTCCCGTTTCCGGTTTGCGTCGTACCAGGTGGATGGGCTGCACGCGGTCCGGCCGCGCCTGCCCTTTCACGGAGCAGCCGTCAAAGGCCGGCGGCTCGATCCAGCTTTCGTCGATCGGCGGCTCGGCTGCCGGTGCGGCCGCTGTCGGCTTCTCGCCGGCAATCTCGAGCAGCGCGGCGGCCACCGCGGCATACCGTGTCCCGCGCTGTGCCAGCGCCGCGTGCAGCGAATCCAGGATGTGCGTCATTTCGCCGAGGAAGGCGCGCGCCTCGCGGGGCGGCTGCGTCGATGCGAATTCGAGCACTGCCGGCAGGTAATCCGGCAACTCGCCCGGCTCAAGGAACAGTCCCGCCTGCTCATAGGTCCGCGCAAGGTCGATCATTGCCGGTCCGCGATCTCGCGAATCGCCATGCACATGCTCGAAGAGGTGCAGCGAGGTCGCGCGCCCGCAGTCGAAAATCTGCACGTATTCCGCCTCGGCCTCCAGCGGGTCGGCCAGCATCAGCGAATTGATCAACCCCCCGAGCTCGGCCAGCCGCGGTGCCGGCACCGCGGCCTCCTCGCGCAGCGCGGCGTGCATTTCCGGCAGTTGCGCCCTCAGCCTGGCATCCGGGTAACCCAGCAGCGCGGACAACACGCGCAGCGTGCAGGAGGCGGCCGGTGCCCTGTTCAGGATGGCCATGGTCAGACCTCCAGCTTCACGGGAATGGTGCGTTTCTTCTCGCTGCCGAACAGGCTCGTTTCGGTGGTGCCTTCCGAGCAGCCGTTGCCAAAGGAGAAGCCGCAGCTGCCGCGGACATTGAAGGCATTCTCGGCATACTCGCGGTGCGTGCTCGGGATCACGAAACGGTCCTCGTAGTTGGCAATGGCCATGATGCGGTACATGTCCTCGACCGTTTCGACCGAGAGGCCGACCTGCTGCAGCACGGCCTCGTTGCGCCTGCCCTCGACATGCTTGTCGCGCTGGTAGGCGCGCATCGCCAGCATCCGCTGCAGCGCGCGCTCCACCGGCTGGGTGTCACCGGCGGTCAGCAGGTTGGCGAGGTACTTCACCGGGATGCGCAGCTGGCTGACGTCGGGAATGCCGCCGCTGATGCCGAGGTGACCGGCGTTGGCGGCAGCGCTGATCGGCGACAGCGGCGGCACGTACCAGACCATCGGCAAGGTCCGGTATTCGGGGTGCAGCGGCAGCGCGACCTTCCACTCCACCGCCATCTTGTAGACCGGGCTGTTACGCGCGGCCTCCAGCCAGTTGTCGGGAATGCCGTCGGCCCGCGCCTGGGCGATCACCTGCGGGTCGTTGGGATCGAGGAATATGCCGAGCTGCGCCTGGTAGAGGTCACGGTCATGCTCGGTCGATGCCGCCTCGGCAATGCGGTCGGCGTCGTAGAGCAACACGCCGAGGTAGCGGATGCGGCCGACGCAGGTCTCCGAACACACGGTCGGCTGGCCGGCCTCGATGCGGGGATAGCAGAAAATGCACTTCTCGGCCTTGCCGCTTTTCCAGTTGTAGTAGATCTTCTTGTACGGGCAGCCGCTGACACACATGCGCCAGCCGCGGCACTTGTCCTGGTCGATCAGCACGATGCCGTCCTCTTCGCGCTTGTAGATCGAACCGGAGGGACAGGACGCGACGCAGGCCGGGTTGAGGCAGTGCTCGCACAGCCGCGGCAGGTACATCATGAAGGTGTTCTCGAACTCGCCGTACATCTGCTTCTGGATGTCGTCGAAGTTCCTGTCGGCACTGCGCTTCTCGAACTCGCCGCCGAGGATTTCCTCCCAGTTCGGCCCCCAGACGATCTTGTCCATCTGTTTTCCGGTGATCAGGCTGCGCGGTCGCGCCGTCGGGCTTGCCTTCATTTCCGGCGCGTTCTGCAGGTGCGCGTAGTCGAAGGTGAAAGGCTCGTAGTAGTCATCGATCTCGGGCAAGTTGGGATTGGCGAAGATTTTCATCAGCAGCTTCCACTTGCCGCCCTGCCGCGGCTCGATCGAGCCGTCGGCGCGGCGCACCCAACCGCCGTTCCACTTGTCCTGGTTTTCCCATTCCTTGGGATAACCGATTCCGGGCTTGGTCTCGACGTTGTTGAACCAGGCGTACTCCATGCCGGGGCGGCTGGTCCAGACATTCTTGCAGGTGACGGAACAGGTATGGCAACCGATGCACTTGTCAAGATTGAGCACCATTCCGATCTGGGCGCGGATTTTCATGCGTTTTCTCCGTGAGACTGCACTGCAGTGACACGCTCTTCCCCGACCGGCGTGTCCAGCCAGTCGATGCGCTTCATCCTGCGCACGACGACGAACTCGTCGCGATTGGTACCGATGGTGCCGTAGTAATTAAACCCGTAGCTGAACTGGGCATAGCCGCCGATCATGTGCGTGGGCTTCAACACGATGCGGGTTACCGAGTTGTGGATGCCGCCACGCACGCCGGTGATTTCCGACCCCGGGGTGTTCACGATCTTCTCCTGCGCGTGGTACATCATCACCATACCCGGGTTGACGCGCTGACTGACCACCGCCCGCGCCGCAATCGCACCGTTGATGTTGAACAGCTCGACCCAGTCGTTGTCGACGATGCCCGCGCTTTTCGCGTCGTCCTCGGACAGCCAGACAATCGGACCACCGCGCGACAGCGTCAGCATCATCAGATTGTCGGTGTAGGTCGAATGGATACCCCACTTCTGATGCGGCGTGATGAAGTTGAGCAGGATTTCCGGATTGCCGTTGCTGCGGATGCCGTGGATGCCGGCGGTGGTCTTCAGGTCCACCGGCGGGCGGTAACTCGACAGGTTCTCGCCGAAGGCACGGATCCACGGGTGATCGAGGTAGAACTGCTGGCGGCCGGTCAGCGTGCGCCAGGGAATCAGCTCATGCACATTGGTGTAGCCGGCGTTGTAGGACACCGTCTCGCTCTCGATACCGCTCCAGGTCGGCGAGGAGATGATCTTGCGCGGTTGTGCCTGGATGTCGCGGAAGCGGATCTTCTCGTCCTCGCGATGCAGCGCCAGGTGCCGGTGGTCACGGCCGGTGGCCTTGCCCAGAGCCTCCCAGGCCTTGACCGCGACATGACCGTTGGTTTCCGGCGCCAGTTGCAGCACCACTTCGCAGGCGTCGATGTCGGACTCGATCCGCGGCAGGCCCTGGGTCGGCCCGTCCTCGCGCACGATGCCATTGAGTTCGCCGAGCTGGCCGACTTCTACCTGGGTATTCCAGGCAATACCCTTGCCGCCATTGCCGACCTTGGCCATCAGCGGGCCCAGCGCGGTGAAGCGCTTGTAGACGTTGGGATAGTCGCGCTCGACCACGGTCATCTGCGGCGCGGTCTTGCCGGGAATCAGCTCGCACTCGCCGCGTTTCCAGTCCTTGACATCGAGCGCCTGCCCGAGTTCGGCGGGACTGTCATGCATCAACGGGCTCAGCACCAGCTCTTTCTCGACGCCGAGGTGGCCGGGACAGAGTTCGCTGAATTTCTTCGCGAAACCCTTGTAGATCTCCCAGTCCGAGCGCGACTGCCAGGCCGGATCCACGGCGGTGGATAGCGGATGGATGAATGGATGCATATCGCTGGTATTGAGATCGTTCTTCTCGTACCAGGTCGCCGTCGGCAGCACGATGTCCGAGTAGAGGCAGGTCGTGCTCATGCGGAAGTCCAGCGTCACCAGCAGGTCAAGCTTGCCTTCCGGCGCCTGGTCGTGCCAGGCCACTTCCTGCGGCTTCGCGTCCTGCGGACCGAGGTCCTTGCCCTGTACGCCATTGCTGGTGCCGAGCAGGTGCTTGAGGAAATATTCGTGCCCCTTGCCACTGGAGCCCAGCAGGTTGGAGCGCCAGACGAAAAGGTTGCGCGGCCAGTTGGCCGGATGGTCGGGATCGCCGCAGCTCATCTTCAGGGAGCCGTCCTTCAGCGCCTTCACCGCGTAGTCCTTCGGATCCATGCCCGCGGCCTGCGCCTCGCGCACCACCTGCAGCGGATTGGTCTGCAGCTGCGGCGCCGAAGGCAGCCAGCCCATGCGCTCGGCGCGCACGTTGTAGTCGATCATGCTGCCGCCCCACTGCTTGGGGTCGGCCAGCGGCGACAGCACTTCGTCGACGCCGAGCTTCTCGTAGCGCCACTGGTCGGTGTGGGCATAGAAGAAACTGGTCGAGTTCTGCTGGCGCGGCGGTCGGATCCAGTCGAGCGCAAAGGCCAGCGCCGTCCAGCCGGTCTGCGGCCGCAGTTTTTCCTGGCCGACATAATGCGCCCAGCCGCCGCCGCTCTTGCCGATGCAGCCACAGAGCATCAGCATGTTGATGACACCGCGGTAATTCATGTCGCTGTGGTACCAATGGTTCATCGCCGCGCCGATGATCACCATCGAGCGGCCTCCGGTCTTGTCGGCGTTGTCGGCAAACTGGCGCGCCACCGTGATCACCTGCTCGCGCGGCACGCCGGTGATGCGCTCCTGCCAGGCCGGCGTGTAAGGCAGGTTGTCGTCGTAATCCTTAGCGCAGTTCTCTCCGGCAATGCCGCGCGCGACGCCATACTGCGCCACCTGCAGATCGAACACCGTCGCCACCAGCGTCTCGCCGCCGGCCAGCGCCAGGCGGCGCACGGGCACCGCGCGCGACAGCACATCGCTTTGCGGGTTGGCCGTGAAATGCTCGTGATCAATGCCGCCGAAATACGGGAATCCGACCGTCGCCGTCTCGGCTGCAGGCTGCGATCCTTCGAGCAGTGACAGCCGCAGCTTCGCCTCGCCTTCCCGCCGCGCGTCGCGCTGCTCCAGATTCCAGCGGCCGGCATCGCCACGCCCCTCCGGTCCCCAGCGGAAGCCGATGGAGCCGTTATGCAGCACGACCTCGCCGTGCTCGTCGAGGGCGACGGTTTTCCAGTCCGGGTTGTTGTCCTGCCCGAGACGGTCGGCAAAATCCGAAGCGCGCACATAGCGGTCCGGCACCATGACCTTGCTGCCATCGGGAAGCGAGTGCTCTTTCAGCGTCACCAGCATCGGCAGGTCGGTGTAACGGCGCGCGTAGTCGTCGAAATAGGCGCTGCGGCGGTTGAAATAGAATTCCTTCAGGATCACGTGACCCATCGCCATCGCCAGGGCGGCATCGGTGCCCTGCTTGGGATGCAGCCAGAGGTCGGACAGCTTGGCGACTTCCGAATAATCCGGGGTGATCGCAACGGTCTTGGTGCCCTTGTAGCGGACCTCGGTGAAAAAATGGGCATCCGGGGTGCGCGTCTGCGGCACGTTGGAGCCCCAGGCGATGATGAAATTCGAGTTGTACCAGTCGGCCGATTCCGGCACATCGGTCTGCTCGCCCCAGATCTGCGGGCTCGCCGGCGGCAGGTCGCAGTACCAATCGTAGAAGCTCATGCACACGCCGCCGATAAGGCTCAGGTAGCGGCTGCCGGCGGCATAACTGACCATCGACATCGCTGGAATCGGCGAAAATCCGATGACGCGGTCGGGCCCGTATTTGCGGATGGTGTGGATGTTGGCGGCTGCAATGATTTCGTTGACCTCGTCCCAGCTCGAGCGCACGAAACCGCCGAGGCCGCGCACGCGCTGGTAATCGCGCCGCGCCTCTTCCGATTCGACGATGGAGGCCCAGGCTTCCACCGGCGCTTTTTCGATCCGCGCTGCACGCCAGCGCTTGAGCAACCGCCCGCGCACCATCGGATACTTCACGCGGTTGGCGCTGTAGAGGTACCAGCTGTAGCTCGCACCGCGGGCGCAGCCGCGCGGCTCGTGGTTGGGCATGTCCCAGCGTGTACGCGGGTAATCGGTCTGCTGGGTCTCCCAGGTGACGATGCCGCCCTTGACGTGGATTTTCCAGGAACAGGAACCGGTGCAGTTGACGCCGTGGGTCGAGCGCACGATCTTGTCGCTCGCCCAGCGGTTGCGGTAGGCATCCTCCCAGCTGCGGTCCTCGCCACTGGTCTGGCCATGGCCGTCGGCGAAAGGCTCCCGCGGTGTCGCAAAGTAGTTCAGTCGGTCAAGGAAATGGCTCATCTTTGCCTCATCTTGCGGTTGATCGTTGTTCGGGGCCCAACGCGGTGCCTCAGCAGGGCATTTCCGCGTTCCGGCGCGAGTAGTACCACCAGGTCATCGCGATGCAGCTGAGGTAGAACACGATGAAAATCCACAGTGCAAACTCGGGCCCGCCGGTGCTGGCGATCGAGGTGCCGTAACTCTTGGGGATAAAGAATCCGCCATAGGCGCCGATGGCCCCGGTGAAACCGAGCACGGCAGCGGCTTCCTTGTTGCCGTCGCGGATGGCCTGCTCGCGGGCCGGCTCGCCCTTGCCCTCTGCATCACGCAGCCGCTCGGTCAGGAAAATGACCGGGATCATGCGGAAGGTCGAACCGTTGCCGATGCCGGTGGTCAGGAACAGCAGCATGAAACAGGCGAAGAAGCCGGGGAAGCTGCCACCGGAAGGGCCCGAGGGCAGGAAATACAGCACGCCGCCGACGGCCATCGCCATCACCACGAAGTTCCAGAAAGTCACGATCGCCCCGCCCAGCTTGTCGGACAACCAGCCACCGAAGGGCCGGATCACGGCACCGATCAGCGGCCCCATCCAGGCGTACTGCAGGGCATTGATCTCGGGAAACTGCGACTTGATCAGCAGCGGAAAGCCGGCGGCATAACCGATGAACGATCCGAAGGTGCCGAGGTAGAGCCAGCACATCAGCCAGTTGTGCTTGCGCCGGAAGATCACGGCCTGGTCGGAGAACGAGGCCTTGGCATCCGAAATGTCGTTCATGCCGAACCACGAAGCCACCGCGCAGATGGCGATGAAGGGCACCCAGACAAAGGCGGCGTTCTGCGCCCAGATTTCAACCTGCTGCCCGGCCTTGTTGGTGATCAGCGCCGGATCGCCCTGGAACATCAGCCAGATCGGCATGGTCACCACCAGTGGCGCGAGGAACTGCACCGAGGACACGCCGAGGTTGCCGAGGCCGGCATTGAGGCCCAGCGCCGAACCCTTGCGCTCCTTCGGAAAAAAGAAACTGATATTGGCCATCGACGAGGAGAAGTTGCCGCCGCCGAGACCGCAGAGCAGGGCGAGGATCAGCATCGTCGGAAAGGTGGTCGAGGTGTCCTGCACCGCAAGACCGATACCTATGGCGGGAATCAGCAACGAGGCCGTCGACAGCGCGGTCCAGCGCCGGCCGCCAAAGATCGGCACCATGAATGAATAGAAGATGCGCAGCGTCGCGCCGGACAGCGCCGGCGCCGCGGCAAGCCAGAACAACTGGTTGGTGGTGAACTTGAAACCCAGCGCATTCAGGTTGACCGCCACCACGCTCCACAGCTGCCATACGGCAAAGGCAAGGAACAGGCTGGGAATCGATATCCAGAGGTTGATGTTGGCAATGGCACGCCCCTGCTGCTCCCAGAACACCTTGTCCTCGGGCGTCCACACGGTCAGCACCCGGCCGCGCGCGGGTTTTTCGGCAACCGGTGGCGTATTCATGGGGATTCCTTTTGAAGTTTTCCGGCGTTCAGCCCGCGCGGGATGCGGCAAGCGGCGCGCCGCCCCCGGCATTGCGCAGCGGC
>JAHCAG010000036.1 GCA_019635015.1 Burkholderiales bacterium | reverse complement strand
ACGGTCATCGTCGACAAAAAAGGCCTGATCAATGCGCGCGGCCTGGGTCATGTCGATTTCGACGGCAAGGTGCTGCGCAACTACGCGCGCGATCTCGCCCGCATCAAGTGAACGGCCACCGGAGGATCATGATGTCGAAACTGCCACTGCTGCACCGCTGGATCGCCGCCGGCCTGCTCGGCGCGGCGATGCTCATCGCCGCCCCGGCCATGGCCCAGATGCCGAAGCCCGGCGACAGGGCGCCCGCGTTTTCCGTGAATTCCACCACCGGCAAGCCGGTGGCGCTCGCGGATTACCTCGGCAAAAAGAACATCGTCCTGTTCTTCTACATCGCCGCCTTCACCGACACGTGAACGACCGAAGTCGTGGCCTTCCAGCTTGATCTCCCCAAGTTCGAGGCCGCCAATGCCCAGGTCCTGGGCATCAGTGTCGATTTCAATGCCGCCAACACCGAGTTCGCCACCAAGCTCGGGCTGAAATTCCCGCTGCTGAGCGACACCCGCCGCGAGATGACCCGCGCCTACGGCGTGCTCAATGACGACCCCGCGCTGGCGAAAGACAGCAAGCGCATCGCCGGTTACCTGCGCGCGAAACGCGCCTGGTTCATCATCGACCGCGAAGGCATCGTCCGCTACGCCAACGTCAACGATCCGCGCGGCATCATGCCCAACGACGAACTGCTGGACGTGCTGCAGAAGCTGAAATAAAGCGCGGGGGCGGCCCCTGGCCTGCCGTCCCCCGCCCGTGTCCGGATTGGCGTCAGTCGAGCTTGAGGTTGAGCTTCTTCAGGATTTTTTCGTTGCGCTGCATCTCGTTGCGGATGTAGGCATCGTAGTCCGCAGGACTCATCGTGCCCTCCGAAAATCCCTGTCGCGCGAGGATCGCGCCGGCCTCCGGCGTCTTCAGCGACTTCGCGACTTCGGCCGACAGCCGCTCGACGATCGGGCGCGGCGTTCCGGCACGCACCATCGTGCCGAACCAGTTCAGCGACTCAAACCCGGGCCAGCCCGACTCGGCGATGGTCGGCACCTGCGGCAGATTGGATGCGCGCTGCGCCGAGGTCACCGCCAGGCCGCGCAGCCTTCCGCTGGGAATGTACTGGGAGCAATCGAGCACGTTGCCCACCAGCAGCGTGATGTGGCCGCCGAGGATGGCGGTGGTCGCCGGCGCGCCGCCGCCGAAGGGCACGTTGATCATGTTGATGCCGGCGATGTCATTGAAGAGTTCGCCGGCGATGCGCCCGCCGCCGATGATGCTCGACACGCCCCAGGACAGCTCGCCCGGCCGTTTCTTCGCCAGCGCCGCCAGTTCCTTCATGTTCTTCACCGGCAACGAGGGATGGGCGCAGAAGATCAGCGGGTTGTAGACCATGCGCGTGACGCCGTGAAAATCGCGCAGTGTGTCGTAGGGCAGCTTCGAATAGGCGAAGGGATTGACGGTGAAACTCGTCGCCATCACCAGCATCGTGTAGCCGTCTGCCGGCGCGCGCGCGACGATCTCGGTGGCGATCACCGTGTTGGCCCCCGGCCGGTTCTCGATCGTCAGGTTCTGTCCCAGCGCCTTCGACATCTGCGGCGCGATCAACCGCGCCATCGTGTCCGCCGCGCCGCCGGGCGGGAACGGTACGATGACGCGGATGGGGCGTGTCGGGTATTCCTGCGCGGCGGTCTGCAACGGAACCAGTGCGGCGACAAGCAACAGCAGCTTCGGCAGCAACGTCATGGCACTTCCTCCCTGGTGGCAACGGATCAATGTCCGGATTGTTCTTGGCCACACGATACATGCACCGCAGGGCGCGGCATAGCGCCCCGCAGGAATCATAAAAATATGTTTAAAAACATATACTTATAATATATCATGATTGACCGCGGCAGACCTTCAGGCGCCCTCGGCCGCCCCCGGATTCCACTGTCCCTTGCGCATGCGGGTGATGGTGATGCTTTTGAACACGCCCTTCTGCGTGAAGGGATCGCCGTCGGAGAATTTTTTAGCTTCCGCGCGGCTGTTGACGTTGACGATGAACAGGCTGCCGACGGCCTCGGTGCCTTCGTCGTTCTGCGTCGCGCCGGCAAGGACGAGGATGTGTTTCTGGCTGCCGAGATATTCGCGGTGGGGAATCAGCACCGATTCGCGGATCGCCGCGGCATCCGGTTTGTCGACGCAGGAAATGGCCCAAAGCATGTTGAAGCTCCTCAATATGGACTGCGATGCAAAAACCGCAGACGGCTGGGCGCCCGCGGGAAAGAGGGCTTATCATAAGCGCCTTTCCGCGAACCGCAATGCACGGAGGAGTGCCATGACTGTTGCCTACAATCCCTCGAACCTGTTTGCCGTCAAGGTCTGGGAAGTCGAATACCGCAAGACCGAACAACGCACGCTGATCGCGCGCATCTACCAGCCGCAGGGCACGGGACCGTTCCCGGTGCTGCTCGACCTGCACGGCGGCGCCTGGAGCCGCAAGGACCGCTACGCCAATGAGCCGATGGCGCGCGCCATCGCCGCAGCCGGCATGCTGGTGGTGTCGCCGGACCTGCGCATTTCCAGCGAAGCGCCGTACCCGGCCGCGGTGCAGGACGCGCATTACGCGATCCGCTGGCTCAAGCACAAGGCGAAGGAGCTGAACGGTGATCCGACCCACTTCGGCGTGCTCGGCAGTTCGAGCGGCGGCCACATCGCCCAGCTGCTGGCGATGAAACCTCACGAGCCGAAATACGCCGCGGTTGCGCTGCCGGAGGCGCCCCAGCTCGACGCCACCTTCTCCTATGTCGCCACCCGCTCGCCGATCAGCAACCCGGTCGCGCGCCGCGCCCAGGCCGAGAAAAAGGGCAACAAGGAAATGATGAAGAAGTCCGACACCTTCTTCAGCGCGCCGGGCAGCATCAATGAAGGCAACCCGCAGGAAATCCTTGACCGCAAGGAAAAAGTCAACCTGCTGCCGATGCTGATCATGCAGGGCGGCCTCGATGACAACGTGATCCCGGCGATCCAGGAAAAATTCGCGGCGAGTTACCGCGCCGCCGGCGGCGAATGCCAGCTCGAGATTTTCGAGGGCTGCGAACACGAATGGACCGCGGTGCCCAGCCCCGCGGCCGACCGCTCGCACCGGATGGTGATGGACTTCATTGCGAAACAGCTGCAGACGCTGCAGAAAAAGGCCGCCTGAAGCGGCGCGCGCCCGTTAAAAAACCCCGCCTTGGCGGGGTTTTCTGTTTGCGGTTGAAACGACTCAGTCCATGCTGATATTAAGCGGTCGCGCGACCTTGATCCACTTCGCAATATCGTCGTCGATCAGTTTTCCGAAGGCGGCCGGCGACATCTCGGTCGCCTCGACACCGACGCCCAACAGGCGCTCCCTGACCTCGGGCAGGCGCAACGCGACCTGCACCGCACCGTGCAGCTTGTCGATCACCGCCTTCGAAGTGCCTTTCGGCGCCACCGCACCGTACCAGCCGCTCACTGCATAACCGGGCAGACCCGATTCAGCGATCGTCGGCACATTGGGCAGCGCCGGCGTGCGTTTCGGCGTGGTCACCCCGAGCCCGCGGATCTTGCCCGACTGCAGGTGCGGCCGCGCCACCGCCACCGTCGAGAAAAACACCTGCACCCGGCCGCCGAGCAGGTCGGTCATTGCCGGGCCACCGCCCTTGTACGGCACATGCAGCATCTGCACGCCGGCCAGTGAATTGAACAGTTCTGCGGCAAGATGGGTCAGGTTGCCGGTGCTCGACGAGGCATAGGCCACCTTGCCCGGATTGGCTTTCGCCCTGGCGACCAGTTCCGCGCTGTTCGACACGCCGGCGGAAGGGTGCGCGACCAGCACATAGGCGCCGTCGCCGAACAGCGAAACCGGCACGAAATCGCGCGCGGTGTCGTACGGCAGCTTCTTGTACAGCGCCGGATTGACCGCATGCCCCGCGGCGACCACCAGCAGCGTGTAGCCGTCGGGTGCAGCGGTGGCGACAATCTGGGAACCGATCAGCGTGTTGCCGCCGCCGCGGTTGTCGACGATGACGTTCTGGCCCAGTTCCTGGGTCAGCACCGGCGCCAGCAGGCGGCCGATGATGTCGTTGGCGCCGCCCGGCGGATAAGGCACCACCATCCGCACCGGGCGCGTCGGAAAGTTCTGGGCGAGTACGGGAACAGCACTGGCAGAAAACGCGGCGGCAAACAGCAGGCCCGCCAGGAATCGTTTCGGGTGTTTCATGTTTCTCCTCTCGACTGCGGCTTGTGTCATGGGAATTGCCGCAACCAAATTGGATCACTGCGGGCCGCGAAACACAATGCATGCGGGACAAAAATGCACGCCTGCGTTGCCCATTGTGGAATGCGACGCCGGAAAATTGCCCATTGTGGACCACTGCAACAGTTGCACCGGCGCCTGACGTCAATTTGCGGTTTTGGGCTAACATCCGGCCTTCGCATCAACACGTCCCGCAAAGGAACTCCAATGGACAGCACCGAACGCAAACCCGTCAAGACCGTCACCGGCGCCCGCGCCCTCGTCGACGGCCTGCTGCGCGAAGGCATCGACCATGTCTTCGGCATCCCCGGCACGCAGAACCTCGCGATCCTCGACGAACTGCGCGCGACGCCGCAGATCCGCTTCATCCTCACCCGCCACGAGCAGGGCGCCGCCTTCATGTCCTACGGCTTCGCCCGCGCTGCCAACAAGCCCTCGGTGGTCACCGTCACCGAAGGCCCCGGCGTCACCAACATGGTCACCGGCATCGGCGCCGCCTTCAAGGGCAACGTGCCGGTGATCAGCATCACCGGCGTGCAGGAAAGCATCATGCGCGAACGCGATGCGACCCAGGACATGGACCAGATCCCCTTCATGCGCCCGATCACCAAGTGGGCCTACAGCATCCCCTATGTCGACAAGGTGCAGGAAGCCGTGCGCAAGGCCTTCCGCGTCGCGCTGACCGAACCGCAGGGCCCCGCCCACATCGAGGCCGCGAGCGAAGTCCTGCTGCAGCAGATCGCGCCGGAAACCGCCGCACCCGCCGCCTACCGCCACACCGTGCCCGCGGTCTGCGACCCGGCGCAGATCGACGCCGCCTGGGACATGATCGGCAAGGCGCAGCGGCCGCTGTTCGTGATCGGCCGCGGCGTGATGAAGGAACGCGCCGTAGCCGCGATGCAGAAGCTGACGGAAGCCACCGGAATCCCGGCCGCTGCGCTGCAGTACTCGCCCGATGCCTTCCCCGCCTCGCACCCGATGGCGCTCGGCCCGCTGGGCCGCAACGGCTTTGACAGCGCCAATCGCGCCGCGCCCCAGGCCGACGTGATCATCGCCGTCGGCGCCCATTTCGACGTGTTCTCGACGCTCTACAAGTACGGCATCTTCAGCGAGAACGCGAAAATCATCCACCAGACTTCCGCCGCCGGCCAGATTGGCATCGTGTTCCCGGTGGCGCTGGGCATCGCCGGCTCGGCAACCAGTTTCATCGACGGCCTTGCCGCCCGCGCCGCAAAGGCCAGCGCGCGCAAACCCTGGATCGACGTCGCGAAGCTGCGCGCCGAAGGTGAAGCCGCGCTGCAGAAGGTGCTGAAACCCGAGGCCCAACCGATCCAGCCGCAGTTCGTCGCCCACATCATCCGCAAGGCGCTGCCGGAAAATGGCATCCTCGTCGTCGATGCCGGCAACGGCGGCAAACACGTGCGCAGCTACTTCAAGAGCTACGAGCCCGACACCTTCCTCTGCATGGATGACTGGGCTTCCGTCGGCGGCGCGCTGCCGATCGCGATGGGCGTCAAGCTCGCGCGGCCCGACCGCCCGGTGCTGTGCACCGGCGGCGACATGGGCGCGATGTGCAACATCGGCGAACTCGAAACCGCGGTGCGGGAAAACATTCCCGTGGTCTACGTCGTGTTCAACGACGAAGGCCTCGGCAACGAACGCGCCTTCCAGAACGAACACTTCGGCGGGCGTTATTTCGCGGTTGACTACAAGAACCCGGATTTCGGCGCACTGGCGAAAGTCTTCGGCGCCCACGGCGAACGGGTCACCAAACCGCAGGAACTCGAAGGCGCAATCAAACGTGCCTTTGCCAGCGGCAAGCCGGCAGTGATCGACGTCATGATCGACCAGAACAGCCTCGCGCCGGTGATTCACCGTTAGCGCTGCGCAACAGGCGGTCGCGGCCGTCTATTCCGCAAGGCCGGCAAATTTTTGCCGGCCTTTTTGTTTTTGCCGCGGGCATAATATCCGGGCCTCGGTGGGGAGGCGCACCGGCAACCACTCTGGAGGAGTCACCATGTTGCGCATCCTGTCCGCGATCCTTGCACTGACCTTTGCCTGCGGCGCCGCCGCCCAGGACAAACCCGCCGCCGCACCCGCGGAAAAACCACCGCTGTTCGCGACGACCAAGGTCGAAGGCACCGACAACGTCTATGTCTTCCGCTACGGCAATCACCAGGCCATGTTTGTCGTCACCCCGGCAGGCGTGATCGCCACCGACCCGATCGGCTACGGCAGGCCGCAGGCGGTGACCACTTACATCGACGAAATCAGAAAAGTCACCGACAAGCCGATCAAATACCTGATCTACAGCCACCACCACTACGACCACATCGCCGGCGGCCAGCCTTTCAAGGATGCCGGTGCAAAAATCATCGCCCACAAGCGCACCAAGGAAAGGCTGGCGGTGATCAAGGATCCGCACACGCCGCTGCCCGACGAGGTGTTCGACAAAAAACGCGTGATCAAACTCGGCGGCACCGAGCTGGAGCTGACCTATCACGGGCTCAACCACTCCGACAGCACCATCGCGATGCGTCTGCCGAAGGAAAAAATCCTGTTCCTGGTCGACACGCTGCCGGTGGGCTCGGTGCCCGGCCGCGGCATGATCGACTTCCATCCGCTGGAAGCGGAAAAATCGATCGAGTCGATCATCGCCATGGACTGGGAGCGCATGATCCCCGGCCATCCCGGACAGCCCGGCGGCCGCCTCGGCACCAAGGACGATGCGCGCGCGCAGCTGCAGTTCCTGCGCGATGCCTCGGAAACCGTCAAGGCCGCGGCGCGCGAAGGCAAGTGCTGGGAACCGGCCGAGAAGGAAGTCACGCTGCCCAAGTACGAATCCTGGCCCGGTTACAAAAACAACCTGCAGTTCGTGCTGCGCCGCTACTGCGGACTGTGGGGACGCGGCACCTGATCAGCGACCACCAGGTAATAAAACCCCGCTACGGCGGGGTTTTTTGTTGATGACGATCGGCCTGCACGCCTCCACCCGTATCAGGCCGCCATTTCCGGGATCACCACATAGCGGACTTGTTGTCGCAGTCTGCTTGCATTCCTGAAAATATGTCAGTAATAGTCAAAACACAAAGCGGACTTGGCAGCGTCCGCAGCCGCGTGCACTGCGCCCCGGTACAACAACCCGATCGTCCGACTGACGACACTTCATGGCCAACGAGGAACCCAGCGGCGTGCAGCCGCAAGCCGGAAACAGCTCGGTCCGGGCAAACAGGCTTGCCCGCCCCAAATCGTGGCTGCTCGCTGTTGCTGCCCTCGGTCTGCTCGTCTGGATCGTGCACTGGTCGTATTTCCGCTGGACCCATGTCTACATCGACGATGCCCGGATCGATGGCGAGATCATTACGCTGTCGAGTCGCGTATCAGGCTGGGTCACCGAGCTGCCCGTCATCGAGGGCGAAATCGTCAAGAAGGGCGATCTGCTGTTCCACATCGATGACCGTGATTCCCGGCTGCAGCGCGATGCGCTGGTCGCCCGCCTTCAGGCCGTTGAAGGCCAGATGGCGGGCGTGCGCGCCCGCAGCGGCCAGGTCGATCTCGAAACACAGGGCAAGTACCAGAGCGAAAGCCATCGCCTGAAGGCCGCCGAAGCCGAGGCTGCCGCGCTCGATGCGCAGCTCAAGCAGGCCCGGCACGATTACGAACGTGCGCGCGAACTCGCCGCCGCGAAATGGCTCTCGCCGCAGGCCATGGAACGGGCACGCACCGTGTACCAGGCTGCGCAGGAAAACCACCGCAAGGCGCTCGCCGACATTGCTGCGGTGCGCGGCACCGTTGCCGCCGCGCACGGCAGCCGGCGCGAACTGCAGGTGATGCAACACCAGTACACAACACTCGCACGCCAGGTCGACGAAATCCGCGCCGAAATCCGCCGTCGCGACATCGACATTGCCGATCGCGTCATCACCAGTCCGGATGACGGCCGGGTGGTCAAAACCTTTGTCCGCAAGGGCGAACACGTCTCGACCGGACAGCGCATCC
>JAHCAG010000035.1 GCA_019635015.1 Burkholderiales bacterium | reverse complement strand
GTGTCGATGGTCGCGATGACTTCGTTGCTGGTCACCGTGCCGCCGTCGGCCTTGACGATTTTCACCAGCACGCCAGCCTGCGGCGCGGGGGTCTCGAGCACGACCTTGTCGGTCTCGATGTCGACCAGGTTTTCGTCGCGTTTGACGTATTCGCCGGTTTTCTTGTGCCACGACACCAGTGTCGCCTCGGCAACCGATTCCGAGAGTTGCGGCACTTTCACTTCGACGAGCATGATTACTCCGTAACCTATTGATTTAATTGATTAATTTAATATTCTTCGCCTTCGGCGAGCGGCCTCGGCTTGAACGCGCGCGGCCGGCTGCCGCCGGACAGCGTCAGCGCCTGGTCGACCAGTTCCTTCTGCTGCTTCTCGTGCAGCGACTTGTAGCCGGCCGCCGGCGACGCCGAGGAATCGCGCCCGGCGTAATACAGCTTCTGGTGCGGCAGCAGGTGGCGCATCAGGTAATGCTGGATGTGCCGCCAGGCGCCCTGGTTGCGCGGCTCTTCCTGGCACCAGACGATTTCCTTGGCATTCTTGTAGCGCACGATCTGCGCGCGGAATTCCTCGTGGGCGAAGGGATACAGCTGGGCGATGCGCACCAGCGGCAAATTCTCGATGGCGCGGGCGCGGCGCTCGGCGCGCAGGTCGTAATAGACCTTGCCGCTGCAGAAAATCACCCGTTCCACCTTCTCCGGGTCGATCTCGCGCGCTTCCCAGTCCTCGTTGACCGGGTTGAACTTGTCGTTGGCGAACTCTTCCAGCGGCGACACCGATTCCTTGTGACGGAGCAGGCTCTTCGGCGAGAAGATGATCAGCGGCTTGCGGTGCGGCCGGATCATCTGGCGGCGCAGCAGGTAGTACATCTGCACCGGCGTCGCCGGCACGCAGATCTGCATGTTGTAGTCTGCGCAGAGCTGCAGGAAGCGCTCGATGCGCCCCGAGGAATGCTCCGGGCCGGCGCCTTCGTAGCCGTGTGGCAGCATCATGGTCAGGCCGCACATGCGGCCCCATTTCACTTCGCCGGAGGCGATGAACTGGTCGATCACGACCTGCGCGCCGTTGACGAAGTCGCCGTACTGGGCCTCCCAGATCACCAGTTCCCTCGGGCCCGAGGTGGCATAGCCGTATTCGAAGCCGAGCACGCCTTCTTCCGACAGCACCGAGTCGATGACCACGAAATCGCCCTGGTCGGCGGCAAGGTGCTGCAGCGGCACCCAGGTGCCCTGGTCCCAGCGCTCGCGGCTCTGGTCGTGCAGCACCGCGTGGCGGTGGAAAAAGGTGACGCGGCCGGAATCCTGGCCCGACAGCCGCACCGAATAGCCCTCGGTCAGCAGCGAGGCATAGGCCAGCGTTTCCGCCATGCCCCAGTCGAGCGGCAGCTTGCCTTCCGCCATCAGGCGGCGGTCCTGCATGATTTTCTCGACGCGCGGGTGCAGCTTGAAATTCGCCGGCACTTCGCAGACCTTGCGCGCCAGCGCCTGCAGCTTCTCCAGCGGCAGCCGGGTGTCGTCGTTCTCGTTCCAGCGGGTGCCCCTGTACGAACTCCAGTCGGTCTCGAACGGCGGCCTGTAGTTCGACAGGATGGTCTTGTTGGTGTGGTAACCGTGGTCCAGCGCGTCGCGGAATTCGGCGACCATCTGGTCGGCCTCGGCCTCGGCGATGACGCCTTCGCCGATCAGCCGGTCGGCATAGACCTTGCGCGGCGTCGGATGGCCGTGGATGCGCCGGTACATCAGCGGCTGGGTGACCATCGGCTCGTCCTGCTCGTTGTGGCCGAGCCGGCGGTAGCAGATCAGGTCGATCACCACGTCCTTCTTGAACTTCATGCGGTATTCGAGCGCGATCTCGGTGACGAAGCAGACCGCTTCGGGATCATCGCCGTTGACGTGGAAAATCGGCACTTCCAGCATCTTCACGACGTCGGAGCAGTACAGCGAGGAGCGCGAGTCGCGCGGATCGGAGGTGGTGAAGCCGATCTGGTTGTTGATGATGATGTGCACCGTGCCGCCGGTGCCGTAGCCGCGGGTCTCGGCGAAGTTCAGCACCTCCTGGATCACGCCCTGCCCCGAGAACGCGGCGTCGCCGTGGATCAGCACCGGCAGCACCTGGGAGCCGTCGTGGTCCCGGCGGCGGTGCTGGCGCGCGCGCACCGAGCCCTCGACCACCGGGTTGACGATTTCGAGGTGCGAGGGATTGAAGGCGACCGTGACGTGCATCGGGCCGCCCAGCGTCATCACGTTCGACGAGAAGCCGTCATGGTACTTGACGTCGCCGGCGAGCACGTCGGGCTGCTGCTTGCCCTCGAACGACGAGAACAGGTCCTTGGGCATCTTGCCCAGGATGTTGACCAGCACGTTCAGGCGCCCGCGGTGGGCCATGCCGATCACCAGCTCCTGCACGCCGGCGGTGCCGGCCTTCTGCAGCAGATGGTCGAGCATCGGGATCAGGCCGTCGCCGCCCTCGAGCGAGAACCGCGTCTGGCCGACGTACTTGGCGTTGAGGTATTTCTCCAGCGTCTCGGCCGCGGTCAGGCGGTCGAGCAGGTGTTTCTTGTAGGCCGCGTCGTAGGTCGGCCGGCCGCGGGTCGGCTCCAGCTTCTCCGACATCCAGCGCTTCTGCGGGATGTCCGACATGTACATGTATTCGACACCAATGGTCCGGCAATAGGTGTCACGCAGGAACTGCAGGATCTCGCGCAGCGTGGCCTTCGCCGGGCCGTGCAGCGTGCCGGTGTCGAACACGGCATCCATGTCGTTTTCGGTCAGGCCGTAGTGCGCCGGATCGAGTTCGGCAATGGCCGGCTTTTCAATGCGCTGCAGCGGGTCGATCTCGGCAATGCGGTTGCCCTGGAAACGGTAGGCTGAAATCAGCTGCATCACCGAGAACTGCTTCTGCAGGCTGCGCTGCGCGGCCTCGCCGCCGCCGGCCGGACGCCGGCTGCGCGCGAGATCGACGAAGCGCTGCTGCACTTCGGAGTGCGCGACGTCGGCCGGGCCGTCGTCGAGCTTCTGCAACTCGTCGAAATAGCCGCGCCAGCGCGGCTCCACCGACTGCGGATCCTTCAGGTACTGTTCATAAAGGCCCTCGACGAACGGCGCGTTGGCGCCGAAGAGCAGTGAAGTACCGCGGGATTCCTTGATCATGTCTGCACCTGATGAAAAAGCGCCCCGCGGCATGCGGGGCGCCGGCCGTTTTTTACTTGCGTTTGCCCATCGCCACGAAATCGCGCTTCTTCGCGCCGGTGAACAGCTGGCGCGGCCGGCCGATTTTCTGCTCGGAATCGCCGATCAGCTCGTTCCACTGTGCGATCCAGCCCACGGTGCGCGCCAGCGCGAAGATCGCGGTGTACATGCTGACGGGAATCCCCAGCGCCTTGTAAACGATGCCCGAGTAGAAATCGACGTTCGGGTAGAGCTTGCGCTTGATGAAGTAGTCGTCTTCCAGCGCGATCTTCTCCAGCGCCATCGCCAGCTTGATCAGCTTGTTGTCCTTCATGTCGAGTTCTTCCAGCACCTCGTGGCAGGTGCGCTGGATGATCTTCGCGCGGGGGTCGTAGTTCTTGTAGACGCGATGGCCGAAGCCCATCAGCATCGCGTGCCCGTCCTTGTCCTTGACGCGCTTGATGAAGGCCGGAATGTTCTTCACGTCGCCGATTTCGTCGAGCATCTTCAGCACGGCCTCGTTGGCGCCGCCGTGCGCCGGACCCCACAGGCTGGCGATGCCGGCGGAAATGCAGGCGAAGGGGTTCGCGCCGGTCGAGCCGGCCAGGCGCACGGTCGAGGTCGAGGCGTTCTGCTCGTGGTCGGCGTGCAGGATCAGGATGCGGTCCATCGCGCGCGAGATCACCGGGTTCGGCTTGTATTCCTCGCAGGGGCTGCCGAACATCATGTGCAGGAAGTTCTCGGTGTACGAGAGGTTGTTCTTCGGATACATGAACGGCTGGCCCGAGTTGTACTTGTAGGCCATCGCCGTGATCGTCGGCAGCTTGGCGATCAGGCGGAAAGCCGAGATCTCGCGGCTGCGCGCGTCGTAGATGTCGATGGAGTCGTGGTAGAACGCCGACAGCGCGCCGACCACGCCGCAGAGCACCGCCATCGGGTGCGCGTCGCGGCGGAAACCGCGAAAGAAGTAGGTCAGCTGGTCGTGCACCATCGTGTGCCGGGTGACGATGTCGTCGAACTCGACTTTCTGCTGCTTGTTCGGCAGTTCGCCGTTGAGGATCAGGTACGCCACCTCGAGGAAATCGCACTTCTCGGCAAGCTGTTCGATCGGATAGCCGCGGTAGAGCAGGATGCCTTCGTCGCCGTCGATGAAGGTGATGTTCGAGCGGCAGCTGGCAGTCGACATGAACCCCGGGTCATAGGTGAACTTGCCGGTCTTGGCATAGAGACTGCGGACGTCGATCACGTCGGGGCCGATCGTGCCGCCGAAGATCGGGAAATCCACCGAAGGGGTGCCATCGCTGAATGACAGGGTTGCCAGCTTTTCCTTCATAACTCTCTCCGTAAGTTCGATTTCTGATGCTCCATGTCGCAGGCGAGGCACACCTCCTGCCACCGCGTTTTACCGCTGCTGCAACTGCCGGACCAGCGCCTCGTACTGCGCAGGCGGCTCTTCCTGCCCCATAACCCAGGCCAGCAGGCTGGTGTCGTTCTCGGCGAGGAACTCCTTGAAGACGCCCAGTTGCCCCGGGGAAAGACTCTCCAGCTCGGCCTCGATGAACCGGTTCAATACCAGGTCCAGTTCAAGCAGGCCGCGCCGGCACTGCCAGCGGATACGGTCCAGATCTCCCATACCCGCTCCTTCACTACACCGTGCGCTTGACCAGAAGATCCTTGATCTTGCCGATCGCCTTCGTCGGGTTAAGACCCTTCGGGCAGACGTCGACGCAATTCATGATCGAATGGCAGCGGAACAGCCGGTACGGATCCTCCAGGTTGTCGAGCCGTGCACCGGTCGCCTGGTCCCGGGTGTCGGCGATGAAGCGGTAGGCCTGAAGCAGGCCGGCCGGCCCGACGAACTTGTCCGGATTCCACCAGAACGACGGGCAGGAGGTCGAGCAGCAGGCGCAGAGAATGCACTCGTAGAGGCCGTTGAGTTCCTCGCGGTCCTCCGGCGACTGCAGGCGTTCGGTTTCGGGACGCGGCGTGTCGTTGACCACGTACGGCGTCACCGAATGGTACTGCTTGAAGAACTGCGACATGTCGACAATCAGGTCGCGGATCACCGGCAGGCCGGGCAGCGGGCGGATCACCACCGGCTCCTTCAGATCGGCAATCTTGGTGATGCAGGCAAGGCCGTTCTTGCCATTGATGTTCATCGCATCGGAACCGCAGACCCCCTCGCGGCAGGAGCGGCGGAAGGCAAAAGTGTCGTCGACGGACTTCAGCCGCACCAGCGCGTCGAGCAGCATGCGGTCAGTGGGCTCCAGCTCGATGTCGTAATCCTGCATGTACGGCTTGGCATCGACATCCGGGTTGTAGCGGTAGATGGAAAGGCGCATTTCTATTCCCTGGTTTTAATCAGTAGAGCGGATCAGTAGACCCGGGCCTTGGGCTCGAAGGACTCGACCGTCAGCGGTTTGAGGTTCACGGGCCGGTACTCGAGGCGGTTGCCCTCCTTGTACCAGAACGTGTGTTTCATCCACTGCGCATCGTCGCGGTCGGGAAAATCGCTGCGGTCGTGGGCGCCGCGCGATTCCTGGCGGGCATGCGCGGAGACCATCGTCGACACCGCGACCTCGACCAGGTTTTCCAGCTCCAGCGCTTCAACGCGGGCGGTGTTGAAGACCTTGCTCTTGTCCTTGAAGTAGAGGCTGCCGGCACGCTGCGCGACTTCGTGGATCTTGCGCACGCCTTCGGCGAGGCTGTCCGGGAAACGGAACACGCCGCAGTGCAACTGCATCGTGCGCCGCAGTTCGGCGCCGACTTCGTGCACGCTTTCGCCCGACTTCGCCGAATCCAGGCGCGCCAGCCTTGCCAAAGCACGGTCAGCTGCATCCTTCGGCAGCTCCTGGTGCGCGATTGCATCAGCCCCGAGATCCTTCACCACCTGCTCACCCGAGGCCTTGCCGAACACCAGCAGGTCAAGCAGCGAGTTGGTGCCGAGGCGGTTGGCACCATGCACCGACACACAGGCGCACTCACCGGCGGCGTAAAGCCCCTTGATGATGGCGTTGCCGCCATGTCCGGCCAGCACCTGGCCGTGCATGTTGGTCGGGATTCCGCCCATCTGGTAATGACAGGTCGGCACCACCGGGATCGGATCCTTCGCCGGATCGACGTTGGCGAACTTCTTGGCGATCTCGCGGATACCCGGCAACCGCTTGTCGATGACGTCGGCGCCGAGGTGATCAAGCTTGAGCAGGATGTGGTCGGCGTCCTTGCCGGCACCGCGGCCTTCCTTGATTTCGGTCGCCATTGCGCGCGACACCACGTCGCGGCTCGCGAGGTCCTTCACCGTGGGCGCGTAACGCTCCATGAAGCGCTCGCCATTCTTGTTCAGCAGGAAACCGCCCTCGCCGCGCACGCCCTCGGTGATCAGCACGCCCGCCCCGGCAACACCGGTCGGGTGAAACTGCCAGAACTCCATGTCCTCCAGCGGAATGCCCGCGCGCGCCGCCATGCCCAGTCCGTCGCCGGTGTTGATGAAGGCATTGGTGCTGGCGGCGTAGATGCGCCCCGCGCCGCCGGTGGCGAGCAGCGTCGCCTTGGCCTGCAGGATCGTGACTTCGCCGGTCTCCATTTCCATTGCCACCACGCCGAGCACGTCACCGGCCTGGTTGCGGATCAGGTCCAGCGCCATCCATTCGACGAAGAACTGGGTCTTCGCGCGCACGTTGCGCTGGTATAGCGTGTGCAGCATCGCGTGGCCGGTGCGGTCGGCCGCGGCGCAGGCCCGCTTGACCGCGCGCTCGCCGTAGTTGCTGGTATGGCCGCCGAAGGGACGCTGGTAGATCTTGCCATTGTCGAGGCGGTCGAAGGGCATGCCGTAGTGCTCGAGTTCGATCACCGCTTCGTTGGCCTTGCGGCACATGAACTCGATTGCGTCCTGGTCGCCGAGGTAGTCGGAGCCCTTGACCGTGTCATACATGTGCCAGTGCCAGTTGTCCGGCTCTTCGTTGCCTAGCGAGGCGGATACCCCGCCCTGCGCCGCCACCGTATGCGAACGCGTCGGAAACACCTTCGACAGCACGGCCACCCTCAGGTTGGCCTCCGCCAGCTGCAGCGCCGCGCGCAGTCCCGAACCGCCGGCGCCGACGACCACTGCGTCAAATTGTCTTGTTGTGATTGCCATTGCCTATTTGCCCCACAGAATCTGTACCGCCCAGGCGCCATAGGCGATCAGAGCGAGGATCACCACCACATAAAGCGTCAGCCGGATGCCGGCATCCTTGATGTAGTCCATGAAAATGTTGCGCACGCCGATCCATGCATGGAACAGCAGCGCGACCAGGAACAGCACGGTCGCGTAACGCATCAGGTCGAGCTGCCACAGCGCCTTCCAGTGCCAGTAGTCAAACTTCGGCAGCATCACCAGCGCCAGCAGTACCAGCAGGGTGTAGGCAACCATCACCACCGCGGTCACGCGCTGCGCGAGCCAGTCGCGCAGGCCGTAATGGGCGCCCACCACTTCGCGCTTCACCATAGCGCCACCCCCACCGCCAGCGTCAGCACGATGCCCGCGACCAGCACGATCATGCTGGTCAGGCGCGCGGTCTCCAGTTCAATCCCGATATGCAAATCGAGAAACAGGTGACGGAAGCCGGCCAGCAGGTGGTGCAGATAGCCCCACAGCAGGCCCAGCAGCACGATTTTCATCAGGGGATTGGACACCACTGACTGGAAGACGGCGAATGAGGCCTGTGATTCCAGTGTCGACTGGAACAGCCAGAGCAGCAGCGGAAGTGCCAGGAACAGGATGGCGCCGCTGATCCGGTGCATGATGGATATGAAAGCCGGCATGGGCAGCCGGATCTGCATCAGATTCAGATGCTTGGGGCGAGGTTTGGCAACTGTCGACGACACGCGCTCTCCTTGATTGCGGTTTTGTTCAACATGCCGGCTGCCTGGCCGATGCGCAGAAACAGATTGTGCAAACTCCGTTTTCCGGACCCGCCACAACGGCCGCGATGCTGCGCTGCACGCGCAGACCATCAGTTGAGAGTTTTTAGCACCAGTGAAATCGGGTTTAAGCTGCAATTAAACGCATGAAATACTACCAGCTTTCATCGATTGGCGGAACGCCGGGCCGCGCCTTTTATCAGTAAAAACTGTTCATGTGACGGCACTGCGTTGACGTATGCGTAAAGCAAACCGTGCCGACATTCCACATGCCGTCATGCGATGCCGCATGACGGCGACACCGTCGGCCGCTGCGTTGCCGGCCCGCCGCAATCGGCGCTCCAGCACAGCATGAATTCCTGCGGTCGTGGATGCCTTGTTGACCGCATTTCCTGCGGTTGGCTATCATCGACGGGTTATTCCGGTGTCGGCGATGCACTGTGACAGGCCCTCCCCGACGTCGCCGCCCTTCCCCAAAAACCAAGGAAATTCAGGAGCTTCCAGATGAAACAACCCATGCGCGTGGCGGTCACGGGCGCTGCCGGCCAGATCGGCTACAGCCTGCTGTTCCGCATTGCCAGCGGCGAAATGCTCGGCAAGGACCAGCCGGTCATCCTCCAGTTGCTGGAGATTCCGGACGAACGCGCACAGAAGGCGCTGAAGGGCGTCATGATGGAACTCCACGACTGCGCATTCCCGCTGCTGCACGGCATGGTGCCGGCCTCCGATCCGATGGTCGCCTTCGCCGATGCCGATGTCGCGCTGCTGGTAGGCGCACGACCCCGCGGCCCCGGCATGGAGCGCAAGGATCTGCTCGAGGCCAACGGCAAGATTTTCGCCCCCCAGGGCAAGGCGCTGTCCGAAGTGGCCAGGCGCAGTGTCAAGGTGCTGGTGGTCGGCAATCCCGCGAACACCAACTGCCTGATCGCGATGAACAACGCGCCGAACCTGAAACCGGAGAACTTCTCGGCGATGATGCGCCTCGACCACAACCGTGCGCTGACCCAGGTCGCCCAGAAAATCGGCAAACAGGTCACCGACATCAAGAAGATGGTGGTCTGGGGCAACCACTCTGCCACCCAGTATCCTGACGTTTTCCACGCGACCTGCGGCGGCAAGAAAGTGTGGCCGATGATCCGCGACAAGGCCTGGCTGGAGAACGACTTCATCCCGACCATCCAGAAACGCGGCGCAGCGATCATCGACGCCCGCGGCCTGTCCTCGGCGGCCAGTGCGGCCAATGCCGCGATTGACCACGTCCGCGACTGGGTGCACGGCACCCGCGCCGGCAACTGGGTCAGCATGGGCATTCCCTCGGATGGCAGCTATGGCATTCCCCAGGGCATGATTTACGGCTTCCCGGTGACCTGCAAGGACGGCAAGTACAGCATCGTGCAGGGGCTCAAGCAGAGCAGCTTCAGTGAAGCACGCATGCAGGCCACGCTGAAGGAACTGCAGGAAGAACGCGACTCCATCCGCGGACTGCTCGGCTGAACGGAGCGGACCGCACCCGGAAAAACGGACCCTGCCCGGCGCAGCGTCCGTTTTTTTTCGGCCACCGAGTTGAACTGAGGAAATCCAGATGAGCGACAGTCCCGTCCCCACCGGCTTCAAGCCCAAAAAATCCGTGGCCCTGTCGGGTGTACCGGCCGGCAGCACGGCGCTGTGCACGGTGGGGCGCAGCGGCAATGACCTGCATTACCGCGGTTACGACATCCTCGACATTGCCGAGACCTGCGAATTCGAGGAGATCGCCCACCTGCTGGTGCACGGCAGGCTGCCCAACGCGGCGGAACTGCGCGCCTACAAGACCAAGCTCAAGTCACTGCGCGGCCTGCCCGCGGTGGTGCGCCAGGTGCTCGAACAGCTGCCGCCCGCGGCGCATCCGATGGACGTGATGCGCACCGGCTGCTCGGCGCTGGGCGCGGCGATGCCCGAGCGTGAAGACCACGGCATCCCGGGCGCACGCGACATCGCCGACCGGCTGATGGCCTCTTTCGGTTCGATGCTGCTCTACTGGCACCACTGGAGCCGGAACGGCCGCCGCATCGAGGTCGAGACCGATGACGACTCGATCGGCGGGCACTTCCTGCACCTGCTGCACGGCAAGCCGGCGTCCGACTCCTGGGTGCGCGCGATGCACACCTCGCTGAACCTCTACGCCGAGCACGAATACAACGCCTCGACCTTCACCTGCCGCGTCATCGCCGGCACCGGCTCCGACATGTACTCGGCGATCACCGGCGGCATTGGCGCGCTGCGCGGCCCGAAACACGGTGGCGCCAACGAGGTCGGCTTCGAGGTGATGAACCGCTACGAGACGCCGGAGGCCGCGGAGAACGACATCATCACCCGCATCGCCAACAAGGAGGTG
>JAHCAG010000034.1 GCA_019635015.1 Burkholderiales bacterium | reverse complement strand
CGTGCGGGTCATCGCCGCGCGCAGGCCTGTCAGATGGGTGCCGCCGTCGCGCTGCGGGATGTTGTTGGTGAAGCACTGCATCGATTCCTGGTAGGAATCGTTCCACTGCATCGCCACTTCGACGGTGATTCCATCCTTGCTGCCCTCGATGTGGAAAACGTTCTGGTGCAGCACCGACTTCGCGCGGTTCATGTACTCGACAAAACCCTTGACGCCGCCGCTGAAGGCGAATTTTTCCTCCTTGCCGGAACGCTGGTCGGCCAGTGAAATTTTCACGCCATGGTTGAGGAAGGACAGTTCGCGCAGACGCTTTGCCAGGATCTCATAGTGGTAATCGACGTTGCCGAAAATGTCCTTGCTGGCCAGGAAATGCACCTCGGTGCCGCGGCGCTCGCTCTTGCCGGTGACCTTCAGGGGAGCCACGGCCTCGCCCATGCGAAACTCCATCTGGTGCATCTTGCCGTCACGGCGGATGGTGAGGCGCAACCACTCAGACAGCGCATTGACCACCGAGACGCCGACGCCGTGCAGGCCCCCGGAAATCTTGTAGGAATTGTTGTCGAACTTCCCGCCGGCATGCAGCTCGGTCATCACCACTTCCGCGGTCGAACGTTTTTCCTCGTCGTCCGGATGAATATCCGTCGGAATGCCGCGGCCGTTGTCGGCAACGCTGATCGAGTTGTCCGGATGGATGACAATGGTGATCTCGTCGCAATGTCCGGCAAGCGCCTCGTCGATCGCGTTGTCGACCACCTCGAACACCATGTGGTGCAGGCCGGTGCCATCGCTGGTGTCGCCGATGTACATGCCGGGACGCTTGCGCACCGCTTCCAGCCCCTTGAGCACCTTGATGCTGTCGGCGCCGTAGTCGTTCGCGGATTTTTGTTCCTTGTCGCTCATCTTTTCTCTTTTCTTCTTTCAATCAGATCCGCATCGGCATCACGACGTAGCGGAAATCATCCCGCCCCGGCAGCGTGACAAGCATGCTGCTGTTGGCATCGCCAAATGAACACACGACATCCCCGGCGGGAACGTTGCCGAGCACGTCGAGCAGATAGGTGACGTTGAACCCGACATCCAGCGGATCGCCGCCGAATTTCACCTCGAGCTCTTCCTGGGCCTCTTCCTGTTCGTTGTTGCTGCAGGAAATGCGCAGGCTGTCCTTGGTCAGCATCCAGCGCACGCCGCGGAATTTTTCGTTCGAAAGAATGGCCGCCCGCTGCAGCGCGCGCTGCAACCCGTCCCGGTCCAGCGTTATTTCCTTCTCGTAGTTCGACGGTATGACCCGCTGGTAATCGGGAAACTTTCCGTCGATCACCTTGGTTGTCAGGTCCACGTCACCGAATTTGAAACGGACCTGGTTGGCATAAATGGCAACCTCGAGGGGTTCATCCCCGTCCGTCAGTTGCCGTGCCAGTTCGAGTATGGCTTTTCTCGGCAGTATCACTTCCGCCTTTTCTTGGCTTTCGGCCAGTTCGGTGACCGCGTAGCTGAGGCGATGCCCGTCGGTCGCGACCACGCGCAGCTGTTTCCCGTCGGTTACGAGCAGCAGGCCGTTCAGGTAATAACGGATGTCCTGCTGGGCCATTGCATACTGGACCAGCGCCAGCAGTCTGCGTGCCGCTCCCTGGGAGATCGTGAACTTGCTCTGGGGTGTTCCGGGATCGGCCAGAGCTGGAAAATCGGCGGCAGGAAGCGTCTGCAGGTTGAAACGGCTTTTTCCTGCCTTGACCTGCACGCGGTTATTGTTGCTTTCCAGGGAAACATCGCTGTCTTCCGGCAGGGCGCGCAGGATGTCGACCAGCTTCCGTGCGGAAACGGTAATGGCGAGCGCTTCCCCGGCGTTTTTGTCCAGATTGCAGGATGTCGCAATCTGGAGCTCGAGATCGGTGGCGACAAAGCGCAGGCTGGTTCCGTTGCGCTCGATCAGCACGTTTGAAAGTATCGGCAAGGTATGGCGTCGTTCCACGATGCCGGTAACCGCCTGCAGCGGTTTTAACAAGGCGTCACGCGGTAATTGCACGAGTTTCATATTGGTGTTGTTTCTTTATGAAGGTAATAGTAGCTAATAGAGGCGGCGAGGTTTTGTTGATATGCCGTTTTTCCCCTTGATTTGATGCAGGGAAACCTCCGTTCCGTTTTGTGCATCACCTGTGGATATGCCGGGAAACGAAGTGGATGAAAAGAACGCCAGGTCCAGCTTCCCGGACTTGTTCACAATGCGTGCACAGGTCATCAACTGCGCAGCACCTTCATCAACGACGCGATATCCGTCGTCATTTCGTTGCTGGTGCTGCGAAGCTGCGCAATCTTGCGGCAGGCGTGGAGCACGGTCGTATGGTCGCGTCCGCCGAACGCCTCGCCGATGTCCGGCAGGCTCATCTGAGTGAGTTCCTTGGCCAGGGCCATGGCGACCTGGCGGGGCCGCGCGACGTTGCGCGTCCGTTTCTTGGAGTACATTTCCGATACCTTGATCTTGTAGTAGTCGGCAACCGTGCGCTGGATGTTCTCGATGCTGACCTGGCGGCTTTGTGATGCCAGAACGTCGCGCAGGGCTTCGCGCGCGAGATCCACATCGACGGGTTGTCCCGTGAAACGGGAGTAGGCAAGCACCCGTTTCAATGCACCTTCAAGTTCCCGGATGTTGGACTGGATATGCTTGGCGATGAAGAAGGCGACGTTTTCGTCGAGTTCCAGCCCGTCGGCCGTGGCTTTTTTCAGCAGGATGGCGACGCGCATTTCCAGTTCGGGCGGCTCGACCGCCACGGTCAGACCCCAGCCGAAACGCGAAATCAGCCGGCTTTCCATGCCGGAAATTTCGCGGGGAAAGGTGTCACAGGTGATGATGACCTGCTTGTGGGCTTCGACCAGGGCGTTGAACGCGTAGAAGAACTCTTCTTGGGTCCGGTTCTTGCCGCTGAAGAACTGGATGTCATCGATCAGCAGCAGGTCGAGTGAATGGTAGTAGCGCTTGAAATCGTCAAAAGCCTTGTGTTGATAGGCCCGCACCACATCGGACACGTACTGCTCGGCGTGGATGTACCGTATCTTGCTTTCCGGGGCGTGGGTACGGAGGTGGTTGCCGATCGCATGGATCAGATGGGTTTTTCCCAAGCCGACGCCGCCATAGATGAAAAGCGGGTTGTAGGCGGAGCCGGGTTTCTCCGCGACCTGCCGCGCGGCGGCCCTGGCAAGGTCGTTGGCCTTGCCGGTGACGAACGTGTCGAAAGTGAAGGCCGGATTCAGCCGGGAGACGTCACGCACCGGCGTTGCCGCCGCGGGGCGGACCGGTGTTTCGGTCCGTACCGTGGCTGGAGTTGGTGCGGCCGGTGCGGCTTTTTCGGAAATGGCAAGGTCGACTGCGGCGTTTTCCCCGAGGCGTTCGCGGGCCATGTCCAGGATTTTTGCGTGGAACCGGTCAAGCACCCAGCGCTGCACGAAACGATTGGGCGCCGTGACCGTGACCGTCAGGCCGGAAATGTCGCATTGGAGCGGCTGGATCCAGGTGACAAACTGCTGCTGCCCGAGCTCTTTTGCGAAGACTGCCAGACAGTGTTGCCAGAAATCGTTCATTCGTCCCTATCGGGTGAACAGCCGTGTGAATGCCGTGACGGAATGGAGGGAAAATTTGACCTTGGATTTTACCCTTTATTGCCACCTTCGCCAAAGCCGCAGGGGCTTTTCGGGAGAGCATTCAGGCACCCGGTGGAATGCCTCGTACGTTGACATGCTTACCTCGTACGATGTCTAATAACGGGTTTCCCCAAACCATTTTCAGGATCGATCATGAAGCGCACCTATCAACCGTCGAAAACGCGGCGCCAGCGTACGCATGGATTCCGCGTGCGCATGAAAACGCGCGGCGGCCGCGCTGTCATCCGTGCACGCCGCGCCAAAGGGCGGGCCCGCCTCAGCGTTTGACCGACTCCCGGGTTTGTGGCGGCAAGCAGCCCCGGCGTGGCCGACTGACCACCCCGGCGCAGTTTGAGGCCGTGCTGGCCGGTGGTCGCCGCTCGGGCAGCCGGTGTTTTCTGGCCAGGGCCATTCCCAATACCGGTTGCGGTGCCCGTCTGGGACTGATCGTCGGTAAAAAAGCAGCACCGCGGGCGGTGGATCGCAACAGGGTCAAGCGACTGATCAGGATCGTGCACCGCCAACTGCTGGAAGAACTCGACGCCATGGATGTCGTGGTGCAGTTGCGGGGGAGCCCCCGGGGCCGCGACAACGCGGCATTGTTCAAGGAACTTCAGGATTTGTTGCGCGGATTGCTGGTCAAGACCGGGTAACCGCGGCTGCGGACAAAGAAAAGACGCTTATGGACTCACAACGGCTGGTTCTCTTCTTTGTGTTCACGATGTCGGTGTTTCTGTTGTACGAGTCCTGGCAGCGTGACCAGCAATCTACGGCGCGTGCCATCGCGCCGGCAGCCGTGGCGCCGGCTCCGACGCCTTCCCCTTCCTTGACCCCGGTTTCACCGTCCGATTCCGCCATTCCGGCACCTGCAGCGGTCCTGACTCCGGCGCCCGTTGCACCCGCCCCGGTCAGCGCCGCCGACCGCGGCCAGGTCATCAAGGTCGAAACCGACCTCTACCGGGCGCAGATTAGCACCACCGGCGGCGACCTTGTCCGGCTGGAGTTGTTGAAACACGGCGGAACACTGGATCGTTCCAGGGAGTTCGTGCTGTTCGAGCGCTCCAGTGATCATGTCTACGTCGCGCAGTCGGGCTTGATCGGCGGCAACCTGCCGAACCACCAGAGCGCGTATACGGCGAATGCCGCCGAATATCGTCTCGGCGATTCGGCGGACGAACTGGAGATCCGGCTGGAGGCGGCGGGAGGCCTGAAAGCGTCCAAGACCTACCGTTTCCGCCGCAACAGCTACGTCATTGACATCGCGCACGAAGTCACCAATACGGCGGCCGAGCCGGTGACCACGCATGCCTACTTCCAGTTGGTGCGGGATTCGAAGCCGCCGGAAGGCGATTCGGCGATGGTGCCGACCTACACCGGTGTCGCGGTCTACACCGACAGCGAAAAATTCCAGAAGGTCGCTTTCGGCGACATCGAAAAAGGCAAAGCCGCCTATCCGAAAACGGCCAATGACGGCTGGATCGGCATGCTCCAGCACTATTTCCTCGGTGCCTGGCTGCCGAAAGACGGCACGCCGCGGGAATATTACACACGGCAGGTACCGCAGGGGCTGTACGCCGCAGGCGTGATCATTCCCGGCGGAGTGCTGGCGCCCGGCGCTACTGCGACACTGGCAATGCCGCTGTATGCGGGACCGCAGGAACAGGAGAAGCTGGCGGCGCTGTCGAAGGGCCTTGATCTCGCGGTGGATTATGGCTGGCTGACGGTGATTGCCGCGCCGCTGTTCTGGGTGCTGCAGTGGGTCCACGGCTGGACCGGCAACTGGGGTGTGGCGATCATCATCCTGACCATCCTGATCAAGCTGATTTTTTATCCGCTGTCCGAGGCAAGTTACCGCTCGATGGCGAAGATGCGCGTCGTCGCGCCGAAGATGCAGCGCCTGAAGGATCAGTACGGCAACGATCGCCAGCGCATGCAGCAGGCGATGATGGAGTTGTACAAGACCGAGAAAATCAATCCGCTGGGCGGCTGCCTGCCGATTCTGGTCCAGATTCCCGTGTTCATCGCCCTTTACTGGGTGCTGCTCGGCAGCGTCGAGATGCGCCAGGCCCCGTTCGCGTTGTGGATCAAGGATCTCTCGGTGCCGGATCCCTGGTTCATCCTGCCGATCCTGATGGGCGCGACGATGATCATCCAGACCCGCCTCAACCCGGTGCCGCCGGACCCGGTGCAGGCCAAGGTCATGAAGATCATGCCGGTGGCGTTCAGCATTTTCTTCTTCTTCTTCCCGGCGGGCCTGGTGCTGTACTGGCTGGTCAACAACATTCTGTCGATTGCCCAGCAATGGCACATCAACCGGGTGCTGGAGCGCGCGGCGAAACAGGCCAAACCGAAGTCCTGAGTCCCGGGATTCCGCTGCGGCGCTATACTCGCCGCGCATGATGCGACGTGACACCATCGCTGCGATTGCCACCGCGCCGGGGCGGGGCGGCGTCGGCATCATCCGCGTCTCCGGTGCTGCTTTGCTGCATTTTGCTTCGGGGCTGACCTCGCGCCGGCCTGTCGAGCGGCGCGCCGTGTTCACCTCCTTTCTCGATGCCGCCGGCGCGCCGATCGACGACGGGCTGCTGCTTTATTTCGCGGCGCCCCGTTCATACACCGGAGAGGATGTCCTCGAGTTGCAGGGGCATGGCGGACCCGTGGTCATGGACCGGCTGCTGCAGCGCTGCCTCGAGTTGGGCGCCCGTCTGGCGCGTCCGGGCGAATTCACCGAACGCGCGTATCTCAACGGCCGCATGGATCTGGCCCAGGCCGAAAGCGTCGCCGACCTGATCGAAGCATCGACGACAACGGCCGCACGTGCGGCACTGCGCTCGCTTCATGGTGATTTTTCCAAATTAATTCAAATACTTACAGATAAAATCATCACTCTGCGCATGCTTCTGGAAGCCACGCTGGATTTTCCGGAAGAAGAAGTCGAATTCCTGACCGCGGGTCGGGCTGCGGAAAAGCTGGCGGAAATCCGCGAAGAACTTGCAGCGACGCTGGCGGCGACGCGGCAGGGCAGCCTGCTGCGTGATGGTGTGCAGGCGGTGCTGATCGGCGCACCCAATGTCGGAAAATCGAGCCTGCTGAACCGCTTTGCCGGGGACGAGGTGGCGATCGTTACCGATACCCCGGGCACGACCCGCGATGCGCTGCGCGAGCAGATCGACATCGACGGCATGCCGGTGCACATCATCGATACGGCAGGTTTGCGCGAAACCGCCGATGCCGTGGAACGGATCGGCATCGACCGTACTTGGGCAATGGTGGAAAAAGCCGACCTGGCGTTGCTGGTCTGCGATGCCCGCGGTGGCGATGATGCCGCCGAACATGCCATTGTCGGGCGACTGCCGTCGGATCTGCCGCGGATACGTGTCCTGAACAAGATCGACCTGATCGGCCGCCCGCCGGGGCGGGAAGCCGGCCCTAGGGAAGAACAGATCTGGTTGTCGGCCAAGACCAGTGCCGGGCTGGATTTGCTGAAAAAGGCGATCTGGGAGCATGCCGGCTGGCAGCCGTCGGGGGAGGGCCTGTTCACGGCCCGGGCGCGCCACATCGAGGCCTTGCAGAATGCGCAGCGGCATCTGGCCGCGGCATCGGACCTGACCCGGCAGCTCGAACTTTGCGCCGAAGAACTGCGGCTGGCGCACGAAGCGCTGGGGGTCATTACCGGCGAATTTACATCCGACGATCTGCTGGGCGAAATCTTTTCCCGCTTCTGCATCGGCAAATAGGCCGTGCCGGGAGGTTTCACGTGAAACCTCCCAGTTCCGGTTCCGGGCCGTACGGCTGTTGTTCCACGTGAAACGCAGGGGGGATTGCAGCTTCCGCCGGATCGGCAACTGAGCTATCATGCGCGCCCGGCTCCGCACCCTTCCGGCATGGCAGCTCCGGCAGCGAAAAAATGACGCAATTCCCTGAAAAATTTGACGTAATCGTCATCGGTGGCGGCCATGCCGGCACCGAAGCCGCGCTGGCCAGCGCACGCATGGGCTGTCGTACGCTGTTGCTGACTCACAGTGTCGAAACGCTGGGACAGATGTCCTGCAATCCCTCGATCGGCGGCATCGGCAAGGGCCATCTGGTCAAGGAGGTCGATGCGCTGGGCGGCGCGATGGCGGCGGCCACCGACGAAGCCGGTATCCAGTTCCGCATCCTCAATTCACGCAAGGGCCCGGCGGTGCGCGCGACCCGTGCCCAGGCCGACCGCGTGCTTTATCGCCAGGCGATCCGCAGTCGGCTCGAGAACCAGCCCAATCTGCGGATTTTCCAGCAGGCGGTCGACGACCTGATCGTGCAGGACGACCGGGTCACCGGGGTGGTGACCCAGATCGGCCTGCGTTTCGAAGCGCAGGCGGTGGTGCTGACTGCCGGAACCTTTCTCTCCGGTCTGATCCATGTCGGGCTGCAGAACCACCAGGGTGGCCGTGCCGGCGATCCGCCGTCGGTCAGTCTGGCGGCCCGGCTGCGCGAACTGAAATTGCCGGTCGGCCGGTTGAAGACCGGCACGCCGCCGCGCATCGACGGCCGCAGCATCGATTTCACGCAAATGACCGAACAGCCCGGCGATGATCCGGCGCCGGTGTTTTCTTTCCTGGGCCGGCGCGAACAGCATCCGCGACAGCTGCCGTGCTGGATTACGCACACCAACGAGCGCACCCACGACGCGATCCGCGGCGGGCTCGATCGCTCGCCGATGTTTACCGGTGTCATCGAGGGCGTGGGCCCGCGTTATTGTCCGTCGATCGAAGACAAGATCCACCGTTTCGCCGACAAGGCCTCGCACCAGATTTTCCTCGAGCCCGAGGGCCTGACGGTGCATGAGTATTATCCGAACGGCATTTCCACTAGTCTGCCGTTCGATGTGCAGCTGGCGGTGGTGCGTTCCATCCAGGGTCTGGAGCGGGCGCATGTCACGCGGCCCGGCTATGCGATCGAATACGATTATTTCGATCCCCGCGGACTCAAGGCTTCGCTCGAAACCCGCGCCATACGGGGTTTGTTTTTTGCCGGCCAGATCAACGGCACGACGGGTTACGAGGAAGCCGCGGCCCAGGGCCTGCTGGCAGGCATCAATGCCGGCCTGCAGGTGTCCGGCCGCGAGGCCTGGTCGCCGGCCCGCGACCAGGCCTATCTCGGCGTGCTGGTCGACGACCTGATCACCCGTGGCGTATCCGAACCGTACCGGATGTTCACCAGCCGCGCGGAATACCGGCTGTCACTGCGCGAAGACAACGCCGACCTGCGGCTGACCGAAACCGGACGGCGGTTGGGTGTGGTGGATGACCGGCGCTGGGAAGTCTATGCGCGCAAGCGCGACGCGATTGCCCGCGAACAGGAGCGGCTGAAATCAACCTGGGTCAATCCCCAGCAGTTGACGGAGCAGCAAGCTATTGATTTTTTTGGAAAAAATATAGAACGTGAGTATTCACTGTCGAATCTGCTGCGGCGACCGGAAGTGAGCTATGCCGGACTCATGGCTTTGCCCGGCGCCGGTCCCGGCAGCGATGACCCGCAGGTCGCCGAACAGGTGGAAATCCAGGCCAAGTATCAGGGCTATATCGAACGCCAGCGTGCCGAGATCGAGCATCGCGCGCAGCAGGATGAATTGCGTTTGCCGGCCGACCTCGACTATGCGCAGGTGCGCGGGCTGTCGATCGAGGTCCAGCAGAAACTGAATCGCGTCCGGCCGGAAACCATCGGCCAGGCTTCGCGCGTTTCGGGCGTGACCCCGGCGGCGATTTCGGTGCTGCTGGTTCATCTCAAACGCATTTCCGCCGTCCTGCAGAAAAGCGCATGAGCCTCGCGGACGCACTGGCCGCGGGCATCCGGGCGCTCGGCCTGGACATTGCCGCCGCCGCGCAGCAGCGCATGCTCGACTACCTGGCCCTGATTGAAAAATGGAACAAGGCCTATAACCTGACCGCGGTGCGCGAGCCGCGGAAAATGCTCACGCACCATCTGCTCGATTCGCTGGCCGTGCTGCCGCACCTGCGCGGGCCGCGGGTGCTCGACGTCGGCACCGGCGCCGGATTGCCGGGGATCCCGCTGGCGCTGGCGCGTCCGGACTGGCAGTTCACGCTGCTCGATTCCAGCCACAAGAAAACGACGTTTTTGCGCCAGGCGGTCATCGAGCTGCAGCTGGGCAATGTCGAAGTGATCTGCGCGCGCGTTGAAACCTGGAATGCGCCGCCGCCCTTCGATACCGTGGTGTCGCGCGCGTTTACGGAAGTTGCGGAATTCGTTGCCCTTGCCGGGCGGCTGTGTGCAAAGGATGGCGTCGTGATTGCAATGAAAGGGGTGTACCCGCACGAGGAACTGGCACAGTTGCCGCAGGCATTCCGCCTGCGCGGCGTCGTGCCGCTGCAGGTGCCGGGCCTCGGCGCCGAGCGCCATGCCGCGCTGCTGCAACCGGCGGAGGCGGCATGACACGCGACATCGCGCGCATTATCGCCATCACCAACCAGAAAGGCGGCGTCGGCAAGACCACGACCGGCGTCAACCTTGCCGCGAGCCTCGCGGCGACCCAGCGCCGCGTGCTGCTGGTGGATCTCGACCCGCAGGGCAATGCGACCATGGGCAGCGGCATCGACAAGCGCGCCCTGGAAGCGACGGTGTACCAGGTGCTGCTCGGTGAAAAGAATGTCGCTGAAGTGCGCCGGCCCGCGCAGGCTGGTTACGACGTGTTGCCGGCCAACCGCGAACTGGCCGGTGCCGAGGTCGAGCTGATCGAGATCGAGCAGCGCGAAACGCGGTTGAAGGATGCACTGGCGGGTGTTGCCGCCGAATACGATTTCATCCTGATCGACTGTCCGCCGGCGCTGAACCTGCTGACGGTGAACGGGCTGACTGCGGCGCAGGCCGTGATGATCCCGATGCAATGCGAGTACTACGCGCTGGAAGGTTTGTCCGATCTGGTCGGCACGATCAAGCGGGTGCGTGCAAACCTCAACCCCGCGCTGGAAATCGAAGGGCTGCTGCGCACGATGTACGATCCGCGCAACACGCTGGCCCAACAAGTGTCGGCACAGCTGCTGCAGCATTTCGGAGACAAGGTGTACCGCACCGTGATCCCGCGCAACGTGCGCCTGGCCGAAGCGCCCAGCCACGGATTGCCGGCGCTGGAATTCGACCGCAGTTCCAAGGGGGCGCAGGCCTATCTTGCGCTGGCCGGCGAGATGCTCAATCGCAGTGTCAAATAAGTATTTGATTATAAAGGATTTTATATGGTGAAGCCGAAAGGCCTCGGTCGCGGGCTCGACGCCTTGCTGGGTGGCAACGACAGCGCTCCGCCGCGTGCGGCTGCCGGCGATGCGGTGGGCACGCTGCCGGTTGCCGCGTTGCAGCCGGGCAAATACCAGCCGCGCACCCGGATGAACCAGGAGGCATTGAACGCGCTGGCGGCTTCCATCAAGTCGCAGGGCATCATGCAGCCCATCCTCGTGCGGCCGGTCGGGGATGGCAAACACGAAATCATTGCCGGCGAAAGGCGCTGGCGCGCGGCGCGCATGGCCGGGTTGACCACCGTACCGGTACTGGTGCGTGCCGTGCCTGACCAGCAGGCCCTCGCGGTGGCGCTGATCGAAAACATCCAGCGTGAGGATCTCAATGCGCTGGAGGAAGCCGTCGGGATCGAAAGACTGGTCAGCGAATTTGCCCTGACCCATCAGGCGGTTGCCGATGCGATCGGCAAATCCCGCGCCGCGGTGAGCAATCTGCTGCGGCTGCTCGAACTGGCGCCACCGGTCAAGACGTTGCTTGGCGAGGGCCGCATCGAGATGGGCCACGCGCGGGCGCTGCTGGCGCTGCCGGTGGAGCGCCAGGCTGCCCTGGCAAGGGAGGCCGCGGAGCAGGGCTGGTCAGTACGCGAAGTCGAACGCCGGGTCGGCGCCGCAATCACTTCAGCCAGGCCGGCCCGCCGGCCGGCGCGCCAGGACCGTGACGTGGTCCGGCTGGAAGAGGAAATCTCCGCCCGCCTCGGCACCACGGTAAAAATCAAAAGCGGCGGACGCAAGGGCAACGGCCAGCTGGTCATCAGTTATCGTTCGCTGGATCAGCTGGATGCTTTGCTGGCCAAACTGAAATAGGATTCAGGATTCGGCCGGGAACAAAATTGACGCCAGCACGCGCCGGGCAGTAAAATCGGAAGATTTTCTATCCCTAGATATTGCGGTGCGATAGCGCGATTGGCCGAGAGCCGGCGGCCGAGAGCCGGCCCGATTCCGGTTGCCGCGCTGCGGAACGAGGGAGTGGTCGCATGACGACGGTAACCAGGGTCCTGGTTCTGCAACTGGCGTTATCGATCATGGCGGCTGCCGGCACCGGGGCGCTGTACGGTGTTCCGGCGGCGAAAGCGGCAATGTTGGGTGGTGGCAGTGCACTGGCGGGGACTCTGGCTTATGCCGGGTGCCAGCGCATGGTTCCGGGTGGCAGCGCTTCGCGGCTGATGTGGGGTCACATCGCCGGCGAGACGGCCAAGATACTGGTGGCGTTGGGTTTGCTGGCAATTGTGCTGGCGACCGATCCGGGTCGCGGAGCGGCAGGCCTTGCCGGATTCGGCGCAACGTTGCTGGCGTATCCCCTGGCGATTTTTTGGTTGAACAAGTAAAAAAAGACGAACGCAACAGACATGGCTGCCGGTCAAGCACCCCAGAACGCGGGCGAATACATCGCCCATCACCTGACCAATCTCCGGGTGGGCGAAGGTTTCTGGACCTTCCATATCGACACCATCCTGATGGGCTGGCTCACCGGCCTGCTCGGACTCGGTGCCTTTTATCTGATCGCGCGCGGCGCGACTTCCGGCGTTCCCGGCCGCGTGCAGGGCTTCATCGAGTTGCTGGTCGAGTTCGTCGACGACACCGTCAAGGGTGTTTTCCCCGGGGACCGCAAATTCCTCGCCCCGCTGGCGCTGACGATTTTCGTCTGGGTGTTCATGATGAACCTGATGGACCTGCTGCCCATCGACTGGGTCGCCACCCTGACCGGCGCGACCGGGCTGCATTACTGGAAGGCGGTGCCGACGACCGATCTCAACACCACCTTCGCGATGTCGCTGACGATTTTCCTGCTGACCATTTTCTTCAGCTTCAAGGCCAAGGGCGCCGGCGGATTCACGCACGAGCTGTTCACCGCGCCTTTCGGCAACAACCCGCTGCTGTGGATTCCCAACCTCGCGCTGAACATCATCGAGCACGTGGCCAAGCCCGTGTCGCTGGCCATGCGGCTGTTCGGCAACATGTATGCCGGCGAACTGATCTTCATGCTGCTGGGCATCATGGGCACTTTGGCCGCCCTGTCCTTCGGCGGACTGCTCGCCGGTGCCGCCGCAGGCGTGCTGTACTGGGCCTGGGCGGTTTTCCATATCCTGATCATCCTGCTGCAGGCCTTCATTTTCATGGTGCTGTCGTGCGTCTACATCGCGATGGCGCACGAACATCACTGATCCGAACCGGTTTTCAACACTCCGCAATTACTACCTGTCCGAAAGAAAGGGAAACTCAAAATGGAACAATTCGCCGCCGTCATCCAAGGCTACACCGCGCTGGGCATCGGCATCATCATCGGCCTCGGCGCCATCGGTGCCTGTATCGGCATCGGCATCATGGGCTCCAAGTTCCTTGAGGCCGCCGCACGGCAGCCGGAGCTGATCCCGCAGCTGCAGAAATTCATGTTCCTGCTGGCCGGCCTGATCGATGCCGCGTTCCTGATCGGCGTCGGCATCGCCATGTTCTTCGGCTTCGCCAATCCGCTGCTCGGCGTCCTCGCCAAGTAATTTTTTTCCCGACGGGGGCACAGCATGAATATCAACGCCACCCTGTTCGTCCAGGCACTGTCGTTCGCGGCGCTGATCTGGTTCACGGTCCGTTTCGTGTGGCCGATGATCACCGATGCGATGGACGAACGCACCAAGCGCATCGCCGACGGCCTCGCTGCGGCCGAAGCCGGCAAGCAGTCGCTGGAGCGCTCGGCCAGGCAGGTCGACGAGGCGATCGCCCAGGCCCGCAGCCGGGCCGCGGAAATCGTCGCCCAGGCCGAAAAACGCGCCGGCCAGATGATCGAGGAAGCCAAGACTTCGGCGAAAACCGAAGGTGAGCGTCTCGTCGCCGGCGCCAGGGCCGAAATCGAGCAGGAAGCGGCGCGCGCACGCGAAGCGCTGCGCAGCCAGGTCGCGGCCCTGGCCGTGGCCGGCGCCGAGCAGATCCTGAAGCGCGAGGTCGACGCCAAGGCCCACGCCGACCTGATCGCCGCCGTGCAGAAACAGCTCTGATCCCATGGCCGAACCCGTCACCATCGCCCGCCCCTACGCCGAAGCCGCGTTCAAGCTCGCCCGCGAGCAGAACGCCCTGCCGGCCTGGTCGGACGCGCTGGATCTGATCGCTGCGGTGGTTGCCGACCCGCAGCTTGCCGCGCTGATCGGCGCGCCGCAGGTCGGGACCGCGCAGGTCGAAAACATCATCATCGGCGCGATCGGCAAGCAGCTGTCCGGCGAAGCCCGCAATTTCGTGCAGGTGCTGGCGCAGAACCGCCGGCTTGTCCTGATGCCGCAGATCGTCGAGCTGTTCGGAGCACTGCGCCGCGAATACGAAGGCGAGATGGAAGCGACCGTGGTGTCCGCGCTGCCGGTGGACGATGCGCAGCTAAAGGCGCTGGTCGCCGCGCTGGAGC
>JAHCAG010000033.1 GCA_019635015.1 Burkholderiales bacterium | reverse complement strand
CCACCCGATCGAACTCGCCCACGTGCTGTGGGACGAGGGCGAGGTGCGCGACCCGCTGGTGATCGCCGCCGCGCTGCTGCATGACACGCTGGAAGACACCGAAACCTCCTGGCAGGAACTGCGCGGGGAATTCGGCGAGGAAATCGCCGACATCGTGCTCGAGGTCACCGACACGCAGTGGATCAAGAAGGAGCTGCGCAAGCGCCTGCAGGTGGCGAAAGCCCGGCACTCCAGCGAGCGCGCCCGCCTGGTCAAACTCGCCGACAAGATCTGCAATGTGCGCGACCTCGGCACCCGCGCCCCGGACGGCTGGTCGCTGGAGCGCAAGCGCCAGTACTTTGACTGGGCGAAGGAAGTCGTCGACCGCCTGCGCGGCACCCATCCCGAGCTGGAACGGCGCTTTGACGAGGTGTATGCGTTGAGACCCTGAACACCGGTGACTGGTAATTGGTAATTGGTAATTGGTAATTGGTAACCGGTAAATGGCAAAATCAGCTGCCCACACCAATTACCATTCACCAATCACCAATTACGCCCATGAAAATAACCCACGCCAGCACCACCCTCGCCTCCCTGCCCCACGATGAACCGCTCGCCGACGGCCCGACCACGCCGGGCTCGAAGAACTTCGTCGCACTGAAACTCGGCACCGACCAGGGCGTCGAGGGCATCGGTTTCACCTTCTTCGGCGGCTCGCTCGACGGGGCGCTGCTCTCCGCGGTGCAGTCGCTCGCCGACCTCGCCATCGGCGAAGACCCGCGGCGCATCGAGCACATCACCGACAAGCTGCGCGCGTCCTGCCCCGGCGGCCCCGGCGGCATCCTCACGCTGGCGATCTCGGCGATCGACATCGCGCTGTGGGACATCAAGGGCAAACTCTGCAACCAGCCGGTGGCAACGCTCGCCGGCGGCCACCGCAACCGCGTCAACACCTATGCCAGCGGCGCGCTGATGCGCCATTTTCCGCTCGACCATGTGGTCAAGGCAGCGGCGCTGCTGAAGTCGCGCGGCTTCAAACAGATGAAAACCCAGCTTGCGCTGCCCGGCGACACCAACCCGGTGAAGGAAGTCGAACGCATCCGCCTGATCCGCGAGGCGATCGGCTACGAAACCGACCTGATGTGCGACATCAACCAGCGCTGGGACGTGCGCCAGGCGATTTCCATCGGCCGCGAGGTCGATGCCTACCGCCTGTTCTGGCTCGAAGACGTCACCACCTGCGACGATTACGACGGACTGGCCGCGGTCACCCGCGCGCTCGACACGCCGGTGGCCGGCGGCGAATACGTCTACGGCATCGCACCCTTCCGCCAGATGCTGGAAGCGCGCTCGGTCGACATCGTGATGATCGACGTGCTGCGCGCCGGCGGCATCACGCAGTGGCTGAAGATTGCAGGCATGGCGGAAGCCTTCAACCTGCCGGTGGTCAGCCATCTCGCGCCGGAGATCCATGTGCACCTGGTGTCCGCGGTGCCCAACGGCCTCACCGTCGAATACATGCCCTGGTCGTCACGGCTGTTCAGGGAAGTGGTGCAGCCGAAAGACGGGCAACTGACGGTGCCGCAGAAACCCGGACTGGGCCTCGAGTTCGACCCGACAGTGGTCAAGTTCGGCTGAACATTGGCGAATCAAGGCCAAACAAAAAGGGGCGGAATGATCCGCCCCTTTTTTTTGCAACCAGCCGTAATTGCGACCGGCCTTACTGCACCTTGATGCCGGCGCGTTTCACCACGTCCGCCCATTTCTTCATGTCATCGAGCATGAACTGGCGGAACTCCTCGGGCGAGTTGGTCACGGCCTCGGAACCATTGGCCTCGGCCACCTTGCCGAATTCCGCCGACTTCACGTAGCCCGAAATCTCGGCGTGGATCTTGGTCAGCAGCGGCTTCGGCAGCTTGGCCGGCGCAGTGACGCCATACCAGCCGACCACCGAGAAGCCCGGCAGCACTTCCGCCATCGCCGGCACGTCAGGCGCCGCCTTGATGCGCTGCGGACCGCTCACCGCAATCGCGCGCAGCTTGCCGGAACGCACCTGCGCAAAGGCGCCGGTCAGCCCCATGAAGTTGTAGTGATATTCGCCGCTGAGCAGGCCCACGATCGCCGGACCCGTGCCCTTGTAGGGTATGTGCTGGCCCTTGGTGTTGGTCATCAGCTTGTAGAGTTCGCCGGCAAGGTGACCACCGCTGCCGATGCCCGCGGAACCGAAGTTGATCGCGTCCTTGGTGGTCTTGGTCCACTGCACGAAATCCTTCGCGTTTTTGGCAGGATGCGAGGGATTGACGACCAGCAGCAAACCACCCGCCGTCATCTGCGTGATCGCCGTGAAATCGTTCACCGCATGGTAAGGCAGCTTGGAGATCAGGGCCGCATTCACCGTATGCTGGTGGTAGGGAATGAACAGCGTGTAGCCGTCGGGCGCCGCTTCCTTGACGATCTGCGCGCCGTTGACACCGGATGCGCTGCCGCGGTTGTCGACGATCGCCTGCTGATTCCAGGCCTTCGACAGGTGATTGGCCAGCAGGCGGGCCAGGAAATCCGTGGTGCCCCCGGGAGCCGCCGGCGTGACAATGCGGACGGGACGGTTTGGATAGTCGTTGACATTCTGCGCGGCCGCCGGAAATGCCACGCCCAGTGCGGCCAGCAGCAAGGTCAGTTTCGTGAAACCCAGTTTGGATGACTCCATTTTTCCTCCGGAAATTTTATGTGCAGCATCCCGAGGATACCCCAGTAAGGGCTGCATTGCACCCCGCCACAACCCGCGCTTGCCCGGTTGCAGCAGCCGGTCCGCTAAAATCCGGCCTGCCTGCTGCCTACACCAAACGCACGCGATATCCCTGCCGATGATCCAGTTCCGCAATCTCACACTCGCCCGCGGCGCCCGCGAACTCGTCGCCGGCGCCAGCCTGCAAATCCATGCCGGCTGGCGCGTCGGGCTCACCGGCGCCAACGGCAGCGGCAAGTCGAGCCTGTTCGCGCTGCTGCGCGGCGAACTGGCGCCCGAACGCGGCGACTGCGACATTCCCGCGGCCTGGCGCATCGCTTCGGTGTCGCAGGATACCCCGGCGCTGGACATCCCCGCGATTGAATGCGTACTCGATGGCGACACCGAGCTGCGCGCGATCGAAGGTGCGCTGGCTGAGGCCGAAACTGCCCATGCCGGCGAGCGGATCGCAGAACTGCACACCCGCATGCAGGACATCGGTGGCTGGAGTGCGCGGGCGCGCGCCGCGGCGCTGCTCTCGGGACTGGGCTTTGCCGATGCCGATTTCACCCGCCCGGTGCGCGAATTCTCCGGCGGCTGGCGCATGCGGCTGAACCTCGCGCAGGCACTGGTATCGCGGGCCGACCTGCTGCTGCTCGACGAGCCCACCAACCACCTTGATCTCGACGCCGTGGTCTGGCTCGAACAATGGCTGTCGGCTTACTGCGGCACGCTGCTGGTGGTGTCGCATGACCGCGATTTTCTCGACGGCTGCGTCACGCACATCGCGCACATCCAGTCTGCGAAACTCGCGCTCTACACCGGCAACTACTCGGCCTTCGAGGATGCGCGCGCCGCACAACTCGCCGCGCAGCAGGCGAATTTCGAGAAACAGGCGCGGGTGATCGCACACATGGAATCCTTCGTCGCGCGTTTCCGCGCCAAGGCCACCAAGGCGAAACAGGCGCAGAGCCGGCTGAAGGCGCTGGCACGGATGGAGCGCATCGCCGCCGCGCATGTCGATGCGCCCTTCGATTTCCATTTCCCGCAGCCGGAACGTTCGCCCGACACCCTGCTCGCGCTGGACCGCGTGGCGGTGCAGTACGGCGAGCGGCGGGTGCTCGACAACGTGGAACTGGTGCTGCGCCCCGGCGCCCGCATCGGCCTGCTCGGCCCGAACGGCGCCGGCAAATCGACGCTGATCAAGCTGCTGGCCGGCGAGCTGCGGCCCGCCACCGGGCGGCGCAGCGAAGGCCGCGGCCTTGCCATCGGTTATTTCGCCCAGCACCAGCTCGAACAACTGCGCCCCGGCGAGTCACCGCTGCAGCACCTGCTGCGCGAGGAACCGCAGACCCGCGAACAGGAACTGCGCGACTACCTCGGCGGCTTCGATTTCCGCGGCGCCATGGCCGACAGCCCGGTGGGACCCTTCTCCGGCGGCGAAAAATCACGGCTGGCGCTGGCGCTGCTGGTGCGCCGCCGCCCCAACCTGCTGCTGCTCGACGAACCGACCAACCATCTCGACCTCGAAATGCGCCAGGCGCTGACCGCGGCGCTCGCCGAGTACGAAGGCAGCCTGGTGCTGGTGTCGCATGACCGCGCCCTGCTGCGCACCGTCTGCGATGACTTCCTGCGGGTCTGGGACGGCCGCGTCGAAGCCTTCGATGGCACGGCCGAGGATTACATCGCCTGGCTCGCAACACACCGTGCGGCTCAGGCCGCCGCCGGCGGCGGCGCACTGACCCAGGACAAAGCCGCGCGGCGCGAAGCCCGTGAATCCGCCGCCGCGGAACGCCAGCAGAAACTCGCCGCGCGGCGGCCGCTGCTGAAGGAAACCGGAGTGCTGGAAAAAAACCTCGCGCAGTGGCAGCAGGAAAAACAGAAGATCGACGCCCGGCTCGCCGACCCCGCCTTCTACGCGAACCCGGATCCTGCACGCCTGCGCGAACTCACGATGCGCCAGCAGCAACTGGCGCAGGACATCGATGCCGCCGAACAGCGCTGGCTCGACGCCCAGGCCGAGCTGGAGGCGCTGGGCGAACCATAGTCTGGACCCGCAACCGGCCCGCGTGTCCGCAGGCTTTATCATTGATCACCTGATTTTTTTCCACGCAACCTCCAGGAATGACCCCATGAACACCCCGACACAACTCCCCCGCCTCGGCCTGCTCGGCTTCGGCGAAGCCGCCGCCCGCCTGGCGAAGGATTTTTCGCAGGCCGGCTTCACCAACATCCTCGGCTACAGCCGCAGCGGCGCGAAAGCACAGCCCGGCGACCTGGTCTGGCAGCGCGCTGAAGCGTCCGGAGTCACGCTGGCCAAAACCGTCGGCACGCTGGCGCGGAAAACCGACATCATTATCTCGCTGACCCCGGGAAAATCCGCGGTGCCGGCACTGAAAAAAATCCTCAAGCACCTGCGCCCCGATCATCTCTACGTCGATGCCAGCAGCAACTCGGCAAAGGCGATGGAACAGGCCGCAGCGCTGGTCGGCGATGCCGCGAAGTTCGTCGATGCCTCGATCATGGGCCCGGTGGACATCATGGGGCTGAAGGTGCCCTTCGTTGCCAGCGGCAGACATGCGGCTGAATTCCGCGACCGCATGACACCCCACGGCATGGTCATCAACGTCGTCGGCAGCAAGCCCGGCGACGCCAGCGCAATGAAACTGATCCGCAGCGTGCTGATGAAGGGACTGGCGGCAATCCTGCTCGAAACCATGGAAGCCGCGCGCCGCCGCAACATCCTCGACGAGGTGGTCGAGGACTGCTCGGTCACCTTCAACGATATCCCGTTCCAGAAAATCATCCGCCGCTACATCGGCGGCACCGCGGTGCACTGCGAACGGCGCATCCACGAAATGAAGGAATGCCAGGAACTGCTGCACGAGATGGGCTCCAGCGACCGCAGCACCCGCACCACCATCGCGATGCTGCGCGACATGGTGAAAATGGAAATGCCGGCAAAATTTCCGGTTGAACCGGAGAACATCCATCCCGTCATCGATGCGCTGATCGCCGCGCGCGACAAGGCGAACTGACCCCGCCGCGGATGGCGTATCCTGTGCCGGCATGAGCCCTCCGCACGACCACGGCCACGCGCATCCGCCGGCGCCAGATCCGCATGGCCATGACCACGCCCTGCCCGGCCACGGCCGGGCCTTCGGCATCGGAATCCTGCTCAATGTCGGCTTTGTCATCATCGAAGCCTGGTACGGCTGGATCACCGGTTCGCTGGCGCTGCTGGCCGATGCCGCCCACAACCTCAGCGACGTCGGCGGCCTGCTGCTGGCCTGGGCCGCCTTCGCCGCGGCAAGGCTGAAACCCGACGAACGCCACACCTACGGCTGGCGCCGCGGCTCGATCCTCGCCAGTTTCGCCAATGCCTTCATCCTGCTGGTGGCCATGGGTTCCCTCGGCTGGGAAGCCATCCACCGCTTCAGCGAGCCCCGCCCCATCGCCGCCGGCACGGTGATCGCCGTTGCCGCAGTCGGCGTGCTCATCAACGCGGTGACCGCCTGGCTGTTCATGGCCGGCAGCAAGTCCGACCTCAACATCCGCGGCGCCTTCCTGCACATGGCAGCCGACGCGCTGGTATCCGCTGGCGTGGTCGTCGCCGGGCTGCTCTACCTGTGGCAGGGCTGGACCTGGATCGACCCGGCCGCCAGCCTGCTCATCGCCGCAGTGGTCGTCATCGGCACCTGGTCGCTGTTCCGCCAGTCGCTGCACCTGCTGTTCGACGGCGTGCCCGAACACATCGACCTCGCGGAAGTATTGTCCGCGCTGCAGCGGACTCCCGGCGTCGCCTCGGTACACGACCTGCATGTATGGGCGATGAGCACCGCGGAACAGGCACTGACCGCTCACCTCGTCACCAGCGGTGAACGCAGCAACAACGACATCCTGCAGGCCGCGCAGCAGGTGTTGCGCGAACGCTTCGGCATTGAGCACGTCACACTGCAGATCGAGATCGAGGACTGCGCAGCAGCCTGCAATGCGCATACCGCCGGCCATTGAACGACCGCCCGCAACTGTTTTCCGCACTGATCGCCCTCGGCTGCGTCGCCGCGATGGGACAGCGCGAGGGCTGGGCCGGCATCCTGGCGCTGCTGCCGCTGCTGGTTCCCGCTCTCGGCATGATCTGGTACTCCGGCAGCGTGAGCCGCGCTCTCGGCCGCGGCCGGGGATTGCGTCGCGCCAGGCACCCGACACCGCCCGCGGCCATCCGCGCACTGGGCTGGGTGCTGCTGCTGATGCCGCTGCTGGCCCTTGCGCTGCAGCGCCTGCGCGCGGACTGAGAGAGACCGCCACTCATGTCGCTGCAGGTACTGCTGCTGGTGCTGCTGAGCGCGCTGTTGCACGCGGCCTGGAACACCATGATCCGCGGCGCCGGCAACCGCACCCTCGACACGGTGCTGGTGGTCGCCGGCGCCGGCGCGATCATGCTCGCGCTGCTGCCCTTCCTGCCGCTGCCGGCGGCAGCCAGCTGGCCGTACGTGATCGCCTCAGGCGCGATCCACGTCGGCTACTTCCTGCTGGTCGCCGGCGCCTATCGCCACGGCGAACTGAGTTATGTCTATCCGCTGATGCGCGGCACCGCGCCGGCGCTGTCGGCGATTGCAGCCGCGCTGCTGCTGGCCGAAGTGCCGGCACTGCAGGGCTGGCTCGGCGTGGCGCTGATCTGCGGCGGCGTACTGCTGCTGGCCGGAGATGCATTGCGCAAAGCGGCACCTCGGGGCAGCGCCACACAATTTGCGCTGGGCACCGCGGGCGTCGTGGTGATCTACACACTGGTCGATGGCGTCGGCGTGCGGCTGTCGGGCAATGCCGCGGTCTACACCGGCTGGGTGTTCCTGCTGACAGCGCTGCCGCTGACGGCGATTTTCCTGCTGCGCGACCGGCCGGCCACGCTGGCCTATGCACGGCAGCACTGGCGGCGCGGACTGTTTGGCGGCGCCTGCACGCTGGCCTCGTACGCGCTGGCGCTGTGGGCGATGACCCAGGCGCCGATCGCGCTGGTCGCGGCGCTGCGTGAAACCTCGGTGGTGTTCGGCACGCTGCTCGCGGCAACGCTGCTGCACGAACGGATCAGCGCATTGCGTTGGGCGGCGGTGCTGGTGGTGGCTGCGGGGGCCGTCGCGATCAAGCTGGCCTGACCCGGGTTATACTATAAATACTTGATTTTATTGATTATTTTATAAAATGGCCTGCATACCCAGCGCCGCCGCCTGGCGCTGCTCAAAAGCCCTGCGCGCCGCATCGTATTGCTGGCCGATGATGCCGCCGCGCACCGTGCGCGGCTCCACCGCCTTGTAGAGCACACGCCAGCTTTCCGGCAGCTGCCGGCCATCGGCCGGCGCCAGCCACAGGCGGAACAACAAGCGCTTCTTCGCTGAATCTTCGTGATCCGTGAAATCGGTGCGCGAATGCAGCGTGACATGGCTGTTGATGATCTGCAGGTCGCCGGGCTGCAGCCACATGTTGTGCGCGAGATCGGGACGCCGCACCAGCGCATCAAAGGTCTCCAGTGCCTCCCATTGTGTCGCCGACAGCTGCGGCACGCCCTCGATCTTCTGCGCCGAGGTCACTCGGTTGCGGTTCCATTTGCTGAAAAGCCGGCCATCGACCGAATCAAAGACTGGATGCGGGTATGACGGCGCCTCGTCCGGCGCCTGTTCGCCCTGGCGGCTGAAGTGGATCGGTTCGAGCAGCAGTTCAGCGAGTTGCGGATGCTCGCGCCGCATCGCGTGGAAAGCCGCCACCGAACTGGTGGTGATGCTCATGCCGCCTGCCGCCGCGCGGTTGTAGCAGCTCAGCACGACGACATCGGTGGAGTCTGTGTGGAAATCGAGCTCGGCATTGGTGTTGTAGCCGCGGCCAGTGCCCGTGCGATAGTTGTTGCCGGCGTCGCGCACCGCCGAGATGTAATGGCTCTGCCGGCCCTGCGGACGGCCGACGCCGAAATGCAGGCCGATGCCCCAGGTCAGGATCTCGAAATCCTTTTCATCGAGGCCCTCGCGCGGCAGCCCGCGCACCAGCGCGACGCCGCGGCCATCGCGCACCTCGGCAAAAGCCGCGCGCAGCAGCGGCTCCGCCGCACCAAGGTCGAAATCCTCGCAGCGGTAATCGAACAGCGATTTGTCGGGATCAAGCGCGCGGGTCAGCGCGGCAACAAGGTCGCAGCGCGCGCGCTCATCGAGGTTGAAGGTCCAGCGCCGGTCGGCGTCGAGTTCAGCGGCCGACCAGGCGGCGGGCGTATCGTCAAGCCGGAAGCCCATGCAAAAAACCGTGCCGCGTCTACTCCACCAGCGCCATCTGGAAGTCGCTCTTGCTCGCCGAGCAGTCCGGGCAGAACCAGGTCTCCGGCACTTCCTCCCAGGGCGTGCCCGGCGCGATGCCCTCGTCGGGCATGCCCTTCGCCTCGTCATACACGAACGCGCAGAGCATGCATTGCCAAACCCGCGTGCCCGGCGCACCCTTCGTCGCCTGTGGCGCGGCAGTGGCTGCGGCAATCGCGCGCGGGAAATGCAGCGCCAGCACATCGAGGCCCTCGGCGCCGGCGACAAGCTCGAAACGCCCTTCCTGCGGCTTGATGAAGGCCACCGACAACGCCCTGTACTCCCTGCCTTCGTAATGCAGGCTGCCGCGCACGACGATCAGGTACTGGCCATTGCTGTCGGCCGGATCGGGCGCCAGCGCCTTCGCATTCGGCGCCACGCTCATCGAAAAACTGGCAAGCCCCTCGTCATCGCTGATTTCACCAAAGGCATGCAGCGCCGCGCCTTCACGGACCGGCTCGAACTTCGGCAGCTCGGTCGCCTGCCACGGTTTGCGATTCTCAACGGACTTCAGCTTGGCCATTTTTTCCGGATCGTCGAGGTACTGCGCGCCACCGTCCTTGTGCGCACGCAGCGTCAGGAAACCCATGTGTTTCTCGCCGAACACGATCGGCCCGTACGGCGTATGGCGGCGCGAGAAATGCACCGCGTTGACCTGCAGCTGGTGTTTGCCCAGCACACCGTCGCCCATGACGATGACCTGGTACTGGTCATGGTCGTGGTAATGCGACTTGATCACCCGACCCGGCGTGCCCTCGACCAGGAAAGCCTGCGCGCTGGCCGGATTGTTTTCCTCGGGATCAATGAAACTGGTCCGCCATGCGGTCCCGGTCGGGACCTGGCGTTCCTTGCGCTGGGCTTTGACATCGTCGAAGGCGGCGATTTGTGGCATGGCTCGTTCCCTTTTCCGGAGTGCGCTGGCAGAGGCTCCGATTATAGGCACGAGCGCCGCAGCAAAGGCTGCAGTGCATCAATATATGGAACGCACCCGGCGATCAGCCCATTTTCGGCGGGAAATGCTGGTACCAGAAGCCATAGGCCCAGCAGGCGGCACAGAAGGAAAAGGCCCACTCCATGGTCGAAAACACCAGCAGCGCCGCGGTCGGCACCATCCAAAGTTCAGTGCCCGACAGATAAAGCAAGGTCGCGATCATGCTGACCACGAACAGCACCTTGTTGGCGAACATCTTGGCCCCGGCATTTTCCTTCTTGCCTCCCCAGCTTTTGGCCTCGGCGACTTTCTTCCATAACAGATGCGCCGGGCAGCGGTGGTGTCCGAAGAAACCGCGAACAAAACCCTGGACCACCAGCAACAGCAGCGCCCACGGAAAGCCGGCCAGCGCGACCGCGCAGACCACGAAAGTGATAAAGGCTTCCCAACGGGTGACGTTGGACCAGACCTGTGGAACGTCGAAGCGCAACATGGCTTACCTCATTGATTAATATATGAAATTATTGAGTTCCGGGCGCCGTCAAACCTTTCCTGGAAGCCGGCTTGCCCTTAATATCAGTAATTACTTATAGTCTAATTTAGCATATTCAAGGGACTGGCCACAAAAACACCCGCAAGGCTCAGACAAACAGGCTGCGCAGAAACAGCGCCAGCCAGCCCAGCAGAACGCCGAAAGCCAGAATCAGCGCAATCGCCGCAGCCTTCGAACGCCAGGCCGACCGCGCCGTGGCAACGCCCAGCAGCAGGGCCGACAGCAGCAGGCAGGGCAAAGCGAAGAACAGCGCGACCATGTACTCGCCCCCGCCCGGCGCAACCGGACGGAAACCGAACACCGCCTGCCACATCGGCAACTGCAGCCACAGCGACAGCAGCAGCGCAAACAGGCCGCAGACGAACAAGGCCCATGCCGCGGAGGTGGATGGATATTTCGGCATGAGTGCAGTCAGGAGCGGCCGCCGCCGGCTGCTTTCTCCGTAACCTTGTACAGCCTTCCGGACTGGTCATAGGTCGTCCACGTTCCGACCGGCACTCCATCCTCGAAATGACCGGAACGCATCCGCGTGCCATCCCTGCGGAACCACTCCCAGTGACCGGCGGGCACCCCGTCAATCACCTGGCCCCGCGCCCAGACCGATCCGTCCTTGTGATACTGGATGTATGGCCTGGATTTTTTTCTGCGGGTCATTGCGGCGCGTGCGGAGTCACGGAGATCATGCAGCGTGCAACTGTACGGCAATCCAGGGAAAAAATACCAGCAGCAGAATCCCGAACAACAGGTAATTGCCGCCCGCCGGATTGAAATCCTCGAAGGCCCGCGACCAGGGCCGCTTCAGCAGCCAGCGGCCGAGAAGCACGTCGAAAGCCGCCATGAACAGCGCCAGCACGACGCCGATGCCGAGCAGCGGCCCCGTTGCGGTGACACCCATCGCCGGCACCCGCCACCAGCAGAGCGCAAAGGCCAGCAGCGAACCGCTGACGATGGCCACCTTCAGCGCCGGCTTCTTGCCGATGCGCGGCACCAGCACCGCCGCGCGGAAAATGCCGTGCAGGGTTTCAGCGGCGGCGAGCAGCACGCACAGCGAGGCCAGTTGCAGCAGGAGGTCGTTCATCACGTCTGCCGACCGGGACGCGGCTCAGGAAACCTGCGGCCGGTAAACCGGGTGAAAAATGCCCTCTTCAAGCAGCAACAGCGCCGGCCATTCGACCGCCGGCGCAAACCGGGCCTCCGCCGCGAAAGTGCCGGCCTGCGGTTTCCAGCACAGCGGCACGAACTCCATGCGCCAGACCGCGCCGGAGGCCATGCGCACACGCGCGTAATACCGCCGGCTCTCCGAGGTGTCCTCGATGTCGATCTCCACGCTGGCGGGCTCGCTGCGCGCGGAGTCCAGCGCAGCCAGTGCATCGTGCTGATGCACGGATACCCGGCGCAGCACGGCGGCAATGATCCCGAGAACAACAGCCCCCATGAACCAGCCCTGTCCCTGCACGCGCCAGGCCAGCAACAGGCCGCACACTGCCGCGGCCAGGCACAGCCAGAACAGCAGGCCTGATATCCGCCGGGACACCAGCTTGCGCAATTCGGTGATCTGCTGATCGCGAGTCATGGAAATCCCGGATTCGGCGGCCTCAGCGTAACACCTGGAATCACACACGCCTCCCCGAAACACGCAAGCCTCATGCGATCGAGTCATCCACCGGCATCAACGATCCCAGACAGCCCGGTGGTTACATGCCTGCGGCCTTCAGGTATTTCGGCCATTTCGCAATATCATTTTTCAGGAACAGGGCAAACTGTGCCGGCGAACTTCCCACCACCTCTGCGCCGTCGTCTTCAATGCTCTTGGTTATCCGGGGGGATTTGAGCGCTTTCAGTATTTCCGCCTGAATACGATCCACGATCGGAGCAGGCATGCCCGCCGGCCCCATTATCCCCCACCACCCCGCGACCTCATAACCCGGCAACGCCTCGGCCATTGCCGGGATCTCGGGCAATGCCTGGGATCTTTTTGTGGTGGTGACTGCAATCGCCCGCAACTGCCCGCTTCTCACGAACGGCATTGCAGCCATGATGCTCGTAAAGGAATATTGATATTGCCTGGCAACAGTCCCCAGGAGAGCCGGACCGGAACCGGTGTGGTTGATCGACAATGCCTTCACCCCGGTCATTTCGGCGTACATCTCCGCCGCCAGATATCCGCCGCTTCCCAGCCCGGGCGTTCCAGCGCTGATGTTGCCCTTGTAATTTTTGGTCCAGGTGATGAATTCGGCAAGCGACTTGGGAGGCGAAGACGAATTTACCGTAAGCAGGGAGCCCGACGAAGTCAGTTGCGTTATCGGGGTGAAACTCTTGATGGGATCGTAAGGCAGTTTCGGGTTCTGGGCGGCATTTATGGTGTGTGAATGAAAAGTCAGAAGCAGCGTATACCCGTCCGGCGTGGCACGGGAGACGATATCAGCCGCCACAATGCCGGAGCCGCCCGGACGCGGATCCACAACAACCTGCTGGCCAAGATTCTCCGTGATCTGCGCACCTATGAGTCTTGCCAGCATGTTTGTGGCACCGGTGCCGGAGACAATGACAAACCGCAGCGGACGATTCGGATAATCAGACTTGCTGGCCGCGAAGGAATTCGCGCAGCAGGCGATCGCCAGAAGCACAACAGAAACATACTTCGGGGCACATCGTGCAAAGCAATCAATATTCATTTCACTTCCTCCAGGTAAATTAGCCGCCTCGGTTGGCGATCTTGAAAGCCACACGGGAAAATGCGGACGCACATTTGGACAACGCACACAAATCAACAGCCTCGGGCCATCGATCGGAAGAATGGTGGAAGGCCTCGCTGGAACAGATCGGCGCCAGATAACGCACGCCATGATTCCTGAGCATGGATACCTCCCCACGCGGCGGACCGTTGTTTCCGCTCAGCGGATCCACCAGCGCACCTTCGTCCTCCAGGGCTGCAAGCACCTCCGCCTCCAGCTGCGGATCCAGGCACTGGATCCTGAACGTCTCGCGCGGCGCCCCGAGATTGGCGCCGAAGTGGATCCATGCATGCACCTTGCCGAGCGCCCCGGGATGGCGCTTGATGAATGCGCGTATGCCGAGAAAACCCAGCTCATGCCCGCTGAACGAAACAAACAGGCAGTCGCGCTTCGGCTTTTTCGCGGCGAGCATGCGCAGGGTTTCCAGCCAGCAGGCAAGGCCGCCGCCCCGCTCACCCGTGGATTGCCACCAGCCGGTGCGTGGCGTCGAAATGACCAGGGGCCGCAAACTCCTGTCGCGCCCCGGTATTTTTCCGATGATGTTGCAGGATTGCGCGGCCGTTCTTGTCGCGCGGACAACCAGCGTCACGGGCAGCTTCGCGCGCGCCCTCTCCGACAGCCATTCACGCTCGGAACTCGAAACCTGCAGGACCGGCGGCCCGGACGGATCGCTGAACCGCGTGGCATTGAGCAGAGACAATCCGGGCCGGCGCCCCTCCGTCAGCAGCACGATCCCCTTGACGCCACTGGCCCTCAATTCGCCGAGCGAGGCCATCTTGGAACCCGCCGATGACGTGGCCGCCAGTGTCGTGCCCGCTGAAGCGAGGACAACCTCCGCGCGACTGCCCGCTTCACCCAGCACACCGCTGACTCCGGAACGGGGCGTCAGTCCCCCGTCAAAAAGCGGCACTCCCTCAATGCGGCGGCCATCAACCAGCAGGTAACACTCCCCCGGATCCAGCCGCTTAAGTTCATAGGACTCGAGCTGCGGCCGAACACCTGACTTCCGCATTTCCGCAGCCAGCCACCGGGCCGATGCCTTGTCGACCTCGGTGCCGGTCCGGTGATTGCCCTGCGCGTCATAGGCCGCGATGATTGCGCCAAGCCGGCGTTCCAGCGCGGCGGATGTCTGCGACTGCCTGATCAAGCCCTTGCTCACATGCCCTCCCCGCCCGTTCCTGCGCTAGCCGGCCGCAAAACCGGAAAACGAAGCAAACTCCTCGACCGCAACCCGTTCCGTCACCAGCCTGTTTTGCGGCAATGAATCATCCGCATAACCGAGCGCCATGCCGCAGATGATCCGTTCCGTCGCCGGGATTTCGAGTTCCCGGTACAAAACCTCATGCACATCGGCAAAAGACTGCTGCAGACACGAATCAAGGCCGAGGCCGCGGACCGCCACGACAAGCTGTCCGAGAAAAATTCCGAGATCCAGGAAACTGCCGATCTCCATGTCACGGTCCAGCGTGAAAATCATCCCGACCGGCGCACCAAAGAATTCGTAATTTTTCAGCCTGAACGCCTCCGCCTTTTCGGTGTCGCCCTTGCCGATCCCCAGCAGGCCATACAGCCCCCAGCCCAGCTTCCTTCTGCGGCCGATGTAGGGCTCCCGCCAGTTCACCGGGTAATAATTCCAGTCCGCCTTCGGTTTTTCCTGTACGCCCGCGGCCAGCGAATCGAGGATCGCGGCGGACAAACCCTTTTTCGCGTCACCGGCAAGCACGCGCACCTTCCAGGGCTGGATGTTGCTGCCGGACGGCGCACGGCTGGCCAGCGCGAGCGCCGTCTTCACCATGTCCAGTGGCACATCCCTGTCCAGATAGCCGCGAACCGCGCGACGGCTCGCGATGGCCTCGTTGGCCGGCAACCATTGATATCCGCTTCCGCAACCCAGTGTCATCCTTCACTCCATTGATGTGTCAAGCCGAAGCCGCGTGGAATACGTGAAGCGGTCCGCCGGATAAATGCTCAGCGCCACCTCGATCAGGCGGTCATCCGCCGCCATGTAATGCCGGGCCACGAACAGGCCGGGCGCGCCCTTGCGCGCACCGAGCTGCTTCGCAATGTCACCGGGAATCGCAATGGCGCTGATCTGCTGATTGACCTCGTGGACCTTTTCCGAGCATTCCTTCTCGATCAGCGCATAGATCGGACCGGGCGATTTCCGGATCTTGTCCCGGATCGACGCATATTCGTAACGGACAAACACCTCCGTGTAGCAGACCGGCTCCTCGTGGTTTCGCGCCTTGCGCAAGCCCACATACTTGAGCCAGCGCTGCCCCTTGTTGCAGCCCAGGATTTTGGCCAGCTTGTCATCGGCAACCACCTCCTCGGCCTCCCCCAGGGTCAGGCGGACCTCCTTCGCGTACTGGAAAAGATCCTCGATCGAGGCGCAGGACTGGGTGTAGCGGGCCTCGATGTTCCCGGCCTTGACCAGCGTGCCCACGCCTTTTTTCCGCGACACCAGACCGACCTGCTGCAACTGCCTGATGGCCTCGCGAACGGTATGCCGGCTCAAGCCGTACTGCTGGACCAGTTCGATTTCCGTCGGCAGCATGCTGCCGACGGGGTAACGGCCACTGCCGATGTCATGCAGCAGGGATTGCGCCAAGGCGGCGTAGCGGTGCTGGCCGCTCTTGAATTCATTCCGGAGGTTGCTTGCCATGTTTAATCTTCAATCACCAAAAATATCCAATCTGTTCTTCATGAAAACTCATGCGGACAATTGACCGATATCGCCCTGCTCATCCAGCAACCACAGTTTTTTCAGCAATGTTTCAGCACGCGCCCTGCCGATCACCGGGATGGCCAGCTCGAAAAACTTGCCTTCAAGCTCCTGGTCGCTCAAGGGGCAATCGGGGTCGCCTTTCCGCGTCGTCTGGACATGCGAAATCAGGCGCCCGTCGCCCAGCGTGATGTCAATGCTGGCGCAGCGCTTTCCCGGAAACACGGCATTGAATTCCTCGCTCGCATGCATCCGGGTGTCGCCGATGATGCGCTTCACCGCCGGATCCGCCAGCGCCGATCCCTCAAAGGCCGCCAGCCGGACGCTGCCGTGCACCAGCGCATGGGCAACGACATACGGCAGGCTGAAGCGCGCTTCCGCCGGGGTATCCGACCGGTAGTTCCCGGTCACATCCAGCGCAGTCTGGTAGGTATGAATGCTGACCCCGCGGATGTCTGCCGGGGAAAACCGGTGCTGCTCGCGCAGCGCCAGGGCCGCGTCGATGGCCGCGAAAGTCTGGCCGCAGCAACAATGATTCTTCTGCGTCATCCGGGTGATGTTGTATTCGCTGCCCAGGCCCTGCAGCGCCAGGCTCCAGTCCGGCGAACCCGCCATGGCGGCGCCGAATCCTTCATCACCATCGAGCATGTCCGCCGCCCCCGTCAATCCGTGCAGCGCACCCAGCGCGCAGGTGACCCCGACTTCGGCGGCATGGCCGGCATGCATCGGTTTGGTCATCGAATCTGAACGGAAGGCCTGCTGCAGGCCCGATGCAAAGGTTACCGCCGTTGCCATCGCATGCACGGTTTGCCGCTCATCCAGCCGGAGAGCCGCCGCAGCCGAAGCTGCGGCACCAATGCATCCGACCGTGCCGGTGGTATGCCACCACTGGTAGTGATGCCGGAGAATCAGGGCGCTGATCCGGGTCGATATTTCGTATCCGGCCACCACCGCGCGCACGAACGACAGGCCGTCCATGTTGTTGGCCTGCCCCAGTGCCAGCGCTGCCGCGATCGTCGGGCTTCCCGGGTGATAAATGCCCTCGCGGAACACATCGTCGACTTCCGCCGCATGCGACCCCAGGCCGTTCAGGAACGCCGCCGCGCGGATGGTTGCCTGGCGGCCGGACCACAGCCTCGACTTGCCGGTACCAATCTCGTCCTCCAGCGCACGCTCCATCGCCACGACGGGTTCCATTCCGCAGCCTGCAAACAGCGAGGCATACCAGTCAATGACAGCCCGCCGCGCATGATGCAGGACTTCCGGGCGCAGAACGGATTGCCGCTCCGACACCACGTAACGCGCCATGGACTCCAGCGCGGTTGACTTGTCCTGCACGGGCGTCATGGCTCAGTAGTCGATCCTGTCATCCAGGGCATGGCCGCGCATCGGGATCAGCAACGTACGCTCAAAGGTGATGCAGACCGTGCCATCGCCTTTTTTGCCCGTGCTGCGCACGGTCACGATTCCCTGAGTCGGCCTGGATTTGGATGCGCGTTTCTCCAGCACTTCCGATTCGGCGTAGATCGTGTCGCCGGCGAACACCGGCGCCAGCAGCTTGACGTTGTTCCATCCAAGATTCGCGATCGCCTTGGCGCTGACATCGGCGACGGAAAGGCCGGTGACCACTGACAGGGTGATGCAGCTGTCCATCAGGCATTGTCCGAATTCCGACTTTTTGCCGTATTCGGAATCGGAATGCAGCGGATGCTGGTTGTTGGTCAGCAACGAAAACCAGATATTGTCCGTTTCGGTCAGCGTTCTTCCGGGACGATGCTCATAAACGTCGCCCACTTCGAAATCCTCGAAGTAACGCCCGTAACTCTCCCGGTACCGCTGCTTTCCGACTTCCTTGGCAATCGCGACCATGGCTTCTCCGTTGATTAATCAGAAATTAATTAAATTATCAATAAAAACAATTAGTTATGATCATATGACCATCAGGTCCACAAACTCGTTGACCGGTGTCGCCTCGAGTTTTTTCTGGTCGCGGCACAGGGCCTCGATGGCGGCGCGCTG
>JAHCAG010000032.1 GCA_019635015.1 Burkholderiales bacterium | reverse complement strand
GAAGGTGCCGCGCACGACGTCGAGTGCTTTCTGCTGCGCGTCGGCATCGGCGTTTTTCCATTCGCGGTAGAGCTTGTCGATCGGGCCCGGGTTGACGTTGGCGGTGGCCGAGATGCAGCCGGCGCCGCCGTTCCTCATGTTGGCCAGGAGGAAGGATTCGCTGCCGGCGAAGACGTCGAAACCCTGCTTGGCAAAGTTGTCGAGGAAGGTCTTGGTGTTGTTCCAGTCGCCCGAGCTGTCCTTCATGCCGGCGATGGTTTCCGGATACTGCTTCAGCAGGCGCTCGACCAGCTTCGGCGTGATGCCGACCACCGCGACCGGCGGGATGTGATACAGGTAAATCCGCAGGCGGCTGTCGCCGACACGCTGGATGATTTCGGAGAAATTGCGGTAGAGGCCTTCGTCGCTGACACCCTTGTAGTAGAAGGGCGGCAGCATCAGCACGCCGGCGCAGCCGGCTTTCACCGCGTGTTCGGTGAGTTTGACCGAATCCGACAGCGAGCAGCAGCCGGTGCCCGGCATCATGCGTCGGGGGTCGATGCCGGCGGCGAGTATGGCCTCGAGCAGTGCGAGGCGTTCGTTGACAGACAGTGAATTGGCCTCGCTGTTGGTGCCGAAGGCGGCCAGTCCGGAGCCCTGCGATATCAGCCACTTGCAGTGGGCGATGAAGCGGTGGGTGTCGGGATTCAGGTCCTTGTCGAAGGGCGTGACCACGGGGGACAGCACGCCCTTGATGCGTTGCGTCTTGCTCATGAGTGGATTCCTCGCTGGAAAAATGTCCCGGAACCCTGCGGTCCGGCGGATGCTCCGGCGCGTTGCGCCAGCATGGGGCATAGGATAGCACTGCCCCGCCGGTCTCCATAGCGTGACCACCATCCGGCCGCGCTTCGCGCCGGCCGCATTGTCAGTGCGGGGTGCTGTTGTTAAGCTTGCGGGCCGGTTGCGTCGCGGCCGCATCAAAGAACAGCGAGGAGAAAAAGGATGAGGACATTGTTGAAGGCGGCTGCACTTGCGGCCGCCATGTTGCCGGTTGCGGGCGTTCATGCAGCGGACTATCCGAACAAGACCGTGCGCATGGTGATCGCGTTCTCGCCGGGCGGCCCCAGCGACATCCTGTCGCGGCTGATCGGCGCCAAGATGTCGGAGCGCATGGGCCAGCCTTTCGTCTTCGACAACCGGCCCGGCGCCGGCGGCAATGTTGCCGGCGAGATCGTCGCCACCAGTCCGGCCGACGGTTACACGATCATGATCGCCAACAACAGTGTGCTTGCCGCGAATGCCTCCCTCTACAAGAAGATGACGTTCAACCCGGCGAAGGATCTGGTGCCGGTGGTGTGGGTGGCTTCGCAGCCGAACATTCTCGTCGTGCACCCCGCGCTGCCGGCGAAATCGGTGAAGGAACTGGTCGATCACCTGAAGGCCAACCCGGGCAAGCTCAACTATGCGTCCTCGGGCAGCGGCGCCGCTGCGCATCTGGCCGGCGAGCTGTTCAAGAGCATGACCAGGACTGACATGGTGCATATCCCCTTCAAGGGCGCTGCGCCGGCGATCACCGACGTGCTGGCCGGGCGCAGCCAGATGATTTTTGCAACCGCATTGTCGGTGAAGGCGCATCTCGACGCCAACCGCCTGCGGCCGCTGGGCGTTACCACGCTGAAACGCATGGACACCATGCCGAACATCCCGACCATCGCCGAATCCGGCGTCCCCGGATTCGAGGCTTCGACCTGGCATGGCCTGGTGGCTGTCGCCGGCACGCCGCGCGCGGTGCAGGCGAAACTCAACACCGAGGTCAATGCCGTGCTCAAGGACCTGCAGGTGGCGAAATTCCTCGAAAGCCAGGGGGCGATCATCGAAGGCGGCACGGCGGAGAAATTTGCTGCGCACATCAAGGCCGAGATTCCGAAATGGGCGAAGGTGATCAGGGAGTCGGGCGCGCGGGCTGATTGATTCTCAGGGCGTGATTGAGTGATTGGGTGATCAAGTGATTGAACACCTTGACCACTCAATCACTTGATCACCAAAAGCAATAACAAGCAGACAACGGGAAAAACATGGCAACACTCAAAGTGCTGGGCGCCGGCCCGGTCAAGCGCGGAATCACGCGGATAGCCGAACAGTTCGCGAAGCACAGCGGTCATCAGGTCGCCGTCGAGTTCACCGGCGCGCCTTCGGTGCGCGAGCGGGTGCTGGCTGGCGAGGCGGTGGATGTCGCAGTGGTGCCGGCGGCGACCATGGACGAATTCGCCGCCGCCGGCCGGGTCGCCGATACGACGCGCACCACCCTGGGCCGCTCGCGCATGGGCCTGGCGATGCGCAAGGGCGCTGAGGCACCCGATCTGTCCACCGTGGAATCCTTCAAGGGGGTCATTGCTGCGGCCGATGCGGTCGTCGCCAATGTCGCGAACAGCGGCAACTACGTGGCCAAGCTGGTAGGTGATCTCGGTTTTGCCGCGGACAAGGTGCAGCGCCAGCCGGACGCGGTGAAAGTCATGGAGCAGGTGGCGTCTTCGCCGCAGAAGCTGCTCGGTGCCGGCCAGTTGCCGGAAATCCGCGAGCTGATCGACAAGGGCGTTGCCATCGAACTTGCCGGCGCGCTGCCCGAAGCCCTGCAGAGCGTGACCGCGTACGATGCGGCGGTCACTGCCGCCAGTGCCAATGCCGCAGCCGCGGCTTTCACCGAGTATCTCAAAACACCTGCATCCCGTGCCGCGATGGCGGCGACGGGCATCGACTGACCTTGACCGGAAAACCTCCATGACCAACCTGAAAATCCTCAGTGCCGGCGCAGTCAAGCGCGGCGTTGCCCGCGTTGCCGCCGCCTTCGAGCAAGAAACCGGCAACAAGGTCAGCATCGAGTTCACGCCGGTGCCCGAAGTGCGCCGGCGGATAGGCGCCGGAGAGTCGGCTGACGTGGTGGTGGCGACCCCGGCGGCGCTTGACGAGTTTGCCGCGCAGAACCGGATAGATACATCAAGCCGCGGTTTCCTGGGGCGTTCGCGCATGGGCGTGGTCATCCATGCCGATGCGCCGGTGCCCGCGATCACCGACACCGCTTCGTTCACGAAACTGCTGCTGGCGGCGAGCCATGTGGTGCGCAACGAGGCCTCCAGCGGCATCTATACCGAGAAGCTGTTTAATCGCCTGGGCCTGACTGCGGCGCTGGGTGACCGCATTGTCGTCACCAAAACCGGTTCGGAGATCATGCTGCGTGTGGCGGACCATCCGCAGTCCATGGGCCTGGCGCAGATTTCGGAGCTGATGGTGATGATCGACAAGGGCTGCAGGGTCAAGCTTGCCGCGCCGCTGCCGGACGAAATCCAGAACATGACCAGTTACGACGCGGCGGCGACCGCAGGTGCGCCTGCGGCAGCAATCGAACTCGCAAAACGGCTGGCTTCGCCCGAGGCGAAGAAGATTTTCACGGAAACCGGCATTTCCTGAAGGTCCGCCGCTGCGGCGGCGGACGCTGTTACGTCCTGTTACAGGCGCAACAGACTGTTGCACATCCTTCGTTTACAGCGCTGGATGCCGGTGCGTTAATGGCTGCAGGCATCCACAACAAGGAGGTGTGCCATGAACGCGAAAAAACCCATGATTGCCGTTTCAACGCTGGCGCTCGCAGTGGCGGCGCTGGCTGCCGCGGTGCCGGCTTCCGCCGGGGATCATCGCGATTCCCGTCGCGGGGAACGTGTGACCGTCACCCGCCATGCGCAGCCGCAGCATGTCGTCGTGCAGCGTCCGGTTTACCAGCACCGGCCGCAGGTTGTCGTCAGGCAGCCGGTGATCGTGCAGCGTCCGACCGTGGTTGAGCGGCGCGTGGTCGTGCATCGTCCCGCGCCGGTTTATCACCAGCGTCCGGTCCGGCCGGCTTATGTCCATGCCCCGGCGCCCGCATGCTACGGTCAGCGCGCAGCCCATTACGACAATGATTCCAATCCGGCGGGCGCAGTGGCCGGAGCGGTGATCGGCGGCGTGATCGGCAGCCAGGTTGGTGACCATGAGACCCGCGGCATCACGACCGTGATCGGTGCCATTCTCGGCGGTCTGATCGGCAACGGCCTGTGAACGCGGTGCCGTAAAAAAACAAAGGCAGCTTCGGCTGCCTTTGTTTTTTGTGCTTTCCGCGTGGTGCCGTTGTCAGCCCGCGACCGGCTCCAGTCCGCTGTCCGAAATGGCCTGGCGCGCTTCTGCCGACGCCAGAAACGCGATGACCTTGCGTGCGGCGTCCCGGTCCGGCGAGTTGGCGCCGATGCCCGCGGTGAACAGGGAGGCTTTCTGCAGTTCCGGCGGCAGCGGCGTGATGTGGGCGATACCCGGCACCGGCAGCAGCTCGCTGATCTGCTGGAATCCGAAATCGAGTTCGCCGCGGGCGATTACCGTGCCTACGCGTTCGCCGCCGCCGACCAGCCGGCTTTTCGGCAGCACCTGTTCGGCGATACCCAAGCGCTGCACGATTTCGGTGGTGTAGTACTTGCCGCTTTCGCTGGCCGAGTAGCCGATGCCTTTCGCGGCCAGCAGCACGCGCTTCAGGTCATCGGCGCTGCGGATCTGCGGATCGGGTGCGTCCGCGCGTACCGCGAAGCCCATCAGCGAGCGGGCTATGACCGTTGCCCCCTCGGCCAGCACCAGCCCGTCGGCGATGAACTGGCGCAGCACGCCGTCGGCGACGATGACGATGTCCGCCACCTCGCCGCGTTTCAGGCGATTGGGGATCGAAATGTCGCCGGTGCCGATGGAGGTGGTGACGGTGACCACGGTCTTGGCGGTGAGGCTTTCAATCTGCGGAATCAGCGATTTGTAGGCGGCGGTGAAGGCGCCGGAGGTCATGACGCGGAATTCGGTGCTGGCGTTGGTCATCGTTTGCGGAATGGAAGATGGTAAAACTTCAATTTACAGGATGGACAGGATATACAGGATGAGCAGGTTCACAGGGCGCGGTTTTATCCTGTATATCCTGTTGATTCGATTTTATGGATTCCGGAAATCACTGCACCTGCATGCCGACGGACTTGACGACCTTGGCCCAGCGCCCGATTTCTTCGCTGTACATCCTGCCGAATTCATCGACCGTGCTGCCGACGGGATCGAGGCCCTGGCCGACCAGCAGCTTTTGCGCCTCTGGCGTGGTCACCGCCTTGGTGATTTCCTGCTGCACACGGTTCGCAATCGGCCGCGGCGTGGCGCCGGGCATGAATACCGCGTACCAGTTGTTGTAGCCGAAACCCGGCACGCCGGATTCGGCGATGGTCGGATAATCCGGCAGCGCCGGTGTGCGCTTCGGGCCGACCACGGCCAGCGCGCGCAGCTTGCCGGTGGTGAAGAAGGGGCGCGTCGAGATCACGCTGGCGATGGTCATCGCAATGCGGCCGCCGACGACGTCGGTGATGCTGGGCGCAGTGCCCTTGTACGGCACGTGGGTGAGCTTGAGACCCGCCATCTGCGCGAACATTTCCATCGCCAGATGCTGGCCCGAGCCCTGACCGGACGAGGAAAACAGCAGGTCTCCGGGTTTGGATTTTCCCAGGGCGATCAGTTCCCGGATGTTTTTGGCCGGAAGCGAGGGGTGGACCACCAGCACGCCCGGTGAAACCACTGCGAGGCTCACCGGCAGCAGGTCTTTGTGCGGGTCATAACCGAGTTTCATGATGCTGGGCGTGATGGTGATGCCCGAGGAGTTCATCAGCATGGTGTAACCGTCGGGTGCCGCCCTGGCCACGAGTTCCGAGGCGATCGAGCCGCCGGCACCGGGCCGGTTGTCGGTAATCACGTTTTGCCCCCAGGCCTCGCTCATTTTCTGGGCCAGATAACGTCCGGTGGTGTCGACGCCGCCGCCGGGTGCCAGCGCGATGATCATGCGCACCGGTTTTGTCGGATAGGTCTGTGTCTGCGCGCCGGCGATGCCGGTGGTGAACGCGATTGCCGAAAAACCGAGGACTGCAGTGGTGATGTTCTTGAGCATCCTATCCATGTGAACCTCCTCCGGGTGGGTTATTGGTGTTTTGAGAACTCCAGTATGTCGTAGCCGCAGTAACGATCGACGATATGGATCAGTCCGCGGTCGTCGACCTCGGTGTCATTGGTCTGCGGGCAGGGTTTGCCGCCGCAGGGTTCCGGGATGTACCAGCCGACTTCCTGCGGGGCGGAAGGATCGGCCACATCGACGATGCGCAGGCCACCGGCAAACCAGGCGCAGTAGAGCAGCGTGTCGCCACCTTTCCAGTGTTCCTGGAACTGGTGGGCACCGAAGCGGCCCGGCGCGGTGCGGCTCCAGGGGCTGTCGAGTTCGCTGACTTCGAACAGCGAGAGTGGCTTGATGTTCGAGAGGTCGGAAACGTCGAACACCCACAGGCAGCCGTGCGGGCGGCCGCGGCGGCGCGCCATCTCGGCGGCGTCGTGGGCATGGTCTTCCTCGTCGATGGCGACCGCGATGCGCTTGCCGTCGAGCGGCTTCAGCACCGGCATGAAGGTATGGGTGGGTTCCGGGTAGGGCGGGTGGTAGTTGTAGGCGCCGGTGGTTTTCGGATTGCGGATGTCGGCGACGTCGATCACGCGCACGCCGGCATGCCAGCAGCCGGCCCACAACTCGTTGCCGAAACGCAGCGTGTGGTGCAGGCGATGCTGGCGACCGGGCCAGGTCGGCTTCTCGCCGCCCGCAATATGCTGGCCGGGCATCCACCAGCGCGAGACTTCCTCGGGTTTCGAGGGATTGCGGATGTCGTAGGTGACGAGGATGTTGCCGATGAAGCCTTCCATCTCGGTGGAGATGTAGGCGTAGTCGGCGTCCATGTCGAAGCGGTGCACGCCGCGGCCCCAGGTTTTCTGGAAGTGGATCAGTTTCGGCTTCGTCCGGTCGGAGACGTCGTAGAGGCTGAAGCCGCCGCGCTCATAAGGTTTGCGTTCTGCTTCTTCCACCGCCGGGATGTCGGCGACGCCGACGCCCAGTTTTGCCGCGAGTTCGGCGTGGGTCGGCGCCCGGCCCAGTTCCGCGGTCAGCCGCGTGCGCAGCTTGGGCAGCTCGTCGGCCTTGCGGCCGATCGCGGTCATGTTGCGTTCGCTGTTGATGATCATCAGGTCGCCGATCACCCGCGCCTTGTGCGCATGGGAGTCCGGATCCGGAACCTGGATCTGCGACAGTATCTTCGGGTTTTTCGGATCGGCAACATCGAGGATGGTGGTGCCGAGCTGCTGCTTGTTGGGGATGTGGCCGATGTAGCAGTAATTCCCTTCAACATAAACCTGGCCGGCACCGGGAAGGTCGAGGTGGGAGAGGCGTTTGACGTTGTGGGCGAGGGTGCCCGGTTTGATGTTTCCGTCCATGATGTGGCGTTCCTTGGCGATGAAGCCAAAAGTCTACCCGATGGCCACCGTAACGGCTCGGTTAGAATAGAAAAACACGGCAGAATTTCCGTCTTGTCCATGCCGGCAACGGCGGGACCCGATCCCAGGAGGAGCATTGATGGCACGCCCCAGAAAGCGTCCCGAAGAGTTGCGCAGTCACCGCTGGTTCGGAACCCGCGGCCTGCGCTCGTTCACCCACCGCTCACGCGCGCTGCAGATGGGTTATGCGATCGAGGATTTCGCCGGCAAGCCGGTGATCGCGATCATCAACACCTGGAGCGACATCAATCCCTGCCACGCGCATTTCCGCACCCGTGCCGAAGAGGTGAAACGCGGTGTGTGGCAGGCCGGCGGCTTCCCGCTGGAGATGCCGGCGATCGCACTGGCCGAGCCCTTCCAGAAGCCCTCGACCATGCTCTACCGCAACATGCTGGCGATGGAAACCGAGGAACTGCTGCGCGGCTACCCGGTCGATGGCGCGGTGCTGATGGGCGGCTGCGACAAGACCACGCCGGCGCTGGTCATGGGCGCAACCTCGATGGGCCTGCCTTTCATCTATGTGCCTGCCGGGCCGATGCTGCGCGGCAACTGGCATGGCGAGCCGCTGGGTTCGGGCAGTGATTCCTGGAAGTACTGGGCGGAACTGCGCGCCGGCAACATCACCGAAAACGAATGGGATGAAGTGGAGGCGGGCATCGCGCGCTCCTACGGCCACTGCATGACCATGGGCACGGCATCGACGATGACCTCGGTGGCAGAGACGCTGGGCCTGACGCTGCCGGGCGCCGCTTCGATCCCGGCGCCGGACGCCAACCATCCGCGCATGGCCACCGCCAGCGGCCGGCGCATTGTCGAGATGGTGTGGGAGGACCTCAAGCCCGCGGAAATCATGACCGCGCAGGCTTTTGACAATGCGATCACCGTGGTCCATGCGCTGTCGGGCTCGACCAATGCCCTGATCCACCTGGTGGCGATGGCGGGGCGTGCCGGTGTCGACCTCAAGCTCGACCGTTTTGACCAGCTGGCGCAGCGCACCCCCGTGCTGGCCAATATCCGTCCTGCAGGAAAGAAGTACCTGATGGAGGATTTCTATTACGCGGGCGGACTGCGCGCGATGCTGTCCGAGCTGAAGGACCTGCTGAACCTCGGTTGCCTGACCGTCAACGGCCGCACGCTGGGAGACAACCTCGACGGGGCGAAGATCTACAACGATGACGTGATCCGCCGCCGCGACAATCCCCTGTCGGCGAACGGCGGCCTCGCGGTGCTGCGCGGCAATCTCGCGCCCGATGGTGCGGTGATCAAACCGACGGCGGCCGAACCGCATCTGCTCAAACACACCGGCCCCGCGGTGGTGTTCAAGAACTACGACGACATGTACGCGCGTGTCGATGACGAGAATCTGGTGGTCGACGCGAACTCGGTGCTGGTGCTGCAGAACGCGGGACCGCAGGGCGGGCCCGGCATGCCGGAATGGGGGCAGCTGCCGATACCGAAGAAACTGCTGCAGAAGGGCGTGCGAGACATGGTGCGCATTTCGGATGCACGGATGAGCGGCACCTCGTACGGCGCCTGCGTGCTGCACGTCGCGCCCGAGGCGCATGTCGGCGGGCCGCTGGCGCTGGTGCGCGATGGCGATCTGATCGAGTTGGATGTCGCCGCCCGAAAACTGGAACTCAAGGTCAGCGCCGGGGAATTGGCCAAACGCAAGGCGGCGTGGAAACAGCCGGCACCGCATTACACCCGCGGTTATGGTGCGATCTATGTGCAGCACATCACCCAGGCCGACAAGGGCTGCGATCTCGACGTGCTGCACAGAGGCGACCCGACGCCCGACCCCGAAGTTGTTCACTGAAAAATGCCCGGTCTCGCCATGACTTTGTCGCCCGCTGCGCTACTCCTCGCCTTGCCTTTCGGTAATGTCTCGTCGGAGCCTCGCGTGCTCCTCGTCCTGGCTTCGCGCGGATCATTTTTCCCGCTTCGTAAACATTGTTATTGATTGGAGTGACCATGGATTTACCCGTCAACAAGTTCAAGCAGGCGATCAGGGCCGGAAAACCGCAGATCGGCATCTGGTCGAGCCTGTGCAGCGCCATTTCCGCCGAGGTGCTGGCCGACGCCGGTTTCGACTGGGTGCTGCTCGACAGCGAACATTCGCCCAACGAACTGCCGATCGTGCAGAACCAGCTCGATGCAATGCTCGCCGGCAACACCGAGGGCATCGTGCGTCCGGCCTGGAACGATACCGTGCTGATCAAGCGTTTTCTCGATGTCGGCGCGCGCACGCTGCTGATTCCGTACGTGCAGAACGCCGAAGAGGCCAGGCGCGCGGTTGCCGCGACGCGTTACCCGCCGCAGGGCGTGCGCGGCGTCTCCGGCTGCACGCGTGCCAACCGTTACGGCCGCGTGAAGGATTATTTCAAGCGTGTGCATGACGAGTTGTGCGTGCTGGTGCAGGTGGAAACGCTGGCGGCGATGAAGGAAATCGAGGCGATCGCCGCGATCGAGGGCGTTGACGGCATTTTCATCGGACCCAACGATCTCGCCGCCGACATGGGGTACCTCGGCAACTGGCAGCATCCGGAAGTATGGAAGGTGATGGAGGATGCCGCGAAGCGCATTACCAAGGCCGGCAAGGCGCCGGGCATACTCGTCGGTGAAGCCGACGGCCAGCGCTGCCTCGACATGGGGTACCTGTTTGTCGCGGTGGGTTCGGACCTGGTGATGCTGGCGCGCGGCAGCGAGGCGCTGGCAGCGAAATTCAGGAAATAACAAAAATATCAATAAAAACAAGTACTTGTGAGCATGCCGGCGTGAGCGCCGGAGCGCGATGAGTCACTCGAAATCTGCATCGCTGCTGATGGTGGCGATTGTCGCCGCAGCCGCGGCGATTTTTTTCATGCCGCCGCCTGCCGGCGTGTCCGTCAATGTGATGCACACGGGCGGACTGCTGGTGCTGGTGATGGGCCTGTGGGCCACCGGCATCCTGCCCGAGGCGCTGACCGCACTGATCTTTTTCGCGCTGGCGGTGCTGCTCGAAGTGGCGAAGCCCGAGGTCATTTTTTCGGGCTTCACTTCGGGCACCCTGTGGCTGGTGCTCGGTGGGCTGGTGATTGCCGAAGCGGTGCGGATGACGGGGCTCGGTGAGCGCGTCGCGCGTGCCGCGCTGGGCACCCGTGTCTGGACTTATCCGCAGCTGGTGACTGCCGCGGTGCTGGTCGCGGTGGTGCTGGCCTTCCTGATGCCGGCCACCGTCGGACGTATCCTGCTGCTGGTGCCGATACTCGCCGCGGTCGCCGAGCGCCATGGCCTCGCACCGGGCACGCCCGGACACACCGGCGTGCTGTTTGCGGTGATCGTGGCGTCTTTCCAGTGCGGCACCGCGATCCTGCCGGCGAACGCGCCGAACCTGGTGCTGGCAGGTGCCGCGGAAACGCTCTACGGTGTGCAGTTGATCTACGCCGAATACCTGTGGGCCCAGTTTCCGGTGATGGGCATCGTCAAGGGCGCGCTGATCGTCGCCATCGTCTGCTGGATGTTTCCGGCGCAGACCCGCGTGTCAGGGACGGCGGCCGAGCTGCGGCCGATGAGCGGCAACGAGAAACGTCTGGCGGCCATCGTGCTGGTGTCGCTGGCCCTGTGGGCCACCGATTTCCTGCACGGCATCCGACCGGGCTGGGTCGCGCTCGCCGCTGCGGTGGTGGCGATGCTGCCGAGAATCGGCGCGGTGCCGGCGACGATTTTCCAGGAACGCATCAAGTTCGGCACTTTTTTCTACATCGGCGGCGTGCTTGGCCTGGGGGCGGTGATGCTGGATACCGGGCTCAGCAAGGCCATCGGCGACGCGCTGCTGGCGGTGATCCGGCTCGAGCAGGGCGCTGACGCGGCGAATTTCATCACCTTGAGCGTGCTGTCGACCGTGGCTTCGATGATCGTCACCAATCCAGCACAGCCGGCCTTGATGTCGCCGCTGGCCGGGGATTTTGCCCAGGCCACCGGCTGGCCGTTGCAGGCCGCATTGATGACCATGGCGGTCGGATTTTCCACGCTGTTGCTGCCCTACCAGGCGCCGCCGGTGGTTGTCGGCATGCAGATGGCGGGCCTCAGGCTGCGCGACGCGCTGCGGCTGACGGTGCCGCTGGCACTGATCAGCATTTTTGCGCTGATTCCGCTGCACTACCTGTGGTGGCGGGTGATCGGTTATTTCGGCAACTGAAGCGGACACTCAACGGGAACCGGGGATATGACATCGCAACTGTTTGCGCCGCTGCGGATCGGCGTGCTTGAACTGCCGAACCGCATCACCGTGGCGCCGATGTGCCAGTACAGCGCCGTCGACGGTTCGATGTCCGACTGGCACATCATGCACCTCGGATCGCTGGCGATTTCGGGCGCCTCGATGCTGGTGATGGAGGCCACCGGCGTCACGCCGGAGGGGCGCATCACGCCGCATTGTCCGGGACTGTATTCGGATGCCAACGAGATTGCGATGAAGCGCGTCGCCGATTTCCTGCGCGGCATTTCTCCGGTCGTGCTGGGCGTGCAGCTCGCGCATGCCGGACGCAAGGCCTCCAGCCACCGGCCGTGGCAGGGACATGGACCGCTGACGGGCGAAGAGGGGGCCTGGCAGACGCTGGCGCCTTCGGCACTGCCGCTGGCTGCGGGCTGGCCGGCACCGCACGAGATGAGCCGCTCCGACATGGCTGCGCTGACGCAGTCCTTCGTGCGGGCGGCGCAACGCGCGGCGCGCATCGGCCTCGATTTTGTCGAACTGCATTCGACCCACGGTTACCTGCTGTCGGAGTTCCTGTCGCCGCTGTCTAACCGTCGCGGCGACGAATACGGCGGCAGTCTGGAAAACCGCATGCGTTACCCGCTGGAGGTGTTCCGCGCGATCCGGGACGCGTTTCCCGCAGAGCGTTTTGTCGGCGCGAAGATTTCTGGCAGCGATTTCGTCGATGGCGGTTTCTCGCCGGATGATGCGGTCGTCTATGCGCGCGCGCTGAAGGCCGAAGGCTGTGCCTATGTCACGGTGTCCGGCGGCGGCGTGGTGCTTGATGCGAAGATTCCGCTGGGGCCCGGCTATCAGGTGCCGTTTGCGGAGCGGGTCAGGAAGGAAACGGGCATCGTCACCGGCGCGGTCGGCCTGATCACGGATCCGCAGCAGGCCGAGGCGATCATCGCCAATGGTCAGGCGGATTTCGTTTCGCTGGCGCGGGCGATGCTGTTCAATCCGCGCTGGCCACAGCATGCGGCGGTGGTGCTGGGTGCCGAGACGGCCTGGCCGCCGCAGTACGAGCGTGCCTCGCCGAAACTGTGGCGGCCCGGACGGACGCTGGGTCGGCCGGACCGCAGCCGCGAATAACCGTGGCTGCAGGGTGGGGCGACTTATAATGCGTCCCATGCAAGCCCTGACCGCCAGCCCGAAGGACATTTTCAGCCACCGCAAGTACTGGGCGGCGCGTTTCGGCACGGCGCCGTTCCTGCCGATGTCGAAAGCGGAAATGGACAAGCTCGGTTGGGAGGAATGCGACATCATTCTCGTCACCGGCGATGCCTATGTTGACCACCCGAGCTTCGGCATGGCCATTGTCGGCCGGTTGCTTGAGGCCCAGGGTTTCCGTGTCGGCATCATCGCCCAGCCGGACTGGCATTCGGCGGACGCCTTCCGCGCGCTGGGCCGGCCGAAGCTGTTTTTCGGCGTCACCGCCGGCAACATGGATTCGATGGTCAACCGCTACACCTCGGATCGCCGCTTGCGCAGCGATGATGCCTATACGCCGAACGCCGAAGGCGGCAAACGCCCGGACCGTTCCGTCATCGTCTACAGCCAGCGTGCGCGTGAAGCCTTTCCCGAGGTTCCGATCGTCATCGGCGGCATCGAGGCAAGCCTCAGGCGCATTGCGCATTTCGACTACTGGTCGGAAAAGGTGCGGCGCTCGGTGCTGGTGGATGCCAAGGCTGACCTGCTGGTCTACGGCAATGCGGAGCGCGCGATCGTCGACATCGCGCACCGGCTGGCAGCGCGGCAAAACCCCGCGGACATCACTAACATCCGCGGCACTGCCTTCCTGCGCCAGGCGACGCCGGCGGACTGGATCGAAATCGATTCAACGACCATCGACACGCCGGGGCCGCTCAATCCGCCGGTCGATCCCTATGCGATGGAGGCTTCAGCCTCGAAAGCGGAGGCGCCGGCAACGCAGCAGCGGGCCCAGGTGGTGCGTTTCATCCGCGAGGTCAAAAACGCGGACCGCGCGCGCAGCGTGATCCGCATGCCTTCGTACGAAGCGGTTGCCGCCGACCCGATCCTGTATGCCCATGCCTCGCGCATCCTGCATGTCGAATCCAATCCGGGCAACGCGCGGGCATTGATCCAGCGTCATGGCGACAGAGAGGTCTGGATCAATCCGCCGCCGATTCCGCTGACGATGAAGGAAATGGACGCGCTGTACGAGCTGCCTTATGCGCGCGTGCCGCATCCGGCCTACGGCAAGGCGAAGATTCCCGCCTACGAAATGATCCGCTTCTCGGTGACCATCCAGCGCGGCTGTTTCGGCGGCTGCACTTTCTGCTCGATCACCGAGCACGAGGGCCGCATCATCCAGAACCGCTCAGAGGATTCGATCATCCGCGAGGTGGAACATATCCGCGATCACGTGCCGGGTTTCACCGGTGTGATTTCCGATCTCGGCGGACCGACGGCAAACATGTACCGCCTTGCCTGCAAGAGCAGGGAGATCGAAAGCTCATGCCGCCGTCCGTCCTGCGTCTATCCGGGCGTTTGCCCGAATCTCAATACCGACCATTCGTCGCTGATCAAGCTGTACCGCCGCGCCCGTGCGCTGCCCGGCGTCAAGAAAGTCCTGATCGGATCCGGCGTGCGTTACGACCTTGCGGTGGAGTCGCCGGAATACGTGAAGGAACTGGCACAGCACCATGTCGGTGGTTACCTGAAAATCGCGCCGGAGGCGATTGGCGAGGGGCCGCTGTCGAAGATGATGAAGCCGGGTGTCGGCAGCTATTACAAGTTCAAGGAACTGTTCGACAAGTATTCGAAGGAAGCGGGCAAGGAGCAGTACCTGATCCCGTACTTCATTGCCGCGCATCCCGGCACCACCGACGAGGACATGCTGGAGCTCGCGTTGTGGCTCAAGCAGAACGGTTTCCGTGCCGATCAGGTGCAGGCTTTCCTGCCGTCGCCGATGGCCACCGCGACGGCGATGTACCACTCGGGCAAGAATCCGCTGCGCAAGGTCACCCGTGACAGCGAGGACGTGATCATTCCGAAGGGGCTCAGGGTGCGCCGGCTGCACAAGGCGTTCCTGCGTTATCACGATCCCGAAAACTGGCCGGTGTTGCGGGAGGCACTGCGGCGCATGGGTCGCGCCGATCTGATCGGCTCCGGCAAACGCCAGCTGGTCCCGTCGTTCCAGCCCGCGGGCACCGGGCTCCGGCCGGAGGGCGCGCGCAAGCCGGCCAAATACCAGTCGTTCCGCACGCAGCACACCGGCTTGCCGCCGGCGCCACAAGGTCGTGATCGCAAGGCTGCCGGCGCCAAGCCGAAGGCGCGCCCGGCAAAACCGCGTTAACCGGCTACGGCCTTCCGGCGTTTCAGCAGTGTTGCAGTGCCCATCACCAGCAGGTCAAGCACGCAGTAAAACGCGCCAGCCGCCAGCGGCGGATTGAGCGTGGCGAGATCCAGCCAGGGCACTTCGCGGTTCCAGCTCCAGTTGCCGAGCGCGGTACCGTAGATTTCCATCGCCAGCGCCAGCATGAACATCACCGCATAAAGTTTGCGTGCGCGGCTCAGCAGCATGCAGGCGATCAGCAGGGCGAACAGAGGCGGTCCGAGGGTGTCACTGCCGATCCAGGCCAGTGCGATGACCACTGGTGCCGTCGCTGCGGGCACCGCGACGGTGATCCAGCCGGGCAAACGCGCGGCGAGTTTCACGCCCAGCGCGAACAGCAGCGCGTGGCCCGGCGGCACGAACAGAGGAATGTTGCCGAGCCGGTAATCGTAGAGTCCCCACACCAGCGACAGGAAAATTTCGCCGGCAGTGGCATAGAGCACGCAAACCACGAGGCTGAAGCGGCTTGCAGGTGTCGAGCGCGTGATCCAGTACAGCAGCAGTGCCCAGGTCACGATGTTGACCGCGATCTGCCCCCACACCTCCACGTGCTGATCGATGATCAGGCCCAGCACGATCAGGCTGACGATCAGCCAGCCCGAGGGTGTGGCGGCGGGATCGGCTGGCAGTGCCGCGCTACTCATTTAAATATTTGTTTTTATTGATTATTTTCCGGAAAATCGGGGTTTGCGCTTTTCCTTGAAGCTGGCGATGCCTTCCTTCGCGTCGGCGCTCTGGCGGATGCGCTGGATCGTGGCGCGGCCCTGCGCGGCAAGCTCCGAAGGGCCCTTGGGGATCACGCGCCCGACATAGTCGCGCAGCACCGAGATCACCAGCGGCGCGTTGTCGGCGAGCTGGCGCGCGTATTCCATCGCGGCGTCCAGTTGCAGCCCGGGCGTCACCAGCCGGTTGACCAGGCCGACCTGGTACATGCGTTCCGCGGAGATTTCGTTGCCGGTCAGCATCAGTTCCATGGCGACCTTGTGCGGAATGCGCGCGGCGAGTCCGGCGATTGCAGCACCGGTGAAGCCAACCTTGGCTTCGGGGAACATGAACCTGGCGTCTTCTGCAGCCACGCAGAGGTCGCACATCTGCACGATGACCACGCCACCGCCGACCACCCAGCCGCCGACCGCAGCAACCAGCGGTTTCTGCATCATGATTCCGACGTTGGGCACGCAGCCCGGGAAATCCTCCGGCGGCCCCTTGATGTCGGCGCCTCCGGTGAAATGCGCGCCGGCATGGGTCAGCACACCGGCGCGGTCTTTGCCTTCGTTGAGCCGGTCGAGTGCCGCGCGCAGCTGCTGCGCAACCTCGTTGTTGATGGCGTTGCGCTTTTCGGGGCGGTTCAGCGTGATGACGGCGACGCCATCGCGGGATTCGTAGGTCACTAACGGTGCATTCATGTTTTTCCTTCCGTGAGATCAGTCGGTCAGCGTGGCGCGGCCGTCGAGTGCGATCACACCGCGTCCTGCTTCCAGCACCAGCAGGGGATTGATGTCGAGTTCCGACAGCCGCGGGCCCAGCGCGGCGGCAAGTTCGCCAAGACGTGCGACGGTTTCGGCCAGTGCCCCGATGTCGGCCGGTTTTCGCCCTCGCGCGCCGGCCAGTGCCGGCGCAATGCGCAGTCGCATGACCATGCGCTTTGCGCCCTCGACTGATACGGGAGCCACGGCCATCTGCACGTCGTCCAGGATTTCCACCAGCACGCCGCCGCTTCCTGCAAGTATCACGGCACCGAACTGCGCATCCCAGCGGCAGCCGACAATAAGCTCGATGCCGCCTCTCAGCATTGGCTGCACGACGCAGCCGTCGAGCAAGGCGCCGGGCCGGTATTGCGCGAGGCCGGCAGCAATGGCCTGCCAGGCTGAGCATAATGCCCCGTCGTCCGCGAGGTCGAGCCTGACTGCGCCCGCTTCGCTTTTGTGTACGAGTTCCCGGCTGACACCCTTCAGCGCAACCGGGTAGCCGATGCGCCTTGCCTGTGCGAGCGCATCTTCCACCGTTGTGGCGACGATGTCCTCCGTCGTGCGGATGCCGCAGGCGCGCAGCAGCGCCTTGGTTTCAGGTTCGTTGAGCCTGCCAGCCTGCAGTCGTGCTGCATGTTTGCATGCGGGGGCGGCCAGACTTCCTTCCGCGACGGCCTGTGGCGCTGAGTCGCGCAGGGCGGCGCCGTAGTCGGTGGCGGCGCGCAGGACGCGCAGCGCGTCGTCGAGACGGTTGGTGTAAGGACAACCGATCTCCTTCAGTGCGCGCCGTGCGCCATCGACCAGTGTGCCTGGCGTCAGCAGGATGGCTGTCGGCTTTTCGAGCGCGAGCGCCGCCTGGCCCCACTGCCGCACCTTGTCCTCAAGTTGCGGCGTGGTGGCGACGGCTATCAGGATTGCGCCGACGGCCGGATCCCGGGCGAGGAGTTCGTAGGCCGTGAGCGCGCTGTCGAGACCGCTTGCCCGCGGCAGGCCGCCGACGTCGAGAGGGTTGACGAGCCGTCCCGGCGGCAGCAGGGCGCGCAGGGCGTTTTTTGTGCCATCGCCGGGATCGGCCAGCGCGAGACCTGCCGCAGCAACACGGTCGCCTGTGACGGCAACTGTTCCGCCGGAGGGCGAAATCACTGCAACCGTGGGGCAGGACGGCACGCCGCAACGAACGAGGAAATCGGCGCAGTAAATCAGCGCCTCGGGATCGTCGAGCAGGATCACCGCGTGGTCGCGGCAGGCGGCCGCCCACACGGCGTAGGAACCGGCGAGGCTGGCGGTGTGGGACTGGGCGAGTTTCTGTCCGGCCTCGCTGCGCCCGGCTTTGACCGCAAGAACGGGCTTGCCGGCGGCGCGGGCGCGGCGTGCCAGTTCGAGGAAACGCCGGCCGTCTTTCAGGCCCTCGATGTAGAGGCAGATTGCGCGGGTGGCCTCGTCTTCGATGAAGTATTCGACCAGGTCGCAGAGCTCGATGTCGGCCTGGTTGCCGAGGCTGGCGGCGATGCTGAGGCCGGCACCGGTGTCCTGGGCGTGGGAAATCAGCGAGGCCATCAGCGAACCGCTCTGGCAGGCGAGGCCGATGGAGCCGCACGGCATCGGTTCGGTCGCCAGCGCGACTGACGAAGTCAGCGCCAGTCTCAGTTGTGGATTGATGAAGCCGAGGCAGTTGGGGCCGATCAGGCGCAGACCGTGGTGGCGGGCGATGGCGAGCAGTTCTTCCTGCCGTGCAGCGCCTTCGGGACCGGTCTCGGCGAAGTCGGCGGTGATGACCACTGCACCGTGCGCGCCGGCGCGCCCGCAGTCCTCGATCGCGGCGGCAAGATGGGCTGAGGGCAGAGCCAGCAGGCAGGCATCGACCGGTATTCCCGAGCCGTCCAGCCGTGCTACCGCAGGAACACCGAGGATCTCTGCCGCGTCCGGGTGCACCGGCACAATACGTCCGCGGTAGCCATGCTGCAGCAGGAAACGCATGACGCGTCCGCCGAATTTCCCCGGGTCGCTGGAAGCGCCGTATACGGCGACGCTGCGCGGGTTCAGCAGGGCCCGCAGTGTGGAAACCGTTGAATTCATGAGAGGCCGTCGAGGATAACATCGTGATGCGGGCGGCCGCGATTCGATGTGCTTCTATAATCGGGCGCACACCACAAAATTCCGGAGGAGCAGCATATGGATGGCGTAGCGGTAGTGACAGGAGGAAGTTCGGGTATCGGCGAAGCGATCGCGCAGTCCCTGCTGGATCAGGGGCGAACCGTGGTGACACTGCAACGCCGGCCCCCGCGCATCAGGCACCCGAAGATACTGTTCCACGAAGTTGATCTTGCCGACGCCGCTTCTGCCGCTGGAATTGCCCGCGAAGTCGCCGCCCGGTATCCCGTGCGATATCTGGTCAACAACGCCGGAGCCAACCGGCCGGGATCGCTGGAGCAGGCCACTGTCGATGACATGGATCATGTCTACGCCCTGAATGTCCGGGCAGCCATGATCCTGATCCAGACCCTGGTGCCGGGCATGCGCGAAGCTGGCTTCGGGCGCATCGTCAGCATTTCGTCCCGCGCCATACTGGGCAAAACCCAGCGTCTGGCCTATGCCGCGGGCAAGGCGGGACTTGTCGGCATGACCAGGGTGCTTTGCCTGGAGTTGGCGGGAGATGGCATCACGATCAATGCAGTTGCGCCTGGTCCGGTGGCCACTGAACTGTTTGACAACGGCCATCCGGTCGGCAGCGCCAAGCGGCAGGCGGTGATCGACAGCATTCCCGTCAAGTGGGTGGGGGCTCCCAAGGATGTGGCGCGTGCGGTCAGCTTTTTTCTCCATCCCGAGAGTGGCTATATTTCCGGGCAAACCTTGTTCGTGTGTGGCGGCAGTAGTATCAGCGGGTCTGGCGGGAATTAATCAAATATTTGATTTATAATAATTTTATTGTTTGCGTGTGCTCACTTAAAAGATGGTCAGCGCTTGATATCCCCTGCTTTCTGACAGACTTTGCCTGGTGATCCGCTGCCATTGGTTTGCCGACCCGGGCTGGGGTCAGGTCGTTGTCCCGTCAATTTCGGCCCTCGAGTTTCTGTTCGGACGCCTGCGGCTTGCCCCCAATTCGCCGTGCAGGGCAAATTCAACCGTAGTTTCAGGGTCTTGGCGGGGTTGTCGGGTAGCGGGCCGGGAAACTGCGAATTTTCTCCGCTCGACAGATGTATTTTTTCGCGTACTTTCATTGACATAACTGCATGATCTAACCATAATTACCGGTTTCGTTCGGAGGGGTTCCCGAGCGGTCAAAGGGGGCAGACTGTAAATCTGTTGGCTCAGCCTTCGAAGGTTCGAATCCTTCCCCCTCCACCAGGTTTTTGTTTTTTGTTGCGGGCGCCTGGAAGTGAATGAAGCTGGTTGTAACGCGGGGTGTGTGCGGATTCTCGAGATTGTGGTGCGGCAGTCAGGGCGGGTGTAGCTCAATGGTAGAGCAGAAGCCTTCCAAGCTTACGACGAGGGTTCGATTCCCTTCACCCGCTCCAGCAACCGCTTCCCGACGGGAGCATGGCATCAGCGCGGTGTTTTTCGCGCCCATGTAGCTCAGTGGCAGAGCACTCCCTTGGTAAGGGAGAGGTCGCGTGTTCAATCCACGCCATGGGCACCACTAAAGAGGCAGTTGGGTTTTTAATTTTTTCATAACCATCAACGGCAGGTAGGGAAAAGCA
>JAHCAG010000031.1 GCA_019635015.1 Burkholderiales bacterium | reverse complement strand
GGCCGGTGCCGGTGCGGGTTCCTCCGCAGGTGCCGCCGGGGCCAGCCCCGGATGTTCGTGCTTGCCGATCACTTCGCCCTTGAACACCCAGACCTTGACGCCAATGACGCCATAGCTGGTCTTGGCTTCCGAAAACCCGTAGTCAATATCGGCCCGCAGCGTGTGAAGCGGCACCCGGCCTTCGCGATACCACTCGGTACGCGCAATCTCGATACCATTGAGACGTCCCGCACTCATGATCTTGATGCCCTGCGCGCCGAGGCGCATGGCATTGGTGATCGCACGCTTCATCGCACGGCGGAACATGATGCGTTTCTGCAGTTGCTGGACGATGGAATCGGCGATCAGCTGGGCATCAAGTTCGGGCTTGCGCACCTCTTCGATATTGACGTGCACCGGCACGCCCAGCATTTTCTGCAGATCGCCCTTCAGGCGCTCGATATCCTCGCCTTTCTTGCCGATCACCATGCCGGGACGGGCGCTGAAAACGGTAATACGCGCGTTTTTTGCGGGACGCTCGATAACCACGCGCGAAACTGCCGCCTGCGTCAGCCGCTGTTTCAGGTAGTCGCGCACCTTGATGTCTTCGAGCAGCATGCCGGCAAAGTTCTTGTTGTTGGCATACCAGCGCGAGGCCCAGTTGCGGTTGAAGGCGAGGCGAAAGCCAATCGGATGAATTTTCTGACCCATGCTTACTTCCTTCCGTCGCCAACAGTGACGTAAACGTGGCACGTCGGCTTCAAAATGCGTACTCCCCGGCCCTTGGCTCGCGCCGAGAAGCGCTTCATGACGGGTCCCTTTTCCACATAAATGCTCGTGATCTTGAGCTCGTCGATGTCCGCGCCGTCGTTGTGCTCGGCATTCGCTATTGCGGATTCGAGCACCTTGCGGATGATCACCGCGCCCTTCTTGGGCGAGAAGCTCAGTATGTTCAGCGCGCTCTCGACAGTTTTGCCGCGGATGAGATCCGCGACAAGCCGCCCTTTCTGGGGGGAGAGCCTGACACCTTGGAGTTTGGCTGTCGTATTCATGTCGATTTACCTTACTTGGCCGCCGGAGTCGGGGAAGCCTTCTTGTCACCGGAAGATGCCCCCCCGGCCTTGGAATGCCCCTTGAAAACCCGGGTATGGGCAAATTCGCCCAGTTTGTGGCCGACCATGTTCTCCGTCACATACACGGGGACATGCTGCTTGCCGTTATGCACGGCAATCGTCAGCCCGACAAAATCCGGCAGTATCGTGGAACGGCGCGACCAGGTCTTGATGGGGCGCTTGTCTGAACCGGCGCGCGCAGTCTCCACCTTCTGCATCAGGTGATGATCCACAAACGGGCCTTTTTTAATGGAACGTGACATCTCTACCCCTTACGCCGTGGCTTTCGCATTGCGGCGACGAATGATCATCCCGCTGGTGCGCTTGTTTTTCCGCGTCTTGTAGCCTTTGCACATGACGCCCCAGGGACTGACCGGTGCCTGAGCAGCAGCCGTCCGGCCTTCGCCGCCACCGTGCGGGTGGTCGATCGGGTTCATCGCAACACCGCGCACCGTCGGGCGGATGCCGCGCCAGCGGACCCGGCCGGCCTTGCCGATTGATTCCAGCGAATGCTCTTCGTTGCCGACTTCACCAACCGTGGCACGGCAGTTGACATGCACCTTGCGGATTTCGCCTGAGCGCAGCCGCAGCTGCGCATACTCGCCTTCGCGCGCCAGAAGCTGCACCGAGGTGCCGGCCGCGCGTGCAATCTGCGCGCCCTTGCCGGGAAGCATTTCGACGCAGCAGATGGTGGTGCCGACGGGAATGTTCCGCAGCGGCAGCGCATTGCCCGGCTTGATCGGGGCCTCGGGCCCGGAAACAACCTGCATGCCGGCTGCCAGTCCACGCGTCGCAATCACGTAACGGCGCTCGCCGTCCGCATAACACAGCAGTGCAAGATGGGCGCTGCGGTTCGGATCGTATTCGATACGCTCGACCTTCGCCGGAATGACATCCTTCGCACGCTTGAAATCCACCGTACGGTAATGCTGCTTGTGGCCGCCACCCTTGTGCCGCATGGTGATGCGGCCGTGCGCATTGCGCCCGGCTTTCTTGGGCTGACGCTCGACGAGGTTGGCTACCGGTTTGCCCTTGTGCAGGCCCGGGGTGACGACCTTGACCAGGCCACGACGGCCCGGAGAAGTCGGTTTGACTTTGATCAGCATTACTTCACCTCCCCTTCAGCAAAGGTGATTTCCTGTCCGGGTTTGACGGACACATAGGCTTTTTTCCAGGAACTGCGGCGGCCGGTGAACTTGCCGAAGCGCTTTTCCTTGCCGCGCACATTGACGATGCGGACGCTGAGGATGTCGAGCTTTTCATCCTTCTTGCCGAACATCTCCTGCACCGCGGCCTTGATTTCGGGCTTGGTCGCATCACGCGCCACCCGGAAGACCACCTGGTTGTTTTTCTCGCCAATGTGCGTGCTCTTCTCCGAAATCACCGGGGCGAGCAGAACCTGGGCCAGCCGTTCAGTACTGAATGCGCTCATGCCAGCAGCTCCTCGATCTTGCCAACAGCACCCTTGGTCATCAGAACCTTGCCGTGACGGATCAGGCTCACCGGGTCGGCATGGCCAACCTCGACCACCATGACGTTGGGCAGGTTGCGCGAGGACAACCGCAGGTTGTCATCAAGGCTGTCCGTGATGATCAACACGCTGTCCATACCCATGCCTTGCAGCTTCTGCGCAAGCAGCTTGGTCTTGGGCGCGTCAACCGTGAAATTCTCGACAACGACAAGACGCTCCTCGCGGGCCAGCTGCGACAGGATCGCCAGCATGCCGGCGCGGTACATCTTGCGGTTCAGCTTGTGCGAGTAGTTCTCGTCGGGCGAGTTCGGGAAAATGCGACCGCCTCCGCGCCACAGCGGGCTCGAAGTCATGCCGGCGCGGGCACGCCCGGTGCCCTTCTGGCGCCACGGCTTCTTGGTCGAGTGTTTGACTTCGCCGCGGTCCTTCTGCGCCCGGTTGGCCAGCCGCGCATTGGCGAGGTAGGCCGTGACCACCTGGTGCACCAGCGCCTCGTTGTATTCGCGACCGAACGCCGCATCCGAAGCCGCCAGCTTGGCGGTCGGCTTGCCCTGCTCATTGATTACGTTGAGTTCCATGCTCACCCGCCCTTACTTCGCAGCGGCGGCTTTGCCGCCCTGTTTGACCGATGCGGCACGGCGGGCGCGAATTGCAGGCCGCACCATGACATCACCACCGCGGGAGCCGGGAACCGCGCCGCGAATCAGCAGCAGATTGCGTTCCGCGTCGATGCGCACGATCTCCAGCGATTGCTCAGTGCGTTTTACCGCGCCCATGTGACCGGCCATCTTCTTGCCCGGAAACACCCGGCCCGGATCCTGCGCCATGCCGATCGAACCCGGTTTGTTGTGCGATACCGAGTTGCCGTGGCTGGCGCGGTTCGAGGAAAAATTGTGGCGCTTGATGACACCGGCAAAACCCTTGCCCTGCGATACGCCGGTGACATCGACGTATTGCCCGACCTCGAACAAGGTGGCTGCCAGGGGGGCGCCAACCTTGATCTCGGCCAGTTTTTCCGGGGCTACGGGAAACTCCCGCAGCACCTGGCCGGCTTCGACACCTGCCTTGGCAAAATGGCCGGCAGCAGGCTTGCGCACGCGCGATGCCCGGCGCTTGCCGAAAGCGACCTGCACGGCGGAATAACCGTCCGTTTCAGGGGTTTTGATTTGCGAGACGCGGTTGTTCGATACATCGACGACTGTCACCGGGATGGTGTCGCCATCATCGGTAAATATCCGCGTCATGCCGATTTTACGGCCGACTAGACCTAAGTTCATGTTTTAATTACCTTTTTTAAAAAGGCGCCGACTGCAATTGGCCGGCACTTCCATTCGTAAACCCAGGCACCCAAGGTGCCCGCACCGCATTACAGCTTGATTTCTACGTCCACACCTGCCGGCAGATCGAGTTTCATCAGCGCATCAACCGTCTTGTCGGTTGGATCAATGATGTCCATCAACCGCAGGTGGCTGCGAATTTCCAGCTGCTCGCGCGACGTCTTGTTGACGTGCGGCGAACGCAGCAGATCAAATCGCTGCTTGCGCGTGGGCAACGGGATCGGGCCCTTGACCACGGCCCCGGTGCGCTTGGCAGTATCCACAATTTCGAGCGCCGACTGATCAATCAGCCGGTAGTCGAAGGCCTTGAGTCTGATGCGAATTTTCTGGTTTTTCAGGGCGGCCATGTTCATTACTCGATAATCTTTGCGACGACGCCGGCGCCGACGGTGCGGCCACCCTCGCGAATCGCGAAGCGCAGCCCCTCTTCCATCGCGATCGGCTGGATCAGCGTCACCGTGATCGAAATGTTGTCCCCGGGCATCACCATCTCCGTGCCCTGCGGCAGTTCGATCGAACCCGTCACGTCGGTCGTCCGGAAGTAGAACTGCGGACGGTAACCGTTGAAGAACGGCGTATGACGACCACCCTCGTCCTTCGACAGCACGTAAATCTCCGCCGTGAACTTCGTGTGCGGCGTAATGCTGCCCGGCTTCGCCAGCACCTGCCCGCGCTCCACCTCTTCACGCTTCGTGCCGCGCAGCAGGATACCCACGTTGTCGCCCGCCTGACCCTGGTCCAGCAGCTTCCTGAACATCTCCACGCCCGTGCACACCGTCTTCAGCGTCGGCTTCAGACCCACAATCTCGATCTCTTCGCCCACCTTGATGATCCCGCGCTCCACCCGGCCCGTCACCACCGTGCCGCGGCCCGAGATCGAGAACACGTCTTCCACCGGCATCAGGAACGTGCCGTCCAGCGCACGCTTCGGCTCCGGAATGTAGCTGTCCAGCGCCTCCGCCAGCTTCAGGATCGCCCCTTCGCCCATCTCGCCCTTGTCGCCTTCCAGCGCCTTCAGGGCCGAGCCAATCACGATCGGGGTGTCGTCACCCGGGAATTCATACTTCGACAGCAGCTCGCGGACCTCCATCTCCACCAGGTCCAGCAGCTCCTTGTCATCCACCATGTCCGCCTTGTTCATGAACACGATGATGTAGGGCACCCCCACCTGGCGCGCCAGCAGGATATGTTCGCGCGTCTGCGGCATCGGGCCGTCCGCCGCCGACACCACCAGGATCGCACCGTCCATCTGCGCCGCACCCGTGATCATGTTCTTCACGTAGTCCGCGTGGCCCGGGCAGTCTACGTGCGCGTAGTGGCGATTCGCCGTCTCATACTCCACGTGCGCCGTGTTGATCGTGATCCCGCGCGCCTTCTCTTCCGGCGCCGCGTCAATCTGGTCGTAACCCTTCGCCTCGCCGCCAAACTTCGTCGACAGCACCGTCGTGATCGCCGCCGTCAAGGTCGTCTTCCCGTGATCCACGTGACCAATCGTACCCACGTTCACGTGCGGCTTCGTACGCTCAAATTTACCCTTGGCCATGATGATGTTTCCTTATTTCTTTTCGTCTTTGCCGGATTGCTTGTTGATGATTTCGTCGGCGATGTTGCGAGGCGCTTCCGAATAGTGTTTGAATTCCATCGTGTAAGTCGCGCGCCCCTGGGTCAGCGAACGCAGCGTAGTGGAATAGCCGAACATTTCCTTGAGCGGCACTTCAGCCTTCAGCGTCTTGCCGCCACCGGGCATGTCATCCATGCCCTGAATGACGCCGCGACGGGAACTCAGGTCACCCATGACATTGCCGGTAAAGTCTTCCGGGGTTTCCACCTCGACCGCCATGATCGGCTCAAGCAGGGCCGGATTCGCACGGCGCAGGCCTTCCTTGAACGCCATCAGACCGGCCATCTTGAACGCGTTTTCGTTTGAATCGACCTCGTGGTACGAGCCGTCAAACAGGGTCACCTTGACATCCACCACCGGGAATCCTGCGAGTACGCCGGAAGGGATTGCCTCAAGGATGCCCTTCTGCACGGCCGGGATGTATTCCCGGGGAACCGAGCCGCCCTTGATGGCATCAACGAATTCGTAACCCTTGCCGGTCTCGTTGGGTTCGACCTTGAGCCACACATGCCCATACTGGCCGCGGCCACCGGACTGCTTGACGAACTTGCCCTCGACCTTGTCGCAGGGTTTGCGGATCGTCTCGCGGTAGGCCACCTGCGGAGCACCGACGTTGGCTTCCACGCTGAATTCGCGCTTCATGCGGTCAACGATGATCTCGAGGTGCAGTTCGCCCATGCCGGAAATGATGGTCTGGCCGGATTCCTCGTCCGTGCGGACACGGAACGAAGGATCCTCCTGGGCCAGCCGGTTGAGCGCAATACCCATTTTTTCCTGGTCGGCCTTGGTTTTCGGCTCCACGGCAACGTGAATCACCGGCTCGGGGAATACCATCCGCTCGAGCGTTATGATCTTGGACGGGTCACACAGGGTGTCGCCGGTGACTACATCCTTGAGCCCCACGGCCGCAACGATGTCACCTGCGCAGACTTCCTTGATCTCTTCGCGCTGGTTGGCGTGCATCAGCAGAATGCGGCCGATGCGTTCCTTGCGCTGCTTCACCGCGTTATAGACCGTATCACCCGAGTTCAGGGTGCCGGAATACACCCGCATGAAGGTCAGCTGACCGACAAACGGGTCGGTCATGATCTTGAAGGCCAGCGCCGAGAAGGGTTCGCCGTCCTCGGCCTTGCGCGAGCCTTCCTGTTCGTTCTCCAGAATCCCCTTTACCGGCGGGATATCGATCGGGGACGGCAGGTAATCGATGACCGCGTCCAGCATCGCCTGGACGCCTTTGTTCTTGAATGCGGAGCCACACAGCATCGGCACGATTTCACCTGCAATCGTGCGCTGGCGCAGTCCCTTCTTGAGCTCTTCCTCGGACAGGTCACCCGTTTCGAGGTACTTGTTCATCAACTCTTCGCTGGCCTCTGCAGCCGCTTCGAGCATTTTTCCACGCCACTCGGCAGCAACCTCGGCAAGCTCCGCCGGCAGGTCCACATATTCGAATTTGATGCCTTGGGATGCTTCGTCCCACACCACGGCCTTCATCTTGACGAGGTCGATCACGCCGCGGAAATTCTCTTCAGCACCGATAGGCACCTGGATGGGAATCGGATTCGCCTTCAGGCGCGACCGCATCTGGTCATGGACCCGGAAAAAATTGGCTCCGGTACGATCCATCTTGTTGACGAACGCCAGCCGGGGAACACCATACTTGTTCGCCTGGCGCCATACCGTCTCGGACTGGGGCTGCACGCCACCAACCGCGCAATACACCATGCAGGCGCCGTCGAGCACACGCATCGAGCGTTCAACCTCGATCGTGAAGTCGACGTGTCCCGGGGTGTCGATGATATTGACGCGGTGCTCGGGATAGTTCGCGCCCATTCCGCGCCAGTAACAGGTGGTCGCCGCGGAGGTGATGGTGATGCCGCGCTCCTGCTCCTGCTCCATCCAGTCCATCGTCGCTGCGCCGTCGTGAACCTCGCCGATCTTGTGATTGACGCCGGTGTAGAACAGCACGCGCTCGGTCGTCGTGGTTTTCCCCGCATCGATATGCGCGGAAATCCCGATGTTGCGATAGCGTTCGATTGGTGTCTTGCGTGGCACGTTCGTTACCCTTCAGCCGCCGGCATCAGAACCGGTAATGCGAGAAGGCTTTGTTGGCTTCCGCCATACGATGCACTTCTTCACGTTTTTTCATTGCGCCGCCGCGGCCCTCGGCCGCTTCCGCGAGCTCGCCGGCAAGACGGGCGCCCATTGATTTTTCGCCGCGGCCACGCGCAGCATCACGCAACCAGCGCATTGCAAGCGCCATCCTGCGCACCGAGCGCACCTCGACCGGCACCTGGTAATTGGCACCGCCCACGCGGCGGCTCTTGACCTCAACCATCGGCTTCACGTTGTTCACCGCCTGGTTGAATACCTCAAGCGCATCCTTGCCGCTTTTCTTGCTGATCTGCTCCAGTGCGCCGTACATGATGCGCTCGGCGACCGATTTCTTGCCGCTGTTCATCAGCACATTGATGAACTTGGATACATCCGCACTGCCGAATTTGGGATCCGGCAGGACTTCGCGCTTGGGCACTTCTCTACGACGTGGCATATCCCTGATCCCCTATCAAGCGGCCTTGGCGCGTTTCGCGCCGTACTTCGAGCGGCTCTGTTTACGGTCCTTGACGCCCGCGGTGTCCAGACTGCCGCGCACAATGTGGTAACGCACGCCCGGTAGATCCTTGACCCGGCCGCCACGGATCAGCACAACCGAGTGTTCCTGCAGGTTATGCCCCTCGCCGCCGATGTAACCGATGACCTCAAAACCATTGGTAAGGCGAACCTTGGCCACCTTGCGCAGCGCCGAGTTCGGTTTTTTCGGAGTGGTGGTATAGACGCGCGTGCAAACGCCGCGTTTCTGCGGGCTGCCCGCCAGCGCCGGCACCTTGCTCTTTGTGCGGGGCGCTTCCCGGGGTTTGCGCACCAGTTGGTTTACGGTCGGCATTTTCCTTGTTTCTCAATAAGTTACGACAATATTTCGTTTGCTGCTAACTCTGCCTGCCAAGTGATGGTTGGCTTTAAGGCCAAAGCCCCAAAAAATGCGGGGACGGCGTTTCCGCCGTCCCGGACTTTTTACCGCACGAGCACGGCGCGAAAATTTAGGTCGCACCTCGCCCAAAAAAGACTATCGATTTTATGGGGTCGAACCATTACTGTCAAGCCACCTGCTCTTCGCCTTCCGGCGCAGCCGGAATGGCAGCCTCGGCCGCCGCCGCTGCCTGATCCAGTTCCGCCTGTGCCGCCTGCTTGCGGCGGACACGGTGGTAAGCCAGTCCGGTACCTGCGGGGATCAGTCGGCCCACAATCACGTTCTCCTTCAGGCCACGCAATTCGTCGCGCTTGCCCATGATCGCCGCTTCGGTCAGTACGCGAGTGGTTTCCTGGAATGAAGCTGCCGAAATGAAGGAATCGGTCGACAGCGAGGCCTTGGTGATGCCCAGCAGCACATATTCGTACTGGGCCGGAACCTTGCCTTCGGCTTCCACGCGCTCGTTTTCTTCCAGCACTTCCGCGCGCTCAAGCTGTTCGCCGGTAATGAAACGGGTATCGCCGGCATCGACGATATGCACACGGCGCAGCATCTGGCGCACGATGACCTCAATGTGCTTGTCGTTGATCTTCACGCCCTGCAGGCGGTACACATCCTGCACCTCGTTGCAGATGTAGCGGGCAAGCGCCTCCACCCCCAGCAGGCGGAGGATGTCATGGGGATCAGCAGGGCCGTCCACGATCATCTCGCCCTTGTTCACCACCTGGCCATCATGCGCCATCACATGCTTGTCCTTCGCAATCAGGAACTCGTGGGCAACACCGTCAAGGTCGGTGATGACCAGACGCTGCTTGCCCTTGGTGTCCTTGCCGAAGGACACCGTACCGGTAACTTCAGCGAGCATGCCAGCGTCTTTCGGTGAGCGCGCCTCGAACAGCTCGGCGACACGCGGCAGACCGCCGGTAATGTCACGCGTCTTCGAGGTTTCCTGCGGAATCCTCGCCAGCACCTCGCCGACACCGACTTCCTGTCCGTCACGCACGGTGATAATGCAACCGATCTGGAAGGTGATGTTCACCGACTGATCGGAACCGGCGATCTTGATTTCCTGGCTGTTGGCATCCAGCAACTTGACCTGCGGCCGCAGGCCTTTGGCCTGCGCGCTGCCACGCCGCTTGGGATCGACCACCACCAGCGTGGACAGGCCAGTGACCTCGTCGATCTGCTTTGCAACCGTTACGCCTTCTTCGACGTTCTCGAACTTGATGCGCCCGGCATACTCGGTGATGATCGGCCGGGTATGCGGATCCCAGGTTGCCAGCACCTGGCCGGGCTTGACTGTCTGGCCGTCACGGGCCGACAGCAGGGCGCCGTAGGGCACCTTGTGGCGCTCGCGCTCGCGGTTCGCTTCGTCGTGGATCATGATCTCGCCATTGCGCGAAATCGCCACCAGTTCACCGCGGGTGTTCGAGACGTAGCGCATGCCGGCCGAATAACGGACCACACCCGCCGACTTGCCCTCGACCTGGCTGACCACTGCGGTACGGGACGCCGCGCCGCCGATGTGGAAAGTACGCATCGTCAGCTGCGTGCCCGGCTCACCGATCGACTGCGCCGCAATCACACCCACGGCTTCGCCGATATTGACGACCGAACCGCGGCCGAGATCACGGCCATAACAGCGTGTGCACAGGCCATAACGCGTCGCGCAGGTCAGCGGGGTGCGCACCTTCACTTCGTCGATACCGGCAGCCTCGATGGCATCAACGACATCCTCGTCCAGCAGGGTGTTGGCCTCGAACAGGGTGGCACCACTCTCGGGATTGACGACGTCTGCCGCCGCCACGCGTCCGAGAATCCGCTCGCGCAGGCTCTCCACCACTTCGCCACCCTCGACCAGCGCCTTCATCACCACGCCGTTGTCGGTACCGCAATCATCCTCCGTAACCACCAGATCCTGGGTCACGTCAACCAGCCGCCTTGTCAGGTAGCCCGAGTTCGCGGTCTTCAGCGCGGTATCCGCCAGACCCTTGCGGGCGCCGTGCGTCGAGATGAAGTACTGCAGCACGTTGAGGCCTTCGCGGAAGTTCGCGGTAATCGGCGTCTCGATGATCGATCCGTCCGGCTTGGCCATCAGACCGCGCATGCCCGCCAACTGGCGGATCTGCGCGGCTGAACCGCGCGCGCCCGAATCGGCCATCATGTAGATCGAATTGAATGACTCCTGCATCACAGCAGCGCCCTTCTTGTCGACACGCGGCTTCCATTCGCGGGTTTTGGCGTCCCACTCGATGACAGGCTCGACACCGAGCTGCTCCATCATCGCCTTTGCCACCAGATCACCAGCGCGGCCCCAGATGTCGACCACCTTGTTGTAACGCTCGCCCTGTGTCACCAGCCCCGAGGTGTACTGCTTTTCGATTTCCTGAACTTCCTTCTCCGCTTCGCCGATAATGCTGTCCTTCTGCATCGGCACCAGCATGTCGTCGACCGCGATCGAGAGGCCGGCGCGGGTCGCCATCGAGAAGCCGTTGTACATGAGCTTGTCTGCAAAAATCACCGTCTCGCGCAGACCGCAACGACGGAAACTGGCGTTGATGATTTTCGAGATTTCCTTCTTTTTCAGCGCCTTGTTGATGAACTCGAACGGCAGCCCGTGGGGCAGGATCTCCGAGAGCAGCGCACGGCCGACAGTGGTCTGGTAACGCGTCAGCTTCTCGCGCTTCGAACCGTCCTCGGCAACCTCGGTCTCCCTGATGCGCACGTGGATGCGCGCACTGATCTCGACCTGTCCCGTTTCATAGGCACGGGACACTTCGGAAACATTGATGAAATGAGAGTCCTCGCCACGCGCACCCTGCTTCTCGCGCGTTGTGTAATACAGCCCCAGCACGATGTCCTGGGACGGCACGATGATCGGATCACCGTTGGCGGGCGACAGCACGTTGTTGGAAGACAGCATCAGCGTGCGCGCTTCCATCTGAGCCTCGAGCGACAACGGCACATGAACGGCCATCTGGTCGCCGTCGAAGTCGGCATTGAAGGCCGCGCAGACCAGCGGATGCAGCTGGATCGCCTTGCCCTCGATAAGCACCGGCTCGAAAGCCTGTATGCCCAGTCGGTGCAGCGTCGGCGCCCGGTTCAGCATCACCGGGTGCTCGCGGATCACTTCCTCAAGGATGTCCCAGACGATGGGCTCTTCGCTCTCGACCATGCGCTTTGCGGCTTTGATGGTCGTCGCCAGACCCATGACCTCGAGTTTGTTGAAAATGTAGGGCTTGAACAGTTCAAGCGCCATTTTCTTCGGCAGGCCGCACTGGTGCAGCTTCAGCTGCGGACCGACCACGATGACCGAGCGGCCCGAGTAGTCGACGCGTTTGCCCAGCAGGTTCTGGCGGAAACGACCGCCCTTGCCCTTGATCATGTCGGCCAGTGACTTCAGCGGACGCTTGTTGGCACCGGTCATCGCCTTGCCGCGGCGGCCGTTGTCGAGCAGGGAGTCGACTGCTTCCTGCAGCATGCGCTTCTCGTTGCGGACGATGATTTCGGGAGCTTTCAGCTCGAGCAGGCGCTTCAGGCGGTTGTTGCGGTTGATGACCCTGCGATAAAGATCGTTCAGGTCGGAAGTCGCGAAACGGCCGCCATCCAGCGGCACCAGCGGACGCAGTTCCGGCGGCAGCACCGGCAGCACTTCCATGACCATCCAGTCGGGCTTGATGCCTGACTTCTGGAATGCCTCCAGCACTTTCAGGCGTTTGGATATTTTCTTGATCTTGGTCTCGGAACTGGTCGCCTTGAGATCAACACGCAGCGTCTCGACCTCATGGTTGAGGTCCAGGCTGCGCAGCAGGGAACGCACACCCTCCGCACCCATATATGCACTGAAATCGTCGCCGAATTCCTCGACCTTCGCCAGATAATCGTCTTCGGTCATCAACTGGCAACGCTTCAGCGGCGTCATGCCGGGATCGGTCACCACATAGGCTTCGAAATAAAGCACGCGCTCGATGTCACGCAGCGTCATGTCGAGCACCATGCCCAGGCGGGACGGCAACGACTTGAGGAACCAGATGTGAGCAACCGGGCTGGCCAGTTCAATGTGGCCCATGCGCTCGCGACGGACCTTGGACAGCGTCACCTCTACACCGCACTTTTCGCAGATCACTCCACGATGCTTCAGGCGCTTGTACTTGCCGCACAGGCACTCGTAGTCCTTGGTCGGTCCAAAAATCTTCGCGCAGAACAGGCCGTCGCGCTCGGGCTTGAACGTGCGGTAATTGATCGTCTCCGGCTTCTTGACCTCGCCATACGACCAGGAACGGATCTTCTCGGGCGAAGCAAGCCCGATCTTGATCGCATCGAATTCCTCTTCCTGCGTAACCTGTTTAAACAAATCAAGCAGTGCTTTCATCGCAAACTCCTACGTAATCTTTGCCGTGCTGCGCGGTTCGCTGCGTCCGGCGGCGTTTTCTGCCGCCGTTCCCTTGTTCCTGATCAATAACGGTTGCGATCGAGATCGATGTCGATCGCCAGCGAGCGGATCTCCTTGACCAGCACGTTGAACGACTCCGGCATGCCGGCCTCGATACGGTGATCGCCCTTGACGATGGACTCGTAGACCTTGCGCCGGCCTTCCGTGTCGTCCGATTTGACCGTGAGCATCTCCTGCAGCACGTAGGCCGCACCGTAAGCCTCCAGCGCCCAGACCTCCATCTCGCCGAAACGCTGGCCGCCGAACTGCGCCTTGCCGCCCAGCGGTTGCTGGGTCACCAGGCTGTACGGGCCGGTCGAACGCGCGTGCATCTTGTCGTCGACCAGATGATGCAGTTTCAGCATGTGCATGTAACCGACCGTAACCGGCCGCTCGAACGGGTCGCCGGTGCGGCCGTCATACAGGGTCACCTGCGTCTTGCCCGGCGTAAAGCCGAGTTTCTTCGTGCGCTCGTCATCGGCCGGATAGGCGAGATCCAGCATCTGCCTGATCTCCACTTCGGTCGCGCCGTCGAACACCGGGGTCGCAAACGGCACACCGTTGCGCAGATTGGACGCGAGTTCGACCACCTCTTCGTCCTTCAGCGTGTCCAGATCAACCGGCTTGCCGTTGGTGTTATAGATCTTGTCCAGCATCTTGCGGACATCGGCAGCCCTGGCCTGTGCTTTGAGCATTTCGCCGATGCGGATGCCGAGGCCTTTTGCGGCCCAGCCCAGATGGGTTTCAAGAATCTGGCCCACGTTCATCCGCGACGGCACGCCCAGCGGATTCAGCACGATGTCGACGGGCGTGCCGTCGGCCATGTGCGGCATGTCCTCGACCGGGGTGATTTTCGAAATTACACCCTTGTTGCCGTGGCGGCCGGCCATCTTGTCACCAGGCTGCAACTGGCGCTTGACCGCGAGGTAAACCTTGACCATCTTCTGCACGCCGGGCGGCAGTTCGTCGCCACTGGTGAGCTTTTTCTTCTTCTCATCAAAGGCCTTGTCGAACTGCAACTTGGTCTGTGCAAGGCTTTCCTTGATCTGCTCCATCTGTGCAGCGGACTCTTCATTCGCCAGACGGATGTCGAACCAGCTGTGACGCTCGACTTCCGCAAGGTAGGCCTTGGTGATCTTGGCGCCTTTCGCCAGCTTCTTGGGCCCGCCGTTCGCGGTTTTGCCGTTGAGCAGGCGCTCAAGCCGCTCGAAGGCATCGTTTTCAACGATGCGAAGCTGGTCGCCAAGGTCCTTCTTGTAACGCTTCAGTTCGTCGTCAATGATCTGCTGGGCACGTTTGTCGCGCTCGATGCCCTCACGGGTGAACACCTGGACATCGATGACCGTACCCGACATGCCGGACGGCACGCGCAGGCTGGTGTCCTTCACGTCGGATGCCTTTTCACCGAAAATCGCGCGCAGCAGCTTTTCTTCCGGCGTCAGCTGGGTTTCACCCTTTGGCGTCACCTTGCCGACCAGCACGTCACCCGCCTCGACTTCGGCGCCGATGTGGATGATGCCCGACTCGTCGAGATGCCCCAGTTGAGACTCCGACAGATTCGAGATGTCGCGGGTGATTTCCTCCGGTCCCAGCTTGGTGTCGCGTGCCACGACCGACAGCTCTTCGATGTGGATCGAAGTGAAGCGGTCATCGGCAACCACGCGCTCCGAAATCAGGATCGAGTCTTCGAAGTTGTAACCGTTCCAGGGCATGAACGCGACCAGCATGTTCTGCCCCAGCGCCAGTTCACCCATGTCGGTCGAGGCACCGTCGGCCACCACGTCGCCGCGGGCGATGTGGTCGCCCACCTTGACCAGCGGACGCTGGTTGATATTGGTGTTCTGGTTTGAACGCTGATACTTGACCAGGTTGTAGATATCCACACCGACTTCGCCGGCGGAAGTTTCGTCGTCATTGACGCGCACCACGATGCGGCCGGCATCGATGTAGTCCACCACGCCGCCACGGCGGGCCTGCACCGCGGTGCCGGAGTCGACCGCAACCGTACGCTCAAGGCCGGTGCCGACCAGCGGCTTTTCGGCACGCAGGCAGGGAACCGCCTGGCGCTGCATGTTCGATCCCATCAGAGCGCGGTTGGCGTCGTCATGCTCAAGGAAAGGAATCAGGGACGCGGCCACCGACACGGCCTGCGCCGGCGCCACGTCCATGTACTCGATGCGGTCCGGCGCCGACAGCGCGAATTCATTGTGATGACGGCAGGACACCAGCTCGTCGGTGAACTTGCCGTTCTTGTCGAGCGCGGCATTCGCCTGGGCAATCACGTACTTGCCTTCCTCGATCGCCGACAGGTAATGGATCTCGTCACTGACCCTGCCATCCTTGACCTTGCGATAAGGCGTCTCAAGGAAACCGTACTCGTTGGTGCGGGCGTAAATTGCCAGAGAATTGATCAGGCCGATGTTCGGGCCTTCCGGCGTCTCGATCGGGCAGACCCGGCCGTAATGCGTCGGATGCACGTCGCGCACCTCGAAGCCGGCGCGTTCGCGCGTGAGGCCGCCCGGTCCCAGCGCCGAGACACGGCGCTTGTGGGTGATTTCCGACAGCGGGTTGGTCTGGTCCATGAACTGCGACAGCTGCGAGGAGCCGAAGAACTCGCGGATTGCCGCCGACACCGGCTTGGCGTTGATCAGGTCATGCGGCATCAGGTTGTCGGACTCGGCCTGGGACAGACGCTCCCGGACCGCGCGCTCGACACGCACCAAACCGGCACGGAACTGGTTTTCGGCCAGCTCGCCCACCGAACGCACACGGCGGTTGCCGAGGTGGTCGATGTCGTCGATTTCACCCTTGCCGTTGCGCAACTCCACCAGGATGCGGATCACCGCAACGATGTCGTCGGGCGACAGCGTGCTCTCGCCGGTCAGCTCCGAACGGCCGACCCGGCGGTTGAATTTCATGCGGCCGACGGCCGAAAGGTCATAACGGTCCGCAGAGAAGAACAGGCCGTTGAACAGCGTTTTCACCGCATCTTCGGTCGGCGGTTCGCCGGGGCGCATCATCCTGTAGATCGCGATCTGCGCCGCCAGCTGGTCGGCGGTTTCGTCGATGCGCAGCGTCTGGGAAATGTAGGGGCCCTGGTCGAGATCGTTGGTATAGATGGTCTCGATGCTGTCAACACCGGCTTCACGCAGCTTGGCGAGCACCTCTTCGGTGATCTCGTCGTTGGCATTTGCCACCAGTTCCCCGGTGGATTTGTCGATCACGTTGCGCGCCAGCGCGCGGCCGAGCAGGAAGTCCTCCGGCACATCAAGGCGCTTGAGTCCTGCCGCCTCCATGTCACGGACATGTTTGACGGTGATGCGCTTGTCCTTCGCGACAATCAGCTTGCCGCCCTTGGCGGTAATGTCGAAACGCGCCGTCTCGCCGCGCATCCGCTCAGGCTTCAGCTCGAACTCCACCCCCCCCTTGGAAATGTGGAAAGTGTCGAACTCGAAGAACTCCTTGAGAATCTGCTCGGAGCTGTAACCCAGCGCCTTCAGCAGGATCGTGACCGGCATCTTGCGACGGCGGTCAACGCGGAAATACAGGTAATCCTTGGCGTCGTATTCGAAGTCCAGCCACGAACCGCGGTACGGAATGATCCGCGCCGAAAACAGCAGTTTTCCGGAGGAATGGGTCTTGCCTCGGTCATGCTCGAAAAACACGCCCGGCGACCGGTGAAGCTGCGACACAATCACGCGCTCGGTGCCGTTGATGACGAACGAACCGGTGTTGGTCATGAGCGGAATCTCGCCCATGTAGACTTCCTGCTCCTTCACCTCCTTGACGGTCGGCTTGGACGCCTCCTTGTCCATGATCGTCAAGCGGACCTTCGCGCGCAACGGCGCGGCGAGGGTCAGCCCGCGCTGCTGGCACTCCTTGACGTCGAAAGGCGGCACACCCAGCACGTAGCTGACGAATTCCAGCCGCGCATTCTTGGAATGGCTCTCGATCGGAAAAATGCTGGTGAACGCCGCCTGCAGGCCTTCATTCTTGCGCGCGTTGGGCGGCGTGAATTCCTGCAGGAAAGCCGCGAACGACTCAAGCTGGGTCGTCAGCAGGTACGGCACCTGCAATACGCTCTCGCGCTTGGCGAAACTCTTGCGAATGCGTTTCTTTTCGGTGAATGAATAGGCCATGTCCACTCCGGAGCAGAGTCAGAAAGTCAAACGTTGCAGGTCACAGTCGCATGTTGCGCGGTATGACCTGCCACTTTCGACCTTCAGCAAATCAGTCAAAAGGCGCCGGTCAGCAGATGCCGTCCGGCGCAGGGTCCAGCAGTTACTTGATTTCAGCAGTGCCGCCGGCTTCGGTGATCTGCTTGGCGATTGCTTCCGCATCCGCCTTCGGCACACCTTCCTTGACGGGTTTCGGCGCACCGTCAACCAGATCCTTGGCTTCCTTGAGGCCCAGGCCGGTCACTGCACGCACCACCTTGATGACGTTGACCTTGTTGGCACCGGCGTTCGTCAGATTGACGGTGAATTCGGTCTTCTCTTCGGCAGCAGCAGCACCGCCACCGGCGGCGGGAGCAGCCACGGCGACGGCGGCGGCGGCGGCCGACACGCCAAACTTCTCTTCCATCTCTTTGATCAGCTGGGACAACTCGAGCACGGTCATACCGGCAATCGCGTCGAGGATTTCTGCTTTGGCAACAGCCATGTCGTTCTCCTGAAAACCTGAAAGTTTAATTAAAACAATAAGTTACTGCGCTGCGGCATCCCGGCCCGAAGGCCATGAATTCACGCAGCCTGCTTTTCTTTCTGATCCCGCACGGCGGCAAGCGCACGCACGAACTTCGACGGCACCTCGTTGAGGGTCCGCACAAAGGTCGCCACGGGGGCCTGCATGGTTCCGAGCAGGGTTGCGAGCAGTTCCTGACGGCTGGGCATCTTGGCAAGCGCCGCTACTTCCTTGGCACTCATCACGACGTTCGGCATTGCGCCGCCCTTGATCACGAGACGCTCATTACCCTTCGAAAACTCGTGCAGCACCTTGGCAGCCGCCACCGGATCGCTCGAAATGCCATAGGCCAGCGGACCGATCATCTGGTCAGCCAGAGCCTTGAACGGCGTCTCGGCAACGGCGCGGCGCGCCAGGGTATTCTTCAGAACGCGGAAATACACGCCCGACTCGCGCGCTTTTTTGCGCAACTCGGTCATGGCTCCCACGGGCAGGCTGCGGTACTCTGCGAGTACGATGGTCTGGGCTTGCGCAATCTGCGCGCTCACTTCGGCCACCACCGCTTGCTTCTGCTCCAGATTGAGACTCAAGGTCGTTCTCCGTTAAACGTTAAACGATGACCGGCGGACACTGAACAGGAAATCATCCGGACTGCCGCTCGGCCTTCCGGATGATTTTTCCGTTACACGCCCGCCGTACTGCACGGCGACTGATCCAGGAGCCAGACATGAACATGTTTGACCTGTTTCGGGCACACCGTCTGCGTAGGACTTCAGCGTCCGGCCACCGGCTGTCTGCCTGCGGCCTTCTTCCAAAAATTAAACCTCTCGGTGCCTACGGTCTTTGACAACCCGCCGGCGATGCACTGCCGGCGGCCCAAAGTTACTGCCCCGTGCGGAATCCGCGCGGGGACTTCAAATTACTGCTGCGCCTGCTGTGCGAAGCTCGACTGGTCAACGCGCACGCCGGGACCCATGGTGCTCGAAACCGCCACCTTCCTCAGGTAGATGCCCTTGGTCCCCGCCGGACGCGATTTGTTCACCGCATCGACCAGCGCGCGGATGTTCTCTTCCAGCGCATCGACGGTGAACGAGGCGCGGCCGATCGTGCACTGAACGATCCCCGCCTTGTCGGCGCGGTACTGCACCTGGCCGGCCTTGGCGTTTTTCACCGCCAGCGTAACGTCCTGGGTCACCGTGCCGACTTTCGGGTTCGGCATCAGGCCGCGCGGGCCCAGCACCTGGCCCAGCTGGCCAACCACACGCATGGCATCCGGGGTGGCGATGACCACGTCAAAATCCATCTTGCCGCCCTTTATTTCGGCAGCGAGATCGTCAAAGCCGACAAGATCGGCACCGGCATCCTTCGCCTGCTGGGCCTTGTCGCCCTGGGCGAACACCGCCACGCGCACGGTCTTGCCGGTGCCCTGCGGCAGCACGACCGAGCCGCGCACGTTCTGGTCGGATTTCTTGGCATCGATGCCGAGATTGATCGCGACATCGACCGCCTCGTTGAATTTTGCCGTCGCGCTCTCCTTGACCAATTGCAGCGCATCTTTCAGCGCGTAGAGCTTGTTGCGGTCGACCTTGGCGCGCACCGCCTTGTAGCGTTTGGATACGTTGGCCATTTACACGCCCTCCACATCGACGCCCATGCTGCGGGCGCTGCCGGCGATCGTGCGCACGGCCGCATTCAGGTCTGCCGCGGTCAGGTCGGGCATTTTCGCTTTCGCGATTTCCTCGACCTGTGCACGTGTCAGCCGACCGACTTTTTCGGTATTCGGACGCTTGCTGCCGCTTTCGATCTTGGCAGCCTTCTTGATCAGGACCGACGCCGGCGGCGTCTTCATGATGAAGGTGAAGCTCTTGTCCTGATAGGCGGTGATCACCACGGGCACCGGCAGACCGGGCTCCATTTTCTGCGTGGCGGCATTGAACGCCTTGCAGAACTCCATGATGTTCAGGCCGCGCTGGCCGAGCGCCGGACCGATGGGCGGCGAAGGATTCGCCTTGCCCGCCGGCACCTGCAGCTTGATGAAGCCGACTACTTTCTTTGCCATCACACTCTCCTTGCGGGTTCAAACGGGCACGCATCGACGGATGCGGAACCCTCCCCGGGGTTAAAAGTCAGGCCTTTTCGACCTGGCCAAAATCCAGCTCGACCGGAGTCGAGCGGCCGAAGATCGTCACCGACACGCGCAACTTGCTCTTATCGTAGTTGACGTCTTCCACGTTGCCGTGAAAATCGGCAAACGGACCTTCCTTCACGCGCACAGCCTCGCCCACCTCGAACAACACCTTGGGTCGCGGCTTCTCGACACCCTCCTGAATCTGGTTCAGGATGTTCTGCACTTCCTTGTCCGAGATCGGCGTCGGCTTGGTCGCGGTGCCGCCTACAAAACCGGTGACCTTGGCCGTGTTCTTGATCAGGTGCCAGCTCTCGTCGGTCATTTCCATCTCGACCAGCACGTAGCCCGGGAAAAACTTCCGCTCGCTGATGCTTTTCTGGCCGCCCTTCATCTCGATCACTTCCTCGACCGGCACCAGGATCTGGCCGAACTTGTCTTCCATGCCGGCACGGCGGATGCGGTCGAGCAATGCGCGCTGCACGCTTTTCTCAAAGCCCGAATACGCATGCACCACATACCATTTTTTGCTCATCATTCCCCGCCGATCAGCTTTTTGATGATCCACAGCAGGATGCCGTCAACGAGCCACAGAAACAGCGCCATGATCACCACGAACACGAACACGATGGCGGTTGCCTGCAAGGTCTCGTTGCGGGTCGGCCAGACCACCTTGCGGGTCTCCGCCGCAGACTCGTGGGCAAAGGCAAAAAAACTCTGCCCGGCCGCAGTCGTCCACAGCACGACAGCGCCCGCCGCCAGTCCGGCCAGAAACACCGCCAGCCGGATGACCGTAGCGCTTTCCTGCAGGTAATAGAACCCGCCGACACCCGCGGCCACGAGCAACACAGCCGCCGCAACCTTGATCTTGTCCACTATCAGAACCACCTTCTGCTGGCCTGGTGCCGGGTTTTGCGACCCGGCATTTCAGCCCTGAATACCGCCTGTTGTTGGCAGGCCAGGAGGGAATCGAACCCCCAACCTTCGGTTTTGGAGACCGACGCTCTGCCAGTTGAGCTACTGGCCTGCAGCC
>JAHCAG010000030.1 GCA_019635015.1 Burkholderiales bacterium | reverse complement strand
CCCGAGAAGTTCTTCGACGGCAAGGTGTTCGATCCGGCCAATCCGGCCGCCTACCTCGCGAGCCTCGACATCAAGCGCAAGGGCTGACGCAGCCCGCCGGACCGGCGGTGCGCGGGCACCGCCGGCCGCCGCTTCCCTGAGCATCCACCCCCGGAGTGCCGCGCGATGAGTGCCACCAGCGCCAACATCATTCCCCTTCCCGTCGCCAGTGCGGAACCGGCCGCGGCGCCTGCTCCCGCCACCGCCGCGGCCGAGCCGGTCGCCGCCGACAGCGCACCGGCCTACCAGCCGGTTCCGCGCTGGCGCCAGCACCTCGCCGCGTTCGCCCGCACCGGCATTCCGCCGCTGCTGACCATCGCGCTGCTGCTGCTGGTCTGGCAGCTGCTGTGTGCCCGGCCCGGCGCCAGCCTGCCGGCCCCGTCGAAGGTGCTGGAAGACACCTGGCAGCTGATCTCCGATCCGTTCTTCGACAACGGCGGCACCGACAAGGGCCTGTTCTGGCACATGCGGGCCAGCCTCAAGCGCGTCGCCTACGGCTATGCGATCGCCGCCGTCGTCGGCGTGGCACTCGGCGCGCTGATCGGCTGCAGCGTCTGGGCGATGCGCGGGCTCGATCCGCTGTTCCAGGTGCTGCGCACGATTCCGCCGCTCGCGTGGCTGCCGCTGTCGCTGGCGGCGTTTCGCGACGGCGAGCCCTCGGCGATCTTCGTGATCTTCATCACCGCGGTATGGCCGATCATCATCAACACCTCGATCGGCATCCGCAACATCCCCAGTGACTACCGCAACGTCGCGCGGGTGGTGCAGCTGAATGGCGTCGAGTACTTCCTGAAAATCATGCTGCCGGCCGCAGCACCGTACATCTTCTCCGGACTGCGCATCGGCGTCGGCCTGTCCTGGCTCGCCATCGTCGCCGCGGAAATGCTGATCGGCGGCGTCGGCGTCGGCTTCTTCATCTGGGACGCCTGGAACTCCTCGCGCATCAGCGACATCGTGCTCGCGCTGTTCTACGTCGGCCTCGTCGGCTTCGCACTCGACCGCATCGTCTCCTGGATCGGCCGCTGGGTGGCCCGCGGCACCAGCGTCAGCTGAGCAGCGCCATGAAACTGATTCCGGCACACAACAAAGCAACGCACAAGGAGCATCGCATGAGCCAGTCCTTCCTCGAACTCAGCCTCGTATCAATGGCCTTCAAGACCCGGCAGGGCCTGTTCCCGGCGCTGTCCGGCATCAACCTGCGCGTCGAAAAAGGCGAATTCGTGACGCTGATCGGCCACTCCGGCTGCGGCAAATCGACGCTGCTCAACATCATCGCCGGGCTCTACCGCTGCACCGCCGGCGGTGTGCTGCTCGAAGGCCGCGAGGTCAACCAGCCCGGCCCCGACCGGGCGGTGGTGTTCCAGAACCACTCGCTGCTGCCCTGGCTCACCGCCTACGAAAACATCGAACTCGCGGTGAAAAAAACCTCCGCCGGCAAACGCAGCAAGGCGGAAATGCGCGAGTGGGTCCTGCACAACCTGAAGCTGGTGCAGATGGACCACGCAATGAGCAAGCGCCCGGAAGAGCTCTCCGGCGGCATGAAGCAGCGCATCGGCATCGCCCGCGCGCTGGCGATGGAGCCGAAGGTGCTGCTGATGGACGAGCCCTTCGGCGCCCTCGACGCGCTGACGCGCGCGCGGCTGCAGGACGAACTGCTGCGCATCGTCGCCAACACCGGCAGCACCGTGGTGATGGTCACCCACGACGTCGACGAGGCGGTGCTGCTGTCCGACCGCGTGGTGATGATGACCAACGGCCCGGCGGCGACCATCGGCGAAATCCTCGAGGTCAATCTCGCGCGCCCGCGCGACCGCCTCGCGCTCGCCACCGACGCGCGTTACCTGGCCGCGCGCAAGGCCGTGCTCGAGTTCCTCTACCAGAAGCAATTGAAGGCGGCGTGATGCGGATGAGCTGATTTTTAAAATTATGAATAAAAACAACAAGTTACGATTGGTTTGTGTAGGCAACGGCATGGCCGGCATGCGCACACTGGAGGAGCTGCTGAAACTCGCGCCCGATCTCTACGACATCACCGTGTTCGGCGCCGAGCCGCATCCGAACTACAACCGCATCCTGCTCTCGCCGGTGCTCGCCGGCGAACAGACCTTGCAGGAGATCGTGCTCAACGATCTCGACTGGTACCAACAGAACGGCATCACCCTGCACCTCGGCAAAAGAATCACCGCCATCGACCGCGTCCGGCGCATCGTCCATGCCGAAGACGGCAGCAGCGCAGAGTACGACCGCCTGCTGCTCGCGACGGGATCGAAGCCTGTGCTACTGCCGGTCCCCGGCATGAACCTGCCGGGCGTACTGACCTACCGCGACATCGCCGACACCGAAGGCATGATTGCCGCGACGGCGCAGTACAAAAAAGCCGTGGTCATCGGCGGCGGCCTGCTTGGCCTCGAAGCCGCCAACGGCCTGAAGCAGCGCGGCATGGACGTGACCGTGGTCCACCTCGGTGAATGGCTGATGGAACGCCAGCTCGACCGCACCGCAGCCGGCCTGCTGCGCCGGTCGCTGGAACAGAAGGGCCTGGAATTCCGCCTCGCCACGCAGACACAGGCACTGGTCGCTGGCGAATCGGGCCGCGTCGCCGCGGTGAAATTCGGCGACGGCAGCAGCACCGCCGCCGACCTGGTGGTGGTCGCCATCGGCATCCGCCCCAACATCGAACTCGCCGAAAAATCCGGCCTGCACTGCTCGCCGGCGCGGCCCGGCGGCATCGTCGTCAGCGACACCATGCAGACCCACGACCCGCGCATCTACGCCGTCGGCGAATGCGCCAGCCATCGCGGCACCACTTACGGCCTGGTCGCCCCCCTGTTCGACATGGCCGGCGTCTGCGCCAACCACCTCGCCTTCCACGGCATCGGCCGCTACACCGGCTCGCAGACATCGACCCGGCTCAAGGTCACCGGCATCGAACTGTTCAGCGCCGGCGATTTCCAGGGCGGCGACGGCAGCGAGGACATCACGCTGTCGGACCCGCTGCGCGGGGTCTACAAGAAGCTGGTGATCCGCGACGACCGGCTGGTCGGCAGCGTGCTCTACGGCGACACCGCCGACGGCGCCTATTACTTCGACCTGCTGCGCGCAGGCCGCAAGGTCGGCGACATCCGCGACCGGCTGATGTTTGGTGAAAGCTGAACCGCCCCGCCATGTCAGAAGTTCATTCCACCTGCTGCTACTGTGGTGTCGGTTGTGGGGTCATTATTGACCGCCGCGACGGCCGCATCACGGGTGTGCGTGGCGACCCGAAACATCCGGCCAATTTCGGGCGGCTCTGCGGCAAGGGCCAGACGCTGCATGAAACCGTCGGCGGCCACGGCCGCGCGCTGTTTCCGGAACTGCGCCATGACCGCCATGCGCCGCGCCAGCGCGTGTCCTGGGATGCCGCGCTGGACCACATCGCCGACCGTTTCGCCGCGATCATCCGCGAGCACGGCCCGGACGCGGTCGCCTTCTATGTCTCCGGACAGCTGCTGACCGAGGACTATTACGCCTTCAACAAGCTGGCCCGCGCGCTGGCCGGAACCAACAACATCGATTCCAACTCGCGGCTGTGCATGTCCTCCGCGGTCGCGGGCTACAAGGCGACGCTGGGCGCCGATGCGCCGCCGGCCTGTTACGAGGACATCGACCACGCCGACTGCATCGTGATCGCCGGCTCCAATGCCGCCTGGGCGCATCCGGTGCTGTTCCGCCGCATCGAGGACGCAAAGGCGAAAAATCCGGAGCTGAAGATCATCGTCATCGATCCGCGCCGCACCGCGACCGCGGAAATCGCCGACCTCCATCTCGCGATCCAGCCCGGCAGCGACGTTGCGCTGTTCCACGGCATGCTCAACGCGCTGCTGTGGGAGAACCTGGCCAATGCCGGCTACATCGAGGCGCACACCCGGGGTTACGACGCGCTGAAAACCCTGGTGCGCGAATACACCCCGGAATTCGTCGCCGAAACCTGCGGCATCAGCAGCGACGAACTGCTGACCGCCGCGCGCTGGTTCGGCACCGCGCGCGCCGCGCTGTCGCTGTACTGCATGGGGCTCAACCAGTCCGCCGCCGGCGCCGACAAGAACGCCGCGCTGATCAACCTGCACCTCGCCACCGGCCACATCGGCCGTCCCGGCGCGGGACCGTTCTCGCTGACCGGCCAGCCCAATGCGATGGGCGGACGCGAGACCGGCAGCATGGCCAACCTGCTGATCGGCCACCGCGATCTCGACAGCGCCGCCGACCGCGCCGAAGTCGCGAAGCTGTGGGATGTGCCGGCGATTCCCGCGCGCCCCGGCAAGACCGCAATCGAGATGTTCGAGGCCATCCGCCAGGGCAGGATCAAGGCGGTGTGGATCGCCTGCACCAATCCCGCGCAGTCGCTGCCGGCGCAGAACACCGTGCGCGACGCCTTGATGAATGCCGAACTGGTGGTGCTGCAGGAGGCCTATGCCGACACCGAGACCGCGCCCTACGCCGACGTGCTGCTGCCCGCCGCCGGCTGGGGCGAAAAGGAAGGCACGGTGACCAATTCCGAGCGGCGCATCTCGCGCGTGCGCGCCGCTGTCGAGCCACCCGGCGAGGCGCGGCCCGACTGGCGCATCGCCTGCGATTTCGCGATGAGGCTCGAGCGCCGGCTGCACGGCCGCGCCTCGGCGCGTTTCGCCTTCGACAATCCGCGCCAGATTTTCAACGAGTACCGCGAAATGACCCGTGGCCGCGACACCGACATCAGCGGCCTCGGTTACGCCACGCTCGACGCCAAGGGCCCGCAGCAGTGGCCTTATGCCATCGGCGCGCGCCAGGGCCGGGCGCGCCTGTATGAAGACGGCCTGTTCGCAACCGCCGACGGCCGCGCGCGTTTCGCCGCCGTGCCGTACCGCCCGGTTGCCGAAATGACCGATGCGCGTTTCCCGGTGCGCCTCAACACCGGCCGCCTGCGCGACCAGTGGCACGGCATGACCCGCAGCGGCCGCGTCGCCCGCCTGTGGGCGCACGCGCCCGAACCGGCGGTCGCGCTGAACCCGGACGACCTCGCGCGGCGCGGCCTGCGCTCCGGCGACCTGCTGCGCCTCGAATCGCGGCGCGGCGCGCTGCACGTGATCGCCGCCGCCGATGCCGGCATCGCGCCGGGCCAGGCCTTCCTGCCCATGCACTGGGGCAGCCGTTACCTCTCCGGCGCCGGCATCAATGCGCTGACGCTGCCGGTGACCGACCCCCGCTCCTTCCAGCCCGAGCTGAAACACTGCGCGATCCGTCTCGCGAAGGCCGCCCTGCCCTGGCGCCTGATCGCTTTCGGCACGCCGCGCGACGGCGACGCGCTGGCACGGCTCGCACAGTTGCAGGCCTGGCTGCCGCGTTTCGAATTCGCGTCCTGCTCGCTCACCGCCGAAGCGGGCGGCGTGCTGCTGCGCGCCGCCGCCAGCGCCGCACCCGCAGATGACGTGCTCGAAGCCCTGCATGCGCTGTTCGAACTCGACGGCGAGGACGTGTTGCGTTACGCCGATCCCGCGCGCGGCAACACCCGCCGCGTCCGCCTCGACGGCGAACGCGTGGCCGCGGTGTGCCTGACCGGCGACGGCAGCAGCGAATCATGGCTGCGCGAATTCCATGCCCAGGGTCTGCCCGCCGCGGCGCTCGGCGCGATGCTGCTGGCGCCCACCGACCGCGCACCGGCCGGTGCCGCATCGCGCGGCCGCATCATCTGCAGCTGCCACGGCGTTGGCGAAACCGCGATCGTCGATGCGCTGCGCGGTGCCGCCGGCGACGCCACGGCGCGGCTGGGATCGGCCCAGCAGCAACTGCTGTGTGGCACCCAATGCGGCTCCTGCCTGCCGGAACTGCGCAAACTCGCTGCGGCCGCAGTGGCCGCCGCATGAACGGGAAATCCTGCCCATGAATCCGACACAATCCCCCGGAACCGTCTGGCTGGTCGGCGCCGGTCCCGGCGACCCCGAACTGCTGACCCTGAAGGCCGTGCGCGTGCTCGGCGGCGCCGACATCGTGCTGGTCGACGACCTCGTCGATCCGCGCATCCTCGACCATGTGCGCCCCGGCGCACGCATTGTCGAAGTCGGCAAACGCGGCGGCTGCCGCTCGACGCCGCAGGCCTTCATCGAGAAGCTGATGGTCCGCCTCGCGCGCCGCGGCTCGACGGTGGTGCGCCTGAAAGGCGGCGACCCCTTCGTGTTCGGCCGCGGCGGCGAGGAAGTCGAGACCCTGGCAAAAGCCGGCATCCGCTGCGAAGTGGTCAGCGGCATCACCTCCGGCATTGCGGTGCCGGCGGCCCTCGGCATTCCCGTCACCCACCGCGACACCGCCCGCGGTGTCAGCTTCATCACCGGACACACCCGCGACGGCTCCAGCCCGGACTGGGCGGGGTTGCGTGCCGGCGGCACCACACTGGTGATCTACATGGGCATCCGGAAAGCAAAAGCCCTGGTCGACGCCATGATCGCTGCAGGTTTTCCCGCCGACACGCCGGCCTGCGCGATCCAGAACGGCACCCTTGAAAAACAGGCCAGCGTGGTGACGACTCTCGCCGCGTTGCCCGCTGAAATTGCCGCGGCCGGACTCGGCAGTCCCGGCCTGCTGGTGGTGGGCGAGGTCGTGCGCCACGCAAAAACAGAAGCCCTCCCCTCCCGTCTACAGGCTGCATGAGCAGACAACCATGAGCACACAGAAAATCGTCGTCATCGGCAACGGCATGGTCGGCCAGCGCTTCCTCGAACAGCTGACCGGCCGCATGGGCAGCGACCAGGTCGAGATCACCGTGTTCTGCGAGGAGCCGCGCGCCGCCTACGACCGCGTGCAGCTCACCAGCTTCTTCGCCGGCAAATCGGCAATCGACCTGAGCGTGGTGCCTGATCGTTTTTTCGAGGAAAAGGCGATCACGCTGCGGCTGAATGATCCCGTCATCGCCATCGACCGCGAGAAAAAGACCGTCAGCTCCGCGCGTTACCGCGACGTACCCTACGACAAGCTGGTGCTCGCCACCGGCTCCTACCCCTTCGTGCCGCCGATCCCCGGCCACAACCGTCGCGGCTGCTATGTCTACCGCTCGATCGAGGACCTCGAAGTCATCCGCGCTGCCGCAAAAAAATCGCGCATCGGCACCGTCATCGGCGGCGGCCTGCTCGGTCTCGAGGCGGCGAAAGCCTTGAAAGACCTCGGGCTCGACACCCATGTCGTCGAATTCGCGCCGCGGCTGATGGCGGTGCAGCTCGACGAAGCCGGCGGCAAACTGCTGCAGCGGAAAATCGAGGCGCTCGGCGTGACCGTGCACACCTCGAAAAGCACGAAGGAAATCGTCGACGGCGAAAAACACCCCCACCGCATGGTCTTCGCCGACGGCGGCGCGCTGGAAACCGACCTGATCGTCTACTCCGCCGGCATCCGCCCCCATGACGCGCTGGCACGCGCAGCAAAAATCACGGTCGGCGAACGCGGCGGCATCGGCATCGACGAATACTGCCGCACTTCCGACCCCGACATCTACGCCATCGGCGAATGCGCGCTGTGGAACGGCCGCATCTTCGGCCTGGTCGCCCCCGGCTACCAGATGGCGGAAATCGCCGCGCGCCATGTCGCCGGAGATGAATCGCTGCGCTTCGACGGCGCCGACATGAGCACCAAGTTGAAACTGATGGGCGTCGATGTCGCTTCGCTCGGTGACGCGATGGGCAAGACCCCCGGCGCGCTCGACTACCTCTACACCAATCCGGTGCAGGGCATCTACAAGAAGCTGGTGGTCTCCGGCGACGGCAAACAGCTGCTGGGCGCGATCCTCGTCGGCGACGCCGCTGAGTACAACGGCCTGTTGCAGATGGCGCTCAACGCCATTCCGCTGCCCGAACATCCGGAGGACATGATCCTGCCGGTGCGTGAAGGCGGCGCGGCAAAAGGGCTGGGGGTGGACATGCTGCCGGCGAATGCGCTGATCTGCTCCTGCAACAGTGTCAGCAAGGGCGCGATCTGCGACGCCGTGACAGCCGGCTGCACCACCGTCGGGGCGCTGAAAACAGCCACCAAGGCCGGCAGCACCTGCGGCGGCTGCAGCCCGATGGTCAAGCAGATCCTTGATGCCGAACTGCGCAAGCAGGGCGTGGAGGTCAAGAACCACCTCTGCGAACATTTCCCCTGGTCACGCCAGGAGCTGTTCCACCTGGTGCGCGTCGGCGGCCTCAAGACCTTCGGTGACCTGCTTGCCAAACACGGCAGCGGCCACGGCTGCGACATCTGCAAGCCGGCGGTCGCCTCGATCCTCGCCTCCTGCTGGAACGAGTACGTGCTGAAGCCCAAACACGCGCCGCTGCAGGACACCAACGATCGCTTCCTCGCCAACATGCAGAAGGACGGCACCTACTCCATCGTGCCGCGCGTACCCGGCGGCGAAATCACGCCGGAAAAACTGATCGTGCTCGGTGCGGTGGCGAAGAAATACAGGCTCTACACCAAGATCACCGGCGGCCAGCGCATTGACCTCTTCGGCGCCCGCGTCGAACAGCTGCCGCTGATCTGGCGCGAACTGGTCGACGCCGGCTTCGAGTCCGGCCATGCCTACGGCAAGGCGCTGCGCACCGTGAAATCCTGCGTTGGCAGCACCTGGTGCCGTTACGGCGTGCAGGACTCGGTCGGCATGGCGATCCAGCTCGAAAACCGCTACCGCGGCCTGCGTTCGCCGCACAAGCTGAAGATGGGCGTCTCCGGCTGCACCCGCGAATGCGCCGAAGCGCAGGGCAAGGACGTCGGCATCATCGCCACCGAAAAAGGCTGGAACCTCTACGTCTGCGGCAACGGCGGCATCAAGCCGCGCCACGCCGACCTGCTTGCCACCGGCATCGACGATGCCACGCTGGTGAAATACATCGACCGCTTCCTGATGTTTTACATCCGCACCGGCGACCGCCTGCAGCGCACCTCCACCTGGCTCGACAACCTCGAAGGCGGCATCGACTACGTGAAGCAGGTGGTCTGCGAGGACTCGCTGGGCATAGGCGCCGAACTCGAGGCCGACATGCAGAAACTGGTCGACACCTACGAATGCGAATGGAAAAACGCGATCAACGATCCCGAGTCGCTGAAACGTTTCCGCCACTTCGTCAACAGCGATGCGCCCGATCCCAATATCGTCTTCGTCGCCGAGCGCGGGCAGATCCGGCCGGCGCGCGAGGACGAGAAGGAAACCGAAAAAGAGGAGGCGACGGCATGAGCAGGGAGCAGGGGCCCCGCTGCGCGGGGATGCGACCGGCCGCGATTGCCGTCCGGCCCCGACACCACGGCACGATCGACCGAATCACTGACGGAGGGGTCGGCGCATGACCGCGCGCCCGAACATCGACATGAGCCTCAAACAATGGACCGCCGTCTGCGCGCTGGACGACATCATGCCCGACTCGGGTGTCTGCGCCCTGGTCGGCGGCCGCCAGGTGGCGGTCTTCCGCGTCAGCGGTGACCAGGTCTACGCGCTGGCCAACCACGACCCGTTTTCAAAGGCCAATGTCATGTCACGCGGCATCGTCGGCGACCTCAAGGGCGAGCGGGTGGTGGCCTCCCCCGTCTACAAGCAGCATTTCAGCCTGGCCACCGGGCAGTGCCTGGAAGACAGCACGGTGAAGCTCGAAACCTTCGCCGTGCGGGTGAACAACAACATCATCGAAGTCGAAGCCTGATGAACACCCCCGAAAGCCGCCCGCCCTTCCCGCCCTTCACCCGCGAAACGGCAATGCAGAAAGTGCGCAAGGCCGAGGACGCCTGGAACAGCCGCGACCCGGTCGCCGTATCACTCGCCTACACGCCCGACACGGTCTGGCGCAACCGCGCCGAATTCCCCGTCGGCCGCGCCGCAGTGGTCGAATTCCTCACCCGCAAATGGGCAAAGGAACTCGAATACCGCCTGATCAAGGAACTGTGGGCTTTCACCGAAAACCGAATCGCCGTGCGTTTCGCCTACGAATGGCACGACGACTCCGGCCAGTGGTACCGCTCCTACGGCAACGAGAACTGGGAGTTCGCCGACAACGGCCTGATGCACCGGCGTTACGCCAGCATCAACGACCTGCCGATCAAGGCCGCCGACCGTAAATACTTCTGGCCCCAGGGCCGCCGGCCCGACGACCATCCCGGCCTGTCCGAACTCGGGCTTTAGCAATTTTTGCTCCCTCTCCCCACCGCTTGGTGGGGAGAGGGCTGGGGTGAGGGGCAGCAACTACACTCGACGCATCCCCTCACCCTAACCCTCTCCCCGTAAAAACGGGGAGAGGGAACGTAAAACATTCACGGCCACAGCTAACCTGTTGCGCTAGTGCCATGCGATGATTCACGCATGGGCCCCAAACACCTCATCCCCATCATCAAGGAAATCGGCCGCGGCAAAAACGCCGCCCGCGACCTCTCGCGCGAAGACGCCCGAACCCTCTTCACCGCGATCCTCAACGACGAAATCCCCCCGCTGCAACTCGGCGCGATCCTGATCGCGCTGCGCATCAAGGGCGAATCACTGGAAGAACTCGCCGGCTTCCTCGAAGCCTGCGAAGCCAGCTACCCGCACCTCCAGGCCCCCGCAGGCAAAGTGCCGCTGGTCATCCCCGCCTACAACGGCGCCCGGAAACTGCCCAACCTGACCCCGCTGCTCGCGTCACTCGTCGCCCGCGAAGGCAAACCCGTGCTGGTGCACGGTGTGCCCGACGATCCGGGCCGCGTCACCACGATTGAAATCTTCAGGGCCATGGGCGTCGAGCCGGCGCGGGACATCGCCGAAGCCGAGCAGCGACTCGCAGAACGCAATCTCGCCATCCTCACCATCGACACCCTCGCCCCACAACTCGCCCGCGTGCTGAAACTGCGCCGCGAAATCGGCCTGCGCAGCTCGGGGCATACGCTGGTCAAGATGATCCAGCCTTTCACGTCAAAGGCGATCCGACTGGTCAGCGTGACCCATCCGGAATACCTGGAGCGGATGCGGAGCTTCTTTACGAGTTACGGCTCGGATGTGCTGCTGCTGCGCGGGGCGGAGGGGGAAGCGGTGGCGCATCCACGGAGGGAGCCGGTGATTGAGTGGTTGGATGGGAAAACTGCTGAAGTATGGCGCGGAAAACCAGAAGAGCATCCCGAATCGCCGGATGGACGAGATGCCGAGGTGACGGCAGCGTGGATTGAGCAGGTATTAACTGGAAAACGTGGGATGCCTGCGGCGATTGCACATCAGGAACAAAGTTGCGCGCGAGCCACATCGCGGAGCATCGAAACGTTATCCTGACCACATTAATCGGTAGCTCGCTAAAAGTAAGGTCAACATATGGAAGACATTACCTTAAAGTCGGTCGACGACTTTCCAAGTCAGCTAAAAGCGCTGCGTGCCGCGTTCACCAGCCTAGACCAAGAATGGATGTCGCCACTTCTTTTCCGAGGTCAAGGAAACTCCCGATGGAGTCTTTCAACAACCCTTGAGCGATACACCCCACAAAGCTTCACTGTTCAAGAGTATTTCAACGTTATTTATGGCATTCGCCACAAGATCGAGACATTCACCGGGACGACATGGGAGCTTAACCATGAAAGTGCATTGAAATGGGCATCAGAAATGCCGCGTGGAATAATTCCAGGGTACGAATACATGACGTTTCTCCGGCACCATGGATTTCCATCACCGCTACTCGATTGGACTGAGTCCCCTCAAATAGCGCTTTTCTTTGCGTTTAGAGAAAGCCATCCAGAAAGTCAATTTGTATCGGTTTATGTATTCTGCGACGACTTGGGAAAAGGAAAAATCTCTTCGAGCAACACGCCGTCGATATCATCGTATGGCCCCTCGATAAAAAGTCACGCTCGCCACTTCACTCAAAAAAGTAACTACACTATTTGCACTCAGTTCATAGAAAAAGACGAAGAAATTAAACACCATTTTGTACCTCATGAAGAGGCCGTAAACTTTTCTGATCAATCTAAACTTGACCAAGATTTTTTGTACAAAATAAACATTCCAACAAGAGATCGAACCAAGACACTAAAAACCCTCTCGGAATACAACTTAAACGCCTTCTCCCTTTTTGGATCCACCGAAGCGCTGACCGAAACCTTAGCCGATGAATTTATTCGACAAGCTAAAGTTATAAGAGCCTAAATTGACCCCGACTAAGATTTTGCCGCGACGGCCACATCAGCAAGCGTAGGGTGTGCAAAGCGCAGCGTGCCCACGCGGATACAACAGAAATAAATATGGTGAGCACGCTGCGCTTTGCACACCCTACGACAATCCCACTGCGCGAATTGATTCGCGAATCCGGTCATCTGTCACTTGACGATCATTACGGCTTGACGCCGCATTTCCCCAGCAAATTTCAGGTGGCAACAACGAAAATGTATAAGTTATTGATTTTATTAATTATTTTTAAAATTTGTCGCCTAGAACCCATAACACGTTAGCGCCCCTCCGCGATGGACTCCCTCACCACCGCCGCCGCCCGCGCCCTCGCCGCCGGTGATCCTCTCGGCGCGCTGAACCGGGTGGCTCTGCGTGAAGACCCACCCGCCCTCGCACTGCGCGGCATCGCGATGGCCCAGCTCGGTGAATATTCCCGCTCCCGTGAACTGCTGAAACGCGCGGCACGTGGTTTCGGCGCGCGCGAAACGCTGGCGCGTGCGCGCTGCGTGGTGGCCGAAGCGGAAGTGGCGCTGGCGATGCGCGACCTCGGCGGCAGTACGCGCCCGCTGCTGGATGCCGCGAAGGTACTGGCCGCACGCAAGGACGCCAACAATGCGATGCAGGCGCGGCTGATCGCGGCACGCCGGCTGCTGCTGCTCGGGCGGCTGGATGAAGCCACTGCCCTGCTGAACACTGTCGATGCCCACGGCCTGTCGCCGCTGCTCGCCGCCACCACCGCGCTGGTGGCGGCGGAACTTGCGCTGCGTTCACTGCGGATCGATGCGGCCGAAGCCGCGCTGGCCCGCGCGCAGGACGCAGCCATGCGCGCCCGCGTACCGGCACTGCTGGCCGAGGTGGCGGAAGCGCGTGCCGCGCTCGACCGCCCTGCTGCGCGTCAATGGATCGCAGGCCGCGAACACATGCTGCGGCTGGCCGAAGTGGCCGCGCTGTATGACTCGGGCACGCTGGTGATTGATGCCTGCAGCATGAGTTTGCGCGCCGGCCCTTTGTGGCTGCCGCTGGCGCGACGGCCCCTGCTGTTTACGCTGGCGCGGGTGCTCGCCGAAGCCTGGCCCGGTGATGCCGACCGCGCCACTCTAATCACCCGCGTGTTCCGCATCCGCCGGATTGATGAAACGCATCGCGCGCGGCTGCGCGTGGAGATCGGACGGTTGCGCAAGATCGTCGCACCCCTGGCCGCTGTCGAGGCCACCGAACGCGGGTTCCGGCTGCAGCCACGCAAGGCGCGCGAAGTCGCCGTGCTGATGCCGCCGGTGGACGGTGATGCCGACGCGCTGCGGGCGCTGCTCGCCGACGGCGCGGCCTGGTCGACTTCGGCGCTGGCGCTGGCGCTCGGCGCGAGCCAGCGCACGGTGCAGCGCGCGCTGGCCGATCTCGAAGCTGCGGGCCAGGCGCGGGCCATCGGCAAGGGTCGCGCGCAGCGCTGGCTGGCGCCGCCGCTTGCCGGTTTCACGACAATCTTGTTACTCCCTGCCGCGCTGCCGCTTGCGTAGTCTTGCGCCGTGACCAACACGCAAGGCCGTCAGACGGCAGAAAGGATTCATCGATGGATATCCTGCACAGGGTCGGCATCAAGGCTGCACCGGAGAAGGTTTACCAGGCACTGGCGACACGCGAAGGCCTCGCCGGCTGGTGGACCCGCGACACCGAAGGTGACGGCAGCCGCAGCGGCGGCGCGCTGAAGTTCCGTTTCCACAATCCCGCCGGTGCCGAAATCGGCAGCTTCGACATGAAAGTGCTCGAACTGAAGCCCGCCGGGCGGGTATCGTGGCAGGTGACGGGCGGGCCGGAGGAATGGATCGGCAGCACCATCGAGTGGTCGCTGAAGCAGGAGGACGATTACACCATCGTGCTGTTCCGGCACAGCGGATGGAAGGAAGCGGTGGAATTCATGCATCATTGCAGCACCAAGTGGGCGCTGTTCCTGATGAGCCTGAAGGCGCTCGTGGAAACCGGCACCGGCGCACCCAGCCCGCATGACGTCAAGATCGACAACTGGAACTGAAGCAAAAAGGACATCACATCATGGCCACGGCAGCAAAAAACAAATCCCGCCCCGCCGAAATCGTGCGCGAGTATGGTCCCTTTGCCGGCACCAAACAGGTTGGCGGCGTTACACACGACGGCCGCCATGTCTGGGCCGCCACCGATATCGGCCTGCTTGCCTTCAATCCCGAAAACGGTGAGATTGCGCGCCAGATCAACTGCACAAGCGACGCCGGCACCGCCTTCGACGGCAAACACCTCTACCAGATCGCCGAAGCGCGCATCGACAGGATCGACCCCGCCAGCGGCAAGGTGCTGGCCTCGATCCCCGCGCCCGGCCAGGGCAAGGACTCGGGCCTCGCCTGGGCCGAGGGCAGCCTGTGGGTGGGGCAGTACCGCGAGCGGAAAATTTTCCAGATCAATCCGGAAACCGGCGCGGTGATCCGCAGCATCGAATCCAACCGCTTCGTCACCGGCGTGACCTGGGTCGACGGCGAACTGTGGCACGGCACCTGGGAAGGCGACGACAGCGACATCCGCCGCATCGATCCGCAGAGCGGCGCGGTGCTGGAACGGCTGGAAATGCCTAAGGGCGTTGGTGTCAGCGGACTGGAGTCCGACGGCAAAGACCTGTTTTATGCCGGTGGCGGCGGCAGCGGGCGGGTGCGCGCGGTCAGAAGGCCGAAACGGAGAGCATGAAAAAAAACAGGGCCGATTCATTACAGCCCTGTTTTTTAGGAACGTTATTTAAGTATATGATTTTTATTAATATTTAAATGCTTCCTTTCGCCAAGTCTGTCCATCGGTGCATCACCAGGACCAGAGGTCCCTATATCCTCAAACGTTCGACAGGCCTGCCGCCGATCAGGTGTTCCTCGACGATTTCGTTGATATCTTCTTCGTCAACGTAGGTGTACCACACGGCGTCCGGATAAATCACGACAACCGGCCCCTCTACACACCGGTTAAGGCATCCGGCCAGGTTGATCCTTACATCCCTTGCCTTGCCGGGCGCCAGTTTCAGCAACTGCTTTTTTGCATGATTGCGCATCGCACTGCCGCCTTTGCTCTCGCAGCAGACCTCATTGCTCCTGTCATTGCAGCAAAAAAACATGTGTCTTTGGTAGTAACTCATGACCTCAAAAAAGCGGTAGATTGTTAATGATGGGGACTTGCCGCTGAAACACCCGACAAAGACGGGCGACGGGAGCAACCGGCTTCTTTCTCGTATGCCATTCCGATTCGCAATATGGCCTCTTCATTGCCGGGCAGCCCCAGAATTTGCAGAGATGAGGGCATGCCATGGCGATCCAATCCATTGGGCACGGCCAGCCCGCATAACCCCAGATAGTTGCCCATCCTCGTCAGTTGGGTCGCAGTTTCACGCTCATTCACTTCAGAAATATCAGGGGGGCTGAAGGCCATTGTTGGCAGCACCATGGCGCCACAATCCCCCATCACTTCCCGGAAATCCCTGATTTCCCTTTTTCGATCACGAAGCAACGAGTCCAGCTCCCCCCTTCCGATTCCCTTACCCCCAAGAATTCTTTCGCGAACATGGGGATCAAGCATTGCTGTGGCATCTTCCGCAATTCCGCCCAGGATGCCGTAGGCCTCCGCAACCGTAATTTTTCCGTTCAGCCCGACACTTTTTTTGATGAATGGAGCGACATTTATCCTGACAATTGTTGCGCCCAGATCCCTTAGGAGGCCCAGCGAATTGAGGTATGCGCCCAGAATGTCCTCCGCGACAAACCCGAGACATTCCACGTCTACTGCCGCGATTTTCAGTCCACCCAATCTGGATCCACGTACGGAGCCCGAACGGAACGGGCTCTTTTCACCTGCAAGACCGCGCCTGGAGTCCAGCCTCATCGCCTCAAAAACAAGAGCCGCATCGGTGACGCTGCGTGTGATGGGACCTGCAGAATCCAGGGAGGGACTCAATGGCAGCACACCCGACATGTCAACGCTGCCGGCAGTCGGCTTGAGGCCGACGACCCCGCACCAAGCCGCGGGTATTCTTATGGATCCTCCGGTGTCTGTCCCGATGGCGGCCGCGCAAAGCCCGGCAGCAACAGCCACTGCTGATCCGCTGGATGACCCACCGGGAACCTTTGAAATATTCCAGGGATTCCGGGCAGTCCCCAGATGGTAGTTTGTGCCCCAGCTTCCCAAGGCGAACTCGACAAGGTTCGTCTTGCCGATGATTATGGCGCCGTTCCACTCAAGCTGGCGCACCAAAGCAGCGGTAGCCAATGACTTCCGTTTCTCCCACGCCTTTGAACCGCCACTGGTGACCCTGCCCTGGTACTCGATCAGATCCTTGATGGCGATCGGGACACCATGAAGAATCCCCGTTTCCCCGCCATCGGCGGTTTTTCTGTCCGCATTCCTGGCGGCATTCATTGCATGTTCGCAAAAAACGCTGAGATATGAATTCAGGACTGGATCAATTTCATAGATTCTTCCGAGAAAGGCATTGACAACCTCAAGAGAAGAACATTTCTTTTCACGGATCGCATCCGCGAGTTCAGAGGCAGTAGCCCAGACCAGTTCGATTTCCAGACTCCCTCTTCAGTAAACATGCCCCTCGCGGTCAGTTGGAATGGAGTCCGATTGCCGTGATTACATTTTTATTTTTCTCAACATCATTTTTTATCACCCGGACAAATTCCGAAGGCGAACTGGCCATGACGGAAAATCCAAGGGATTCGTACCGTTTCCTCGTATCAGGGGATTGGAGTGCATTAGCAAACGCCTTGTTGAATTCCTTTACCAGCCCATGCGGAAATTTTGGGGGAGCGAATAATCCGTTCCAGAGCTGGAACTCATACCCTTTAACACCCTGCTCCTGAAATGTCGGCAAATTGGGCAGCAATTCGATCCTCCTGGAACTCGTTACGCCGATCCCTTTCAAGCGACCTTCCCTGATATGCCCCAGGCTGGACACCGGCGGCAGCAAAGCCATCTCCACCTCCCCAGACAAGACTCCAACTTCTGTTGGCCCCGCTCCATTCCAGCGAATCCTGTTCATCTTGATTGAAGCCATGTTCTCCAGAAGCGCAATTGCAAGCTCACCTGTCGCTCCTGCAGCACCAACATTCACCCCACTTCTGTTCTTTTGTGCAACCGCCAGCAATTCCGAAAAATTGTTGGGGGAATACTTCTGGTTCGCCACCAGCACCAGACCATTCGACGTAATCAGTATGATTGGCGTGAAGTCGGAAACCGGATCGTATGGGGGATTTTTGGACATGAGGGGAGCAATAACGTGTGATCCACTGCTCCCGACCATCAAGGTTCTTCCATCAGGCGCTGAGTTCATCAGCAATTTCCCGGCCGCCTGCCCGCCGGCACCGGGCCTGTTATCGACCACGATTCTCGGCATATCCGCAGTCAATGCCGGCACCAGCAACCGTATCCCGGAGTCTGCGGGGCCGCCGGGTGATCCGGAAACCAGAACGCGCAGGGGACCTTCCAGTTTTCCCATCGTCTGGGCATGAACTCCACAAGAGACCAGAAACGCAACAACAATGGCGGCTGCCCTCATTTTTTCTCCTCGGTTTATTGATTTTTTCTTCGGAATTTCAACAATCGGGAACGACACCTGCCGGCAAAGAAGCGCAGTATTTCGCAATCTCACCGGGCCGGGTCAGCCAGACGCGGGAGAAATTCTGGTGGCTGAAAATGCTTCGAAACAGCTGCCTGAGTGCACGGAGCCTGTGCGGCTGCCCGAAAATCATCGTGTGCAATGAAATTGAGAACACTAGAGGCTGATGCACGCACTGCTCGCTCATTTCCTCGAACTGCCGGAATACCGTATCCGTGAACTGAACAGGATCATGGTGCAGGGTCAAAGTCGGGCCGAAATCATTTGTCTCCAGCGGGTACGGCACATGCAACAATTTCCCGGATTTTGTGTTTACCCAGAACGGCTGGTCGTCACAGGGCCAATCCATCATGTACTTGTATCCCGCCCCGGCCAGCAGCTCCGGTGTGCAGTGACTCTGCATCATGTGCGGGCTCATCCATCCTGTCGGCCTGGTCTTCTCGTTCCGGGCGAATTCAGCTGTCGCCTCGTTGACGAGATTTCTTTCTGATTCCTCCGGAAGGATTCCCTGCTTTTCCGAGTTGGTTCTCCCATGCCCGACGATTTCATCACCGCGCGCCCTCAGGGCCGGAAACACCTCCGGATGCGTCTGGTACATCACGGAATTGACAAGATGGGCTGCCGGCATCGAGAACTCATCGAACAATGACAACAATCTCCACAGCCCAACCCGGTTGCCATATTCACGCCACGACCAGTTTTTCTGATCCGGCATGGGAAGCGCCGCACCAAAAGCAGGCCCGGGCTCCAGACCAAATCCGAAAGATTCGATGTTCAGTGCCACAAACATGGCCAGGCGCTTGCCATCAGGCCACGAGTAATCTTTTCTGTTGGTGATCGGGCTGAATGGAAACCGGCCATGCACAGGCAGTGACATGAATGCTCCTTCTTGTCCGGGGTCAGGCAGATTTGTAGAATTTTGCGGCGTTGTCCCACATCAACTTCTGCCTTGTCTCCTGCTTGAGCGTCTTCCAGTCCATGACGTTATTTACCGAATCCGGGAAGTGACATTCGGAATGCGGGTAATCGGACGCATACATCAGGACGCCATCACCCACGAAATCCGTCACGAAATTGAACAAATCCTCACCCTCATGCATTTCGATGCTGCAGAAAAACCGGCCTGACTTGATGTAGTCACTGCAACTCATCTTCAGCGGCGCCATCGCCCCGACATATTTGGCCTGCTCATCCATCCGCCGACACCAGTAGGGAAGCCATGCAAATCCGCATTCAAGGAGCCCCATGCGAAGCTGCGGGTACCGGTCCATGATCCCGGCGCCGATGAATCCGGCCAGGAAACGCATGCCCCCCCAGGGGTGGGAGACCATCCTTCCGAGAAAAATGTTTTCCCAGATGTCTCCATGCCCGGGGAAATACGGTGGATTCCATGTCGTGCTGTGGTGAATAATCGGCAGATCGTGTTCCTGGGCCGCTTTCCAGATGGGCTCAAGTTTCGGATGATCGACAGGGAGACCATCAGCCAGGAGTGGCATGACAGCGACCGCCCAAGGTGATTTTCCCCAGCGCTTGATTTCCTTCACGGCGCTATCCACATCCGATCCCAGGGCGACGAGATGGCCTTTAAGGCGATCCGGTGAGTTCGCACAAAAATCCGACATGTATCGGTGGTACGCATTGACCAGACCGCTCTGCAACGTCACATCCGGCAAGCTCACCACTCCGGTCCAGGATGAAGGTATAAGAAAATGTCTGTAGACACCCTCATCATCCATATCCAGAATGCGGTTGTTTGCGTTGTCATCACGGACACCAATCCGGGGATCCTTGCTGCCGCGCCAGTTCGCCTCGCGCGCGCCCCCCTTGAAAGTCGGATGCGCCTCAGCCTGACCAAGCACTCTTCGGTAAACCTTGTCATTAAAGCGGTAAAGATGCACGGGGGTGCTTCCTTCGCTCGCTTTGAACGCAGTGCTCGCCAAAACCCGGTAGGGCAAAAGTTCCGGCAACCGGCTCCGGAAATCCGGATCAACGTATTTGTCCAGAACTTCAGCCGAGGGGTTTACATGGGTGTCCGAGTCAAAAACTTTCATCGTTTCCTTCACTTTCATTAATTGGAATAAGATCGGCATCAATATTGGATGCGCCTGCTTTTGTTGTGAAATGAAACGATTTCATCAATTTATGATTTTCTGTTAACTGCCATGAAAATTAATATCGACGGAATTCAGGCCTTCGTTGCAATCGCCAGATACGGCAGCTATCAAAAAGCGGCCGACTACCTGAAGCTGACGCAAACAGCCCTGACACGAAGAATCCAGAGGCTGGAGGGCTATTTGCAGGTTTCCTTGCTGGAAAGAAGCACCCACTCGGTAACACTTACGAAGGTGGGGGAGGAATTTTTGCCGCAGGCAAAGCGGCTAGTGGAAGAGCTGACATGGTCAGTGGATCGCCTGAAAGGCATGGCCAGGAACTCGTCAGGCGATGTCACGATTGCCTGTATCGCCCACTTCGCTTACGAATGGCTACCGTGGATCATCAAGAAATATGCAAGGAAATACCCTGGAAACAAGGTATCCATCCTGGATCGTCATGGACTGCAGGTTGCGGAGGCAGTGAAGCTGAGAGCGGCGGAATTCGGAATCAATATCATTGCCGGGAAAGACGCAGAACTTACCCAATACATTGCAGTTGAGGATCCTTACGTTCTTTTTTGCCACCAATCCGACCCAATGAGCAAATTAAAAAACATTACCTGGGGGGAGCTGAAGTCGACCGAGTTGATAACGGTAGGGAAGAGCAGCCGGCACAGCCACCTTGTCAACGAGCAGTTAAATCGACACACGATCCAGTTCCGCGCGCGTTATGAAGTTGAAAACCTTGCGACGGCCCTTGGCTTCGTTTCAGCCGGCCTCGGAAGCGCAATACTTCCCTCGTCAGTGATTCTGACCCGGAAATACCCAAGCATCCGGCAGGTTCCGTTGACAAAGCCGATAGTAAGGCGGTCTATCGGGCTGATCATGCGGCGCGGCGCATTGCTATCGCCTGCGGCCCAATCTCTTTATCAGCTGGTGGAAGCCGAGCTGAAGGCGATAAATTCGTCGTTAACCGACGAGAACTGAAAAAAGTTTGCGTGAGGTCTTGATTTCAAAAGAACTCCCGAATTTCATATAACATATTGTTTTAAATGGTTTTTTAAATTTCAGACTCGCCCTCAGAACCCCTTGATCAGGTGTCGTGCAATCACCAGCTGCTGGATCTGGCTGGTGCCTTCGTAGAGCCGGAACAGCCGCACATCGCGGTAGAGCCGTTCCACTGCCGAGGCCTGCATGTAGCCGGCGCCGCCGTGGATCTGCACCGCGCGATCGGCAACACGGCCGACCATTTCGGCGCAGAACAGCTTGGCGCAGGAGGCTTCCATCGTGATGCCGGCACCACCGTCGTTCTTGCACGCGGCTTCGAGCACCATGCTGCGCGCGGCATAAACCTCGGCCTTGGAATCGGCGAGCATGGC
>JAHCAG010000003.1 GCA_019635015.1 Burkholderiales bacterium | reverse complement strand
TTCGGGGATCGGGGATTGAGCGCGGACATCCTCTCGATGGAGAAAGGCGAACTGGACTGCTACTGGAAACTCCAGCGCGCCGGCAAGCTGGGCCTGCCGGCGGCGACAGCGCTGTCGGGATATTCGCTTGCGAAGTTTATTCGCCGCATCGCGGTTTCCATACTGCTCGGCCGGCGCGCTGCGATGCCATGGCTTTTCCCGCTCGTCTATCTTTCGGTGACTCATTCGACCACCGCGCTGCTCATCATCGTAGGCCTGCTTGGCCGACCTGAAATCGCGACGGACATTGCGCTGGTTCAGGGCGCCACGCTCGCCACATTTTATGCGCTGTCAGCCAACACCAGAAACCTGATACTTCGGAAGTCCTCGCCGGTTGCGGCATCCGACATCCTGCTCTTACGACTACTGCTCCTGTTCCCGCTGATGGGGGTTTCCCTGCTGCTGGCCTTTACCGCCAGCGCAGTGACCTGGTGGCTTGCGGCATGCATCGTCCTGCGGCGTGGCGTCGAGTGGATAAACGAGACCCATCTGTGCGAAGCAGAGCTCTCGCAACGGACACGTTTTGCGGTGTCCTTCCTGCTGCTGCAAGGCGGCCTTTTTTGCCTGGCAGCCGTAAGCCTTGCATCCGGATGGCAGGTTGCAATCCTGGCAATGGCACTTTGGGCAATATTGCCGCTCGTCTTCAGCATCCGTTTCGCAAGCTCGATCTCCAGGGCGACCGCGCAATCCATAAGACACACTTTCAAGTCCCTGACTTCGCACGCCGGATCAACCCTGATCATCGGGCTGCGTATCTATGCGTTCCGGATTCTGGTGGTTCTGCTCGTTGCCCGGGAAGTGGCAGGTGATTTATTCACCGCCATCGCCATCGGCAGCTTCATGGGTACCCTCTTCGCGAACGTGGTCGGCCCCAGCATAGAGCTTCACCGGGAGCGGGCGGAAATGACCTATTACCCCCCGGTGGTGAGGGCCGCCATGTGGCTCGGTCTGCTCGCGGGGGTTTCTCTCCTTGCTGCGTTGCATTTTTCCCCCCAAGCATTTCCTCTGCTGGGAAAGTCCGCATTTTTCTGGCTGGCCTGCGGGCTTTCCCTGATTGGGGGCACTGTCATGGTCGCGGCACAGGGAGTCCGGCTGCGCCTGCTGCGCGCGAAGGAAGGCCACAATGTCTTCGGCCCGGATGTAATCATTCACATCGCCATACTTGGCACCGTGCCAATGGCGTATTTTGTGCTTGGCCCCGCCGGTCTCGCGGGGCTCTACCTTGCCGATGCCTTGCTTTGTTATTTTTTCTACAAGAGCTCAGAAATCGGTCTGCAGCAGAACGAGCACGCAGGAAAATCAATGAAATCATATATCCCGCCGGTTCTCTCGTTTTTCCTGGTGTTTCCGATTTTTTTTCAGCTTTCCGGAAAAATCTACAACAGCACCGAACCGGTTCTCGACTCCGGCGGCGTGCTGGCCAACCTGCCGTTGCCTGCTTCAATCATCGCCTGTTTTACGGGCATCCTCCTGCTGGCACGTTATCGCCATGCAACATGGTCCTTCTCTTTCATCCTGGTTTTTTTCGCAGTCATGCTGCTGTCATCGGCCTTGACCACAAACGAATTGCTGGAGCGCGGCAAGCTGCTATTGCTGATCCAGTGCCTGCTGCCGGCCTTCGGGCTCGTGCTGGGTGAAATGATGGGGACGGGCGGCAAAGATCCGGCTGCCCCGGAAAAAGGCTTCATGTGGGCGTGCATTGCCATCATCCCCGTGCAGCTTGTGGCTTCCTGGGTTCAGGGCCAACTCAGCCTTACACATTATCTCGGGCTGTTTTCGGTTTATCAGCACTGGCAATACGTGCCGGTTGTCGTGGTTGCAGCAACACTTGTTGCCTCGGCTACCCTCGGCAAATCCGGGGGCTACCGCACGCTTTCCATGGCATTGCCATTAATGGGCCTGCTTTATGCAATATCCGCCTTCTCGATGCTCGCGAGCACCCTGGCCATCGTCGGGACATTCGGGCTGGTCTTTTTACAGAACCGGAGCCGTGTGGTGATCGCCCTCATTTCAGCATTGATCGTCTCGGGAATGGGCTGGTACATGCACTTGTTGCGGGGCGAGCCTGAGTTCTCTACCAAGTTCCTGCTCCCGGTGACGCAGGAGGGACGGCTTTCCCCACCCTGCCTTGAGGAGCCCGCGCGATTTGTGTCGAATATCGTTTCGCCCCGGGACTCGGAATGTATCGCCAAGGGCGAGCCGCGTCACCGCTTCGGCTACCTGATCGCTTTGACCAAAAAAAGAACGGATACGTCTTCGATGCTGGTTGTCGAAGGAAGCATCCTGTCCGGCGGAATTGCCGTGGGACTCGTGCAGGGGGGCACTTGGGCGCATAAGCAGAACATTGAAACAACGGGCCCGTTCCGGATTGAATTGAAGCCGGGGCCCGGCATATTCGAAGGGGTGATTGCGAATTATCTGCCTGGCACCTCATACAATGAAATTCGCATCATCCGCATGGCTTGGGAAAACACGCCCGCTGGCAGTGCGGCCGATCACCAGACCATGAACAACATCGTTCCGTTGCCCGGTTGGGCGCAGGAATATCTCCCCATGAACCTCCAGGAACGCTTTGGCGACTGGATGCTTTTTGGTCGCCCTGTCTTTTCAAGTCCAGGCAGCTTTTTCTTTGGCCATCAACCCATGGATCGCGTGGTAAAAACCAGCGCGCACAACTATTACATTGATCTGGCCTACAATTTTGGGGTGATTGCGCTATTGCCCGTATTTGTGCTGCTGATTCATACCGCCAGACTGTTGTGGCAACAGCGAATGCGCGTGATGAAATCCAGGCAACTGCTCTGGCTTGCCCTGCTGGTCTCGTTCCTCCTGCTTGTCGACAGCAATTTCAAGGTCACACTGAGGCAGCCATATCCCGGCATCTTTGCGTTTTTCCTGTGGGGACTGCTTCTTGCGCGGCTGCGGGAATCATGCAACGGCAGCCCTGGAAACCATGCCCGATAACACCAACACGCTGCCCGACGGAGCCGACCGAGGCAAGATTACCCTCTCCGTGGTGAGCCACGGACAATCCCGATTGCTCGCCCCTTTGCTCAAGGACCTGGCAAGGCATTGCGGTGACACTGTCGAAGTAATACTGACCCTGAACCTTCCTGAAACGCTCCCTGTCAACACTGCAGACCTGCCGTTCAGGGTCAGGATCATTGAAAACCCCCTGCCCAAGGGGTTTGCGGACAACCATAATTCCGCTTTCAGGACAGGTTGTACCGGATACTTTTGCGTATTGAACCCGGATATCAGGCTGGAAAAAAACCCTTTTCCCGAGCTGCTCAAAATTCTTGATCAGCCTCAGGTTGGCGTTGTCGCCCCCCTGATAATGGACTCCGGCAGGAACATTGCGGACAGCGCGCGAACATTTCCAACCATCACCTCGGTTATCGGGAAAGCCTTCGGAAGGAAAACCGTCACCGATTACGAGATTTCCGACAGGACAATTTTTCCCGACTGGGTTGCTGGAATGTTCATGCTGTTTCGCCGCGATGTGTTCGTGGAAATCGGCGGTTTCGACGAAAATTACTTTCTCTACTATGAGGACGTGGACATCTGCGCCAGGCTGAGACTTGACGGATATCTTGTCGCACTGTGCCCCCGGGCATCGGCCATTCACGATGCCCAGCGCACAAGCCACCATAACCTGCGCTATCTGAAGTGGCATCTGGGCAGCATGCTGCGCTTCTTCCGTCTTTCCGCCTGCAGGAAAATCCGCGCAGCATTGCATAAAGAAAAATCCGCCAAGCCTTGACCGGGGCGGCAATATCCAGCCAACAATATGAATTCAAGGCTGCACAAAAACAACTTTGATCTTCTCAGGTTCCTGTTTGCGGGGACCGTATTCCTGGTTCACGCCCATGTGCTTTCCGGCCACGCGGACCTGCAGCTTCTGAGTTCGGCATTGTCCTCGGAGATTGCGGTCCGCGGATTCTTTGTAGTCAGCGGCATTCTTGTATTCATGAGTTATGAGCGCTCCCGCGACCTGCGCTCTTACGCAGAAAAACGTCTGCGCCGGATTTATCCGGCTTATTTCTTCACAGTGATGCTATGCGCCGTTTTTCTGGTGATCCCCAGCGAGGCATCGCTGTCCGAGTACTTTTCGCTTGACTGGCTGAAGTACGTCCTGGCTAATCTGGCGTTCCTGAACTTCATCCACCCGACATTGCCTGGGGTTTTTCCTGAAAACATCTTCCGTGAAATCAACGGCGCATTGTGGACGCTCAAAATTGAGGTCATGTTCTACGCGACTATTCCCCTGATTGTGTTTGCATGTCGCCGCCTTGGCCGTCTCCCAGTCCTTATTGCCCTCTATATCATGTCGGCTGCATACGTGTTCGTCATGACATCGCTTGCAGAGTCCACCGGATCCGAGATTTATTCCATACTGGCGCGCCAGCTTCCCGGACAAATGACCTACTTTGTTTCCGGGGCGCTTATATATTATTACCTCGATACCTTCGAGAAAAATATCCACGTGCTACTGATAATTGCGACTGGAATACTGGTTTTAAACGGCTGGTATTACCCGGTTCCGTCACTAGAACCACTGGCTCTGGCCGTTTTGGTCTCATTTTTCGGTTTTTACCTGTACGCCGGAAATTTCGGAAAACATGGTGATTATTCTTATGGGATATACATTCTTCATTTTCCCGTTCTACAGGTTCTGATTCAAATGGGACTTTTCGAGAAGAACCCCTATCTTGCCCTTGCCGCGGCAAGCTTTCTCGTACTGACAGCATCCGCCCTGATGTGGAATCTTGTTGAAAAGCGCTTTCTGCTGCGGTCTTCTCACTACATCGCGTCAGAGCAGGATGGCCGGGATCGTTAATCGTGTCTTGGTCAGCGGTGCAACCGGTTTCGTCGGCCGGGCCTTGCTGGCTCGCCTGCGGGACTCGGAATACCAGGTTCGTGCCGCAGTGCGTAAACCGGAACCAGCAATTGCCGCCGATGAGATTGCCATCGTCGGTAACATCGGTCACGACACCGACTGGCAGGCTGCCCTACAGGGAGTGAACTGCGTTGTCCACCTCGTCGCACGTACCCATGTACTGGATGATCCCAGCACTGATCCGCTGGCAGAGTACCGGCGCATCAATGTCGCAGCCACCGAACATCTTGCCCGGCAGGCTGCCCGGTCGGGTGTGCGCCGCTTTGTGTTTCTGAGCTCGATCAAGGTCAATGGCGAATCGACGGCTGCGCGGCCCTTCAGCGAGCGCGACGATCCGCGTCCGGAAGATGCCTACGGGATCAGCAAGCGCGAGGCGGAGGATCTGCTGCGCGCGATCGGCAGCGAAACCGGCATGGAGATCGTGATCCTCAGGCCGCCGCTGGTGTACGGGCCCGGCGTGAAAGGCAATTTCCTGCAGTTGCTGAAGGCGGTGGCCAAGGGCCTGCCGCTGCCGCTGGCCTCGATCGACAACCGCCGCAGCCTGGTCTATGTCGGCAACCTGGTCGATGCAATCATCGCCTGCATCCGGGAACCCGCAGCGGCCGACAAAACCTTCCTCGTCAGCGACGGCGAGGACCTGTCGACACCGGAGATGATCCGCAGACTCGCGGCGGCGATGGGCCGACCTCCGCGGCGGCTGCCCTGTCCGCCGGCCCTGCTTGCTCTGGCGGCACGGCTGCTCGGCCACGAGGCGGCCTTCCGGCGCCTCAGCGGCTCGCTCGCGGTGGACAGTTCACTGCTGCGAAAAACCCTCGGCTGGCAGCCGCGATACTCGGTGAATCAAGGGTTTAGCGAGACAGTGCAGTGGTATCATCAGGACGCAAAATAACCAGTGTCCGATAAAACCCATTTCGAATGCGCCGCATGCATTCCTGCGTCCATAATTTCCCTCCGGCTTTCAGCGGCAGCGGGATTTCCGAAGTAGTGGCGGATTTCTTCCCGGACTCCGGCCTGCGGCCTCCCTCCGGGCTACGGGTTGAGTCAATGGTCTGGGTGCACGCCGTAGCCCGGATGGAGCGTAGCGGAATCCGGGGCAATCGCTGCATTACGGTTCGGTGCGATGCGACGTTCGTTGTCCCGGACTCCGGCCTGCGGCCTTCCTCCGGGCTACGTACTTCCGGGCTGCGGGCTGACGGATTAATGATCTCGCAACGGTTTTCAACGAAGCACTGACTCAAGACAACCCATCGTGTGGCCGTCCGTGTTCATCGCCCTGATTGCCTTTGCCGTCGCTGCGCTGGCCGTCGGCTGGCTGACGCGCAGCCGGTTATCGCAGATCGCGCTCGATGAACCGAATGCCCGCTCACTCCATACGGTGCCGGTGCCGCGCACCGGCGGCATCGGCTTGCTGGCTGGTGCCGCGGCCGGCTGGCTGCTGACGGGAGTCCACTGGACATGGCCTTTCTGGAGCGCCCTCGCGCTGATTGTCACGATATCGCTGCTCGATGATTTGCGCGGCCTGTCCGCCGCCATCCGCCTCACCGTGCACCTGCTGGCTGCCGGACTCGCCGTGCTGGCGCTGCTGCCCGACTCCGGCGCGTTGACGATCATTCTCGCGGTGCTGCTGGTGGCCTGGATGTGCAATCTTTACAACTTCATGGACGGCTCCGACGGACTAGCGGGCGGCATGGCCTGTTCGGGATTCCTGTGTTACTCGATTGCCGCGGCTTTCGCCGGCAGCACGCAGTTCGCGCTGCTCAATCTGGCCATTGCCGCGGCTGCCGCGGGTTTCCTGATCCACAACTTCCACCCCGCGCGGATTTTTCTCGGTGACGCAGGTTCGGTGCCGCTGGGTTTCCTTGCGGCAACGCTGGGGCTGACCGGCTGGCAACAAGGGGACTGGACCTGGTGGTTTCCGCTGCTGGTTTTCTCGCCCTTCGTCGTCGATGCCTCGGTGACGCTGGCAAGGAGAGTGCTGTCAGGCGCGCGTTTCTGGGAAGCACACCGCGACCATTATTACCAACGGCTGGTGCGCCTCGGCATCGGGCACCGGCGCACCGCACTCCTGGAGTACGCGCTGATGGCCGGCTCCGGTGCGCTTGCGCTGTGGGCGATGACGCTTAAAGGCGTCGCACAGCATGGATTGCTGGCAATGATCGCCGCGGTTTATCTCGTATTGCTGGTCCTGATCGAACTCGCCTGGCGCCGGCCGGGGATCACGCATGATTAACCCGCGAACCGTGCTTGCGATCGGTCACGACCTCGTGGCCGTCAGTCTGGCCTGGCTCGCCGCGTACTGGCTGCGCCTGAGCCCGGACGTGCCCGATTTTTACCAGCAGCAGGCTTTCGACACGTTGCCGCTGGTCGTCGCCGTTCACGCGGCGGTGTTCTTTGCCTTCGGTCTCTACCGGGGCATCTGGCGTTTCGCCAGCCTGCCCGACCTGCAACGCATCATCGGGGCTGCGGTGATCAGCGCTCTCGCGGTCTCGGCCGTGCTGTTCATGCAGCAGGCCGCGGTACCAGTGCCCCGCTCGGCGTTGATCATCACCCCGGTGCTGCTGGTGATGATCATGGGCGGCAGCCGTCTCGCCTACCGCGGATGGAAGGAACGGCGTTTTAGTGGCGCGGGCCGCGAGCCGGTGATCGTGCTGGGCGGCGCAGAGGCCGCAGCGAGTCTGATCAAGGAGCTATCACGCAGCCCCCAGTGGCTGGTCGTCGGCGTTCTCGACGATAACCGCAGCCATCACGGCCGGCAGATCCACGGCGTCAAGGTGTACGGCGCAATCGCCGACTTGCCGCAGCTGCGCGCCCGTCTCAACGCGCAGCGCGCCATCATCGCGATGCCCGAGGCCGGTCACCGCGAACGGCGGCGCGCGATCGAGACAGCGCGTACGGCAGGACTGCAGGTGCTGACCGTGCCTTCTTTCGACGACCTGCTCAGCGGTCGGGTCACGGTGTCGCAGATCCGCAAGGTCGAACTCGATGACCTGCTCGGTCGCGACCCGGTGCAGCTTGACGCCACGGGGCTGCGCGAATGGCTGGGCGAGCAGGTGGTGCTGGTCACCGGCGCCGGTGGCTCCATCGGCTCAGAGTTATGTCGTCAGGTCGCGCGTTATCGGCCGCAGCGCATCGTGCTGCTGGAAAACAGCGAGTTCTCGCTGTACACCGTGGAACAGGAGTTTGCGCAGCGCTTCCCTGAAACCGCGATCACGCCCATCATCGGCAGCGTCACCGACCCGCGGCAGGTGAATCATGTGCTGGCGACTTACCGCCCGACGGTGGTGTTCCACGCCGCCGCCTACAAACATGTGCCGCTGATGGAGAACGAGAATGCCTGGCAGGCGGTGCTCAACAATGTGCTTGGCACGCGGGTGGTGGCCGAGGCGACGATTGCCCATGGCGTGGAGAAATTTGTACTGGTGTCCACCGACAAGGCCGTGAATCCGACCAATGTGATGGGCGCCAGCAAGCGGCTCGCGGAACTGGTCTGCCAGTCGCTGCAGCGCGCGGACGGCACCCGCTTCGTGATAGTGCGTTTCGGCAACGTGCTGGGTTCCACCGGCAGCGTGATTCCCAAATTCCGCGAGCAGATTGCCGCCGGCGGCCCGCTGACCGTCACTCACCCGGAGATCACCCGTTATTTCATGTCGATTCCGGAGGCCGTACAGCTGGTGATGCAGGCCGGCCTGATGGGCAAGGGGGGCGAGATTTTCGTGCTCGACATGGGCGAGCCGGTAAAAATCGCCGATCTGGCGCGCGACATGATCCGCCTGTCGGGTTTTGACGAAAACGAAATCCGCATCGTCTACACCGGACTGCGGCCGGGCGAGAAGCTCTACGAGGAAGTGCTCGCGGCCGACGAAAACTCCCTGCACACGCCGCATCCCAAGCTGCGCATCGCGCAGGTGCGCCCCGCCGATCCGGCGCTGCTCGCGCAGCTATCCGCCTGGCTCGCGCGCGGCGACCAGCCCGACGCTGACACCGTGAAAACGGAGCTTTCGCGGTGGCTGCCGGAATACAGCCGGCGATAGCCCGATGAGCCTGACCGCATTGCCGCGTCATGCGGATCGTGCCGGGCGCTGGGCCGCGATTGCGCTCGGGGCCTCGATCCCGGTTTCGGTGGCACTGGACAATCTGTTGCTGCTGGTCGTGCTAGCGTGCTGGATCCTCGGCAGACATTGGGCGGAAAAACGCATTGCCGCGCGCAATGCGGTTGCAGTCTGCGCGCTGCTGCTGTTCGGCCTGCTGGCGCTCGGCACGCTGTGGGGCAACCAGTCGCTCGCTGATGCCCGGACCTACCTGCTCAAGTACCTGGACCTCGCCTTCATTCCCCTGTTTGCCTACTTTTTCCGTGAAGCTGGTACCCGGCGTATAGGTCTGTGGGCGTTATCCGGTTCGCTGATGGTGACTCTGCTGCTGTCATACATGTTCAAGTTCGGCGTACTTGATCCAGGAGGCATATTCGAAGGCACCGCAAGCTCTCCTATAGTCCTTAAATACAGAAATACCCACAATTTGCTGATGGCCTACGGCGCATTCTTCTTCGTCCTGAATGCACTGAATGCCAAGGCAGTAATGGACCGATGGATATGGAGCGTGCTTGCCCTGCTGACCGCCATCAATGTGACAATGATGGTGGAAGGAGCGACCGGTTATGTTGTTCTTGGCTTGCTGGTGTTACTGCTCATATTGAACAAGCTGCCGAAGAGAATATCGATCATGGCACTGGTAATTCTTTGCGCATTGTCGGCAACTCTCGTCATTGTTCCGGGACCACTGTCACAGAGAGTCATTGTGTTGACCCATGAAATACGGAACTGGAGCCCTGAAACTCCGACCCGGAACTCGTCCGCAGGTTTCCGACTCGAGTTCTACAGCAACACGCTGCGCATCATCGCTGACCGTCCGCTCACCGGAGTCGGTACCGGCGGCTTCCCGGACGCCTACGCCGAACGGATCCGCGGCACGGCGATGGTGGCCACCCGCAACCCGCACAACGAGTATCTACACATCGCCGCCCAGATCGGCCTCATCGGCCTCGCCACAATGCTGGCCCTGTTCGCCGTGCAGTGGCGCACGGCCTCGCGCCTGCCGACCCGCCTCGAAACCGATCTCGCCCGCGGTCTGGTGGTCACCATCGCCGCTGGCTGCCTGTTCAACTCCTTCCTGCTCGACCATGCGGAGGGGCTGTTCTTCGCCTGGATGACGGGATTGCTTTATGCAGGCTTAAAATCGGGTAAGTCGTGATTGGTGACTGGTAATTGGTAAAACCACATACCCTCGAATTACCATTTACCAATTACCAGTCATCATTAAACATGTCCATCTCAGTCATCATAATCACCAAAAACGCCGGCGCCACGATCCGCCGCTGCCTCGACTCCGTGGCCTGGGCCGACGAGGTCGTGGTGATTGATTCAGGCAGCAGCGACGACACGCTGGACATATGCCGTGAGCTGGGTGCAAAGGTCAGCGTTACCACTGACTGGCCGGGTTTCGGCCCGCAGAAAAACCGCGCGCTGGATGCCGCGACCGGCGACTGGCTGTTCAACATCGATGCCGACGAATGGGTGACGCCGGAGCTGGGTGAGGAGATCCGCACCGCAGTCGCGAGCGGCAGTGCGGCATCGGCGTTTGCTCTGCCGCGGCGCTCCAGTTTCTGCGGTCGCTACATGAAACACTCGGGCTGGTGGCCTGACTACGTGGTTCGGCTGTTCCGTCGTGGCGATGCAAGCTTTTCCGATGACCAGGCCCACGAACGCCTGATCGTCAAGGGCGCGACACACAAGCTGAAGAATCCGCTGATGCACGAGGCGATCAGCGATCTCGACCAGATGATCGGCAAGATGAACATGTATTCAGCTGCCAGCGCGCGCGGCCTGCATGCGCGCGGCCGCCGCGCGTCGATCGGCACTGCACTGCTGCACGGCGGCTGGGCATTTTTCCGCACCTATGTGCTGCGCGCCGGTTTCCTCGACGGCCGCGAAGGCCTGATGCTGGCCATCGCCAATGCCGAGGGCTCGTATTACCGCTATGTGAAGCTGATGCTTTTGGAGAAGAAAGTGAGCAGTAAGCAGTAAGCAGTAAAACCCCGGGGGCGCCGCTTACTGCTTACTGCTTACTGCTTACTGCTTACTGTTCACTCCTCACCGCTTATTATTCACTCGACCCATGCAGATCGCCATCGTCATCGCCACCTACAACCGCCCCGACGCGCTGGCGGCGCTGCTCGAGGGTTACCTGCATCAGGATGCCGGCGACTTCGAACTGATCGTCGCCGATGACGGTTCGAAGGATGACGTGCGGCTGTTGACCGAAGACTATGCGCGGCGCGCGCCGTTTCCGGTGACCCACCTCTGGCACGAGGACAAGGGTTTCCGCGCGACGGTGATGCGCAACCGCGGGCTGGCAGCAACGCGGGCCGAGTACGTGATCTACACCGATGCCGACTGTGTGCCAGCCCCCGATTTCGTGCGGCGCCATCGGATGCTGGCCGAACCCGGCTGTTTCCTGTCGGGCAACCGCGTGCTGCTGAGCGAACAGCTGACGCAGCGCGCACTGCACGATCATCTGCCGCTGCACAGCTGGTCCTTTGCCCAATGGACCGCGGCGCGGCTGCGCGGCGAGATCAACCGCCTGCTGCCGCTGCTGCGCCTGCCCGACGGTGCCTTCCGTCTGCGCACGCCGGAACGCTGGGAAGGCGTGAAGACCTGCAATTTTTCGGCCTGGCGCGCCGACCTGCTGCGCGTGAACGGTTTCGATGAAGCCTATGCCGGACGCTGGGGCCTCGAGGATTCCGATCTTGCAATCCGCCTGATCCATGCCGGCGTCAAACACAAGAACGCGCGCTTCGGCGCTTCGGTGTTTCATCTCTGGCATCACGAAGCCGACAAGCGTGGCTTCGATGAAAACCAGCGCCTGCTCGACGAACTGATCGCCTCGCGCCGCTTTCGGGCACAGCTGGGCGTGGATCAGTATCTCTGAAACTTGAAAAACAAACTTTAAACGCCTGACAAAATGACTCTTTGTGCGCCATACCCGTAGCCCAGAGGGAGGCCGCGCCCCGAAGGAAGTCACCCTGGGTGGCAGGCCGGAGTCCGGAAACACAGCGGTTCATTGCGACGACTGACCCGGATTACGCTGCGCTCCTTCCGGGCTACGGCACTACCACGCCCGGCTTGGCATGGATCAGTATCTCCAATAAAATATAATTTAAAAACAAATACTTATGAAGAGTCCAGGGATAATCTACGTCACCGCCTGTCCGGTCGGCTGCGCGGCAGCGCTGACCGACACCGCGCTGCAGTTGCGTGAAGGCCTGCTGCGCCGCTGCAGCAGTTGCGGCCAGTTCGTCGCCGCCGCGATCACGGCGGGGTTCCATGCCGAAGGCGTCGAACCCGCGTCGCAGATCGCGCAGGCGGCGCGCGACGCCGGCCTGCCGGTGCGCACGGGCCTGCTTGAGGATCAGCAGTATTCCGATGCAAGCTTCGATGCGCTGACGCTGTTTGAAGTGGTCGAGCACCTGCGCACGCCGCTGCCGCTGCTCGCGGAATGCCGGCGTGTGCTGAAACCCGGCGGCATCCTGCTGATCAGCACCGGCAATGCCACGAGCTGGACTGCGGCGGCAATGGGCACGCGCTGGGATTATTTCGACATGGCGCGAGACGGCGGCCATGTCAGCTTTTTCAACCCGCGCTCGATGGCAAAGCTCGCAGCCAATGCCGGGTTCTCAGTCGAGCGCATCGATACCGCGCGCGTTAAATTCCACAACCGTGAAAACACGCCGCGCTGGCGTTACGCCGCCGGCAAGCTGCTGGCCGAGGCCCTGAACCTGCCGGCACGGTTTGCCGGGCGCGGCCACGACATGCTGGCCTGGCTGCGCAAGCCGGCACAATAAAACTGCAAACCAAGAGCGCCTGACAAAATAATTCTTTGTGCGCCACACCCGTAGCCCGGAGGGAGGCCGAAGGCCGGAGTCCGGGAACTCAGTGGCTCATTGCGACGACTGACCCGGATTCCACTTCGTTTCCACCCAAGGTGACTTCCTTCGGGGCGCATCCGGGCTACGGTCCCTTCCTTCGGGGCGCATCCAGGGTACAGCCTCGTTATGCGCTCACCTTGAAGCGAAGCAGAGAGGTGGCGTCAACGGCACACTTGGAACAAAACAGAAGGGCTACAGGAAAAATTTTTCGTTACAGACCTTAGTTCAGTTCTGCAACTGCCGGTAGATCCGTTCGTACTCCTGCGCCACCTGCAGCCAGCTGCGTTCGAAAGCCGGCGGCGGCACATCGCGCGCGAGCTGGCGCTCGCAGGCGGCCGCCCAGTCCGCAACCGGCGCCTCCAGCGCCAGCACCGTGCCGGCATCGTCTCCGATGTCCGTTGCGATGCCACAGCGGTCCGACACCAGCACCGGCACCCGTGCGGCCATCGCCTCGGCGATCACCATGCCATAGGGTTCGGCGCGTGCCGGATGCAGCAGCAGGTCCAGCTGCGGATAAACGGAAAAATCCTTCGCCCAGCCGAGCAGCCGGTAACCGCCGTTCCATCCCGCAAACAGGGCTTCGATTTCGGCGGGCGCCGGGCCGACAACCCACAATTCCAGTTGCGGCCGCTGGCGCCGCAGTTCGGCGACGATGGCCACGACCCGGTCGAGTCCCTTGCGCTGCCATTCCCTGCCGACAAAACCGATCACGCCGCCATCTGCCGGCACCCTGCGTGCTTCACGCGCCGGCCCCGGCGTGACACCGGGTGGCACCGGCGCCGTCAGCCGCGCCGCGGTTTCCGGATAGTAATGCCGCAGCTGGTCACCGATGAACTGCGAGTTCGGCACCACCGCCGGCGCGCGCAGCTCGCGGCGTTCAAGCCAGAGCTGCATCCACACCCGCAGCGACAGCAGGCGCCACCAGCCGCGTTCGAATATGGTCGCGAAGGGCGGACCGTGAAAGGTGGTCAACTGGTGCACGTCGACCCGTTCATGGCTGTGGATCAGCACACCCGGCTGCGGATGTGTGCGCAGCCAGCGCGCGACGCGCCTTGAAAACCGCAGCAGCGAAATCCAGCGCGGGCGCTGCGCGATCTCGCCCAATTCGTGCACGGTGATCCCCGGACGTTCGCCACCATGGTTGCGCTCGCAGAGCACGGTCACCGGATGGCCCAGCGCGGACAGCGCGCCGGCGAGTTCCCAGACATACCGTTCCATGCCGCCCACCGGACCGTAGCGGCGCACGATCTGCAATGTGGGCAGCGGCGTCATGGCTTGCGCGCGGCGGCGCAGGCCGTGCCGCGGCAAAGCAAGTAGAGGTCATTGCCGCCCAGCCGGTACTGCGCAGCAACTTCACCGATCTCCGGGTCGGGCGTGTAGGCGATGATGAAGCCGTCCTTCAGATCAGCTGGCGGAAAAGTCAGCGGCGGCTGCGGCAGGCGGGCAACGTCGATATAGGCGGCGACCGAGAGGCCGCTGGCGCTGACGTTGAGGGTGTACAGGGGATGCCCCCGCGTGACGGCAATGAGGGTTTCCGCCGTGCGCAGGTAGTTTTCTCCGCGATAACGGCTCTGGTAGAGCGGAAAGGCGACCGTCACCACCAGCAGCTTCAGGATGATCGCGCCGATCAGCCACTTGCGGGTCGTCGCCAGCATCCCCTCGCCCCCCAGCCACAGCAGCCGCGCGATGATCAGGCCGGCAAAAGGGTACAGCGGCAGCAGGTAACGCATGTTGCTGTGGGGCGCGAGCCAGTACGGCAGATAACCGGCGAGGGCGATCAGCGCCGCGGTGCGCAGATGGGCATCGCCGCCCGCACCCAGGTCGCCGCGCCGGCGCATGAGCAGCCACAGCGCGAGGATGCCGGCAGGCGCCAGCGCGAGCAAAGTCTCCAGCGGATAGCCCAGCAGCTTCAGCGCGTAATCGGCGAGGTTTTCCGGCGCCAGCTTGGCGAGGATCTCGCTGAACATGCGACCGCCCTGCCCGCGGCTTGGGGCGACAAGGCCCAGCCACAGCAGCAACAGGGCCGCAGCGAGCGCATGCAGCGCGAGCGCCGGCAGCGACAGCAGGAAGCGGCGATGCGCCGGCTGCAGCAACAGCACCGCCACAGCACCGGCATAAAACACATAGGCGGTCAGTGCCTTGGCAAGAAAAGCCGCGGTCAGCGCCAGCACCGCCAGCAGCAGCAGGCGGTAACTGCGGCGCTCGCAAGCGACCCACAGGCAGGCCAGCGCGCTGAACACCAGCAGGCCGAACAACGGGTCGACATAGGCCAGCCAGCCGCGGTAAAAAAACAGGTCGGCGAGCGTCAGGTACACCGCGGCGGTCACCGCGCTGAACAGCGGATCGCGGTACAGCGACTGCGCCAGCCAGGCCGCCACCAGTCCGGTCAGCACGGTCGCCGCGATGGTGATTGCGCGCGTCACCGGCAGCACCCAGTCCCAGCCCAGCACAGACGCCGGCGGGATGATCAGCCAGGCGAACAGCGGCGTGTGCTGGAGGTCGGAACCGAACAGCAGGCGCTTGACCGGCTCGCCGTGGAACCACATTTCCAGCGCCGACTTCGGGAACACCCCCTCTTCGCCGACATAATAAAAACCCAGCGCCGGCAGGAAACTCAGCGCGGCGATGGCGAAGAGTATCCACCAGCGTCGCGGCGCATCCCGGGTCGCGGATGAGTCCGGCATCAGGGGGCAGCCTTGCGGTTGGCAAAAACCTGTTTCATGAATTTGCGGTAGCAGTCCGGCAGTGCATGGTGGGCATCGATGAATTCGGTGGGCAGGCAACCGTAACGTTCCGAGGGACCGCCGTCAAACAAGGGCACCTGGTGTTGCTGCGCCCACTGCCGGAGCATCGTTTTGGTCTGCCGCAGTTGCACGCCACTGTGTGCGGACGCCTCCAGCCTTGCATCGAGCCCCGGCATCAGAGGCGGCATGAACAGCAGGACCTGGACGCCCCGCGAACGTGCATTCGCGATGATTCCCCCGAGGTGCTGCAGCAACTGCGCATCCGGTCCGCCCTGCGCTCGCACCAGTGCCTGCGCGTACTGCGAAGACGCGCTGGCGGCGCGCGCGATCACCGCCGGCGCTTCGGCCGCTCCAATCCGCTTCTGGTCGGCAAAGGTCGCGCTGCCGTCGGCACGGAAGCCGTTGCAGAGGCCGCGATGAACGGTCGAATAATCCCGCGCGAGCTGGCCATCGGTGCAGCGGTAGGCTGCCGACGCCGGCTCGAGGAAAAACTGCCGCGCTGCGGCCCGCGGGTCATCCGCGCGCGCGATGTCGCGCAGGATGGCGCCGAGTTCCTGGATGCGCGGCAGGCTCAGCGCTTCGCGCAGCGCGGTGACCACCGGCAGTGGAGCAGGCGGCGGCACCTGCTCCACGGCGAGGTCGGTCTGCGGCAGCGTGCCCCCCTGGTAGGTGAAACCCAGCGCCCAATCGAGCGGAATCAGCATTACGCGAATCCGGTCAGGCCATTGCGTCAGGACATATTCGGCTTCGCCCAGCACCGACAGCAGTGAATTGCCGCTCTGCGCAAAGTTGTAGGCGCGGATGCCGGATGGCCAGGCATCGGCGGTGAGGCTCATCACGGTCGAGGAGCCGAAAGCCAGCGCATCGATGTCGTCCAGCCGGTCGTGCAGCCGCAGCGTCTTGAAGGCGCGGTTGTTGTTGATCGGCGGCGCATAGGTCACGCCGCCGCTCTCCTGCTGCCAGCGGCTCGCCAGCCGGTTCTTGTCATGGCGGCTGTCGTTGGCGAGCAGCAGCAAGTTGAGCAACAGCACCGGCGCCAGCAGCGCGAGGCAGCCGGCGACGATCCAGGTGGTGTAGGCGCGTGGCGTCATCAGAACTGGAAGTAGAGGAACTCGGAATGGCGTCCGAGGTTGACGATCACCGCCAGCAGCAGCCCCGCCGTCAGCAGCGCCCAGGGCGCCGACACCCGCCACTGGATGCGCGACGGCGCTTCCTGCAGCACGCCGAGGGCGGGTTTCACCGCGGCCATGATCTGCTGGGTGTTCGGCGCCAGCCAGACCACCAGCAGCAGGATCCAGATCCAGTGCAGCACGCCGGTGCGCGTCAGCGCCGGCGTCGCGCCGAAGCCGACACCGGCGGCGGCCAGGGCCTCGCCGGCCGCGCCGAGTTTCACCAGCCAGGCTTCCGGCAGCACCAGGCCGTTGAAGCCGGCCATCGCGCGCAGGATGGCCGCGGCCGACTCGATGTCCGGCGCGCGGAACAGCACCCAGGCGACGACCACGGCGATGAAGGTCAGCAGGCAGCCGGCGCGCCGGCCCCAGGGCGTGCTGTGGTGCCGGTCCTGCCCGAGGCGGCGGCGCAGTGCGAGCCAGGCATGGTTGATCACCAGGTACACGCCGTGCAGCGCGCCCCACAGCACAAAGGTCCAGCCCGCGCCATGCCACAGGCCGCCCAGCAGCATGGTGATCAGCAGATTGGCATAACGCCGCGACGCGCTTTTGCGGTTGCCGCCCAGCGGCACGTACAGATAGTCGCGCAGGAAACGCGACAGGGTCATGTGCCAGCGCCGCCAGAAATCGATGATGTTCACCGCCTTGTACGGCGAATGGAAATTCACCGGCAGGCGCACGCCGAACATCAGCGACAGGCCGACCGCCATGTCGGAGTAGCCGGAGAAATCGAAATAGAGCTGGAAGGTATAGGCCAGCGCTCCGCACCAGGCTTCGAGCATCGTCAGCGTCAGGCCAGCGCCCGGCGCATCGAACACCGGCGCCACATAAGGCGCGACGCCGTCGGCGATCAGCACCTTCTTCGCGAGACCCAGCACGAACAGCGTCAGTCCGGCGGCGATCAGATCATGCTGCGGCCGGTAGATTTCGCGCCGCGCGAACTGCGGCATCATCTCGCCGTGGTGCAGGATCGGCCCGGCAATCAGGTGCGGAAAATAGGTCACGAACAGGCCGTAATGCACCAGGTTGTATTCGCGCGCCTTGCCCTGGTGGGCATCGACGAGAAAGGCGATCTGGGTGAAGGTGAAAAAGGAAATGCCCAGCGGCAGGATGATCTCGCCGAGGCTAAGCCCCGTGCCGGCAACGGCGTTGAGGTTGTCGACAAAGAAATTCGCGTATTTGTAATAGGACAGCAGCGCGAGATTGGCGATCACCGCCAGCGTCAGCAGGCGGCGACTGCGCTGCGTTTCTCCGGCCGCATGCGCCCGGGCGATCGCAGTGCCGGAGAAAAAATTGCCGAGGATTGAAGCCAGCAACAGCACGACATAGGCCGGGCTCCACCAGCCATAGAAGAACAGCGAGGCCGCGGCCAGCCAGCCCGCCGCCAGCTTCATGCTGATCCGCCCCAGCACGAAAAATCCCAGCAGCGTCAGCGGCAGGAACAGGAAAATGAAGGGCTGGGAGTTGAACAGCATGCTTTTTTGGGTAAGTGGTAAGTGGTGACTGGTAATTGGTGGCGTGATGCGCCCTTACCAATTACCAGTCACCACTTACCAATCACCATTGACCAATTACCGGTTTTCAAAGAATCGACGAACTGCCGCGGCAATTCCTCTCGCCTCTTCCCCGGCAAGCCCGTAGTAAAGCGGCAGCCTTACCAGCCGTTCGGCGAGGTCGTCCGTGACCGGCAATGCGCCGGCGCTGCGGCCGAAACGCTGCCCGGCGGGCGAGCTGTGCAGGGGCACGTAATGGAACACCGCATGCATGCCGGCCGCCTTCAGGTGGGCCAGCAGTGCCGGGCGCTCGGCGGCGGTCCGCGTGAACAGGTAGAACATGTGGCCGTTGCCGGCGAGGCCTTCGGGTTCCGGCTGCGGCAACAGAAGCCGGCCGGCATCGGCCGGGTCCTGCAGCGCTTCACGGTAGATCGCGCAGAGCCGGCGCCGTTGCGTGATGATCGTCTCCGCATGTTCGAGCTGCGCCCAGAGGAAGGCGCCGATCAGTTCGCTGGGCAGGAAGGAGGAGCCGATGTCGACCCAGGTGTACTTGTCGACTTCGCCGCGGAAGAATTTCGAGCGGTTGGTGCCCTTCTCGCGGATGATTTCCGCGCGCTCGGCAAGCGCGGGATTGTTGACCAGCAGCGCGCCGCCCTCACCGCTGATCACGTTCTTGGTTTCATGGAAGGACAGGCAGCCGAGATCGCCGATGGCGCCGGGACGCCGCCCCCGGTATTCCGACAGCACCGCCTGCGCCGCATCCTCCACCACCAGCAGGCCATGGCGCTGCGCGATGGCCATGATCGTGTCCATCTCGCAGGCGACGCCGGCATAGTGCACCGGCACAATGGCCTTGGTCTTCGGCGTGATCGCGGCTTCGATCAGGGTTTCGTCGAGATTCAGCGTGTCACGGCGGATGTCGACGAACACCGGCACGCCGCCGCGCAGCACGAAGGCATTGGCAGTGGAGACGAAGGTGTACGAGGGCATGATCACTTCGTCGCCGGGCTGGATGTCGCAGAGTATCGCCGCCATTTCCAGTGCGGCAGTACAGGAATGGGTCAGCAGCGCGCGTTTCGCGCCGAGTTTCTGCTCCAGCCAGCGGTGGCAGAGTTTGGTGTAATGACCGTCGCCCGACAGATGGCCGCGTGCCACGGCATCGGTGATGTACTCGAGTTCGGCGCCGATCGTGAATGGCTTGTTGAAGGGCGTGCTCATGCCGGCGCCCTTGCCACGGCGAGCAGGGATCCGCCGCAGGGCAGCGGCAGGCCGGCGCGGATCAGCAGCCGTTCGGCATCAAGCGCGCGCTCAAGGACGGCATTGGCGACACGGCCGATGCGCAGCTCGGCCAGCGGATCATAATCGGCGGCGGCAGCCCGGCGGGCCATTCGGGACAGCATCATCAGCGGCAGCAGTACGGAGACGAAAGACGTCATTCTAACGACGCTGAAACCCGCGCGCCCGAGCTTTTGCCGCAACTCGGATCTTGTGTAGCGCCGCACATGATGGGCGCGCACATCGTATTCGCTCCACAGGAAGGGATGCTGGGGCACGGTCAGCAGCAGGCTGCCGCCGGGCCGCAGCGCGCAGCGCATCTGCGCCAGCACCGTCTCGTCCTCGCCGATGTGCTCGATCACGTCGAAGGCGCCGATGACGTCGAACTCCTGTTCATAAGGCATGCGCCGCGCATCCATCTGCAGGAACTCCGCTGCCGGCACCCGCTGCGCGGCAAAACGCAGGCCTTCGGTTTCCGCTTCGCTGGCGACCAGCCGCGCCTGCGGAAAAGCCGCGGCAATGCCCTGCAGCACATAACCGGTGCCGCAGCCGACCTCAAGCAGGTTGCCGAAGCCGGGCGCGTAACGCTGCAGCGCCCAGACGATCAGCCGGTTGCGTGCGCGGAACCAGAAGTTGCCCGCTTCCAGCGCGGCCAGCTCCGTGAACAGCGCGGGATCAAAACCCTCGGCCTTCTGCGCGAGTTCCGGTGCCAGTGCAACAAAGCCGTCGCGCTGCGGCGCCTGATAGCCGCAACTGCCGCAATGCCAGCCTGCGGCGGCGAGAACGCCACCGCAGTCCGGGCACAATCTCAACCCTGGCTCCCGACGATGATGCCCAGCGTGATCAGTGCGAGGCCGCCGACTTTCCAGGCATTGACCGGTTCGTGGAACACCAGCGCGCTCAGCACCAGCACGCCGATGAAGGCGAGGCTCATGAAGGGATAGGCATGCGACAGCTCGAGTTTGGTCATCGCCGCCATCCACGACACCGCGGCGAGCAGGCCCGCCAGCAGGCCCGAGATGATCCAGGGATTGAGCATCAGCCTGGCGAGGAACCAGATGCGGTCGGGGGTGGCCTCGGGAAAGGCGCCGGCGGCAACGACCTGCCACTTGATCACGATCTGGCTATAGACTGTCAGAAAAACAGTAATAAAAACAAATAGATAGCTCAAGTATTTCATGTCGTCCACCGGTGATAGACATCGACGGGATGGCGCAGGCGGAAGCCCAGCGACTGGTAAAGACGGATCACCGCGATGTTGGCGGCGGAAACCGAACTGCAGAGTTCGGCATGGCCCTGCGCGAACAGCGCATTGCAGACCGTGGTCCACAGGCACTTCGCCAGCCCGCGCCCGCGAAACGGTGCGGCCATCGCATGCAGCACGAGGCGGTTCTGCATCACCGCAATGAATCCGGCGAGCGTTCCGTCGTAACGCAGGCCCCAGGCATCACCCGCGGCATGCACCTGGCGCAGCCAGTTGTCGTAACGCAGATCGGCGCCGGCGCGTGGCAGGTTGAAATCGCGGTGGAAACGGCCGTGCTCGAAAGCACCATGGCAGATCGTCAGCAGGTCTTCGATTTTTTCGTTGCGCGTGCAGGCCGCCTTCGCATCGCGGTGCGCGACGAAGTCTTCTCGACGGCAATACGGCTCGAGCAGCGTGTCGACGTAGTAGAAACCGTGGCGCTGCAGCGCCGACTTGTCCGCCAGCGGATCAAGCTTGAGCGCGTAATGTCCAGGCGTCGCGGCGGCCTCGCGCAGCGCATCTTCGTCAGCAGCAGTGATCTCGTAACAGTCGCGCCCGAAGGCGGCGCTGTCCCACTCAACGCGCCGGATCGCGGGGTGCATGTTCGAAAGTGCTGTTCATCACGATGTACAAGGGGCGTTTCTTCGCCTCGTCGAAAGTCTTTCCGAGGTAGATGCCGAGCACGCCGAGTATGCTGATGATGATGCCGCCGATGAAATACACGGACACGAAGAGGCTGGGCCAGCCGACCACCGGCGAGCCGTAGAGCATCGCGCGCACGAGGATGAACAGGCCGGCGGCAAAAGAAAGCAGCGACATTGCAAAACCGAAACGCACCGCCAGCCGCAGCGGCTTGTCGGAATAGGCAATGATGGTGTCAGTGGCCAGCCGCCACAGCTTGGCGAAGGTATAGGTTGACTTGCCTTCGTGCCGGGTCGCGTGGCTGACCTCGATTGATGCGGTGGGGAAACCCATCCAGTTCACCAGGCCGCCGAAGAAGCGCAGCTGCTCACGCATCTGCCGGCTCGCCAGCACCACCTTGCGCGAGATGATGCGGAAGTTGCCGGTGGCGCTGTCGTACTCGGTGTCGGCGAGCCAGCTCAGCAAGCGGTAGAAACACCAGGACGAGAAACGCTTGAGCGCGCCGTCGGTGCGCCCGCCGCGCCGCGCCAGCACCACGTCGAAACCTTCCTGCGCCCTGGCATACAGCGCCGGAATTTCCTCGGGCCGGTCCTGCAGGTCGCAGTCCATCACCACCACCCAGTCGCCCTCCGCAACATCGAGTCCGGCGGTGATGCCGTAATGCTGGCCGAAGTTGCGGCTGAACTGCAGGCCCTTGACCCGCGGATCGGCGGCCGCGAGCTGGCGGATGATCTCCCAGGAGCGGTCGCCGCCGCAGTCCTCGACCATCACGATCTCGAAATCCGCGGTGATGGTCTCCAGCACGGCGACCAGCCGGCGGTGGAGTTCTTCGAGACAACCTTCGGCCTTGTAGACGGGCGTGACGATGGACAGCTTCGGCACGGCTCAGCCCTCCCCCACTGACAGGAACTGGTTGCGATAGAGCTGCGCGTATTTGCCTTCACGCGCCAGCAGCTCTCCATGCGTCCCAGTTTCGGCGATCCGCCCGCCGTCGAGCACGACGATGCGGTGCGCCTTCTCGATCGTCGACAGGCGGTGCGCGATCACCAGCGTGGTGCGCCCGCGCATCAGCACTTCCAGCGCGGCCTGCACATGGCGCTCGGATTCGGTGTCCAGCGCCGAGGTCGCCTCGTCGAGGATCAGCACCGGCGCGTTTTTCAGCAGCGCGCGGGCGATCGCCAGGCGCTGGCGCTGGCCGCCGGAGAGTTTGACGCCGTTTTCACCGACCATGGTGTCGAGACCCAGCGGCATCTGCGCGATGAACTCCAGCGCATGCGCGGCCTCCGCCGCGGCGGTGATCTCGGCACGCGAGGCCTGCTTCATCGCGCCGTAGGCGATGTTCGCCGCCACCGTGTCGTTGAACAGCACCACGTCCTGGCTGACCAGCGCGATGTTGGCGCGCAGGCCGGCCAGTGTCAGATCCCCGGTGTCACGGCCATCGAGCAGGATGCGGCCGGCGGTGGGCGTGTAGAAACGCGGGACGAGGTTGGCCAGCGTGGTCTTGCCGCTGCCGGAGGCGCCGACCAGGGCCACCGTCTCACCCGGCGCAATCGCGAGGTCTATGCCGGCGAGCGCCGCCCGTCCCTCGCCGCCATAACTGAAAGAAACCGCTTCGAACCGGAGCTCGCCGCGCACACGGCCCGGATCGACGGTTCCGCGATCCGGCTCGCCGGGCTGGTCGATCAGCGCGAACACGCTCTCCGCCGCGGCGAGCCCGCGCTGCAGCGGTTCGTTGACGCTGGTAATGCGTTTGAGCGGCGCAGTCAGCATCAGCATCGCGGTGATGAAGGAGACGAAGCCGCCGACGGTGATCTGTGCCGCATTTGACTGCTGGGTCGCGAGATAGACGATGGAGGCCAGCGCCAGTGCGGCGATGAACTGCACGATCGGCACGCTGGCAGCCGATGCGGCGACCTGCTTCATCAGCTGACGGCGCACGCTGTTGGCCTGGGCGTCGAAACGCTGCTGCTCGTAGTCCTGCCCGCCGAAGAGCTTCACCACGCGGTGGCCCTCGATGGTTTCCTGGATGACCTGGGTCATGTCGCCCATCTGGTTCTGCACCGCACGGCTGGAATTGCGCAGGCGCACGCTGATCACCCGCACCACCAGCACGATCACCGGCGCCATCACCAGCGCAAACAGCGTCAGTTTCCAGTTGAGCCACAGCATCCACGCCAGCAGGCCAATGATCACCAGCGTGTCCTTGAATATCGCGGTCAGCACGCTGGTCGCCGCGGTGGTCACCTGCATCACGTCGAAGGTCAGTTTCGAGATCAGGTTGCCCGAGGCCTGGTCGTCGTAATAACGCGCCGGCAGGGTCAGCAGTTTGCGGAACATCACGCCGCGCAGATCCATCACCAGCCGATTGCCGACCCAGTTCAGCGAATACTGCGCCAGATACTCAGCCAGGCCGCGCACCACGAACAGGCCGACGATGAACACCGGCGTCCAGCGGATCACCGCCTCGTTCTTCTCGACGAAAACGCCGTCGAGCAGCGGTTTCAGCAGGGCCGGCAGCGCCGGTTCGGTGGCGGCAACAATGACAATGCCGAGAATCCCGAGGGCGAACACCCGCCAGTACGGCCGCACGTGCTGCAACAGTCGCAGATAAAGCCCGGTTCCGGACATCGTTTTCGCATGGGAATTCACAGGCCGAACGATAGCAAACTTCTGATAATAAAGAAAAAGAAAGCCGCGCTCGAAGCGCGGTTTTCAGCGGAAGGCGTACTCCACGGCAACGCCGAAGTTGCGCTCCGGCAGTTGTAGCCCGGATGGAACGAAGTGGAATCCGGGTCAGCCATCGCAATGAGCCACTGTGTCCCCGGATTACGGCCTGCGGCCTGCATCCGGGCTACGGGGATGTGGCGCACAAAAAGTCATTTTGATAGACGCTAAAAAAAGCCGCGCTCAAGGCGCGGCTTGCAGCGGCAACCAGAACCGTTTTCAGCGGAAGGCGTACTCCACGGCAACGCCGAAGTTGCGCTCCGGCAGCGGATAGGCGTTGTAGCGGTCGGCAACGAACTGGCTGCGCACCGCGTAGTTGTAATACTCGCGGTCGAACAGGTTGTTGATCGCCGCGCTCAGCGTCCACGGACCCTCGCGGTGCGACAGCTTCAGGTCAGCCACCACGTACGACGGAATCTGCGTGCCTAGCGTATTGCCCTGGTCGTTGTCCATGTACTGTTTCGCCACATAAGTGGCTATCAGGCTCAGGCGGGTGGCCTGGCTGAAGGCCCAGGCCGCACCGAGATTGATCTTGTGGCGCGGCACCAGCGGCACCTTCCTGCCGCCGATCGCCACATTGGTCTGGGTGAATGCCCCGCCCGGCAGCACACCCTCGCGGAACACGGCATCGGTATGGGTATAGGACCCCGACAGCGCCAGCGGGCGCAGCGGCTGCCATTTGCCCTCAAGCTCCAGTCCGCGGCGGCGCGACGGCGGCAGATTGGTGTTGCCGATGCCGGTAGTGTAGGCGTCGAGGTGGATTTCGTCGCGCACGTCCATCTGGAACAGCGCGGCGCGCATCCAGGCGGAAGCCCGGCGCAGCTCGACACCCAGTTCATGGTGGCGCGCGGTCTGCGGCCGCAGGAACTGGAACTGGTTGGTGAACAGCGCCGAGGTTTCGTAGATTTCATCGACGTTGGCGAAGCGGTAGCTGCGTCCGGTTTTTGCAATCAGCGCCGCGCCGGGGGTCACGGCATAACGCGCGCCGAGTTCCCAGGCCTTTTCCGATTCGCGCTGCAGTCCCGACGGCGCACCCGAGCCGAAGGCGCCTCCGGGCGCCGCGGCATCAAAACGGTCATCGGCATCGATCGCGAACCGTTCACCACGCAGACCGGCCATCAGGGTCAGCCGTTCGGACACCGCCAGCGAATCCTGGACATAGAAGCCGAGGGTCTCCTGCCGCGCGTCGATGGTGTTGAACGGGCGGCCGATGTTCGCCACCGCGTCCGAGCGCCGCAAGCGGTAATCCCAGCGCTGCCAGTCGAGGCCGAAAACCAGCGTGTGCCTGCCGCCGGGCAGCGCCGGTGTCGCCTTGAAGCGCGGCGAAATGGACCAGACATCGAGGTCGGCGATGCGGAAATCCGGGAAGCCGCCGAAATCGAAATAGGACACCTGCTCCTTGTCGCGCCAGCCGAGGCCGAGATTGAATTCGCCGAGGCCGGTGTCATGGCGCCAGTCGAGGTTCATGCGGTTGCCATTGCGCTGCGACCAGTCGAGCGGGGTCTGCGCGCCGCGGCGGTTGCTTGCGAGCTGGTTGACTCCGGTGCTCGGCTGCACCTGGCGCGCGCCCGGCAGGCGGATGCCCTGGTGATCGGTGCCGAACTTCAGCGCCACTTCGCCGCTGCCGGTGAGCACGCGGAAGTCGGCCAGCGCATTGCTCTGGCGGTTGTGGTTGTTGGCGCGGTAGCCATCGGACTCGAAATTGTTCGCCGTGAGATTGAAGCCGATGCGCTCGCCGGCATAGTTCGCCGAGGCAGTGAGTTCCTTCATGCCGTAGGAGCCGGCACGCAGGCCCAGGGTCGCGCCGGTCGGCTGCGCCAGCGGCGAGCGGGTGATGATGTTGATCACGCCGGAAGTTGCGCCGTCGCCATAAAGCACGGCACCGCTGCCGCGGACGATTTCGATGCGTTCGATCGCCGTCATCGGCAGGGCCGACCACTGCACGCCGGAGAGGTCGAGATCGGCGGCGCGGCGGCCGTCGATCAGGATCAGCGTGTTCTGCGTGCCGCTGATGCCGAAGCCGCGCAGGTCGATGGTTGTCGTCGCCGCGTTATTGCCGAAAAAGTCGTGGATGTGGATACCCGCCTGCTCGGCCAGCAGGTCGGGCACGGTCTTCGCCGCGCTGCGCTGCATGTCCTCGGCGCTGATCACCGTCACGTTGACCGGTTTGTCGTCGTAACGGTCCTTGAACCGCGTCGCGGTGACCACCACCGGTTCCAGCACTGCCGGCGGCTTTTCCGCCGCCGTGGCCAGCCCTGCCGCCAGCACACCGGCCGCGGCACCCATCAGAATCAGATGCATCTCCACTGCTCCCTGTCAGGCGCGCCCGCCGCGCGCAAAAAAATGCCTGAGGAAGCGCTGCAGGGGAGAAATGGAGACCAGTAACACCGGGTACGCCGCCTCCCCGCGGCACTTCCACCACAGCGTTGCAGGCCGGTCTCCGGGCTCACGATCGCCGCCGCGCCGCCTTCCCGTGTCTCAGGGACACAGTGGCTGGATGGCGCGGCAGTGCATTCACTGGATCGAATGCGGATCGCTTACCGTTGCGGGGGCAGCACAGGCCTGGGCAGATACGCCGCACCTGTTTCCCGTTTAACCGGCGTCCCCGAGGGGGATGGGCCGGCACCCGAAACGCGTCCGGAACTGGCCGCATGCGGTCGCGGTTCGTCCTGGACAGGGCGGATTGTAAATCAACCGGCGTCTGGAGTCCGCATCATCGATTGGTAAATTATACTTTAAAAACAAATACTTATAAAAGAGCGCGGTGTGCCCTAGGACAATCCGGCCACAGCTCCGGAAGTTCTCCAGGATCATTGCAGCGGCACGAGCGCCTCACATGCCAAACTACATTCAAAACCCGGCGTTAACAGTTGAGCTGTCTGGATTTTCCCCACCATCCCCACTATAGTGCGCGCATGGAAGCCGAACTCAAGGCACTGGAGGACAAACTCGCGCAGTTTGTCGAAACCAACCAGCGGCTGCGTGAAGACACGCAGCGGCTGCGCCAGGAACTGGCTTCGAGCCTGCATCGCAACAAGCAGCTCGAACAGAAGATCGAGGCCGCCAGCGAGCGCCTCGAGGCCATCGTCAAGCAGATTCCCGCCGAGGAAACATGAGCGCCGACCCAAAGGGTTTGCAGATCAACATCATGGGGCGCGAATTTCGCGTCGCTTGTGCGGAGCACGAGCAGAAGGGCCTGCTCGAAGCGGTCGATTACCTCAACGGCAAGATGCAGGAGATCCGCGACCGCGGCAAGGTCATCGGACTCGAACGTGTTGCGATCATGGCCGCGCTCAACATCACGCACGAGTTCCTGTCGATGAAGGTCGGCGGCTTTGACATCGCGGAAACCAAGCGTAGAATCCAGCGCATGGAGACGGCCATCGATCAGGCGATGGCGGAGCAAGCCAAGCTGTTCTAGCAGTAACGCAGTCCTTTATCCGCTCCGCGCATCCCTTCGCTGTTCCGTCCAGAGTTTCCCCTGCGGTGTTTGTTCAGGCCATATACTCTTTGAGCCAATAGACATTGCTCTGGTTGCCGACCACAGCGGTTTCGGTGTGCGCGTCCCACGTCGGACGTGCCTGAAGAAATCCGGAAGGTGACCGCCTTGAACCTCAGGTTCAGGATGCTGGTCTGCGACGGCACATGCGGGGGACCCTACAGTTCGGATGCGGCCTTGCCGCATTTTTTTTGCGCAGCATAGGTCGTTAAAACAACAAAAAACTTCAGCCACAGAGAGCACAGAGGTGCCCCAGAGTTGTCCGCGTTCGACTCTCCCATCGACTTCAACGTGTGTGAAAATGCCCTGCGTCCCGTGTTTTTCTCTGTGACCTCTGTGCCCTCTGTGGCTAACGCTTTTTCACAACTTCACACCCCATGCGCTACTGGCTGATCAAATCCGAACCCGATGTCTACGGCATCGACGATCTCGCACGCGACAAGACGACCCCCTGGACGGGGATACGCAACTACCAGGCGCGCAATTTCATGCGCGACCAGATGAAGGTCGGCGATCAGGCTTTCTATTACCACTCCAACTGCGAGACGCCGGGCATCACCGGCATCGCCGAAGTCAGCAAACCGGCCTATCCCGACGCGACCCAGTTCGACCGCAAGAGCAAATACCACGACGAAAAATCCACACCGGAGAATCCGCGCTGGCTGCATGTCGATTTCCGCTTTGTCAAAAAAACGCCGCTCATTTCGCTCGACGAGCTGCGCAAACACAAGGCGCTGGCCAAAATGCGCGTGCTCGCCCGCGGCAACCGGCTGTCGATCACGCCGGTCGATCCCGACGAGTGGAAGTACATCCTCGGCCTGATGAAGAAATGATCCGGTGACCGGGGTCCGCCGCGATGCTTGAATGGTGGTGGGCCTACCTGGCCCTGGGCGCCTTCGTCGGCTTTTTTGCCGGCCTGCTCGGCATCGGCGGCGGCGCGGCGATGGTGCCGGTGCTCGCCTTCATCTATGCCGCCAAGGGTTTCGACGCGGCACAGGTCGTGCACCTCGCGCTGGGCACCTCGATGGCCACCATCCTGTTCACTTCGGTATCGAGCGTGCGCGCACACCACGGGCACGGGGCGGTGAACTGGACCGCGGTCAAACGCATGGCGCCGGGCATAGTCGCCGGCACTTTCGGCGGCGCACTGCTGGCCAGCGTGCTCGACGTGCGCCTGCTGTCGGTGGTGTTCACGCTGCTGATCTACTACATCGCCTCGCAGATGTTCTTCGGCAAAAAGCCCGAAGCGGACGCGCTGCCGATGACCTCCGGCCGCACCCACCTGACCTCGGGGCTGATCGGCGTGATTTCCAGCCTCACCGCCACCGGCGGTGCGGCGCTGGTGGTGGCTTACCTCGTCAAGCGGGGCATCCGCATCCACGAATCCATCGGCACCGCCGCGGCCATCGGCTGGCCGCTGGCCGCGGCAGGCACCGCGGGTTACGTGCTCACCGGGTTCGGCCGCAGCGGCATGCCCGAGTACAGCCTGGGATTCATCTACCTGCCGGCGCTCGCCGGCATCGTGATCGCCAGCATGCTGATCGCCCCGCTGGGCGCGAAACTCGCCCACCGCACACCGGGGCCGCTGCTGAAGAAAATCTTCGCCGCGCTGCTGTTTGTGCTGGCGACGAAGATGCTGGTCAGCTTTTTTTAGTGATTGATGACTGGTAAGTGGTAATTGGCAAAGTCATCCATCCACCAATTACCAGTCACCAATCTCGAATTACCCGTTACTAAACGATCTGCCCCGCGCGCAGCGCGGCGATCTCGGCATCGGTCCTGCCAAGCACGTCGCGCAGTATCTCGTCCGTGTGCTGCCCCACCACGGGCGGCGGGATTTCGTGCTTCAGCGGTGTGCCCGAGAAGCGCATCGGGCTCGCGACCAGCGGCACTTTCCCCGCCGCCGCATGCGGCAGTTCGATTTTCATGCCGCGGGCAATCACCTGCGGCTCCTCGAACACTTCCCTGATGGTGTTGATCGGACCGTTGGCGACACCGGCATCGTCGAGCAGCTTGACCCATTCTTTGGTCGTGCGTTTTTCAAAGACCTCGTTGAGCACCCGTGTGATCTCGACGCGGTTTTTCACACGTTCGGCATTGGTGGCGAAACGCGCATCCTTCGGCAGGTGGGCGCAGCCCGCCGCCTCACAGAACTTGTTGAACAGGTTGTCGTTGCCGCAGGCGAGGATGATCGCACCGTCCTTCGTCTTGAAGGTCTGGTAAGGCACGATGTTCGGATGCGCATTGCCGATGCGCGAGGGCGACTCGCCGGTGGCGAAGTAGTTCATCGCCTGGTTGGCGAGGAAGGCGACGCAGCTGTCGAGCAGCGCGACGTCGATCCACTGCCCCTTGCCGGTCACCGCGCGGTTGGCCAGTGCGGCGCAGATCGCGATCGTTGCGTACATGCCTGTGGTCATGTCGATGATCGGGATGCCGACACGCTGCGGGCCGCCACCGGGCAGGCCGTCGGCCTCGCCGGTGATGCTCATCAGGCCACCCATGCCCTGGGCCATGAAATCGTAACCGGGACGGTCCTTGTAGGGGCCGGTCTGGCCGAAACCGGTGACCGAACAGTAGATCAGGCCGGGATTGAGTTTGGCAAGGTCCTCGTAACCCAGGCCGTAACGCGCAAGGTCGCCGACCTTGTAGTTTTCCACCAGCACATCGACGCCTTTCGCCAGCTCGCGCACCAGCTGCTGTCCTTCGGGCTTGCTCAGGTTGACCGTGATCGATTTCTTGCCGCGGTTGGCGGCGCAAAAATAGGCGCCCTCCTTCGTTTCATTGCCCTGTTCGTCCTTCAGGAAGGGTGGCGCGTAGGCCCGCGAATCGTCGCCCTTGCCGGGGCGCTCCACCTTGATCACCTCCGCGCCGAGATCGGCGAGGTTCTGTGCGGTCCACGGGCCCGCGAGCACGCGCGAGAGATCGAGCACCTTGACATGCGATAACGGTCCAGCCATGACGGATTCCATTCGGTAAGAAAATTAACGGCCCACGAAACGCGGCTTGCGCTTGTGGATGAAGGCATCGTAGCCGATGCGGTAGTCCTCAGTCTTGAAATAGTCGAAATTGGCGTCAAGCTCCGCCGCCGTCAGCGGTGCCGGCTGCGGCGTCAGCCGGCGGATGAACTGCTTGTGCCAGCGCGCCACCAGCGGCGCGCCGTCGCAGATGCGACCCGCGGTGGCAGCGGTTTCGGCCGCCAGCGCAGCGTCATCGACAAGGCGGGTCAGCAGTCCCTTGTCGTAGGCCTCCTGCGCAGCCCACATGCGGCCCTCGACCAGGATTTCCAGCGCCGCCGCACGGCCGATCAGCGGCAGAACGGCGGCCAGTTCGTCGTAAGCGATCGCAAAACCCAGGCGATTGATCGGCACGCCGAAACGCGCGCTGCGGCCGGCAATCCGCAGGTCGCACTGGCAGGCCAGTTCCAGCCCCCCGCCGGCGCAGGCGCCGTGGATCATCGCCACCGTCGGGTGCCAGCATTCGCCGACCGCACGCAGGGCGCCATGGACCAGCTCGCGGTGATAAACCTTGCCCTGCTCGACAGTGTTGCGCTCGGTCGCGAATTCGGCAATGTCGGCGCCGGCCGCGAAAGCGTCAGTGCCGGCGCCGCGCAGCACGATGCAGCGCAGCCGGTCGTCTGCCGACAGTTCATCGAAGGCGGCCGACAGCGCACGCCACATCGCCACCGTCAGCGCATTCAGTTTCGGGGGATTGGACAGCGTGACCGTCGCCACCGGGCCGTCACGCGCCACCAGGATTTCACCGCTCATGCCGCGATTTTAAGCGATGAGCCCGCGGATGTAGCCGGCGCCGATGAACACGGCGAGACCACAGACCATGCCGGCGAACATGTTGCGCCGGGCGAGATGGTAGGCCAGCAGGGCCGCAAGGCAGGCGAGCAGGCGGTCAGCCAGCGCGGTTTCAGCCAGCAGCCCGGAGGGCGCGACGATGATGCGCGCGATCAGCCCGGCGACCAGCGCGTAGGCCACGCAGGACACCCATTCGAACATCGCGCTTTTCGGGTCGAGCCGCCCCGACAGCAGCACACCGAGGCCGCGCCACAGGTACGTGGCGAGCCCGCAGGCGGCAATCGCCAGCCCGATGTCAGCGACGGCCGGCATGTGATCGCTGCAGCAGGAAGGCAGCGGTGCCGCCGATGAACCCGGCGCCGAGCAGGCTCCAGGCGGGCGCCACCGCGTGCAGCGCCAGCGCCGTGCCGGCACCGCAGACCAGCGCGGCAATTGCGGATTTCGAACGCGCCTCGCCGACCAGGGTCACGAAGAAATAGAGTGGCGTCAGCAGCGCCAGCCCGTATTTTGCCAGTGGCGGCAGCGCGCCGATCAGCAATTGGCCGATCACCGCGCAGACCGCCGCCGAGCCGATGCAGACCGCGGAGAAGCCGATGAAGTACTGCCAGCGCGCTTCGAGGTCTTCGAGGTCGTGATCCTCGAAACGGCGGATCGCCACCGCCCAGGTGGTCATCGACACCATTTGGGCCACCAGCAGGAACTGCCACAAGGACCGCGCGCGGCCGCCGCGGCGCATCAGCGGCATCAGGGTCAGAGTCATCGGAAAGAAACGTGCTGCACTCAGCGACACCGCAAGCGCCGTCGCTGCAAGCGCGGCGCCGGCCGCCTGCATTTCCATCAGTACCAGCTGCCCCGGCAGCGCCCAGATGGCAAAGGTTGCCAGCAGCGTCAGGTATACGGGATAACCGGCGTCGGCCGCCAGCGAGCCATAACCGAGGAAACCCGCGCCAAGCACGGCCGCGGGCACACCCAGCGCCTCACGCGCGCCGAGCACGAAGGCACGACGCGGACCGGAATTCAACGGCGGGGGTCGCGCGGCTTGGGCTGGGTGCGCGGCGCCGGCTGCATCGCCTCCGAGTCGAGGAATTCGGTCAGCTTCGCCAGCTGCACCGAGGCCTGCTTGCGCACGGCCTCGGTATCGCAGCCGTCCCAGTCGTAAAAACCCTTGCCGGCCGCGGTGCCGGTCTCGCCGTTTTTCACCATCGCCTGCAGCATCGGATTGGGCACGCTGTTGTGGAACAGCTCCGGCACGATCGAGGCCTGCGCGCCGGCATGGATCACCAGGCCGCTGAGGTCTTTCTGCGCGATCAGACCGTTGACGCACATCCGCGGTGCCAGCATGCGCCGCGCCGCGTGGTCGATGTCAGCGGCGCTGGCAACACCGTTCTCGATCAGGTAGTAGGCCTCGTGCAGGATCGCATGCTGCAGCCGGTTCACGAGGAAACCGACAATGGGCTTGTAGAGCACCACCGGCTCCTTGCCGGTGCGGCGCAGCACCTCGGCGCAGAGGTCCACCAGTTCGCGCGGGGTCTGCGGCCCGGCCATGACCTCCACCACCAGGGCCTGGTCGGCCGGCATGAAGTAATGCAGGCCGACAAAACGTTCCGGGTGTTTCAGCGGCTTCGCCAGTTCGACCAGATCCAGGCCGGAGGTGCCGGTGGCGATCACGACATCCGCGCCGGGGTATTTTGCTTCAACCTCGAGGTAGACCGCCTGCTTGGTCTTCACCTCTTCCGGCACCAGTTCCAGCACCAGGTCGGGCGGCGTGTCCGGCAGGGCGGTGACTGCGCGCGCACCCGGCGGCAGGTCCTTCAGCTCCGCGGCACGGCTGCTGCGGATGGTGGTGTCGAAACCGGCTTTGGCGAAGGTGCGGGCCACACCTGCACCCATCACGCCGTAACCGTAGATCAGGACGGACTGGATTTTCTTGTTCATCGTTTCTTTGCGATCAGGGAAATTATCGGGCCTTCGGCAGCAGGCTGCGGCAGCGGGTCGCCGTGGTGCGCGTAGGCTAACCAAGTTGCGTCGTGTTGCCAACTGCAGCGGACGCGGCATGCGATTGACTTCACCGGGTTTAGGGATTAACGTTTTCCGGCAGCCCTTCCAGTCCGCACAAAACAACGAATAACGCGGGTGCAGGACGCCCGTACCATCCAGGAGGAACCACGATGAAACGATTGCTGATTGCCGCAGCCTGCGCATCCGTGTCGCTGGCCGCGCAGGCCCAGACCTTCCCGAGCAAGGCCATGACCGTGGTGGTGCCCAACCCGCCCGGCGGCATGAACCAGATTCACGCCCAGCCGCTCTCAGCCATCATCGAACGCCTGACCAAACAGCCGGCGCCGGTGGTCAACCGCTCCGGCGGCACCGCCGCCATCGGCACCGCCTTCGTCGCCAACCAGCCGGCCGACGGCCACACGCTGCTGGTAACCACGCCGAACCTCTACCTGGTGATCGAGAAGGACAAGCTCTACGGCATCAAGTCCCCGTACACGCTGGCGCAGATCCAGCCGGTGGCGCTGATGAGCGCCGATCCGCTGGTGATGGTGACCCATCCCTCGGTGCCGGTGAAAAACGCCAAGGAATTTGCCACCCTGCTGAAAAAGAAAACCGGCACCTACACCTTCTCATCATCGGGCCCGTACGGCATCACCCACGTGCCCTTCGAAATGTTCGTCGATGCGGTCGGTATCAAGATGCGCCATGTGCCGACCACCGGCGGCGGCCCGGCAATCACCCAGCTGCTCGGCGGCCACGTCGATGCCACCGCGAGCGGACCGGCCGCGGTGCATCCGCACATCGTCACCGGCAAGCTGAAGCCCATCGGCGTCAGCGGCGTCAAGCGCCATCCCGCGGTGCCCGATGTGGCCACGCTGAAGGAACAGGGCATCGACATCGAAGCCTATCTCTGGGTCGGCCTGTTCACCGCCGCCGGCATTCCCGATGCCACGCTGAACCAGTTGCGCGATCTGGTGCGCAAGGCCGCCAACGATCCGCAATTCATCGAAGCGCTGAAGAAGGTGCAGGTGGTGCCGGATTATCGCGACATGGCGGACTTCAAGACTTTCTTCGATGCCGACTACGCGCGCATGGCCAAGGCCGTGCAGAAAATCGGCAAGTTGTGATTATTACAAGTGTTTGATTTTATTGATTTTTTCACAGCGGCGCTGCGGCGCCGCTTTTTACTCGGATTGCAATAATGCGTATCCAGCGTATCCAGGCCATCGCCATCAGCCTGCCGATGATCAAACCGGTGAAGATGTCCTTCGAGGAAGTGCGCAACGCCGAGAACGTGCTGGCGCGCATCGAAACCAGCGACGGCATTGTTGGCTGGGGCGAAGCGGCTTCAGCGCCGACCATGACCGGGGAAACCCAGGGCAGCATGGTCGCGGCGATCCGCCACCTCGCCGACAAGCTCGAAGGCCTGCCGGCCGATGACATCCCGGCGGCGATGCATCGCGCCGGCCAGTACCTCTACGGCAACAACAGCGCGAAAGCGGCGATCGAAATGGCATTGTTCGACGCGCTGGGCCAGGCGCGCGGCAAGCCGGTGTACGAGCTGCTCGGCGGCGCGAAACGCATGCGCGTGCCGGCACTGCGCCTGATCGGCACCGGCAGCACCGCCGGCGACATCGCGGAGGCGCAGAAACGGCTGGCCGAGGGTTATGTCGCGATCAAGATCAAGGTCGGCATCGACACGCCGGAAGCCGATGCCGAACGCGCGCGCGCGGTGGCGGCCTCGGTCAAGGACGACAAGGTGCTGATCTGCACCGATGCCAACCAGGGCTGGACGCCTGACGAGGCAATCCGTTTCGTGCGCGGCATCGCCGACACCCGCATCGAATTTTTCGAGCAGCCGGTCGCGGCGCATGATGTCGAAGGCATGGCGCGGGTTGCCGCCGCCAGCCGCGTCAAGATCGGCGTCGACGAAGGCCTGCACAGCCTCGATGATCTGCGCCGGCACCATGCACTGAAAGCGGCGCAGGGCTGCAGCCTGAAAACCATCAAACTGGGCGGCCTGCAGGCGGTGCATGACGCCGCGCTGCTGTGCGAAGAGCTGGACATGAAAGTCAATCTCGCCTGCAAGATCGCCGAGGCCGGCATCGCCAGCGCCGGACTGATGCACCTCGCCGCGGCGATTCCCGCGGTGGACTGGGGCGTCAGCCTGTCGAGCCCCTACCTTGCCGACGACATCGTCACCGAGCCGATCCGGCTCGCCGATGGTTATCTGGATGTGCCGACCGGACCCGGGTTGGGGATTCGTGTGGATGAGGCGAAGATGCGGCGTTACACGCGCGAGATCTGACTCAGAGCTTGAGACAGGCTGCGTAATGCCCGGATTTGATTTCACGCAAAGGCGGTACCATTTCCCCACACTCCGCCGTCGCCCGCGGACAGCGGCCCTGAAACACGCAGCCTGGGGCCGGTACAGCCAGCGCCTCGCCGGCGATCCGCGGCGGCGCGCGCCGCGCCTCCACTGCCGGATCCGGCACCGGCACCGCATCCAGCAACAGCTGCGTGTAGGGATGTAACGGCTGCGCATACAGCGCATCGCGGTCGGCCATTTCCATCACCTGCCCGAGATACATCACCAGCACACGATCGGCGATGTGGCGCACCACGGCGAGGTCGTGGGCAATGAACAGGTAACTCAGTCCCAGTTTCTGCTGCAGGTCTTCGAGCAGGTTGACGATCTGTGCCTGGATCGACACGTCCAGCGCCGACACCGGTTCATCGCAGACGATGAATGACGGCTGCAGTGCCAGCGCGCGCGCGATGCCGGCGCGCTGGCGCTGGCCGCCGGAGAGCTGGTGCGGATAACGCGCCGCCATGTCTGGGCTGAGGCCGACCTGCAGCAGCAATTCCTGCACGCGCGCACGCGCGGCGGCGGCATCCGGCACGAGGCCGTGCACGCGCAGCGGCTCGCCGATGATCGCGCCGAGGCTCATCCGCGGATTCAGCGCGTGGTACGGGTCCTGGAAAATCACCTGTGCACCGCGGCGATAGTCACGCAGCGCGGCGCCCGACAACTGCGTCACTTCGGCGCCGTCAAAAACGATGCTGCCCGCCGCGGCCGTTTCCAGCCGCAAGAGCGCGCGCCCGACGGTGGTCTTGCCGCAGCCCGATTCGCCGACGAGGCCCAGCGTCCTGCCCCGCGGAATGTCGAAGGACATCCCGGACACCGCACGCAACGGGGGCTGGCCGCGGCCACGCCGGTAATGCACAGACAACCCCTGCACCCGCAACAGCGGCGCACCCGATGGTTCTGCTGCGCTAGGTGCAGTCGCCACTGCCACGGCCGGCTGTGATGTATCAAGTTCCGCGGCGCGCAGGCAGGCCGATGCGCGCTGCGGCGTCACTGCTTCCAGGTCGGGCAGTCGCTGCGCGCAGGCATCGATGCGCCAGGCGCAGCGCGGCGCGAAACGGCAGCCCGACGGCAAAGCCAGCAGGTCGGGCGGCACGCCCTCGATGGTTTCCAGCCGCGTGCCGCGCGGCCGGTCGAGCCGCGGCACCGCGCGCAGCAGGCCCGCCGTGTACGGATGCAGCGGCCGCGCGAACAGGGCCGCCGCCGGCGCCTCTTCGGCGATGCGCGCCGCGTACATCACGCTGACACGGTCGGCGTAACGCGCGACGATGCCGAGGTTGTGGGTGATCAGCAGCAGCGCGATGCCCTGCTCGCTCGCAAGATCGCGCAACAGGCCGAGGATCTGCGCCTGCAGCGTGACATCGAGCGCGGTGGTCGGTTCATCGGCGATGATCAGCCGCGGATTGCAGGCGATCGCCGTCGCGATCACCACGCGCTGGCGCATGCCGCCGGAGAGCTGGTGCGGATAGTCATCGATGCGCCGCGCGGCATCGGGAATGCCGACGCGTCCGAGCAACTCGATCGCCCGCGCGCGGGCTGCCGCCGCGTTCATGCCCAGATGGATGCGCAGCGGCTCCATCACCTGGAAACCGATGCGCAGCACCGGGTTCAGCGCACTTGCCGGATCCTGGAAAATCATCGCGATGTCGCGGCCGCGGATCGCCGGCAGTGCCGCAGCCGGCAGTTGCAGCAGGTCACGGCCGTCGAAGATGACGCGGCCTTCTGCACGGGCATTGTCGGCAAGCAGGCGCAGCACTGCCAGCGCCGACACCGACTTGCCGCAGCCGGATTCGCCGACCAGTGCCAGCACTTCGCCGGCTTTGATCCGCCACGACACCCCGTCGACCGCGCGCACGCTGCCGCGCGGCGTGGCAAAACTCACGCGCAGGTTTTCGACTTCGAGCAGCCACGGACCGGTCGCTGCGGACACGGCCAAGCCTGCCGCTGCCGCGCCGTCCATGCCGCGATCAGTCCAGCGCCGCGGCCAGCACGCGCGCGACGTGCAGCGCTTCGCGGCGTGCGCCGTCGTGGATCTGGTGGCGGCAGCTGGTGCCGTCGGCGACAATCAGCGTCTGTTCTCCGGCCTCGCGCACCTTGGGCAGCAGCGACAGTTCGGCCATGCGCATCGAGGTGTCGTAATGGCGCGCCTCGTAACCGAAGCTGCCGGCCATGCCGCAGCAGCTCGATTCGATGGTCTCCACCTTCAGGCTCGGCACCAGGCCCAGCACCCTCTGCACCGCCGGCATCGCGGCGAAAGCCTTCTGGTGGCAATGGCCGTGCAGCAGCGCCTTGGACTGCGGCAGCGCCTTCAGCTTCAACTGCAATCTGCCGGCCTCCTGTTCGCGGGCAATGAACTCCTCGAACAGCAGCGCCTGCTGCGCCAGCGCCGCAGCATCGGTGCCCGGCAGCAGCGAGAGGAATTCGTCGCGCAGCGAAAACAGGCAGGACGGCTCGAGTCCGAGCACCGGCACGCCGCGTTCGATGTACGGCTTGAGCACGGTGATCATGCGTTGTGCTTCCGCCCGCGCTTCGTCCACCATTCCGCCGGCGAGGAAAGTACGGCCGCAGCACAGCGGCCGTGTCTCGCCCTCAGGTTGCGGCAGATGCACCGTGTAGCCGGCCGCCTGCAATACCTGCAAGGCGGCGCGGGCATTTTCCGGTTCGAAATACGTATTGAAGGTGTCGACGAAAAGCACCACTTCGCGGCCGCCGGCAGTTTCCGCTGCCACCGGCGCCGCAAAGGCATCGCTGCGCCAGGCCGGCAGCGAGCGCTTCGACGCAAAACCGAGGAAGGGTTTCGCCAGCATCTGCAGCAGATTGACCAGTGGCGCTGCCCGTTTCGCCCAGGGCGCGTAACGTGGCAGGAAGGCGATCAGGCGTTCTTTCAGGTTGATGCCGTGGTGGCGGCGCCAGTGGTGCAGCCACTCGATTTTCATTTTCGCCATGTCGACGCCGGTCGGGCACTCACGCTTGCAGCCCTTGCAGGACACGCAGAGCTCCATCGCGTCGCGCACCGCATTCGAGGTCAGCGCATTCGGCCCCAGCTGGCCCGACAGCGCCAGCCGCAGCGTGTTGGCACGGCCGCGGGTCAGGTGCTGCTCCTCGCGGGTCACGCGGTAGGAGGGGCACATGGTGCCGGCGTCGAACTTGCGGCAGTGGCCGTTGTTGTTGCACATCTCGACGGCTTTATCGATGCCCCCCCACTCCGACCAGTCGAGCACCGTTGCGGGCGGCTTCGCCTCGTATTCCGGCTTGAAACGGAACAGGCTGCGGTCATCCTGTTTCGACGGACGCACGATCTTGCCCGGGTTCATCAGCCCCTTGGGATCGAACAGGTCCTTGATTTCCCCGAAGGCCGCGGTGAGTTTCGGTCCGAAGAAGGGCGCGATCCACTCCGAGCGCACCAGGCCGTCGCCGTGTTCGCCGGAGTACGAACCCTTGTACTGTTTCACCAGCGCCGCCGCCTCCTCGGCGATCGCGCGCATTTTCTGCGCGCCGTCGCGGCGCATGTCGAGGACCGGCCGCACATGCAGGCAGCCGACCGAGGCATGCGCATACCAGGTGCCTTTGGTGCCGTGTTTGTGGAAGACCTGCGTGAGTCTGTCGGTGTATTCGGCGAGGTGCTCCAGCGGCACCGCGCAGTCCTCGATGAAGGACACCGGCTTGCCGTCGCCCTTCATCGACATCATGATGTTGAGTCCCGCCTTGCGCACTTCCCAGAACTCGCGCTGCAGCGCCGGATCGACGACTTCGACCACGCTGCCGGGCAGGCCGCGGTCGGCCATCAATTCACTCAATTGCTTCAGCCGGCGGACCTGTTCATCGCGGTCCTCGCCGGCGAACTCCACCAGCAGGATGGCCGCGGGATTGCCTTTCACGCACTGGTCGACGATCGGCCGGAACGCCGGATTGCTGCGCGCGAGATTGATCATGGTGCTGTCGACCAGCTCGACCGCCGCCGGTTTCAGTCCGACGATGTGCTGCGGCGCTTCCATCGACTGGTAAAAAGTCGGGAAATGACAGACCCCCAGCGTCTTGTGTTTCGGCAGCGGCGACAGCTTCAGTTCAATGCGCCGTGAAAAGGCCAGCGTGCCCTCGGAGCCGACCAGCAGGTGGGCCATGTTCGCGCCCTGCGGCAGCATCATGTCGAGGTTATAGCCGCCGACGCGGCGCAGCACCTTGGGGTAACGGTGCTCGATTTCCTCCGCCTCGCGCGCCGCGATCGCGGCAATACGACGGACAATTTCACGGTACCGCTCGCTGCCGTCGAGCTGCGACAGGTCCTGCGGCAGCAGGCCGAAACGGCAGACCTCGCCATCGGCGAGCCAGGCATCGATGCCCAGCACGTTGTGCACCATGTTGCCGTATTCGATCGAGCGCGAGCCGCAGGAATTGTTGCCGGTCATGCCGCCGATGGTCGCCTGCGCGCTGGTCGAGACGTCGACCGGGAACCACAGCCCGTGCGGTTTCAGCCAGGCATTGAGGTGGTCGAGCACGATCCCCGGCTGCACGACAACCCGGCGCGCATCACGGTCGAAGGTGACGATTTCATTGAGGTGCTTCGACACGTCGAGCACCAGCGCCGCGCCGACGGTCTGGCCGCACTGCGAAGTGCCTCCCCCGCGCGGCAGCACCGGCACGCCGGCCTCGATGCCGATCTGCAGCGCCGCCAGTGCGTCGTTGTCGTCGCGCGGTATGACCACACCCACAGGCTCGATCTGGTAGATCGAGGCGTCGGTGGCATAACGGCCGCGGGAAGCCGCGTCGAACAGCACTTCGCCGCGGATTTCGCGGCGCAGCCTGCGCGCAAGAGTGCTGCGGTCCGGCGAGGACCGGGCGACATGCGCCTTTTGTGCCGGAGCATTCATTGCGCGGCCTCCGTCTTCCGCGCCTGCAGCGCCTCCATGACCATCACCAGTTTGTTCGCCAGATGGTCGCGCAGCAGCATCTGCAGCTTCGCGCCGTCGCGGCGGGTCAGCGCCTCGATCATCTCTTCGTGCTCCTTGACCGCCTTGTCCCAGCGTTCGCCCGACAGGTTGGCGAGGTAACGCGCGCGTTTGACATGGGCGTTCATCGCGCGCCAGGACTGGGCCAGCGTGGCATTGCCGGCGCAGTCGATGATGCGCTGGTGGATCTGCTGGTTGTAGCGGAAGTACTGCGCCAGTTCGCCGCGGGCGTGGTGGGCGAGCATGTGGAAGTGCAGCGCGCGGATGTCCGCGATGTCGGTGTCGGCCGCATTGCGGCAGACGAGGTCGCCGGCCAGCGCCTCCAGTGCGCCCAGCACGACGAAGACTTCCTGCATTTTCTCCGGCTTCAGCGGCGCCACCACCGCGCCGCGATTGGGCAGCAGCTCGACCAGGCCTTCAGAGGCGAGGAACTTGATCGCCTCGCGCAGGGGCGTGCGCGAAGTGCCCAGCCGTTCGGCGAGCACGCGTTCGTTGAGCTTGGTTTCCGGCGCCAGTTCACCCTGCACGATGAGGTCGCGCAGCTGGTCGACCACGGTTTCATGCAGCAGCCGGCGGTCGGCCAGGGAGGTCACGTTGGATGGATTTGGGAATGGGCTTGTCGGCATGGAAGGCTCCGTTTGTATGCATAATACCTTCGTTGCGGATTTCAGGCAATTTATAATAATCAATAAAAACAAATACTTGATATAAGTCATGCCTTGGCCGGGCTTGCTACCTTCATTTTGCATACAAAAATTGTTTGCCCTGCTGCCCGTACAGGTTTACCATGCCGGCTCAACCACTCCCTTCTGGAGCCCGATCATGAGCCACACCGCCGGCCGCCACTTCCTGCAGATTCCCGGACCGAGCACCGTCCCCGAGCGCGTGATGCGCGCCATCGACATGCCGGTCATCGACCACCGCGGCCCCGAATTCGCGCAGCTCGGCAAGGACGTGCTGGCCGGCATGAAGCGCATATTCAAAACCGCCGGCGACGTGGTGATCTATCCGGCCTCCGGCACCGGCGCCTGGGAAGCCGCGCTGGTCAACACCCTGTCGCCGGGCGACACGGTGCTGATGTATGAAAGCGGCCAGTTCGCGACGCTGTGGAAAAACCTCGCGCTGCGCCTCGGCCTGAAACCGGAATTCATCAGTGGCGACTGGCGCCACGGCGCCGATCCGGCCGCGATCGAGGCGCGCCTGCTCGAAGACAAGGCGCACGCGATCAAGGCCGTCTGCGTGGTGCACAACGAAACCTCCACCGGCGCCACCTCGCGCATCGGCGAAGTGCGCAAGGCCATAGACCGCGCGAAACATCCTGCGCTGTTCATGGTGGACACCATCTCGGGCCTGGGCTCGATCGACTACCGCCACGATGAGTGGGGCGTGGATGTCACCGTCGCCGGCTCGCAGAAGGGCCTGATGCTGCCGCCGGGCCTGTCCTTCAATGCGATTTCGGCGAAAGCGCTGGCCGCCTGCAAGACCGCCAAGCTGCCCTGTTCGTACTGGTCCTGGGAGGAGATGCTCGCCCCCAACCGGACCGGCTTCTTCCCCTATACGCCGGCGACCAACCTGCTCTACGGCCTGCGCGAAGCGCTGCGCATGCTGGAAGAAGAAGGCCTCGACCATGTGTTCGCGCGCCACCAGCGCCACGCCGAAGCGGCACGCCGCGCGGTGAATGCCTGGGGCCTCGAAATCCTGTGCCAGAACCCGGCCGAGTATTCGCCGGTGCTGACCGCGGTGCTGATGCCCGCGGGCCACAGCGAAGTGGCCTTCCGCAAGGTCGTGCTCGAGCGTTTCAACATGTCGCTGGGCAGCGGGCTCGGCAAGATTGCCGACAAGGTGTTCCGCATCGGCCACCTCGGCGATTTCAACGACCTGACGCTGATGGCAACGCTTGCCGGCGTCGAGATGGGACTGGAACTGGCCGGCGTGCCGCACAAGAAGGGCGGCGTCGCTGCGGCGATGGACTACCTGACCGGCGCAAAAACAGCGGCACGCGCAGCCAAGGCGGCGTAGGCTGCGCGCAGGGGCCGATGCTATGCTCCGGGTTCCCCGGGGTCCCATCGGCCTGCATGAAACGGCGGGCTCCGGCATAAAAATCGAAGGAGGAGCCTCATGCTCAGACATGCCATCATCATCTTTTCAGCACTGCTTGCCGCGGTGCCCGCCGCGCAGGCACAGAAATATCCCGAACGCCCCGTGCGCCTTGTCGTGCCTTTCGCTCCAGGCGGCGGCACCGACATCATCGGCCGTATCGTAGGCCAAGGCCTCGCGGAAGTCCTTGGTCATCAGGTGATCATCGACAACCGCGGCGGCGCCGGCTCGACGCTGGGAACGGAAATCGTCGCCCGGGCTCCGAATGACGGCCATACGCTGCTCTTCGGCAATATCAGCCTCGCCTTCAACGCGACGCTGTACACCAAGCTGCGTTACGACACGATACGTGACCTCGCGCCGATCTCGTTTTCGGCAGTCCAGCCCAACATCCTGGTCATTCACCCCGGCTTGCCGGCAAAAAATCTCAAGGAGTTCATCGAACTCGCACGCGCCAACCCCGGTAAATACAATTATGCCTCCGCGGGCACCGGGTCGGGCACCCACCTCGCGGCGGAATTGCTGAAGCTGCAGACAAACATCAACATCGTGCACGTTCCGTACAAAGGCACCGGGCCCGCGCTGACCGACCTGCTCGGCGGCCAGATCAGCATGATGGTGTCGACATTCGCCTCAGCCCTCCCCCATGTCAAAAGCGGGCGCATGCGCGCGCTGGGCGTGACCACCACCAAGCGTTCGCCCGCCACGCCGGATGTACCGACGCTGATTGAGAGTGGCGTCGCCGGCTACGACTACAGCACCTGGTACGGCCTTCTTGCCCCGGGAGGGACGGCAAAACGGATCATCGACACACTCAACGCCGCCAATCGCAAGGTGCTGTCGCGCGAAGACATCAAGCAGAAACTCGAAAGCCAGGGCGTCGACCCCATCATCAATTCGCCCGCCGAATTCGCCGCCTACCTCAAGTCCGAAACCGAAAAATGGGGCAAGGTCGTCAAGGCCACGGGCGCGAAAGCGGAATGATTGGCGATTCAAAATCCAGTCATCACATCAAAACACGAAAATAACGGTGAACACATGAGCCTGCTGGACCGCATCGGCATCGACATTGGACGCCGCCTGCCGCTGGAAGATGCCATCGAATGGGCGGCGAAACACAAGGTCAAACACATCGACATCCAGCTCGATACCGCCGCCAACGCGATTACCAGCTTCGACGACGCGCGCTGCGCGAAAGTGCGAGCGGCGCTTGAACAGCGTGGTGTGCACCTCGCGCTGCACACGCTGTCGGCGGTCAACGTCGCCGAATATTCGCCCTACGTCGGCGACGGCGTCGAAGCCTATCTGCGCAGCTACGTCGATATTTCGCCCAAGCTCGGCGCGCAATGGATCGTCGTCCATGCCGGCTACCACTTCGGTTCCGACAAGGCGATGCGCATGAATGCCGGCAAAGAACGGCTGGCGCGGGTGTGCGCGCACGCCGAAAAGAAACAGGCGGTGATCCTGCTCGAAAACCTGAACAAGGAGCCCGAAGATGCAGAGGTCCAGTACCTCGCCCACACGCTCGAGGAATGGCAGTACTACTGGGACATCCCCTCTCCAGCCTTCAAACTGTCGTTCACGGCCAACCACGCGCACCTTGTGCCCGAAGGCATCGAGGGCTTCGTCGCCGCGCTCGATTTCTCGCGCGTCGGCGAAGTCCGCCTCGCCGACTGCTTCCGCAACGGCAGGGAGCAGCACCTGATCCCGGGCAAGGGCAACCTCGATTTCGGCGCGATGTTCCGCATGATCGAGGACAAGGGATTCCGCGGCACCTACACCAACGCCTTCGCCAAGCTCGACGACATGCTGACAGCGCGTCACTACCTCGTCGAGCAGGCGCGCGCCGCAAACGTGGCAGTCTGATACACGCGCATGAACGAAAGCGTCCTGACCTCGACTGACGGCGACATTGCCACCGTCACGCTGAACCGGCCGGAGCGGTTAAACGCGCTGAACCGCGGCATGTGGGAGGGGCTCGGCGACACCATGCGCCGGCTGGCGGCCGATGACAGCCTGCGCTGCATCGTGCTGCGCGGCGCCGGTGGCAAGGCTTTTGCCGCCGGTGCCGACATCGCCGAATTCGCCGGCGAACGCGCCGACGCGCGCCAGGCCAAGGCTTACGGCGAACTGATTCACGCGACGATGCAGGCGGTCGCGCAGTGCAAACACCCCACCGTCGCACTGATCGAAGGCGCCTGCGTCGGCGGCGGGCTCGAGATCGCGGCGATGTGCGACATGCGCATCTGCGGCGAGTCCAGCCGCTTCGGCGTGCCCATCAGCAAGCTCGGGCTGACCATGGGTTACGGCGAACTTGCCGGCCTGCTCGCGCTGGTCGGCCGCGCGGTGGCGCTGGAAATCCTGCTCGAAGGCCGGGTGTTCACGGCTGACGAGGCGTACCGCAAGGGCCTGGTCAACCGCGTCGTGGCCGATGACCAGGTGGAGAAAGAATCGTACGCACTGGCGCGTCGCATCGCCGACGGCGCGCCGCTGGTCGCACGCTGGCACAAGCAGTTCATCGAACGCCTGACTCCGGGTGTCGACATCCCGCCCGCCGAATGGGATGAGGGTTTCGCGTGCTTCGACACCGCAGACTACCGCGAAGGCGTGCGCGCCTTCCTCGCCAAGACCAAACCGGACTTCAAGGGACAATGATGCGCAAACTGATCATCCTGCTCCTCGCCGCGCTGAGCCTCAACGCCTGGGCCCAGGCCGATTACGCCCGCGAACAGCGCTGGGCTGCCGAAATCACGCCGGCCATCCTCGTCGGCGACCCGGTCCAGCTCGCGCTGCCTTCGGGCCGCAAGTTCCTCGCCATCCATGCGCCGAACGCGAAAGCGCAGGCCGGCGTGGTCGTCGTCCACGGCCTCGGCGTGCATCCGGACTGGGGACTGATCAATCCGCTGCGCAGCAACCTCGCGGAGCAGGGTTACGCGACGCTGTCGGTGCAGATGCCGGTGCTCGCTGCCGAAGCGCGGGGTGACCAGTATCCGCCACTGTTCCCGGAAGCCGCCGAGCGCATTGCCGCCGCGGTCACTTTCATGCGCGGCAAGGGCCACAAAAAAGTCGCGATCGTCGCACACAGCCTCGGCGCGCGCATGACCAATGTGTTCCTCAACACGGCCGGCACACCGGCGATCGACGCCTTCGTCGCCATCGGCATTTCCGGCGACTACACGAAACCCGAAACCTTCCGCGCACCGGTGCTCGACCTGATGGGCGAAAAGGATCTGCCGGCGGTGCTCGACAACGCCGCAAAACGCGCCGAGGCGATCCGCAAAGTGCGCGGCTCCGGCCAGGTCAGCGTCGCCGGCGCCGACCACTTCTTCAACGGCATGGAGCGCGAACTGCTGCAACAGGTGAAGCTGTTCCTCGACCGCGCCACCCGCTGAAACGCCATGCAATCCGCAATCGTCCGCGCCATCTGCGCAGCCATGGTATTGCCCCTGCTGCAACCTGTCGCGGCCCACCCGGCGCGGCCTATGATCACCGACGATGCCCGCATCGTTGATCCGAAGGCCTGCCAGGTCGAATCCTGGGTAAAGACCAATCGCGGCAGCCGCGAATACTGGGCACTGCCGGCCTGCAATTTCACCGGGAACCTCGAGTTGACCCTTGGCGGCGCCCGCACCGGCAACGCCGCCGGCAGCGAAACCTCCGATCTGGTGCTGCAGGGCAAAACGCTGTTGAAATCGCTGGAAACCAACGGCTACGGCATCGCCTTCGCCGCCGGTTACGCCGGACATCCGGCATCCCATGGCGGACGGCCGCTGGGCGGTCCCTACTTCTACATGCCGCTCAGTCTGTCTCTTGCTGATGATCGCCTGGTACTGCACGCCAATGTTGGCGCAAGACACCTGCGCGAGGACCGCAGCACTCGCGGAACCTGGGGAATCGGTTCCGAAACGATGATCACGCCGCGTGCGTACCTGATCGCGGAGACTTTTGGCGAGAGCCGTGACAAAGCGTCGTTCCAGTTTGGCATCCGCTATTGGATAATTCCCAACCACGTGCAAATCGACACCACCTACGGCAACCAGTACGGCAGCAAGCCTGATGCGCGCTGGTTCTCGGTCGGGTTGCGACTGCTGTCGGTGCCGTTCCTGAAATAGTCCGCACTGCAAGGCAGTGCCTGCTGCTAGAATTGCACGCCCAGTGATCAAAGGGCATTCAACATGGCCATGATGTTCGAAGCACTGTCCGAGCGTCACATCGAGTTCATCCGCGCGCAGAAAATCTATTTCACCGGCACAGCCACTGCCGACAGCCGCATCAACGTCTCGCCCAAGGGCATGGATTCGCTGCGTGTGCTCGACCCGAAACGCATCGCCTGGCTCAACGTCACCGGCAGCGGCAACGAAACCTCGGCGCATGTGCAGGCCGACGCGCGGATGACGGTGATGTTCTGCGCCTTCGAGGGCGCGCCGCTGATCCTGCGGCTTTACGGCCGGGCAAAAGTGATACACCACAACGACCCGGACTGGGCCGCGCTGTACTCGCAGTTCACGCCGCTGCCCGGCGCGCGCCAGATCTTCGATCTCGCGATCACGCATGTGCAGACCTCCTGCGGCATGGGCGTGCCGCTGATGGACTACAAGGGCGAACGCGGCGCGCTCGAAGCCTGGGCCGAAAAGAAGGGCGGCAGCGGCCTGCATGACTACTGGGCGCTGAAAAACCAGAACAGCATCGACGGCCTGCCCACCCACATCGTGGCCCGCAACAACGGCTGAACGACCCCACCGGTTAAAATCGCGGCTGCAGTCACAACGGAGCGCCGCATGACCATCGACCATACCGCTGTCACACTCACCGGCGGCCACTTCCAGTGGGATGACCCACTGCTGATCGAAGCCCAGCTGACCGAAGAGGAACGGATGATCCGCGACACCGCGCGCCAGTACGCGCAGGAAAAACTCGCGCCGCGCATCCGCGACTGGAACCGCCATGAAACCTTCGAGCGCGACGTGATGCGCGAGATGGGCGAACTCGGCTTCCTCGGCGCGCCGCTCGAAGGTTACGGCTGCGCCGGCATCGGCTACGTCGCCTACGGCCTGATCATGCGCGAGCTGGAACGCGTCGATACCGCCTTCCGCTCCGCGGTCGGCGTGCAGGGCGGCCTTGCGATGACCCCGATCTACGCCTACGGCAACGAGGAACAGCGGCAGAAATATCTGCCGAAAATGGCGGCCGGCGAACTGCTCGGCTGCTTCGGCCTCACCGAACCCGACCACGGTTCAGACCCCGGCAGCATGCGAACGCGCGCGCGCAGTGTCGACGGCGGCTACCTGCTGACCGGCACCAAACTCTGGATCACGCACGCACCCATCGCCGACATCATGATCGTCTGGGCCAAGGATGACGGCGGCGTGATCCGCGGCTTCATCCTCGAACGCGGCATGGAGGGCCTCTCCACGCGCAAGATCGAGGGCAAGTTCTCGGTGCGCGCCTCGCCCACCGGCGAGATCGTGATGGACAAGGTGTTCGTGCCCGAAGCCAACCTGCTGCCGAACGTCAGCGGCCTGAAAGGCCCCTTCGGCTGCCTCAACAACGCGCGTTTCGTGATCTGCTGGGGGGCGCTCGGCGCCGCCGAAGCCTGCTGGCACACCGCGCGCCAGTACACGATGGACCGCAGGCAGTTCGGCAAACCACTGGCGGCGAACCAGCTGATCCAGAAAAAACTCGCCGACATGCAATCCGAAATCGCGCTCGGCCTGCTCGCCTGCCTGCATGTCAGCCGGCTGCGCGACGAGGGCCGCGCGACGCCGGAAATGGTGTCGCTGCTCAAGCGCAACTCCACCGGCAAGGCGCTGGAGATCGCCCGCGCCGCGCGCGACATGCTCGGCGGCAACGGCATCTCCGACGAATTCCCGGTGATCCGCCACATGCTCAACCTCGAAACCGTCAACACGCTGGAAGGCACCCACGACATCCACGCGCTGGTGCTCGGCCGCGCCCAGACCGGGCTGTCGGCCTTCAATTGAATTGAACAGGCCAATCCGAACATGCTGAAAGGCACCTCCGGGGTGTACCGCAGCGACAACCATGTTGTCGTCGAACGCCACCTTCACCAGTTCCCCTCGCTGTGCCTGTCCTGCGGCGCTGTCTGCGCGGTGCCGGAAGCCGCGCAGTCCACGCCCGGCACCCGCCAAAAGCTGCGGCCGCCGGTCTGTCCGGCCTGCAACTCGCGGCGCGGGCGCGTCGCAACGATCGTTGCCATCGCCGGTGTCGCGATGATCATCGCCGCGCCGGTGGTCTACTACATGCTCGGCGTGCTGCCCGCGATCGTGATGCTGCTGACCGGCGTCACCGACCTCGGCATCGCCTGGTGGCTGCGCGGCCACGCCCTCCGCTACCGCGTGATCCATGAAGATGAACAGTACGTCTGGATTGCCGGTGGACAGCGCGACTTCCTCGCCGCACTGCCGGACTGGCACGGCATGAAACTCGGCGAGCTGCAGGACCGCGGCAGCTGACTCCGCAGTGGCGGAACCGCTCAAGAACAGCTACGGCCCGGAAATCCCGCGGCGCATCGCGCGGATGATCGCGCAGGTGCATCCGGCGTTTCCGGCGCGGGCTTTCCTGCGCGACGCACTCGACGGTTACGCAGCGCTGGAACTGATGCCGCGCGGCCACCACATCGCCCGCGCGCTGCGCAAACACCTGCCGCAGGAAGTGCCGGCAGCGCTCGACATCCTGCTGGCTTCGCTCGACGCGCCGCGCGGCGACAGCAGCGGACCGCTGGCCTCCTTCCTGTTCATGCCGCACACGGTTTATGTCGCCGCTTACGCGCTAGATCATTTCGAGGCGGCGATGCTCGCACAACATGTGCTGACCCAGCGCTTCACCGCCGAGTTCAGCATCCGGCCCTTCATCGAAAAATATCCGGAACGCACGCTGGCCGTGCTGCGCAGCTGGACGCGCGACCCGAGCCCGCATGTGCGGCGGCTGGTGTCCGAAGGCACGCGCCCGCGCCTGCCCTGGGCACCGCGGCTGCGCGCGCTGCAGCGCGACCCGCGCCCGGCGCTGGAACTGCTCGAGTTGCTGAAGGACGACCCCGAACTCTACGTGCGCCGCTCGGTGGCCAACCACCTCAACGACATCGGCAAGGATCATCCGGCGCTGCTCAACGCAGTGGCGAAACGCTGGCTCAAGGGCGCCTCACCGGAGCGAGCCTGGATCGTGCGCCATGCACTGCGTTCGGCCATCAAGCGCGGCGATGCCGGCGCGCTGGCGGTGTCCGGATTCGGCGCCAAGGCCGAAGTGTCGGTGCGCAAGGCTGCGGTCACGCCGCAGCGGCTGGCCATCGGCGGCCGCATCGCGATCCGCTTCGAACTGGCAAACCGGAAAACAACGCCCCAGCGCATACTCGCCGACCTGCGGGTGCACTACGCCAAGGCCGGCGGCAGGACTTCAGCCAAGGTGTTCAAGCTGAAAACCGTCGAGCTCAGGCCGAAAGAGACTCTGGCCTTCACCAAAAAACTGTCGCTGGCCGACCTGACGACGCGCAAACACCATCCCGGCCTGCATCGTCTCGAAGTGCTGCTCAACGGCCGCGCGGTCGCGCTCGGCGAATTCCTGCTGACCCGCGCAAAAGGCTAGGGCCCGGCGGCCGCAGGCGGCGGCAGGAAACGCCGGCGCAGCAGGCGCCCCATCACCAGCGCCAGGACGAAGGCCGGGAACACCGCGAGCAGCACCGACGACGGCCCCCAGACGCGGAAGGACTCCGGCACCACCATGCTGCCGTTCGTGACATAGGCGGCGTAGATCACGTAATCGTCCTCGGTGACCCTGAGTTCGATGCGCTGGCGGCCGTCAGCCGCATCACGCGCGGTGAAACGCACGTATGGCTGGAAGCCGCCAACGGCCGGCACTGCGAATTCGCCTGCGGACTGCGGCAGCCGCAGGTTGCGCGGCGGCGGCGGCGGATCCTTGCGCGTGATGTCCGGCCAGCGCAGCAATTCGTAACGCGGCGGATCCATCGGCGCCACCGGCACCGCAATCACCGGAAACAGCCGCACCGGCGTCGCACCCTCCGGATAACGCTCGGCGGTGAAGTACGTGGTGCCCAGCGAAATCACCGTCGTCAGCGCGAGGAACACGGCGAGCTGGGCGATCAGGATGCCGGCGCGGATGAGGAAACGCATGAGCGGACTTTTGTTGGACCGAAGCCGTTACTGTACCGCGTCGCAACCGCCAGAGATACCGCGCCGTGGGGATACCGGCGATGGTTCAGCGAATGACCAGCCCCTCGGGCGTCGAGCGCACCCCGGAGAGCAGGGTCTTGGGCGCCGCGCGGCGCAGCCGGGTGCGGCCGCTGGCACCGGTGGCCGCTTCGGCATGGGCCGCATTTTTCTCCATCTCCTCGATGTAGAGGTTGCGGCCGCCGAAATGGACCGCGGCATATTGATAGGCGCTGTGCAGCTTGTCCTTCAGCCGCTTCATCGCGTTGACGTAGAACGCCGGCGTCTTGCTCAGCAGGTCCTTGCCTGATTTGTAGACCACAACAACACTCCCGTCAGGCTGTTTGCGGCGGGCGATGCCGCCGAGCACGAATTCGGGATACAGCCGGTCATGGCATTTCTCGAGGTAACAACGGTCCGACATCTGCGCGATGATGTCGGCGGTGCCGAGGATTTCGCCGATGCGGCGCATCACCGGGTCGTCCATGCGGATGCCCTCCGGATCGCGCTCGTAGCCGGTGAAATGGATGATCACCGAAGCGTCGCGGGCGTACTTCTTCAGGCCGATCTTCGGCATGTAGCCGAGCAGGAACTTCGCGCCGCGCGAGACATGGGTCAGCGTGTATTCGGCGCCGTAGCGGTGTTTGCGGTCGTTGCGCCGGCGCAGGTAGCCGACGTCGTGAAACAAGGCGGTGACGACGCCGACGCTGAAAAACTCCGGCGACAGCGGCGCCTGTTCGCGCGGGTCGCGCTGGTAACCGTCGAGCAGCCGCGCCATCGCCAGCGTCACATCCAGCACATGCTGGATGTCGTGGTACTCGGTGTCGCAGGGGTGATAGTCCGGGTGTTTGCCGTGGTACATCTTCGACAGGTCTTCAAAGGCCCGCTCCATCGGCCGCGGATTGCCCTTCGGATAGAGGGCGCGGAACAGCCCCAGGACGTGATCGGAAACCTCGATCGCGTCGGTGGTGCGGATCCTGTCCGTGATGTCGAAATCGCTGCGGCGCATGGCAAATGACCTTGTTTTCCTTATTTTCGGGCAGTCTAACAATCTGCAAGGTTTCGCACCATGCACTAGTTCCTGAGGGGAAAAACGCCTGACTGGCGCGCTTTGGCGCCCGACGAGCGGTTCAAACCTGCGCCTGGAAGGCGGAGAGTGACAGGTCAGGCCGCCCTGCGGCGGGCATGGGTATATGGTCGGCCTTGGCGTGTACCGCTTAAAATCCAGGCGCCCGACACCTTCAACCGGCCGAAACCGAGGAATACCGCCCATGACCGACAAATCCCCCCTGCCCTTCGTCCAGGTGCGCGCCGCGATGGATGCCATGATCGACAAGGCCCTGCAAAACCCGGGGGAACATGTGTCGATCGCGATCGTCGATGACGCCGGCAACCTGCTGGCCTTTGCCAAGACCGGACACATGCGCCTGTTCGGACGCCGCCACGCGATCCGCAAGGCCTACACCTCGGCCATCCTCGGCATGGACACCGGCGCGCATGCCGAGAAGCTGCATGCCAGTGGCAGAAGCATCAGCGAAATGGGCGATCCCCAGCTGACCTTCGGCCAGGGCGGCGTGGTGATTGTCCGCGACGGCGTGATCCTCGGCGGTATCGGCGTCGGTGGTTATCCCAGCGGGAAACGTGACGAAGAACTGGCCCGCGTCGGGCTGAGCGCCTTGAACCACTGACGCCGAAACCGGCGGCGGTCCGCAGCGGCGGGCATTCGCCCGCCATTGAACGGCAGATCCCGGAGGATCAAACCACCGGGGTCTTCACGGCCTTGCCATCCAGCTTGAGCTGGATGTTCTCGATCTGCAGCAGGCCCATCGCCGTGCGTGTCTCGTTCGTTGCGCTGGCCATGTGCGGCAACAGCACCACGTTGTCGAGCGTGAAAAAAGCCGGATCGACATTCGGCTCGTCGTAATAGACGTCGAGCCCCGCACCGGCGATTTTGCCTTCCTGCAGATACTTCAGCAGCACCGGCTGGTCGACCACCGAGCCGCGCGCGACGTTGACGACATAACCCTGCGGCCCCAGCGCATCGAGCACTGCGGCGTTGACCAGCTTGTCGGTCTCCGGTCCGCCGGGAGTGATCGCCACCAGCACGTCGCTGTTTTTCGCCAGCGTCACCGGATCGGGATCGTAGGCCCAGGGCACGTCCTTCCTGTTGCGGTTGTGGTAACGGACCTCCATCTTGAAAGCCTTCGCCCGGTTGGCGATTTCCTCGCCGATGCGGCCGAGGCCGAGGATGCCCAGGGTCTTGCCGCCGAGCGAGGTGGTGAAGGGATAGGTGCCGTCGCTTTTCCAGCGGCCGGCACGCAGATACTTGTCCGCCTGCGGAAACTTGCGCAGCGTGTTCAGCACCAGTGCGATCGCACAGTCGGCAACGCAGTCGTTCAGCGCATTCGCGGTGTTGGTGACGGTGATGCCGCGCGCCTTCGCGGCATCCAGATCAATCTGGTCCACGCCGACGCCGAAGTTGGCGATGATCTCGAGCTTCGGCAGCGCATCCATCAGCGCGGCATCAACCTTGCTGTGGCCGGTATGCGCCAGCGCGCGAACCTTCGGGGCTGCCGCCTTCAGCGCTGCGGCACGGTCCGGCTGCTCCCACAGCTTCACCAGGTTGAACGCCTGCTCCATGCGTTTCTGGGTGCCGGCATGGCCTTTGGCGGTGAGAATGACGTCGTGTTTCATGGAATATCTCGAGGATTGATATCAAACAGGGAAAGCTTGGCAGCAAGCCATCAGCGCTTCATGGCTTCGGCATGCAATTTGAGGCCCAGCGCATCCATGACCTTGAGAATGGTGTCGAAGCCCGGGCTACGCTCTCCCGACAGCGCTTTGTACAGGCTCTCGCGCGAGAGGCCCGCGTCTTTCGCAACCTGAGACATGCCCTTGGCGCGGGCAATGTCCCCCAGCGCCTTGGCAATGAATGCGGCATCACCATCGGCTTCTTCGATGCAGGCCTCAAGGTAGGCTGCCATTTCCTCCGGAGTCCGGAGATGTTCGGCAACGTCATAACGTGTGGTCTGGGTTTTTCCCATTGTCGTGCTCCTTAAAGTTCTCGCGCCAAACGCAATGCAGTCCGGATGTCTTTCGTTTGGCTGCTCTTATCGCCGCCCGCGAGCAGAATGACCAGTGCACGGCCCCGCCGCTTGAAATACACCCGGTAGCCCGGTCCATGATCGATCCGCAGTTCCGAAACGCCTTCACCCACGGGCTCCACATCGCCGGGGTTTCCCGCGGCCAGTCGTTCAATGCGGGCTTGGATGCGGGCACGGGCATGAATATCCCGCAGGCCATCAAGCCAGACGACGAAATTCGATGTTTTGCGGATTTCGATCACCGGCATACTGTAGCCAATTGGCTACATCCGGTCAAATCGGCTGGGGCGCCGCAGTCGGTCCGGCAAGGTGTCGCCGGACTCGCCGTTCAGGCCGCCGCCGGCTCGGTCAACGGCACCGTCGTCGAATCGTAGCCATACACCCAGGACGGATCGGTCTTGTCCTTGAGCCAGGTGTTGGCGCTGGAGCCGGCCTGGATCGCCGAGGCACGCGGCTTGCGGATCGCTTCGTACAACTTGAATGCTTCAGACAAGCCGTCGGCCTCCACCCCCGTCAGCACCCGCGAGAGGATGGCAGCATCCTCCAGTGCCGAGGCCGCGCCCTGCGCCATGTACGGCGTCATCGGATGGCAGGCATCGCCGAGCAGCGCGACGCGCCCTTCGGACCAGCGTGACAGCGGATCGCGTTCGAACAATCCCCATTTCCAGACTTCGGGACAGGCCTGCAGGATCGCCTGCACTTCCGGATGGAAGCCGGCATACAGTGCGCGCAGTTCCTCCAGATCGCCTTTCGCCGACCAGGATTCCGGCGTGATCCAGTCCGCCTTCTCCGGCACCGAGGTCACGAAATACAGCTCGTCGCGATTGCGCGTGACGAAGTACACCACCATGTGCCGGTCCGGCCCCCACCACTTGGTGCGCACCGGCGCCAGCGTGACACCTTTGATCCGCGAAGCCGGAAAGGTCGTGCGATAGGCCACGCGGCCGGTGAAATGCGGCTTCTCCGGCCCGAGCATCTGCTCGCGGATCAGCGAATGCACACCATCGGCACCGATCACCGCATCGGCCTTGATCATCACGCCGTTGCTGAAATGCAGATCGACGCCACCGGGTTTCGGGTCAAAAAATTTCAGCTTCATGCCCAGATGCACGATGTCCTTCGGCACCACATCGGCAATCGCCGCATGCAGATCACCGCGATGCAGGAACAAGTACGGCGCGCCGAACTTCTGCATCACCTCCGCGCCCAGCGGCAACTCGCTGCTCGGTGCGCCGCTATCCCAGGCCCGGCTCAAGGCAACGTCCGCCTGGAAGGCGCCGGCCACCAGCTGCTCTTCAACCCCCAGCAGGCGCAAGACCTTCATCGCATTCGGCGCCATCTGGATACCGGCACCCACGCGGGCAAACTGCGTCGCCTGTTCAAACACATTCACGCTATGCCCGGCACGGCGCAACAGCGCCGCAGCCGCAAGCCCACCGATGCCGGCACCGATGATGGCAATGGAGAGGGGTTTCATAAAATAGTCAATATAATCAAATATTTACACTTAAGTATCCCCTCGCCCCGCTTCGGGGACAAGGGAACACTTGAAGCGAAGCAGAGGGGCTACAGCCAAGGTCACACGTGAAGCGAAGCCGTGAAGCCACGCAAGCGCAATCAAAGCGCCGAAATCTTCGCCTCAGTCACCACCCGCCGCCACTTCGGAATCTCGCGCTGGATATGCGCCGCAAATCCCTCCGGCGTCGTCGGCGTCAGATCCACGGTATTAAAACGATCCCGCAGCGCTTTCTGCTGCAGCACCTTGCCGATCTCCTGCGACAGCCGATTGACGATGGGTTGCGGTGTCCCGGCCGGCGCCAGCAGGCCGAACCAGATCGTCGATTCATAACCCTTCACACCCGCCTCCGCCAGCGTCGGCAGATCCGGCGCGGCCGATGCGCGTTTGGCGCTGGTTACCCCCAGCACCTTCACCCGACCGGCACGCGCCTCGGCCAGCCCGGCCGCACCGAGCATCATGTCCACATGCCCCGCCATCACATCAATCATCGCCGGCCCCGCGCCCTTGTACGGCACATGCAGCAGATCCACGCCCGCGAGCAGTTTCAGCAGTTCACCGGCCAGATGATTCGACGAGCCGTTGCCGCCCGATGCGAAGGTCAGTTTGCCCGGCTGGCGTTTCGCCAGCGCGATCAGCTCCTTGACGTTTTTCGCCGGCACCGAGGGATGCGTGACCAAGAACAACGGCGTGGTCACACACAGCGACAGCGGCGCGAAATCCTTGACCGGGTCATAAGGCAGATCCTTGGTCACCGCCGGATTGATCGCGAGACTGGTCACGCTGCCGTAAACCAGCGTGTAACCATCGGCCGGCGATCTCGCCACGAGCTGCATGCCGATGGCCTGCGATGCGCCGGGGCGGTTTTCAACAAGGACCTGCTGGCCCAGGCTTTCGGTCAAGCCAACACCGATGGCACGGGGAACCAAGTCACCGAGGCCGCCGGCGGTATAGGGGGAGATGATGCGGATGGGTTTGACGGGGTATGTTTGGGCTTGGGCTACGGCAATCGCGAGTGTGGTTACCGCAACCATGCAGTTCAGCAAAATGCGGCGCATAAATACCACCTCATGCTTTTTATTGATTCAAGAGATCGCGTTTACTGCCAAAAAATTTCACTTGAATTTGTCGGGCTGGAAGAAATACATCGCCCTAATAAACTTTTCATACCTCGAAAAGATTTCAAGGAAAATTTTTGTGCTGATACCCTGTTTTGCTACTTCGCGTTTCGATATGGCTGAAAAACAGACAAATTAGCCAACTGAATTTGTACAGCCATATCGTAATCTCGACCATGATCCGGCGGGTATGGAATATCTGCATGAAAAGGGTTTTCTTTGGTTGGGGAACCAAGCACGTTCGCACCCCACAGATCATCCATCACAACACTACGAATATTTTGGGCTGTAAGTTGAGCTGACCCGTGGAAAGTAAGTTTCCGTCGTTTAGCGTGCTTTAAACCCAAATACTGAAAAAACGCCTCTGGCGCCAGCGAAATCCTATTGACAGAGAACGCATTATCTTTGGCACGGTTAAAACCAAACGCATTGGGAACAACTCTTCCATCGGCCCTATAGCACCTTGAACTAAATATTTCCCTTGCAATACCTTCGCTGTTTGGCACATGCCATGGAAGTCGCCATCGAATCAATAAAGAGTTTATTGAGAACGCAAAATATTGCGCCCATGCTTTAAAAGTAAATAGCATTCAGCAATTTTTTCACGGCTATTTGATCAAAATTTCGCCCTCGATGAACCCCTGTCGTTGTCTGCAATACATAAGCGATTTCCCCTGCATTTGAAAAATTCAAATATGCGGCATTTCTTCCCCAGCGATTTTCTAGAGAGATAGTGCCATCAGTTTCCGGATAGGGTTCAAATGTTTGGGCAATTTCTCTGAAAGCATTTGCAAACGACAAGGCATAGTCAACGGATCTTTGCGATATCGGTTGGGCACCGTAGCCATCCCAATCGCTGGGAAGCATTTTTATGTCTTTTATCAAAGACTCTAGTCGATCGCCTGCGTCCCCACTGGAACCAGCGAGCATCGTGGGAGAATTTGTCGCTTGAAACGGGCTTTCTATCGCTTGGTATTTATAAATAGCCGGGATATCCGACGCAACAAAGTCACTTGCAACGACGCTTGATGTCATTGTTGCCGCAAGTATCCCCTGAAGCGCCGTGAGAGTCATTGTTCCGGAAGTTGTTACCCTCTGATCCAAAATCGCAACATGACCACTCATTTCAAGTACCCCATTTAGGCTGGAGTGCGTTTATTGCTTCTTTTGTTAGTGCTCGGAAAAAAATTGTTTTCTCTACTTCATGTGCATTTTTCAATAGGACTTCGGCATTATTCCAAAAATCGACCGGGCTATTGCAAATAGTATCAATGCTTAACAATAACCCATTCATGATGGATCCAGATGGATGCTTCGCAATTGCATTTGCCGCAAGCTCCACAATATTAACGAACCCTCCTTCGTTAAATTCTGTCCTTATTTGCGTTAATTGCTCGACTAAGTTGGTTTCCGCCAACGTAGCTGCAAATCGAGTATGGGCAAACTGTTCTTTTGGGTTTCCGCCAGACAGCATATTGGAATACTTTAGGGAAAAGCGTTCGACCTCTTTGATAAGAGCGGCCTCTCTCAGCAAACCAACTAGCCGTAAGATTACAGGCTGGAACTCGCCCCACCCAATATATGGTTTAACGCAAGAAACAGCCGCGACTCGATCTCCCAACGAAATTATGAGTCGCCCACCAATGAGACGCCGAGATGCTTGATACCTGAGCTCTGGATTTTGATCGCGGATAACCTTCGGTATCTGCGCAATGGGAAGCGCTTCGGTTTTTGGAAAATCTTTTCGCAACCGTGGAAATACGATTCCAGGAATAAGGTCTGCGACTTGATCAGACTCAATCGAAAACCGCATTTCAAAAACGGCCTCGAAAATCGGATCTTGTTGAAGCTTAATTGGCTGTTTTTCCACGACAATTTGATAAAACGATTTTTAATTTTGCTATGATAACGCAGGGACGATTAATGTGGAGATGGAATTACTTGGAGCGAAAATGTAACAAGTCTCAGCATTTTCTTACCCTAACAACACACTTTAGTTCATTACTGCCCTGATCCCGCCGCAGCCCGCCCCAACCGATCCCGTATCGCAAACCACTCCGCCACCTCCGGCGGCTGCTCCACCAGGATCGCATCACAGCCCGCCTGATCCAGCTCGCGCAGATTGGCATACAGGTCATGCGCATAACCCGCCGCATCCGCCGGCGCAGCCCGCCACACGATGTTTTCAATCAGTGGCCGCAGCGCAGTCCGCGCCAGCACCGCGACACGTTTCCCCTGGCGCGTCAGGCTGTGTGCAAGTTCGACGATCAGATCACCTTCCATCAGCATCACCGGGGTCTGCGGCGAGTAGTGTTTTTCCAGCGTGCCGGAGACGCGCGGCGCATCGGCATCGGCTGCGGCCAGCGGCGCACCGAGCGCGGCTTCGAGCTGCTGCGGTGTGATCCAGCCGGGGCGCAGCAGGCTGGGTGTTGCGCGCGAACAATCGACGATAGTGGATTCGATGCCGACATCCGCAGCACCGCCGTCGAGCACGCAGGCGACGCTGTCGCCGAATTCCTCGCGCACATGCGCCGCCGTGGTGGCCGAGACGCGGCCGAAACGGTTGGCTGACGGTGCAGCCACACCGCCGCCGAATTCACGCAGCAGCGCCTGCGCGACAGGATGCGAAGGCACGCGGATCGCGACGGTGTCCTGGCCGCCGGTGACGGCATCGGGCACTTTCGGATTGCGCTTGAGCACCAGCGTCAGCGGGCCGGGCCAGAATTTTTTTGCGAGTACATGCGCGGCCGGCGGGATGTCGTGCGCCCAGTTGGCGAGCTGCACGGCATCGGCGATGTGCACGATCAGCGGATGGTTCGAGGGGCGGCCCTTGGCGGCGTAGATCTTGCGCACGGCATCGGCATTGGATGCGTCGGCGCCGAGGCCGTAGACGGTTTCGGTGGGGAATGCGACGAGTTCGCCGGCCTTGAGTTGCGCGGCGGCGTGGGTGATGTCGGTTTCTGATGCGGGATGCGTCATCTCGCGAGTATCTCGCAGAACAATAAAAATATCAATAAAAACAGATACTTACATCAATCGTATCAGCGCTCGCCGGGTTTCCGGATGGCCTCGTCGAGGGAGCGGATCTGGCTGATGATGCGCAGCAGCTTCTGCCCGTATGCCGTCAGCGCGTACTCGGTGCGCGGCGGCACCTCGGCATACACCTGCTTGTCGAGCAGGCCGTACCGCGTGAGTTTGCGCAGGCGTTCCGACAGCACCTTGGTCGAGATGCCGGCGATATGGCGTTCCAGCGCGCCGGGCCGCGTGATGCCGGAACCCACCGCCTGCAGCACCGACACCGACCATTTGCAACCGACCACATCCTCAAGCTGGCGGTATTCGGAGGCTGCGGACAGATTTTTTTTCGCGTTCATATTCGCCGATTTACACCAAAAAGTGCCCGGGGTTCCGGAAGGTGCCTGCTGTTGCCGCGCGTCGCGGCGGTCCAGGATGGCGGCGTGCCTGTCGCACAAAACCACCCTCCAAGGAGACCCGCATGAAAAGCAAAGCCGTGTTTTATCACGCCGGATGCCCCGTGTGCATCGATGCCGAACGCAATGTCGCGATGGCCATCGATCCGGCGAAATACGAGGTCGAGGTCGTGCACCTGGGCCAGAACAAGGCGCGGCTGAAGGACGCCGACGCCGCCGGCGTGAAGTCGGTGCCGGCGCTGGTGCTCGACGGCGCGCCCTTCCACATCAACTTCGGCGCTTCGATCGACGCGTTGCGCTGATTCCGCCGCTGCAATGACAAAAGGCGCTGATTGCAATCAGCGCCTTTCTGTTGTCAGCACGCCCGCGGGCTGACGGGTTAGACCGGCATCGCCAGCGGCTTGAACTGCTTGGACAGCTTCAGCCCCTGCGACTGATAGTTCGAGCCGATGGTCACACCGTAGATGCTTTCCGGCTCGCCGAGCAGGCGTTCGTAGATCAGGCGGCCGACGTCCTGGCCGTGTTCGATCATGAAGGGCACGTCATGCGAGCGCACTTCGAGCACGGCGCGCGCGCCCTTCAGGTTGTTGGCGCCGTAACCGAAGCCGGGGTCGAAGAAGCCGGCGTAGTGAATGCGGAATTCGCCGACGGACGGGTCGTAGGGCACCATCGACGCGGCGTAGCTGTTGGGGATGCGCACGCGTTCGCGCGACACGAGGATGTAGAAGTCGTCCGGGTTCAGCACCAGCGAGCGGTCGGCGTTGCGCTGGATCGGTTCCCAGAAATCGAGCGGGTCGTAATGATTGATCTTCGAGAGATCAATCAACGGCGCATGGTGTTTCGCGCGGTAACCGATGATGCCGCGGCTGGCGTCGCCTTCGAGGTCGACCGACACCCACAAGCCGTTCTTGATCATCGCCGGCAGCGGGCCGTCGCTGTCGTTGTAGACCAGCTTCAGCGTCTGGTCGAGTTCGGTGAGTTTGGCGTCCGAGGGCGGCGGGTTGCCGCGGATGAAACGGATCTGGTTCAGCCGCGTGCCCTGCTGTGCCAGCACGCTGAAGGTGTGCGGCATGATCTCGACATAGAGCTTGCCCTTGTAACCGGCGGCGACACCTTCGAACTCGGCCCCGGCGTCGGTGATCAGGCGCGTGAAAATGTCGAGCCGGCCGGTGGAGCTTTTCGGGTTGGCGCTGCCGGCGATGTCGGCGGGCAGCTTCAGTTCTTCCATCAGCTCGGCGATGTAGACGCAGCCTTTCTCCAGCACCGTCGGCTTCGTCAGGTCGATCTTGTGCATCTGCAGGCGGTCGATCTTGGCCTGCACCGTCGAGGTCTTGCCCGGCAGGAAACTCGCGCGCACGCGCCAGGCGGTGGCGCCCAGGCGCAGGTCGAGGCTGGCCGGCTGGATCTGGGAGGGATCGACGCCGCCTTCGGCGCTGATGCGTCCGCCGTCGATCAGGCGCGCGATGTCGCGGTCGGGCAGGATGCCGGTGGTGACCGCAGCGGCTTCGGATTTGCCGCCTTCGGGAAACAGCTTGCCGGGCGTGGTCGACATCTCAGCGGCCGGTCAGCATGCGCTGGGCCTCGCGGTATTTCTCCGCGGTCTTCGCCAGCACGTCGGCGGGCAGCCGCGGTGCGGGCGCCTTCTTGTTCCAGGGCTGGGTTTCCAGCCAGTCGCGCACGAACTGCTTGTCGAAACTGGGCGGGCTGATGCCGGTGCGATATTCAGACGCAGGCCAGAAGCGCGAGGAATCCGGCGTCAGCGCCTCGTCGATCAGGAAGATGTTGCCCGCGGCATCGGTGCCGAATTCGAATTTGGTGTCGGCGATGATGATGCCGCGGGTGGCGGCGAAGGCTGCGGCTTCGGTGTAGAGCCGGATCGAAATCTCTTTCACTTTCGCGGTATTCGCGGCGCCGATGGTCGCGACGACGTCTTCGTAGGTGATGTTCTCGTCGTGGTGGCCGGCGGGCGCCTTCGAGGCCGGCGTGAAAATCGGTTCGGCGAGTTGTTCCGCCTGCTTGAGGCCCGCGGGCAGCTGGATGCCGCAGATCGCGCCGGTCTTCTGGTAATCATTCCAGCCCGAACCGATGAGGTAGCCGCGCACGACGGCTTCAACCATCAGCGGTTGGTACTTGTGCACGACCATCGCGCGGCCGGCGATCTGCGCGCGTTCTTCCGGCGCGACCACGGTCGCGGGGTCGATGCCGGTGAGGTGGTTGGGGACGATGTGTTTGAGTTTGTCGAACCAGAAATACGAGACCTCGGTCAGCACGCGGCCCTTGCCGGGAATCGGATCATCGAGGATCACGTCGAAGGCGGAGAGCCGGTCGCTCTGCACCACCAGCAGCTTGTCGTCGCCGACGGCGTAGAGGTCGCGCACCTTGCCGCGATGCAGGAAGGGCAGGCTTTTAAGGTCGGTTTTGTACAGCGGGGTGTCGCTCATCTGCGGCTCAGTTCAGAAATAATGTTTGAATTCCAAGGCACCTTTAGCGCGCCTTTAAGTATCAAGTCTTCGTATCTTCTTGCATGCGCCGCTTAATCACTAAAAACCCGATTACCCGTAAAGCAATCAAGTAGATGCCGACGAATACAACGAACAACCAAGGTTCCTCGACTGCCGACTTCACTGGAACATACAGCAATCCCAAAATAACGATGCCAATCAAGTAAACAATCAATTGCGGCCTTGATTTCACAGCGCGCAGCCTGGCGTCAATCGTGCCAGTCGGGATACAAGGCGCTGCGCACCACCAGCGCCTTCTGCAGCGCCGCGTCGGCGGTGGCGCCGAGCATCGTGTAATGGCCCATCTTGCGGCCGTCGCGGGCTTCGTGTTTGCCGTAGAGATGCAGCTTGGCCTCGGGCGCGAGGAACACGCGCTCCCATTGCGGCTGGCCGCGCTGCCAGGCCTCGCCCAGCAGGTTGACCATCACCACCGGCGCCAGCAGCCGGGTGTCGCCCAGCGGCAGGCCGCAGAGCGTGCGCACCTGCTGCTCGAATTGCGAAGTGGCGCAGGCGTCGATGGTGTAGTGGCCGCTGTTGTGCGGGCGCGGCGCCATTTCGTTCACCAATAACGCGCCGGCTTCGGTGATGAAGAACTCCACTGCGAGCACGCCGCAGTAATCGAGTTTTTCGGCGATCTTCAGCGCCCACTGCTCGGCGCGCTGCGCGAGTTCCGGCGTCACCCGTGCCGGCACGATGCTGACATCGAGGATGCCGTTGCGGTGGCGGTTCTCGGCGACCGGGAAACCGCGGCCCACGCCGTCAGCGCCGCGCGCGACCACCGCAGAGATTTCACATTTCAGCGCGATGCGCTGTTCCAGCACGCAGGATTCGGCGCCCATGTCGGCGAAGGCTTTCTTCGCTTCGGCAACATTCGCCACCCGCGCCTGGCCCTTGCCGTCGTAGCCGAAACGCGCGCGTTTGAGGATGCCGGGAAACAGCGCGGCATCGGCCGTGTCGAGGTCGCTTTCTTTCTCGATGACCGCATAAGGCGCGACTTCGATGCCGCAGGAGCGGACGAAGGCCTTTTCGCGGATGCGGTCCTGGGCGATCGCCACCGCATCGCCGGCGGGACGCACGGCGCAGTGTTTCGCCAGCCAGCGCAGGCTCTCGGCGGGCACGTTCTCGAACTCGGTGGTCACCGCCTCGCAGCTGTCGGCGAGCTGCTGCAGTGCCTCGACGTCCTGGTAGGCGGCCTTCAGGTGCACATCGGCAATGGCGCCGGCAGGGCTCAGCGGATCGGGATCGAGCACGGTGACGCGGTATCCCATGCTGTGCGCGGCGAGCGTGAACATGCGGCCCAGCTGGCCGCCGCCGAGCATGCCGAGCATGGCGTCGGGAAAAATCATGTCCTATTTCTTGACCGGCAGCTTCATCGCGCGCACGGTCGCAACCTGTTTCTTGCGGAAGCTCGCGAGTTTTTTGGCGAGCTTGGCGTCTTCCCGGGCGAGCATCGCCACCGCGAACAGGCCGGCATTGGCGGCGCCGGCTTCGCCGACGGCAAAGGTGGCCACCGGCACGCCCTTCGGCATCTGCACAATGGAGAGCAGGGAATCGAGGCCCTTCAGTGCGCGCGAGGTCACCGGCACGCCGAGCACAGGGACGATGGTTTTGGCGGCGAGCATGCCCGGCAGATGCGCCGAACCGCCGGCGCCGGCGATGATGCACTGCAGGCCGCGGGCCTCTGCGCCCTCGGCATAACGGTAGAGCAGGTCCGGCGTGCGATGGGCCGAGACCACCTGGGCCTCGAAGGGCACGCCGAACTGGCGCATCATGGCGACGGCATGGCGCATCACGTCCCAGTCACTCTGGCTGCCCATGACAATGCCGACCTTCGGTTTTTTCACTGCGAAACCCCTCTGCGCAAAGCGGCATTTTACAGTACGGACATCGGCGGACGGTTGCGCTTGGGGGCTGCTAGAATCGGCGCGCCCACCGAAAAACATCCCGCCACCGCAGCACGGCATTGCCGTGCTGCAACCGCGGTGTGCCGATGTTCGAAGTGGCGCGTCACACCGGGCTTTGCGCGAACACCTTGCCTTCATCACGCCACAGTCCTGCGGTCAGGGACCGTTCTTGTTGCGGCGGCAACCAGGTCATATTTGCAAGTATTTGATTATAAAGGTATTTTTGATGAGCTACGAAATCGGGATGCGTCGCGGCGATGAATTCGCCGGCAAGGTCGCTCTGGTCACCGGCGGCGCGCGCAACATCGGCCGCGCCATTTCGCGCGCGCTCGCTGCAGGCGGCGCGACGGTGATGATCAATGCCAATACCTCGCGCGAAGCCGGCGAAGAAACCGTGGCGATGATCGAAAAGGCCGGCGGCAAGGCTGCGCTGTGCATGGGCGACATCACCGATCCCGCGGCAGTGAAACACCTGGTCGATGAAACCATCAAGCAGTTCGGCCGGCTCGACATGGTGGTCAGCAACGCCGCGATCCGTTCCGAAACGCCTTTCGACAAGACTTCCCTCGAGGAATGGCGCCGCGTGATCTCGACCGTGCTCGACGGCGCCTTCCTGGTCTCGCAGGCCGCGCTGCCCCACCTGATCAAGGCCGGGGGCGGCTCGCTGGTCTACATCGGCGGCCTCACCGGCCACAAGGGCGCCCTGCACCGCTCGCATGTGGTGACAGCCAAGGGCGGCCTCGCGGCCATGGCCAAGGCGGTGGCGCATGATCTCGCCGAACACAACATCACGGTGAACTGCGTGGTGCCGGGCCCGATCGACACCGTGCGCGGCCTGCCCGGCGCGCCGGATCGTCCGGACCACCGCAAGACCCTGCCGCTGGTCGGCCGGCGCGGCCAGCCCCAGGAAATCGCGGCGATGGTGCGCATGCTGTGCGGACCCGACGCGCGTTACATCACCGGTCAATCCATCCACGTCAACGGCGGAGTACTGATGCCATGAGCAAAAAATCGAAAAGCAATTCCAAGACCACCGTTTCGCCGCTGATGCAGAAGCTGGCGACCTATATGGCCGCCGCCGCGAAGAAGCCGCTGCCGAAAGCCGTTGCGGAAAAAACCAAGCACCACCTGCTCGACACCATCGCCGCGATGGTCTCGGGCTCGCGCCTGCTGCCGGGCGAGAAGGCCATCGCCTACGCAAAAACGCTGGGCGGCGCGCCGCAGGCGCTGGTGATCGGATCGGACATCCTGACCAATGCCGAGCAGGCCGCGCATGTCAACGGCATGCTGGCGCACGCCGACGAAACCGACGATTCGCACGCACCCTCACTGTCGCACCCGGGCTGCGCGGTCGTGCCCGCCGCGATGGCGATGGCCGAACGCGAGAAGTCGAACGGCACGCAGCTGCTGCGCGCCGTGGCACTCGGTTACGACCTCTGCGCGCGCATCAACCTGTCGCTGCATCCTTATGACTTCCGCCAGGCCGGCCACTCGACCCACAGCTTCGGGCCGAGCTTCGGCGCTGCGGCGGCCGCCTCGCTGCTGGCGGGACTGAACTACAACGGCATGCGCCATGCACTGTCCTACACCGCACAGCAGTGCTCGGGCATTTCCTGCTGGATGCGCGACGAGGAGCACATCGAGAAGGCCTTCGACTTCGGCGGCATGCCGGCGAGGAACGGCACCGCGGCGGCATCGATGGTGTCCTGCGGTTTCACCGCAGTGGAAGACGTGTTCTCCGGCGAGCGCAATTTCTACATCGCCTACGACGAGACCCGCCGCATCGGCAAGAAGCCGCAGCCCGAGCGCCTGGTCAAGGATCTGGGCAAGGTCTACGAGATCATGAACACCAACATCAAGCGCTGGTCGGTCGGCTCGCCGATCCAGGCGCCGCTCGACGGCCTGCTCGAGCTGATCCGCGAACACGGCATCAAGGCCGCGGACGTGGACAAGCTGGTGATCCGTGTCGCCCACCAGGCCGCCAACACCACCGACAACCGCAACATGCCCGACATCTGCATGCAGCACATGTGCGCGGTGATGCTGATCGACGGCATCGTCACCTTCGAGTCTTCACACGACGAGAAGCGCATGAATGACCGGAAGGTGCTCGACCTGCGCAAACGCATCACGCTCTACGGCGACGACGCGCTGACCCGCGCGATGCCCTCGCGCCAGGGCATCATCGAGCTGAAGCTGAAGAACGGCCGCATGCTGCGCAAACACGTCAAGGCGGTGCTCGGCACGGCGCAGAACCCGATGACGCGTGATCAGGTCGACGAGAAGTGTTACCACCTGATGGCGCCGATCCTCGGCAAGGCCCGCTCGCGCCGGCTCTGCGATGCAGTGTGGGGTCTCGAGAAGGTCGGCAACGTCACCAAGCTGCGTCCGCTGCTGAAAGCCTGAGCCATCCACTCCCCCTCTCCCCATCGCCTGATGGGGAGAGGGTTGGGGTGAGGGGCTACCGCAAGCCTGGTTGTTGACCGCTTTTTAGAATCGCAGTGTGCTACCTGGAAAGCCCCCCATGTCCTGGAAATTCGAGTTACTGAAAAAACCCATAGGCCTGCCGATCACCGAAGGCCCGGTATGGGACGGCGAACAGCTCTACTTCACCCACATCCACGCCCGCACGATTTTCCGCTGCGACCTGAAGACCAACAGCATCACCCCCTGGCGCACGGGACTCGACCGCGTCAACGGCCTCGCCCACGACGCGCAGGGACGGCTGTTCGGCTGCTGCCAGGGCGGGCGCAGCGTGATGCGTTTTGATCCCGATGGTAAAAACGTCGTGATCGCCGACAAGTTCGAGGGCAAGCGCCTCAATACGCCGAACGACCTCGCGATCGACCGCAAGGGCCGTATCTGGTTCACCAATCCCTGGAATGAAGGCAACATCGACTCCACGGAAAAGGAAGAACTCGACAACCGATCGGTCTACCGCCTCGACCCGCAGAAAGACGGCAGCTACTCGATCACCCGCGTCGTCTTCGACACCACCCAGCCCAACGGCATCCTGGTGTCGCAGGACCAGAGCACCTTGTATGTCGCCGAGAGCAGCTTCACCGCCGGCATCGCGCGCGAGCTGCGCGCCTACCCGATCCGCGAAGACGGCAGCCTCGGGTCGTACAAGACCCTGTTCACCTGGGGCGAGGATTACCGCGGCATCCATCGCGGCATCGACGGCATGACGCTGGATCGTGATGGCAACATCGTCGCCACCGCCGGCTGGGAAGTGTCGGGCGCCGGTCCGATGATCTATGTGTTCTCGCCGACGGGCCGCGTGCTGGAAACCCATCCCGTGCCCTGCAACCGTCCGACCAACTGCTGTTTCGCCGGACCGGACATGAGCACGCTGTTTGTCACCAGCACCGACGGACACCTGTTCCGTGCAGAAACCGGGCGTATCGGCTGGGCAATGTATCCCTGAGCGCATCGCTGCACTGCGGGCGTTTTGAAATCGCTTGCAGTTTTCCATGATGTGGGTTCGTCATGACGTACTGACTCACAGGGCAACGGACGGTAAAATCGAAAGCTCACCAACCCGCAGGTTCAAATCATGGATTTCAAATTCACCCCCGAGCAGGAACAGTTCCGCGATGCCGTGCGCGGTTTTGCCGAGCGCCACCTGCGCGACGGTGCACTGAAGCGCGCGCACCAGGAAGAGCATCCCTGGGAGGTCGGCAAGCTGATGGCCGAACAGGGCCTGCTGGGCATCACGATGAAGGAAGAGGACGGCGGCCAGGGCGGCTCGCTGATGGACGCCATCATCGCCATCGAAACCATCGCCTCGGTGTGCCCGCGCAGCGCCGACGTGATCCAGGCCGGCAACTTCGGCCCGGTGCGCGTGCTTGCCGAGTACGGCACACCGGACCAGAAAAAACGCTACCTCGACAAGATCCTCGCCGGTGAATCGCTGATCACCGTCGGCATGACCGAGCCGGAAGCCGGTTCGGCGGTGACTGACCTCAAAACCTCGGCCACGCCTGACGGTGAGGGTTACCGCATCAACGGCGTCAAGGTGTTCCAGACCCACGCCTCCTATGCCGACGTGATGCTGACCTATGTGCGCTTCGGTCCCGGCGTCGGCGGCATCGGCTCGGTGCTGATCCCGCGCGATGCGCCCGGCTTCAAGCAGGGCGCGCCGGCGAAATTCCTCAACGGCGAGGAATGGGTGCAGACCTATCTCGACAATGTCTACGTCGGCCCCGAGAACGTGATGCTGAAGGAAGGCGGCTTCAAGAAGCAGATCGCGGGCTTCAACGTCGAGCGCATCGGCAACACCGCGCGTTCGCTGGCCTTCGGCCGTTACGCCTACAACGTCGCCCGCGAATGGGCGATGCAGCGCAAGCAGTTCGGGCGCCTGCTCTGCGAATTCCAGGGCCTGCAGTGGAAATTCGCCGACATGAAAATGAAACTCGAGGCCGGCCAGCTGCTGCTCTACAAGGCCGCCGTCAACGCCGACGGCGGTATTCCCTCGGCGGAAGACACCGCGATCGCGAAGGCTTTCTGCAACCAGGCCGGTTTCGACATCTGCAACGAAGCGATGCAGATCATGGGCGGCATGGGCTACACCGATGAATCGCTGGTCGAGTACTGCTTCCGCAAGTGCCGCGGCTGGATGATTGCCGGCGGCTCGATCGAGATCCTGAAGAACCGCATCGCCGAAGGCATTTTCGAACGCACGTTCTCGCAGCGGCCGCCGAAAGCCTGAAAACCTTAAAACCTTTTTAGCCACAGAGGACACAGAGAACTGCAAAAAGCACAAACCCGGGTTTCGGGTTTTCTCTGTGAACTCTGTGTCCTCTGTGGCAAACGCTTTTGACCTTGAGTGCCATGTCCAACAACAAACTCTATCAAGCCGTCTTTGACCCCCGTTCCATCGCGCTGATCGGCGCTTCGAGCGACGAGAAAAAAAACACCTCGCGCCCGCAGCGTTACCTGAAGCGCCACGGTTACCAGGGCAAACTGATCCCGGTAAATCCGGGCCGTGACGAGGTTTTCGGCGAGAAGGCCTACCCCGACGTCGCCTCGATACCCGGCGAAGTCGACCATGCCTTCGTGATGGTGCCGGCGAAGGCCGTGCCGGCGGCGCTGAAGCAGTGCGTCGAGAAAAAAATCCCGGTGGTCACGGTCTACAGCGACGGTTTCGCCGAAACCGGTGAGGCCGGCCGCGCGAAGCAGCAGGAACTGAACGACATCATCCGCGGCAGCCAGACGCGCCTGGTCGGCCCCAACTGCATCGGCCTGCTGAGCACCCAGACCCATCTCGCGCTGTCGGTGAATGCGGTGCTGGAAAAACTCGACATCACGCCCGGCGGGCTGGCGATCGTGTCACAGTCGGGCAGCATGATGGGGGGGTTGATGTCGCGCGGGCTGGGCCGTGGTGTCGGTTTCTCGAAACTGATCTCCGTCGGCAACGAGGCCGATCTCGGCGTCGGTGAACTCGCCGGCCTGCTGGTCGATGATCCGCATACCCAGGCCATCCTACTGTTCATGGAAACCATCCGTGACGCCCCGCACCTGGCCGAGGCCGCGCGCCGCGCCTATGCGGTCAACAAGCCGGTGATCGTCTACAAGCTGGGCCGCTCCGAAGTGGGGCAGGATCTCGCCGCGTCGCATACCGGCGCGATGGCCGGCGCCGACGAGGCGGTGGATGCCTTCTTCAAGGCCCACGGCATGCTGCGCGTGGACACGCTGGAAGCGCTGTTCGAGCTGCCGGCGCTGGTGCAGGGCCGCAAGCCGAACAGGCAGCACCGGGTCGCCGCGATGACCACCACCGGTGGCGGCGCGGCCTGCGTGGTCGACCGCATCGGCACCTACGGCGTCGATGTTGTCGGCCCCACCGATGCCCTGGTTGCGGCACTGGCGCAAAAGAACATCAGCATCAGCAAATCACGCATCACCGACCTGACGCTGGCCGGCGCGAAAAAAGAAATCTACGGCGGCGTGCTGAACGCCCTGCTCGCCTCCGATCACTGCGACCTGGTGCTGGCCGTCGCCGGCAGCTCGGCTCAGTTCCAGCCGCAGATCGCGGTGGAGCCGCTGGTCGAGGCTGACCGCCGCGACAAGGCGATCGCGGTCTTCCTCGCGCCGCATGCCGAAGCCTCGCTGAAGCTGCTGGCCCAGGCCGGCATCGCCGGTTTCCGCACGCCGGAATCCTGCGCCGATTCGATCCGCGCCTGGAAGCAGTGGGTGCCGCCGGTGGATATCCCCAAGGCCGACGCGCAGAAATGCGCCGCGGCGGGCGCCCTGCTGAAGACCGCCAGCGGCAAGCAGCTCAATGAACAGCAGGCCTGCGCCGTATTCGGTGCGCTGGGTGTGCCGCAGGCGCAGACCGCGGTAATGGCCGATGCAAATGCAAAAGTCGAGATGAGTTATCCGGTGGTGGCGAAGATCCTGTCGCCGGACATCGCGCACAAGACCGACGCCGGCGGCGTGGTATTGAACATCGGCGACGCGGCCCAGCTGAAGCAGGCGGCCGACAAGATCTTCGCCAGCGTGAAGGCGAAGCATCCGCAGGCAAAACTCAACGGCATCCTGGTGCAGCGCATGGAGCGCGGGCTGGCGGAAATCATCGTCGGCTTCAAGCGCGATCCGCAGGTGGGCCCGCTGGTGGTGATCGGCGTCGGCGGCGTGCTGGCCGAGATCTACAAGGACTTCGCAATGCGCCTGGCACCCGTCACGCCGGAGACCGCGCTGCAGATGGTCGAAGAGGTCAAGGGCCTGGCGGTGATCCGCGGCTACCGCGGCATGACCAAAGGCGACTGCAAGGCGCTGGCCGAAACCGTGGCCGCCTTCTCACAGCTGGCCGCCTTCGAAGACATCGCCGAAGCCGAGATCAACCCGCTGATTGTCAGGAAGGAAGGCGAAGGCGTGGTGGCGGTGGACGGTCTGATCGTCCGCCGCTGAGCAGGAAAACCGCAGTACTGGCACAGTCACGATACACCGAGCCGAACGGAGGAGACCCATCATGCTGCTGCAACAACTGGCCGATTACGCGATCCGCGAACAGACTTCGAAACTGCCGCCCCAGGTCATCCACCACGCCAAACGCGCGGTGATCGACTGGTACGCGGCGCTGCTGCCGGGCAGCATCGTCAACCCGGCAAAACTGATGGAAGAAGCCTTCGCCGAGGATCTCGACCGCGGCCGCGCAAGGCTGGCCACCGGCCGCCGCGCGACGCTGCGCGCCGCCGCGCTGATCAACGGCGCGGCCTCGCACTCGGTCGAGTTCGACGACATCTACCGCGACGCCGGCTACCACCCCGGCAGCCCGGTGATCTCCGCGGCGCTGGCCGCGGCCCAGGCCAGCGGCGCCAGTGGCGACAAATTCCTGCGCGGCGTGATCGTCGGTTATGAAATCTCGACCCGCATCGGCGAGGCCATCATGCCCTCGCACTACAAGTACTGGCACACCACCGGCACCGTCGGCTCCTTCGGCGCGGCGGCGGCGGCGGCCACGATCCTCGGCGCCAACAAGGAACAGTTCATGCACGCGCTGGCAACGGTCGGCAGCTTCGCCTCGGGTCTGCAGCAGGCCTTCCGTTCGCAGGCGATGACCAAGCCGCTGCACGGTGGCCACGCGGCGGACGCCGGCTGCTGGGCGGCGATGGCGGCGATGAAGGGCCTCACCGGCGCGCTCGACATGATCGAGGGCGAGGTCGGCTTCGGCAATGCGATGAGCGTGAACCCGGACTGGAGCAAGGCGACGAAGGGCCTGGGTAGCGATTACCACATCATCCAGATGACCTTCAAAAACCACGGCTGCTGCGGCCACACCTTCCCGTCGATCGACGGCGCGCTGCATTTGCAGAAGCAGCACGGCTTCTCGTACAAGGACGTGAAGCACATCCGGCTGCACACCTACAAGGCCGGCCTCAACATCATCGACAACAACAATCCCGAAGGCGAATACCAGGCCAAGTTCAGCATCCAGTACACGGTCGCCCATGCGCTGGTGCGCGGCAGCGTGCGTCTGAACGCCTTCGACCCGGACCACCTGAACGATCCGGACGTGCGCGCGCTGCTGAAGAAAATCGAGCCGATCGCCGATCCGGAGATCTCGGCCGGTTATCCCAACCGCCGCGAGTCACGCGTCGAAATCGAGTTGAACGACGGCCGCAAACTGGAGCACTTCCAGCCCTACCGCAAGGGTGACCCCGAGCTGCCGCTGACTGACGAGGAACTGAACGACAAGTTCACCGAACTCGCCGAGCCGGTGCTGGGCAAGCCGGCGGCCGCGTCGCTGCTGAAGCAGCTGTGGGATACCGAGAAACTGGCCAACGTCGATTACGATACCGGCGCCGGCGCCAAACGCGCGGCAGGCTGACTGCCCGTTGCACCCGCCCGGCGCGAAGCCGGGCGGCCCTTCAGTCCGGCTTCGCGCCCGAGGCCTTGATCACCTTGCCCCACTTGGCCACCTCGGCGGCGAGGTATTTCTGCGCCTCGTCGCTGCCGGTATGCGCAGTCTCGAGACCCTGGGCCGAGAACTGCTCCTTCACCGCGGGCATCTCCGCGATCGCCTTCAGTTCGCTGTTGAGCCGCGCCATCACCGGCTTCGGCACGCCGGCCGGCACGACCAGCGCGTACCAGGTGGTAAAGTCGTAGCCGGCGACACCGGATTCGATCATCGTCGGCACTTCCGGGAAAAACGCCGAACGCTTGACGGTCGTTGCCGCGAGCGGCCGCAGCTTGCCTGATTTGAGCTGCGGCAGTGCCGAAGCCATGGTCGAGATGATGAATTCGGTGCGCCCGCCCATCAGGTCGATCAGCGCCGGACCCAGACCCTTGTAGGGCACGTGGGTCATCTTCGTGCCGGTCGTGAGCTGCAGCAGCTCGGTGGCAAGGTGCGAAGCGGTGCCGATGCCGCCGGAGCCGTAGTTGACGCCTCCGGGCCTGGCGCGCGCGAGATCGAGCAGCTCCTTCACGTTTTTCGCCTTCACGCCGGGATGCACAACGAGAATGTTGGGCTGGCGGCCGATGATCGACACCGGCGCCAGCTGGCGCAGCGTGTCGTAGGGCAGCTTGGGAATCAGCGTCGCGTTGACCGCGAGGCTGATGTTGTTGACCAGCATGGTGTGACCGTCGGCCGGGGCCTTGGCCGTCATGTCGGTGCCGATGGTGCCGCCGGCGCCGCCGCGGTTGTCGACCACCACCGTCTGCTTGAGGCCCTCGGCCAGCTTCTGCGCGACGATGCGGCCGACGATGTCGTTGCCGCCGCCCGGCGGGAATGGCACGATGAAACGGATCGGGCGGTCGGGATAGGCCTGCGCCAGTACGGTGGCCACCGGCGCGGCAAGCGCGAGGCCGCAGGCGGCGAGTACGAGTTTCCGGATGCAGATCATGATGGTTTCTCCCTGTACTGTGGTGATCAGGATGTTTCTCCGAGCTTGCGGCGCACCCTGTCCAGCTTCTCCAGGCTGGACAGGGTGCGCCGCGGATCAAGCCGCGACAAATGCAGCACCAGCGCATTGCACAGCGTCATCGGCACCGCCAGCGAGCGCGGTTCTCCGGCGAGGCCGCGGCCCGCGGACAGCACGATCTGCGGCACGGGCTTGAGCGGCGGCGCGGGGATGTCGGTGATCAGCACGCAGACGGCCCCGGCGGCACGGGCCTCGGCGACGATCTTCGGCATCAGCGGCGGCAGCGCGTTCAGCGCAAACAGGACCAGCACATCATGCCGGCGCAGTTGCGCGAGATCAGCCGCCATGTCGCGGGCCACCGGCGACAGGATGCGGGTGCGGAAACCGGACCGCCCCAGCCTGGAATCGAGCAGGCGGGCGAGCGCGGCGGCATGACCGACGGCATACAGGCAGACCTGCCCGGCGCGCTTCACCGCGCGCGCGGCGGCGCGCAGGTCGGCATCGCTGATCTGCTCGGGCAGCCGGGCAAGATTGGCGATTTCGTTCTCGACGAAAGTCCTCAGCACTGACCGGCCGGCCAGCTTGCGCATGCGTTCGCGCATGCGGCCGGCGGCGTCGGAAACACCGAACAGTTCCTCGCGCAGAAGCCCGCGCAGTTCGGGATAACCGGCGCAGCCCAGCTTGCGTGCAAAACGCACCGCGGTGGCGGCATTGACGCCGGCGCGCTGCGCGACTTCGCCCGCGGACAGGAAGGCGGTTTCGCGGGGCGCGGCGAGCAGCACCTCCGCCAGCCGGCGGTCGGCCGCCGTCAGCTTCCGGTCGAAGCGGGCCAGGAGTTCATGCAGGGGCATGGCTTGTTGCGCGTTACACCACGGGTTAAGGTGCGGGTGATTACAGCACGGAGATCCGCCTGCTGCAATGTTCATTGCAACATGCCGGAAGTTATGCAATATTTGTTGCAGAATTGTGGCAACTGCGGCACCAACCGGGAAAATACCTGACCATGAGCGGCGACTTCATCGAAATCTGCATCCGCCTGACCGGCGCGCTGGGCGTCGGCGCCCTGATCGGCCTTGAACGCAGCTACCGCGGCCGGCCCGCCGGCTTCCGCACCCACGCGCTGGTCTGTGTCGCCTCCAGCCTGCTGATGCTGGTCACGGTCTACGAAAGCCAGTGGTTCCAGCCCGACGGCAACTCGCGGGTGGTGGTCGACCCGACGCGCATGGCACAGGGCATCATGACCGGCATCGGTTTCCTCGGCGCCGGCGTGATCATGAAGGAAGGCACCTCGGTGCGCGGGCTGACCACCGCCGCATCGATCTGGATCACCTCGGCCATCGGCATCCTCGTCGGCATCGGCTTCTACCTGCCGGCGGCGCTGGCCACCGTGCTGACCCTGGGCACGCTGTCCGGCTTCCGCTGGATCGAGGGCCGGATGCGCACCGAGCAGTACGCGATCTTCAGCGTGCGCGTGCAGCGCAGCCACGAACTGGGCGAGGATGAGCTGCGCAAGCTGGTCGCCAGGCATCATTTCAGCGTCGCCCACGTGACCTACCGCCTGCGCGACGAGGGCGAGAGTTTCGAATACCGCATGGTGCTGCGCACCCTCGACACCCGCAACCTGCGCGCCCTTGCGGCGACACTGTCGGACATGGAAACAGTCAAGGGTTTCCAGATCACGCCCACCAGCGATTGAAGGCGATGAGCGCAGTTCCCGCAGTGGTGCCCGTGTCCGGCTGCGGGAGCAAAGGCCCGGCCTGTTTTGTCGTCGAAGCCGGCAACTGGCGGCTGATGCTGGACCTCGGCTACGGGCCGCAGCCGGGACTGTGGCCCGACGTCAGCCGGGTCGGCCGCATCGACGCCCTGCTGCTGTCGCACGGCCACGCCGACCATGCCGGCGGACTGAAACTGCTGCCGGAGATCGGCAACCCGCCGGTCTATGCCACGGACATCGTCGCCCGCGGCCTGCCATCCCACATTGCCGTGCGGCCGCTGCCGCTCAGCGGCAGCACCGATGTGCTGGGACTGCGGGTCACCACCGGGCGCTCCGGCCATGCGCCGGGCGGCGTGTGGATCCACCTCGCGCTGGGCGACGGCCTGCTCTACATGGGCGACAACTCGATCGAATCCGCGCTCTACGCCTGCGACACCCCGCCTGCGGCCGGCACGGTGATCATCGACGCCTCCTATGGCGACTACGACACGCCACTGGCGGAATGCCAAAAGTCGCTGCTGCCGTTTTTCGACGGCGGCGGCGTGCTGCTGCCCGCGCCGGAAAACGGACGCGGTCCGGAAATCGCGCTGCATCTGCTGCGCAGCGGCTTTCCGCTGCCGCGCATCGACGACCGCATCCGCGCAGCGCTGCAGCGGCTCCCCACCGCGGATGCGGCCTGTCTCTGTCCCGGCGTCGCAGAGGAACTCGCGCGCATCGCCGAGGGTGCGCCCAAGGCCGGCGAGCCGCGGGGAATCACGCTGGCCAGCCGTGCCGACGGCACCGCGGGCGAGGCCGCAGATCTGCTCGCACAATGGGCACCGCGTGATACGCCGGCCATCGTGTTCACCGGTTACCTGCCGCCGGGCACGCCGGCCGCCGAACTGACTCGCAGCGGCCGCGCGCAATACCTGCGCTGGAACGTCCATCCGCGGCTGTCGGACAACATCACCCTTGTGCAGTCCACCGGCGCGCGCAGCGTGCTGCCCGCCTTCGGCGATGCAAAACACCGCAAGACCTGGCAGCGCGCATTTGCGCCGGCGCGGGTGCCGACCACGGGAAGCGTCGCACTGTGACTGCAGTGCCGCCGTTCACCGGCCCCTTCTGCTTCCTGCGCCACGGCGAAACCGAGCACAACCGGCTGGGGCTGGTTGCCGGTGCCAGCGATGTGCCGCTGAACGCCGCCGGCCGGGCACAGGCGCAGGCCGCGGCGGCGCGCCTCGCCGGCAGCGCGGTCGACACGATCTGCTGCAGCCCGCTGCAGCGGGCCCGCGACACGGCAGCCTGCGTCGCCGATGTGCTGGGCATCACGCCGGTGATCATCGACGATCTGGCCGAACGCAACTGGGGCGCACTCGAAAACCAGCCGCGCGAACTGCGGGTGCGCGGAGTCACGCCACCCGGCGGCGAAAGCCCCGACACCTTCCGTGAGCGCACACGCAGGGGCCTGCAACAAGTCCGCTCCGGCCGCCTGCCGCTGATCGTCGCCCACTCGGGCACCTTCCGCGTGCTCGGCGAATGGCTGGGCCTGCCGCCGCAGGCTGCGCCCGTGCAGAACGGACTGCCGCTGCTGTTCACGCCTGCCGCCGACGGCCGCTGGCAGATCTCGTCGCTGTAACTCCGCCTCCCGCAACAGCCCGCGGCGCGGGGAACCGCGATAAAATGACTGCGATTCCGGCAGAACAACAGGCGCGACGCCGCATCCGCCAGTGCCGCCATCCTGAGGATCCCGCAGATGAACAACAAACCCGTGGCTTTGCTTGCGCTCGCGGCACTGGTATTGCCTGCATTCGCCGCGGAAACCTTCCCGTCGCGTCCGATCCGCATGGTCGTGCCCTATGCACCGGGCGGCAACGTCGACATTTCCGCGCGCATCATCGCGCCGCCGCTGGCCGAGGCGCTGGGACAGACGGTGGTGGTCGATAACCGCCCCGGTGGCGGCGGCAACCTCGGTGCTTCGCTGGTGGCGAAATCAACGCCGGACGGCCATACGCTGCTGGTCGGTTCAAGCGGCCCGCTGTCGGTGAATCCGGTGATCTTCAGGAACCTGCCTTACGATTCGCTGAAGGATTTCGCGCCGCTGTCCACCGTGCAGGCAGTGCCACTGGTGGTGCTCGCAGGGCAGAAATCCGCGATCGGCTCGGTGGCCGACCTGGTCACCGCGGCGAAGTCGCGGCCGGGCAAACTGACCATGGCTTCGGCGGGTGCTGGCACCACCAACCATTTCGCGATCGAACTGTTCGCCAGCATGGCCGGCGTGAAAGTGCTGCACGTGCCTTACAAGGGCAGCGGCCCCGCGCTCTCGGAATTGCTCGGCGGCCAGGTGGAAACCATGGTCGATCAGCTCGCGGCCTCGATCGGCTACGTCAAGGATGGTCGGCTGAAAGTGCTTGCAGTGACCACGCGGCAGCGCGCCGCGGCGCTGCCGAACGTGCCAACGCTGGATGAACTCGGCTACAAGGGTTACCAGGCGGCGACGCTGCTCGGCCTGCTGGCGCCGGCCGGCACACCCAAGCCGGTGGTTGCGAAACTCAACGCGGCGGTGCGCAAGGTGATGGACAACACCGCAGTGGCCGAGCGTTTCCGCGGACTCGGCGCCAATCCCGGCGCCAGTTCACCGGAGGAATTCAGCGCGCGCATCCGCGACGAACTGCTGCAATGGCAGGCGCTGGTGAAAAAACTCAACCTGAAATTCGAGTAGTCCAACGAAACAACGACGGGAAAATGCCAATGAGCAAGAATATGGAACGTTCAACCACGCGCATGCGCACACTGCTGGCGCGCCCCGGCTGCCTCGTCGCCCCCGGTGTCGCGGATGCCTTTGCCGCACGCATGGTGAAAATGGAAGGTTTCGAAGCCGTCTACATGACCGGCTTCGGCACCACGCTGAGCCGGCTGGGCATGCCCGACGTCGGCCTGCTGACCGCCAGCGAAATGATCGACAATGCCAGCCGCATCGTCGATGCCTCTGGATTGCCGGTGATCGCCGATGCCGACACCGGTTACGGCAATGCCATCAACACGCGGCGCACCATCCGCGATTACGAAAAGGCCGGTGTTGCCGGCGTGCACCTGGAAGACCAGGCCTGGCCCAAACGCTGCGGTCACCTCGCCGGCAAACGCGTGATACCGACCGCGGAAATGGTCGGCAAGATCAAGGCCGCCTGCGACGCGCGGCGCGATGATGATTTCGTCATCATCACCCGCACCGACGCGATTGCCGTCGAAGGCATGGACGCAGCGCTGGAACGCGGTGAACGTTACCGCGAGGCTGGCGCCGACGTGCTGTTCATCGAGGCGCCGGTGGGCCGCGAGCAGGTCGAGATCGTCTCGAAACGTTTCAAGGGTGTGCCGCTGCTCTACAACATGGCCTCCAGCGGCAAGACGCCGGATCTGCCCGCGGATGAACTGGGCAAACTCGGCTTCAAGATCGCGATCTATCCGAACTGGGTGATGCTTGCGGCGATCCCGGCCATGCAGAACCTGCTGCGCGAACTGAAGAAAACCGGGTCGATCGCCCACATGCGCAACAAGGTCGCGGACTTCAAGCAGTTCACCGACATCGCGGGGTTGCCCGAAATCCAGGAACTGGAAAAACTCTACGGCCTGCCGGAAGACCAGCGCGCTGCCCTTTGATTTTAAGTATTTGTTTATATTGGATATTTTATGGTTTCTCCGCAAACACTGTTTGACAAAATCTGGAACAGCCACGTCATCACCGAACGGCCCGGCGGTGATGCCCTGCTGCACATCGACCGCAATTTCGTGCACGAAGGCTCCTTCCATGCCTTCGGCGCGCTGGCGAAGGAGGGCCACAAGGTACGCAAGCCACGGCAGAACTTTGCGGTGGCCGATCATTACGTACCGACCGTCGGCCGCGAACGCGGCCTTGACGCGGCCGAGGACACCGATGCGCGGCACATGATCCAGCTGCTCGAAGAGAATTGCCGCGTCAACGACATCGTCCATTTCGGCATGAACGACGAACGCCAGGGCATCGTCCACGTGATCGGCCCCGAACTCGGCATCACGCAGCCGGGGCTGACCATCACCTGCGGCGATTCGCATACCTCCACACACGGCGCGCTCGGCGCCTATGCCTTCGGCACCGGCGCCTCGCAGCTGAAGCAGATCCTCGCCACGCAGTGCCTGTGGCTGAAAAAACCGAAAACGCTGCGCGTGACCGTCAACGGCAGCCTCGCCGCGAACGTCACCGGCAAGGACGTGGTGCTGGCGATCATCGCCAAAATCGGCACCGCCGGCGCCACCGGCCATGTGATCGAGTTCGCCGGTCCGGCGATCCGCGGCCTCAGCATCGAGGGCCGGCTGACGGTCTGCAACATGGCGATCGAAGCCGGCGGCCGCGCCGGCATGATTGCGCCGGACGATGCGGTCTACGAATACCTGCACGGCCGCGAATATGCACCGAAGGGTGCCGACTGGGAGCGCGCGCTGGCACAGTGGCGCGCGCTCCCAAGCGACGAGGGCGCGCGCTTTGACCGTGAAGTCACGCTTGACGGCGCCGCGCTGGAGCCGATGCTGACCTGGGGGACCAGCCCGGAGGAAGCCCTGCCGGTCTCCGGCCGCATCCCCGATCCGCAGTCGCTGGGTGACGCCGACAAGCGCGCGCATGCGCTGCAGGCACTGGCCTACATGGACCTCAAACCCGGCATGGCACTGACCGACATCCGCATCGACCGCGCCTTCATCGGCAGCTGCACCAACGGCCGCATCGAGGACCTGCGCGCCGCTGCGGCGGTGCTGAAGGGCCGCAAGTCGATGATCCCGGCCTGGATTTCCCCCGGCTCGACCACGCTGAAGGCGCAGGCCGAGGCCGAAGGCCTGCACCGGATCTTCCTCGACGCCGGTGTCGAATGGCGCGCCTCGGGTTGCTCCAGCTGCGCGGCAATGAACGGCGACAAGGTGCCGCCGGGCCTGCGCTGCGCTTCGACCTCCAACCGCAATTTCGAGGGCCGCCAGGGCAAGGGCGCGCGCACCCACCTGATGAGCCCGGCGATGGCCGCCGCGGCGATGGTCACCGGCCGCGTCACCGACGTGCGCACCCTGCTTTCGGGAAACTGACATGAAACCCTTCACCACGCTCACCGCGGTCGCCGCGCCGATCGACATGGCGAACATCGACACCGACCGCATCATCCCGGTGCGTTTCCTGCGCAAGCTGCGCAATGAAAAAGCCGGCTACGACCCCTACCTGTTCCACGACATGCGCTTCGACAACAGCGGCAACGAGATTGCGGATTTCGTGCTCAACCGTCCGGCGTACCGCAAGGCGGGGATTCTCGTGGCCGGCGCCAACTTCGGCTGCGGTTCCTCGCGCGAGGGCGCGGTCTACGCGCTGCTCGACTACGGCATCCGCGCGGTGATCGCACCCTCCTTCGGCGACATCCACTACGCCAACGAGCTGCAGAACGGCATGTTGCCGGTGACGCTGCCCGAGGAAATCTGCCGCGGCCTGCGCAGCCAGCTGCAGGCGCAGCCCGGCGCGACGCTGGCAATCGACCTGCCGGCGCAGACGGTCACCGACACCGAAGGCACGGCGCATCCCTTCATGATCGATGCGGTATACAAGGAGCGGCTGCTGAAGGGGCTCGACGACATCGGCCTCGTGCTGGAGAACACGCCGGCAATCGAGGGTTTCGAAAAAAACTACCACGCCGGGCGGCCCTGGCTCGCCTGAGCGGACGACGGCACCCGGAGTTTCCATGCTGGTCAACAGCGTCGCCTACAAGGACGGCAAAAAAGTCGCCGATGTCGCACAGGAGGAAATCCACACCTGGCTCGCGCGCAACGACGGCATCCTGTGGGTGGCCGTGCGCGACCCGGAGCCCCACGAACTCGAAAAACTGGAAGAACAGTTCGACCTCCATCCGCTGGCGGTGGAGGATGCCCGCCACGGGCACCAGCGGCCGAAGTTCGAGGAATACGGCGACTCGCTGTTTTTCGTGCTGCACATGCTGGAGCCGGACGGCGACGAGCTGCGGGTCGGCGAGGTCGATATCTTCGTCGCCCGCAACTACGTGCTGTCGGTGCGCAGCCGCAGCGAGCGCAATTTCCAGGACGTGCGCAGCCGTTGCGAGCGCGAACCCGAGCTGCTGCGCCACGGCACCGGCTACATCCTCTACGCGCTGATGGACGCGGTGGTCGACCGCTATTTTCCGATCCTCGATGACATCGAGACCCGGCTGGAGCTCATCGAGGAGCAGATATTCGCCGGCAAATCGCCGCGCGCCAACATCGAAGCCCTCTACGACCTGAAGCAGAAGCTGATGACGCTCAAGCATGCGACCGCTCCGCTGCATGAAGCCGTCGGCAAGCTGTATGGCGGGCGGGTTCCGCAGATCTGCGCGGGGCTTGGGGACTACTACCGCGACGTCGCCGACCATCTGGGCCGCATCAACCAGAGCATCGATGCGGCACGCGACATGGTGACCACGGCCATGTCGGTAACCCTGGCGATGATCACGGTGCAGGAGACCGAAGTCACCAAACGCCTCGCCAGCTACGCGGCGCTCGTTGCGGTGCCGACGATGATTGCAGGCATCTACGGCATGAACTTCGAGCACATGCCGGAGCTGCAATGGCCCTGGGGTTATCCGCTGGTGCTCGGCGTCATGGTGGCCATCGACGGTTACCTGTTCTGGCGTTTCCGCAAGGCGAAGTGGCTTTAACCGGCGCCGTCGTCATCGGCGGCGGTCCGGCCGGGCTGATGGCGGCGGAGACGCTGCTCGCTGGCGGCTTCGCGGTCGGCCTCTACGACGCGATGCCTTCAGTCGGCCGCAAATTCCTGCTCGCCGGCAGGGGCGGCCTCAATATCACCCATGCTGAAGCCCCGGAAAAGTTTCTGACCCGTTACGGCGAGCGCGCAACCCGGCTCGAAAAAATGCTCTCCGGTTTCGGCGCCACGCAACTGCGCGACTGGGTGCACGGCCTCGGCATCGAGACCTTCACCGGCACTTCGCAGCGGGTGTTCCCGAAGGAAATGAAAGCGGCGCCCCTGCTGCGCGCCTGGCTGCAGCGGCTGCGCGCGGCCGGACTGCGCATCCACGCGCGCCATCGCTGGCTGGGCTGGACCGGGGACGGTGCGCTGCGTTTCGCGACGCCACAGGGGGAAATCACGGTGCACGCGGCCGCCACCGTACTGGCTCTCGGCGGCGGCAGCTGGGCGCGACTCGGTTCCGACGGCGCCTGGGTGCCGCTGCTGGAAGCGCGCGGTGTTGCGGTCGCCCCGCTGCGCCCGGCGAACTGCGGTTTCGAGCTGGCATGGAGCACGCATTTCCGCGGGCGTTTTGCCGGACAGCCGGTGAAAGCAGTCACCGCCTCCTTCGTCGATGCCGCGGGCACGACTCACCGGCGCAGCGGCGAACTGCTGGTCAGCGACTACGGTGTCGAGGGCAGCCTGGTCTATGCGCTGTCGGCGCCACTGCGCGACACCATCACGGCACAGGGCGGGGTCACCCTGATGCTGGACCTGCTGCCCGACCACGACGCGGCGCGTGTCGCCGCTGCGGTCACCCATCCGCGGGGCTCGCGCTCGCTGAGCAGCCACCTGCAGAGCCGGCTCGGTATCAAGGGCATCAAGTCCGGCCTGCTGCGCGAGGCGCTGACTGCGGCGGCGATGAACGATGCGCAGACCCTGGCCGCAACGATCAAGGCCCTGCCGCTGCGGCTGACCGCGCCGCGCCCGCTCGACGAGGCCATCAGCAGCGCCGGCGGCCTGCCTTTCGAGGCGCTGGATGAACAGCTGATGCTGAAGGCACTGCCCGGCGTGTTCTGCGCCGGCGAGATGCTCGACTGGGAGGCGCCGACCGGGGGTTATCTGCTGACGGCGTGTTTTGCGACCGGGCGGGCGGCGGGCGCGGGAGCACTGGTGCATCTGCGCGCCAGCGGATGACTCACTCAGGCTGAAACCACCCGGTTGCGTCCACCGCGCTTGGCTGCATAAAGCGCATGGTCGGCTGCCTTGACCAGCCCGTCGCGGTCCATCTCTTCGCCTGGCAGCGTGGCGACGCCGACACTGACCGTAACCTGCCGGTTCGGGAATTCCGCCTGTTCGACGGCGGCACGCATCGCTTCGCCGACCTTCGCGGCGCCCTTGCGATCAGTCGCCGGCAGCACAAGCGCAAACTCTTCGCCGCCGTAACGGGCGACCACGTCGCTGGGCCGCGCGCGACCGCGCAAAATGCCGGCGAACTGCCGCAGCGCGGCATCGCCGGCCGGGTGGCCCCAAGTGTCGTTGTACTCCTTGAAACGGTCGATATCGAGCAGCAACAGCGACAATGCGCTGCCATAACGCCGCGCACGGTGGATTTCCTCGTCGAGCCGCTGGTCAAACGCGGCGCGGTTGCCGACACCGGTCAGCGCGTCGGTAAGGCTGGAGCGCTGCAGGTCGATGTTGGCCTGCTCGATCGTTTTCTGGTGCTCGCGCAGCTTGTCGAGATAGACCTCGCGATCGGCCATCGCCCGGCGCAGCTCAGCGGCAATGCGGCGCAGTTCGAGCAATGCCACGACCTGCCGTGACAGCGCCTGCAGCGCAGCAAGGCGTTCCGGCTCGAGTTGGCGCGGCTGGCGGTCGATCACGCACAGCGTGCCCAGCGCATAGCGGTCGGCCGTCACGAGCGGTGCTCCGGCATAGAACCTTACATGCAGATCGCCGGTCACCGCAGGGTTGCCGGAAAACCGCACATCCCTCGTCGCGTCGGGAACCACCAGCGTGCTGTCCGGCTGCAGGATGGCATGAGCGCAGAACGCGAGGTCGCGGGGAGTATCTTCGGCATCGAGGCCGATTTTCGATTTGAACCATTGACGGTCGCTGTCGATCAGGCTGATCAGCGCCATCGGCGTGCCGGCGATATACGCCGCCATCCGGGTCAGGTCGTCGTAGGCCTGTTCGGACTGGCTGTCGAGAATTTCGTAACGCTGCAGGGCGGCCAGCCGGTCAGCCTCGTTGTCAGGCAGTGGTGCGCGCATATTGCCGCCCTCGCTCGCGGGCGCCGCGCAAGTCAGCGCAGCAGCAGCTCCAGCGTCCTCTGATAGACCCGCCGCAGCGGTTCGACCTCCGCCACCGGCAGGCATTCGTTGACCTTGTGGATGGTGGCATTGGTCGGCCCGAACTCGACGACCTGCGGGCAGATGTCGGCGATGAAACGGCCGTCGGAGGTGCCGCCGGTGGTCGACAGTTCGGTGTCGACACCGGTGACCTCCCGGATCGCCTGCGCCACCGCCGCGACGAGATCGCCCTTCGGCGTCAGGAAGGGCCGGCCGTCGAGCCGCCATTCGAGATCGTAGCGGAGATCATGTTTGTCGAGGATGCCGTGGACCCGGGTCTGCAGCGACTCGACCGTGCTGGCGGTGGAGAAACGGAAATTGAACTGCACGCGCGCGGTGCCGGGAATGACGTTGTTGGCGCCGGTGCCGGCGTTGAAGTTCGAAATCTGCCAGGTGGTCGGCGGAAAATATTCGTTGCCGCGGTCCCATTCCGCGGCGGCAAGCTCGGCGATCGCCGGCGCGACTTCGTGGATCGGGTTGCGCGCCATCTGCGGATACGCGACATGGCCCTGCACGCCCTCGACGGTGAGGATGCCGGTCAGCGAGCCGCGGCGGCCGTTCTTGATGGTGTCGCCGAACTGTTTGACCGAGGTGGGTTCGCCGACGATGCAGTAATCAAGTTTTTCGCCGCGCCGCGCCAGTGCCTCGACCACCCGAACAGTGCCATCGGTGGCGGGGCCTTCCTCGTCGGAAGTGAACATGACCGCCAGCGAACCGGGGTGATCGGGATTCGCTTCGACAAACCCGCGGATGGCCACGACAAATGCCGCAATCGAGGTTTTCATGTCGGAGGCGCCGCGGCCGTACAACACCCCGTCGCGGATCGTCGGCGTGAACGGGTCAATGCCCCAGTTTTCAACGGGGCCGGTGGGCACGACATCGGTGTGCCCGGCAAAGCAGACCAGCGGCGCGGCACGGCCGCGCCGCGCCCAGAGGTTGGTGGTGCCGTTGCTGGCGATGATCTCGCAGTCAAAGCCCAGCGGCTTCAGCTGCGCCATCACCAGGTCCAGGCAGCCGGCGTCTTCCGGCGACACGGAATGACGCGCGATCAGCTGCTGTGCGAGCTCCAGGGTACTGATTTCCATCGAATGGACTTCCAAAGGTGGATGTTGCACTGCGGTCATGCCCTGAATGTTAACAAAGAGCGGTTAAAATCTCCCTTCTCCCGTGGCCGCGTCCTGTACATCCCCTGCAATGACAACCCTGCTGGTTTCCCATCAACTGCATGTCACGCGTGGCGCCGATCTGGCCGTCCGCGCGCAACAGCTCGGCATCATGCTGGAACAGATCGTGCTGCCGGCGGACCCCGAGGGGCGGCTGGCCGAAGCCGATCTCGCACGGCTGGAGCTCGCCTTTTTTTCCTCCGACATTTTCCCGCTGCACTCGCGGCAGTTTTTTTCGACCGCGCGCAAGGCCCCCGCGCTGAAGTGGCTGCATGTGTTCAATGCCGGCGTCGACCATCCGGTGTTCACCGAGATGCTCCAGCGCGGCGTGCGCCTGAGCACTTCCGCCGGCTCCACTGCAGTGCCGATTGCCCAGACCGCCATCACCGGGCTGCTGATGCTGGCGCGCAATGTCCCGCGCTGGCTGCGCGGCCAGCAGGAACACCGCTGGGATCCGATGCGGTCGCCGGACTTCCCGCGCGATCTTGTCGGGCAGACGGTCGTGGTTTACGGGCTCGGCAGCATCGGCCGCGAAATCGCCCGCCTGGCACGGGCGCTGGGACTCAAAGTCATCGGCATCCGCCGCAGCCCGCGGCAAGCCGGCGATCCGGTCGATGAACTGCATCCCCCGCAGCAGCTGGCGGCGCTGCTGCCGCGCGCCGACTGGCTGGTGCTTGCAGCGCCGCTGACCGACGAAACCCGCGGCCTGATCAATGCGGACATGCTCTCGCGCCTGCCCCCCGGGGCACGCATCATCAATGTTGCGCGCGGCGAGATCATCGACGAAACTGCGCTGGTCGCGGCACTGGGCGAAGGCCGGCTTGGCGGCGCCTATCTCGACGTGTTCGAAAAAGAGCCGCTGGCCGCGGAATCGCCACTGTGGGCACTGCCCAATGTGCTGGTTTCACCGCACAATTCGGCTGCTGCGCAGGGCAACGACGGCCGGGTGTACGAGATGTTTCTGGCCAACCTGGAGCGCTGGCAACTCGGCAAGCCGCTCAACAACGAAGTGCGGGCAACCGCACAATAAAGGAGGAAAGATGAGGAAAATCAATTGTTTGATCGCGGGTCTCGGGCTGCTGATGGCAGCAGCACCGGTGCTGGCCCAGAACTGGCCCGCACGCACGGTGCGCATCATCGTGCCCTACGCCGCCGGCGGCAATACGGATTACACGGCGCGCACCGTCGGCGCCAAGGTCGCCGAAATGTGGGGCCAGCAGGTGATCGTCGATAACCGGCCCGGCGGCGGCACCAACATCGGCTCGGAGCTGGCGGCCACGGCCGCGCCCGACGGTTACACGCTGTTCATGGGCGGCGCCTCCAACGCGATCAACATGACGCTCTACGCCAAGCCGCCGTACAACACGGAGCGGGATTTTGCGCCGGTGGTGTGGTGCGTGCAGGGTGCGGCATTGCTTGCCGCGCATCCCTCCCTGCCGGCAAAAAACGCGAAAGAACTGATCGCCCTGGCCAAGTCGCGCCCCGGACAGCTCAACTACGGCCACGCCGGGCTGGGCAGCTCCAACCACATGGCCGGCGAGCTGCTCAATTTCATGGCCGGCATCCGGATCGTGCACGTGCCTTACAAAGGCAACACGCCGTCCATCACGGACGCCATCGCGGGCCACGTCGAGATGGTGTTCAGTGGCGTGCCGGCGCTGGTGCCGCATATCAAGAGCGGCCGCCTGCGCCCGATCGCCATCAGCAGCATCGAACGTTTCCCCGCGGTGCCCGAGATCCCCACTTTCCACGAGTCGGGCGTCAAGGGTTACGAAGCCAGCAACTGGTTCGGACTGATGGCGCCGATCAAGGTGTCTAAGGACATCATCAGCAAGGTCAACGCCGATGTGAACAAGGCGCTGGCGATGAAGGATGTCCGCGAGCGTTTTGACCGTGATGGCGTGATCACCAAGGGCGGCACTCCCGAGGACTTCGGCAAATTCATCCGCGCCGAAACCGAGAAGTACGCCAACGTCATCAAACGAGCCGGCATCAAGCCGCTTTAATCCACCCCCAGCAAGGAGAATTTCCCTTGAAATCGCTGATTGCATTTTTTTCCGTCGCCATCCTGGCGGTACCCGCAGCCCAGGCCCAGCAGAGCTGGTCACCCAGCCGCAACGTCGAAATCGTCGTCGGTTCCGCGCCCGGCGGCAGCAACGACAAGACCGCCCGCACGGTCGAGAGGGCCATCGTCGAGGGCAAGCTGCTCCCGGTTTCGCTGACCGTGGTCAACCGCCCCGGCGGCGGCAGCACGATCGCCTTCAATTACGTCAACCAGAAGAAGGGCGATCCGCACACGCTGCTGATCGGCACCACCGCGCTGCTGACCAACCACATCGTCGGCACCAGCGCGCTGAGCTACATGGATTTCACGCCGGTGGCCTCGCTGTTCAACGATTACGTGGTGTTCGCGGTCAATGCCAATTCGCCGATCAAGACCGGCAAGGACCTGATCGCGAAGCTGAAGGAAAATCCGCAATCGGTGTCGATCGCTTTCGCCACCACGCTGGGCAGCCATAACCACATCGCGGCCGGCCTGCTGGCGAAAAGCGTCGGCGTCAACGCGCGCAACCTGAAAGCCATCGCCTTCAAGGGATCGGCGGAAGCCATCACCCAGGTGCTGGGCGGCCATATCGACCTGGTGACCACCGCGGCAGGCAATGTCGCGGGGCATGTCGCCGAAGGCCGGCTGCGCGTGATCGGCGTGTCCGCGGAAAAACGGTTCCCCGGTGCCTTCGCCAATGTCCCGACCTGGAAGGAACAGGGTGCAAACCTGGTCTACGGCGGCTGGCGCGCGATCATGGCGCCGAAAGACATCACACCGGCGCAGATCGCCTATTGGGAAGGCGTGCTGCGCAAGGTGGTATCAAACCCGGACTGGAAGGCTGACCTCGAGAAGAACTACTGGTCGGACGACTTCGTCGGCCACGCCCAGTTCAGCAAGGATATCGCCAAGGATTACAACGACATCAAGGCCGTGCTGGTCGACATCGGCCTCGCCAAGCAGTAAGCGGCGGAGCCGATGGAAACGGGCTCCGCGCGGAGCCCGTTTTTTCTTGTTTTGTTGATCTGGCAGTACTGTCACCGAAAAATGCAACCAGGAGTCCGTTCATGAATGCACCCGTCGTCATCACCGAACGCCCCGCCGAAGGCGTGGGCCTGATCCGCATCAACCGGCCCGAAGCGCGCAACGCGCTCAACCTCGAGGTGCGGCGGCTGATCGGCCAGTACCTGACGGAGATGAGCGACGACGAGTCCGTGCGCTGCATCGTGCTCACCGGCAACGAGAAGGCTTTTGCCGCAGGCGCCGACATCAAGGAGATGGCGAACGCGTCGACCATCGACATGCTGCTGCGCGGCACCCAGAAAATGTGGCGCACCATCTACGCCTGCCCGAAACCGGTGATCGCCGCGGTCAGCGGCTTCGCGCTCGGCGGGGGCTGCGAACTGGCGATGACCTGCGACATCATCATCGCCGGCGAGTCGGCGAAGTTCGGCCAGCCGGAAGTGAAGATCGGCATCATTCCCGGCGGCGGCGGCACCCAGCGTTTTCCGCGCACCGTCGGCAAGTACAAGGCCATGCGTTACGTGCTGACCGGCGATCTGTTCGGCGCGAAGGAAGCCAACGAGATGGGGCTGGTCAGCGAGATCGTGCCCGATGCCGAGGTCGAGAAGCGCGCCGTGGCCATGGCCGCACAGATTGCCGAACTGGCGCCGCTGGCCATCCAGCAGACCAAGGAATCCGTGATCCGCGGCATGGACGCGTCGCTGGAAACCGGACTCACCCTGGAAACACGCACGCTGCAGATGCTGTTCGCCTCGCAGGACCAGAAGGAAGGCATGGCGGCATTCATTGAAAAACGCAAGCCGAAGTTCAGCGGCCGGTAATCCCCGGGCGGGCGCCCCGCCCCGCGCATGAAGCTGTCTCCGTCCCGTGAATGGCTGGCGCTGGCCGCGTTGTTCGCGGGCGCAACCGCCATTGCCACGGCACCGCTGTTCGTCAAGGTCAGCGAAACCGGGCCGGTGGCCACCGCGTTCTGGCGCGTCTTCCTCGCGCTGCCGCTGCTGTGGCTGTGGACCCTGGCCAGCGAGGGTGTGGCGCGGCAGGCGGAGCATTTCCGCGCGCACCGCGGCAAACTCTTCGCCACCGGCGCCTTCTTTGCCGGCGATCTTGCCGTGTGGCACTGGTCGATCCTGCTGACCTCGATCGCCAACACCACGCTGCTGGCCAACCTGGCGCCGATTTTTGTCACCGCAGCGGCCTGGCTGCTCTACCGGCAGGTCCCGCGAAAACTCTTCGTCGCCGGACTGGCCGCTGCGATGGCCGGCACGCTGCTGCTGGTCGGCGCCAGCTTCGGCCAGGGCGGCACGGCGCTGCTCGGCGACGGCCTTGGCGTCATCACCGCGATGTTCTACGCGGCGTACCAGATTGCGGTGACCCGTTTGCGCGCGCACATGCCCACGGCAAGCCTGATGGCCTGGAGCAGCACGGTCATGGCGCTGTTGCTGCTGCCGGTCGCCTGGCTGTCCGGTGAGCAGTTGCTGCCCGACAGCGGTGCGGGCTGGCTGAAACTGATCGGCATCGCGCTGTTCGCCCAGGTCATCGGGCAAAGCCTGATCGCCTGGGCGATGGCCCACCTGGCGGCGGTGTTTTCGTCGGTGGGGCTGCTGCTGCAGCCGGTGATGGCCACGCTGTTCGCCTGGCTGCTGCTCGGGGAAACCCTGGGCGCGCTGCAGTTCGCCGGGGCGGCACTGGTGCTCACCGGCATCGTGCTCGCCCGCCGCAGCACCTTAAAAAATAATCAATAAAATCAAATACTTGTAAAACATTCCCGGGCGTCAGCCTTCTATTTTTTTCTTCAGCTTTGCCTGGTACTTGTCGAGATCGACGACGAAACGGTCGTGATCGCATTCACCGACCTGCTCCACGTCATCGAAAACCCTGATCTTGAAGCTCAGGCGCCGCCGGTCAATGCCGGTGAGTTCAACTTCGGCGCGCACGCGTTTGCCCATCGGCGTCGGCCCCATGTGGCGGATGGTCACCACCATGCCGACCTGTCCCTGACCCGGCTTGAGATGCGGCGCCACCAGTTGTCCAGCGGCACTTTCGCAGAACTGCACCATGTTCGGCGTGGAAAAAACCTTGTACTCGCCGCGCTGCGTGGTCATCGCCTCGGTGACTTCGCGTTCAACGGTGAGTTTCATCCCGCTCTGCAACGTATCCATTCGTGATCCATCCCTGCCTTGTTGAGCCGCGGGCATTGTAGCTGCCGCAGGCGGCCGATCACCAGCGTCCGATGGAAACCGCCAGCAGCAGCGCGAGTTGCAGGCCCGGCAGGATCAGGCCCAGCAGAAAGGAGCGGTTGAAATGTGCGGCGATGCTCTGTGCGGGATAGGAACGGATCAGCGCGAAATTGACGATCAGGGTCAGCGGGATGCCGACCACGGCCAACAGCATCGCCCCGAGGCCGGCAAAGGATCCGCCGGATGCCGCCTGGCCGAAAATCAGTGTCAGCAGGGCCTGCAGCAGCAGCGGGATGCCGAGACAGGCGACATACTTCATCCGGGCTGTGCCGTCATTTTTCGGGATAGGCGTCGAAGGCAATGGCATCGGCGTCGCAGCCCAGCGCCCTGGCCATGCCGGCCAGCGCATCTTCGGTGAGCGCCACCACTGAATATTCAGCTTCAATGCCTTTCGCGGCGAGGAAGGCTTTTGCCCCGTCCCCGGAAGTCCAGGTCACCACGAGATCAGGCTGGCCGCCGCCGACACTGCGGCTGACCGGATAACCATCGGATTTGCTGACGATTGCAAACATGACTGGATCCCCCTGCTGATTGTCGACTGCTGCCCGGCTGTCGCGGACCTCTGCGGCTTATTGCTCCGGCACATAAGCCTTGAAGTCGATTTTCCCATAGTCTTTGGGCGGCCGGCGCACGCTGCGTTTCTCGCGTTGCCGCGGATCATGGATATCGAGGCTGCCGTCTTCGACCCGCACCAGCTGCCAGGCTGCATCGCTGCGTGACCAGGCAAAGGTGAAGGCACGCGACCAGCGGTAGCGGCTGCCGCCGGCATTGGTCACGGTAAAGCGGCCGGCAGCCGCCTCCACCCCCTGGAAGGGATCGCCCATCATGCCGCCGCAGCCACGGCAATAGACCACGCGGTCATTGCGCGCCGCCATCACCAGCCGGCCGTCGGCCCCGCGCCGGAGCAGCAGCAGGGCGCGCGGCCCCTCTTCCTCGAACCGGTTCGCGGGATCGATCCGCGGCCGTGCATATTCGAGCACCAGCAGCCAGTCGGCGCGGCCGTCGCGGTCAAGATCGGCTTTCTCCAGGGCAATCGGGATGCTGCCCGCCTCGACAAAGGGCGCGACTTCGGCCGGCAGCGCCACGGCTTCGACCGGTGGCTGGGCCATGGCCGGACAGGTCGCCAATGCGATCAGCACAAACCGCAGCCCGGTCACCGGTAGATCTTCTCGAAGCCGCTGATGCTGAATCCGTTCATCCGGCGCTTGTCGACGAATATGACCGGGACGCCCCTGCCGCCGAAGGCCTTGTAGTCGCGATGGGCAGCGGCGTCCTTCTCGATGTCATGCTCGACATACGGGATGCCCCGCTGGCGGAAATAATTGCGTGCCTGCTGGCAATAGGGACACCAGCTGGTGGCGTACATCACGACCCGGCGTTCCTTGTAGTCGGCAAGTCCGGCTGCCGCGGCCAAGGGCGATGCCAGAACGGCCGCCGCCCACGGCAACAGGCTGCATAACTTCCGGCGTTTTGCCCGATCGGTCATGGCGATGCGGTTCCGGTGGCTGAAGCCGCACTCTACTCCGCGCCGGGCGGGAACGCATCCCGTAGCGGTTCAGCCGTCGCGATTCAGCACCGCCTCGATGTCCTCTGCCGGGACCTTGATGCTTATACCGGCACGCTCCTGCTGCAGGATCAGGTAGGAGCGGGAGTCCCGATGGGCCCAGCCACGGTTCAGCGCATCGGTCATTTCGGCGTAGGTCAGGTTCGCCAGCCGCATCGGCACGCCGATCTCGCGCGCCAGCTCGGTGGCCAGCGTGACGTCCTTGTGCGCGAGCGCCAGTGCGAAGTTCGGCGGATCGAATTTGCCCTGCAGGAACTGCTCGCCGATGCGGTCAAATGTACGCTTGCGGCCGAGCGCGCCCTGGCGGATCGCCGCCCACAGCGGCAGCGGTTCGACCCCGGCCTTGACGCCCATCGTGAACAGTTCGGCCAATGCCAGCTGCATCGAATAACCGGCGCAGTTGTGCACCAGTTTCGCCACCGAACCGGCGCCGACCGGCCCGATGTAGATCACCTGGTCGCCGACGGCATCCAGCACCTTGCGGCAGCGCTCGAACTCGGCCTTGTCGCCGCCGACCCACAGCGCCATCTTGCCGGACTTCGCGCCCGAAGGTCCACCGCTGACCGGTGCGTCGAGCAGGGATATTTTCCTGCCGGCGAAACGTGCGTGCAGATCGCGTATCACGGTCGGCGAATTGGTCGACAGGTCGAACCACACCGTGCCCGGGCGCATGGTTTTGATCAAACCTTCGGCCACCGCCTTCACTTCCTTCGGTCCCGGCAGCGAAGTCAGCACCACGTCGGCATCGCGACCGGCATCCTCGACACTGTCCGCCCACACCGCACCCGTCTTGAGGTGGGGCGCCGCGGCCTCCTTGCGCACATCGTGCACCGTCAGTGCGAAACCACCCTTCATCGCGTTCAGTGCGATCGAAGCCCCCATTGTGCCCAGCCCTATGAATCCCACTCGCATCTTCTGCTCCTTTGCCCATCAGGCATTGTCGTCATCAATCCACCTGGATTCCCGCTTTTTTCACGACACCTTCCCACTTCACGATTTCGGCGGAAATATGTTTCTGGTATTCCCCCGGTGTCGATCCCACCAGTTCCACGCCGTCGGCCTTGAATCGCTCCTGCATTTCCGGCGTGCGCAGAACGTCGACAATCCCGCGGTTCAGTATGTTGATGATCGTTGCCGGGGTCGCCGCAGGAGCCAGCACGCCGTACCAGTTGGTCACCTCGTATCCCGCCACACCGGTTTCCGCGATTGACGGCAAATCAGGCATTGCGGGTGAACGTTTGGGGCTGGTGACCGCGAGAGCGCGCAGGCGTCCGCTTTTGATATGGGGAACTGATTCGAGGGGCGTGGCAAAGACCATGCTGATCTGTCCTCCCAGGACATCGGCGAGCGCGGGGCCGCCGCCCTTGTAGGCCACATGCAGCAGGTTGGTGTTCGTCAGCGACCCCAGCAATGCCCCGGACAGGTGCTGCAGGCTCCCCTGTCCGGCTGAACCGTAGGTCAGGCCGCCGGGTTTGGCTTTGGCCAGCGCCAGCAGCTCCGGGATTGATTTTGCGGCGACGCCGGGATGCAGGACCAGCACATACGATTGCTGGGTCATCTGGGTGACCGCCCTGAAATCTTTCAGCAAGTCATACGACAGACGGCCGTGATGCGTGGCGCGGCGCGCGGTATGGGTCCCGGTAATCATCACGATGGTGTGCCCGTCCGGCTGCGCGCGGGCAGCCGTTTCCAGTCCGATGGCCCCGGTGCCGCCCGGCCTGTTATCGACGACCACGGTCTGTCCCCACAGCGCGCCGAGCCGCGGCGCGACGGTACGCGCGGTAATGTCCACACCACCACCCGGTGCGAGCGGAATGATGAAACGAACAGGGCGCTGAGGGAATTGCTGTGCCGACGCGGCCGGGATCAGTGTTGCGGCGAGCAACGCGGCGCAACAACACAGCAACCGGGAAAGCAGGGGCCGCAGGGACCGGCAGCCCGTAACACTTTGCGAATGCATGGGTAGCTCCTCCTGGCAAAATTCGACGGGGCCGCGGCTGATGCCGCTGTTTTTTCTTGATCAAGTCTCTGCCGCATGTCCGGCAGCGTCAAGCACCAGACCGCACTGTGGAGGACGGCCCTACCAGGCGGCCTGCAAGGCCGCCATCAGCGCATCGCGCTCACGCAGGAACTCGCGCTTCGGATCGGCATTGAAATTTTTCAGCGAAGCTTCCAGCACCTCACCCAGGCTGTCCTGCGATATGCCCAGTTCCCCCAGCCGCACCGGCATGCCCGCCTGTGCAAAAGCGCGCTCCACGGCATCCGCGGCACGCTCATGCGACGGGCGCGGGCCGGTGGCTTCAAATGCTTCGGCAATCAGTGCCATCGCTTCGGGGTCGCGCATGCCGAAATGGCGGATCACGGTCGCGGTCAGCGCCGAGTTGGCCTCACCCTGTCCGACATGGGCATGGCGGTTGAACAGCGCGGTGGCCAGCGCATAGGTCACGCGTGCCGGCCAGTGCTTCTCGGTCAGCGCGCCGCCATCATCGGCGTCGCGGTTCTGCAGGAAGGCCGCTGCGCACATCTCGATGCGCGCAGCGGCGTCGGGCGGATCGCCCATCCGCGGCAGCGCAACGCGCGCGAGGCGGAAGGCCTGCAGGCGGTCACCTTCCGACAGCGGGGCCATGCGCGGAGCACCAAGGTTCATGATCGCGCGCCAGAATACGGAGGTGCCGGTGGTGCGCGCCAATGATGCCGGCGCAGTGAGCAAAGCCTCTTCATCCCAGAACAGCGCGACAGGCCGGGTCTTCGGATCGAAGAACTCCATCCGGTTCGGCCGCGCCGGATCCTTGACCGCCGAGCCGGCGCGGTTCTGTGCCGTTGTTGCCGCGGTCAACACATTGATGACCGGCAACTTCGGCGCCAGCAGCTTCGGGCTGATCGCCGGCGCGTTGTCGGGGTACTGCGTGATCAATTGATCCACGGGCGCCTGCTCGGCGAGCAGGATCGCCACCACGCGTGTGCCCTGGATCACACTGCCGGCACCGACTCCGATCAGCAGGTCGGCTTTCGCCAGGCGCGCGGCCGCCGCCGCGGCCTGCACCGAGGCCAGGGTCGTGTCCTTTTCGATTTCGTCGTAACGTCCGGCATAGGCCGGGCCAAGGATCGCCGCGATGCGCTCAACCAGTCCGGTCCTGCGCGACACGCTGCGGCCGCAGATCACGAAGGCACGCTGCGAACGATGGCGCTTCAGTTCCGCCGGCAGGTTTTCCAATGCATCCCTGCCGCTGTAGAGCCGCAGCGGGTAACCGGTGGCGCGAAAGTCGTGCCGGTACGCCATCAGGCGCGTACGGCCTTGTAACGTTCGAAAGCAGCCAGCGCCGCCAGCGGATGGCCGGCGCTGGCCATCTCGTCGTAGACCGGCACGCCCAGCGCCACCGCCTTGTCGCGGAACTCGCGCTTGCGCGCTTCGAGCACCGGCTCGCCGTCGGAACGCAGCACCAGGATGAAATGCGACTGTCCCGGATATTTTTCCTGCACCCGCATCGCGGCAGCCACCAGGTTATCCAGCACCTCGGGCTTGGTGCGTCCCACGAACGCCGACAGGTTGAGGTGCATCACCAGCGCCTCGGGCTTGCCTTGGCCACAGATGATGTCGAGGATTTTTTCAGCGACGCGGCCATCGTCCTGCTGCAGCGTGCCGACCGGGCAATCCACCGGATTGGTGATGCTGGTGCCCGGTGGCAGCTTCAGTGCCGCCAGCGCGTCGATCGGGCCCTGCTCGAAAGGCAGCACGTCAAGGCCGAGGCGGGAGAAGTAATCCGTGGCGAGCACGCTGGTGCCGCCGCCATTGCCGAACAGCACGACCTTGCGCGTCGGACGCTGCGGCCGCGGCGTCAGGGTCTGGAAAATCAGCAGCGTGTCGATGAAATGATCCAGCGTGTCGACCAGCATGCAGCCGGTCTGCCGCGCCAGCGCCACCCAGACACGGTCGTCGCCGGCGAGTGAACCGGTGTGCGAGGCCGCCGCCGCAAGGCCCTGCTGCGTGCGGCCGCCCTTCAGGATCACCACCGGTTTCGAAGCTTTCGCGTTGCGCAGGATGTCGAACAGGCGGCGGCCGTCTTTCGCCGTCTCGATGTACATGCCGATGACTTTGGTCTGCGGATCGGCGAGGTAGAACTCGAGCAGGTCGGAGGGCGTCACGTCGGCGCAGTTGCCGACGGTGACAAGACCGGAAAACTTCACGCCCCGTGACAGGCCGCGGCGGATGATGTCTGTGCCCAGGCCCCCGCTCTGCGACACGATGCCGACATGCCCGACTTCCTTCGGACCGATTTCGGCAAACGTCACGCCGCCGCGCGGCGTGTAGATGCCCAGGCAATTGGGGCCGAGCAGGCGCATGCCGCCGGCGCGCGCGGCGCTGACCAGCTCATCCTGCAGGCCCTTGCCCTCGTCAACCTCGCCGAATCCGCTGGAGATCACCTGCGCAAACCGCACATGGCCCTTGGCCGCTGCGAGCATGCCGGGAATCTGCGCGCCGGACACCGCGATGTAGGCGTAATCCACCGGCTTCGGGGTATCGGCCAGGGTCTTGTACGCGGTGAGGCCATCGATCTCGGCGGCACCGGGATGGATCGGATAGATGTCGCCGCTGAAGCCGAATTCGCGGATGCGGCGGATGAACACGTTGGGCAGTGCATTGCCCTTGGTCGAGGCGCCGATCACCGCAACGGTTTTCGGCGCGAACAGCGGAGTGAATTCTTCGATGATGTTCATGCTCATGGTTCCGTGGTCAGCCGAGGATGAAGCGCGCATCAACCGCGACTGCCGCGCTATCGGACACGATCAGCGGGTTGATGTCGGCCTCGCTGATGTCGGCGGCATGTTTCAGCAGCAGGCCGTCTTCGCCGCCCATTTTCAGCAGCACGTCGATGATGGCTTCGCGCGAGGCGGGTTTGCCGCCGCGCGCGCCCTTGAGGATCGCGGCGCCCTTCAGTTCGTCGAGCATCTCCTCGGCGTCAATGCGCGCGATCGGGCACAGGCGGAAGGACACGTCCTTGAGGATTTCGACAAAGATGCCGCCGAGTCCGACCATCACCAGCGGGCCGAACTGCGGATCACGCAGACCGCCGATCACCAGCTCATGGCCGGCCGGGGCCATTTCCTCGACCAGGAAACCCTCGATACGCGCGCCTTTGATCTTCGGCGCATTGAGCATGCCCTCGATCGCGGCTTTGACCTCGGCCGCGGAACGCAGGTTGATCTTCACGCCGCCGGCATCACTCTTGTGCAGGATGTCGGGCGACATGATCTTGACCACCACCGGCATCTGCAGGCCGCTCATCACCGCATCCACGTCAGCGACACCTTTGGCCACCCGCGACTGCGGCACGCGGATGCCGTGGGTCGCCAGCAGCTGTTTGCCAGCGCTTTCGTCGAGCGCGCCACGGCCTGCGGCCTTTGCTCCGGATACAATCGTATCTAGTTGATTATTAATCATATTTTTCTTCCCGTCACTTCGCCGATGATACCGGTGTGGACACGTCCTTCGCGAAACTGGGAAGAACTCAGGATGTTCACCACCGCGGGGATGTTGTGCTTTAGGCCCTGGATGTCGAATCCGCCGAGCGCATCAATCAGTTTGTCGATCGCGGCTTCGCGGGTCGCCGCGCGGACAATGACCTTGGCGATCATCGGGTCGTAATGCGGCGTGACGTCGCGGCCTTCGGCGTAACCGGTGTCGATGCGGATGCCCTCGCCTTCGGGCGGACGGAACACCGTCAGCTTTCCCGGCGACGGGAAAAAGTTTTTCGGGTCCTCGGCATAAACCCGCGCCTGGATTGCATGGCCCTTCACTTCCGCTTTCCCCGGCAGGATATCGGCGAGTTTTTCGCCGGCTGCGGATCGGATCTGCGCACGCACCAGATCGACTCCGGTCACCTCCTCGGTGACACCGTGTTCGACCTGCAGCCGGGTGTTCATTTCGAGGAAGTTGAAAGAACCGTCGGCGCCAAGCAGCATCTCGACGGTGCCGATGTTGTCGTACCCCATGCTTTTCATGATGCCGGTGATCTGCTCGGCAACACCGATCGCCTTGTCGCGCGGAATCAGCGGACCCGGCGCCTCCTCGATGACTTTCTGGTTGCGGCGCTGGGTCGAGCAGTCGCGCTCGAACAGATGCATCGCGCCTCCGTGCCGGTCACCAAGGATCTGGAATTCCACGTGGCGCGGCCGCTCGATGAGTTTTTCCAGGTAAACCTCGGCGGTGCCGAAACCGCGGCTGGCCATCGAGCGCGAACGCTCGACCGCGGTCAGCAGCTCGGTCTCGTCCTTTGCCGGCAGCATGCCGATGCCGCCGCCGCCGCCCGCGGGTTTGACCAGAACCGGAAAGCCGATTTTCCGGGCCGCCGCGATGATCGCGTCGTTGTCATCGGGCAGCACACCCGAACCCTGCGACATCGGCATGCCGTACTGCGCCGCGATGTCGCGTGCGCGGGTCTTGTGGCCCATCGCATCGATCCATTTCGGCGAGGGTCCGATGAATGACACACCGGCATCGATGACCTTCTGCGCAAATGCGGCATTCTCCGACAGGAAACCGTAACCGGGGTGCAGGCCGTCGGCGCCGGACTGTTTCAGCACCGCAACGATCGCCTCCTGGTCGAGGTAACTTTCGCGCGCCGGCGCCGGGCCGATGGCAAAAGTCTGGCTGGCCATCTCCAGATACGGCGCATGGTTGTCGGCCTCGGAATACAGCGCCACCGAGGGGATGTTCATCGCATTCAGCGCGCGCAGCACGCGGGCGGCGACGGCGCCGCGGTTGGCTACCAGTACTTTGTTGAACATTGGAGTCTGACTTTGTTGATTGGTGACTGGTAATCGGTGGCTGGTGATTGGTGATGGAACTTTCCACTTACCAATTACCAGTCACCAATCACCTCTTCTAGTAGCTCGTCGGCCAGCTGCGCATCAAGTGCTGGCCGACACCCTTGCTCATGCGCAGCTTGTAGACATCGAGCATGCGGATCAGGTAATCGCGGGTGTCCTGCGGGCGGATCACCGACTGCGCCGCATACACGGCGGCAAGTCCCCAGACATCGGCGCCCTTGCGGATGTCAGCCAGCGCCTCCTCGAACCCGGGTTCGCCGTGGCCGACTCCGTGCACGATCTTGGTCGCGAAGTCGGGGCTCATGAAGCTGACCTCGGCCGAGGGCCAGGCGCCGACCTCGTCGGAATGGCGGCCGCCACCCATGCAGACATAGGCTCGGCCGTAACTCTTGCGCACGATCACCGAGATATGCGGCACGGTGACCAGCGTCATCGCGTTCATGAAGTTCATGATCTTTCCCGGTGCGCCGGCGCGCTCCGCCTCGGTCCCGATCTGGAAGCCCGGAGTGTCGACCAGCATCACGAAGGGGATGTTGAAGGAATCGCACATGACGATGAAATCGACGATCTTGCGGCAGGCATCGGCATCAAGCGCGCCGCCGCGGTGCAGCGGGTTGTTGGCGATGATGCCGACCGACTTGCCGCCCAGCCGCGCCAGCGCGGTGACCGCGCTTTTGCCGAAACGCGGCTTCATCTCGAACAGCGAGTCCTTGTCGACGATGCACTTGATGACGCGCTTCATGTCGTAGACCTGGGTGCGGCTTTCCGGCAGGATGTCGAACACTTTTGCCATGTCGGCGCCGGAGCCCGCCGGTACCGGTACATCGGCCGGCGCCTCCCTGTGGTGGCTGGGCATGTACGACAGGAATTTCCTGATCTGGTCGAACACCTCTTCCTCGGTGTCGGCAAACTGGTCGATCAGGCCCGTGACCTCGGCATGCAGGCGCCAGCCGCCAAGCTCTTCGGCGGACACCTTCTCACCCAGCGCCATCGACACCAGTCCCGGACTGGACACCGCCATGATCGCGCTCTTGTGCATGATCGCGAAGTCGGACTGGCACATCAGCCAGGTCGAGGAACCGAAGGACGGACCGAAAGCGGCAGCCGCAGTCGGCACTTCGCGCAGGCGGCGGAACTGGGTGTTGTCGTTGCCGAGCAGCAGGCCCATGCCGCGCGAGCCCATCGCATCGGGCAGGCGCGCACCGGTGGATTCGCCGATCAGCACCAGCGGCATGCCGCGCTCGATCGCGGTGCGCTTCATGTGACCGATTTTTTTGCTGTTGGTGGCCGAGGTCGACGCGCCCTTCACCGTAAAATCGTTGACCACCAGGCAGACGTCGCGGCCATCAATGCGGCCGAAGCCGGCCAGTTTGCCGTCGGTCTGGGTCTCGTTCTCCATCTCCGGATACACGGCTGAGGAACCGAACAATCCGGACTCGATGAAAGAACCGGGGTCCATCAGGTAGTCGATGCGCTGGCGCGCGTTCCACACGCCCTTGGCCGTGCGCCTGGCGTATTTTTCCTCGCCACCACCGGCCAGCGCCCTGGCGCGGCGGGCTTCGTACTCCTGCAGCAATGCTTCGTGGGCCATGTTGTGCTTTCGAATCAAATCAAGGTCAAAAAATTTAGCCCCAGAGGGCACAGAGATCAGAGAGAAAACCCTGCACATCCATGTTGCCCCTCCGCTTCGCTGTTGTAGTTCCCTGTGTCCTCTGTGGCTGCTTTTCGTTTTTTAAGGCCTGACGCCGGCGCGATATTTGGGTCCGAGCTGGCTGGCCAGCCGTCCCTGCAGTGCGTCAATGAACTGGCACAGGTAGGGACGCGTCTCGCGCGGGTCGATCAGGTCTTCGATGGCAAAGGCCTCGGCGGTGCGGAAAGGTGAAGCCAGCTGTTTCAATTCGGCTTCGATCTCGCGCTCGCGCGCAACGGGGTCGGGCGCGCTTTCGATTTCCCGCCGGTAGGCTGCCTTCACACCGCCTTCAACCGGCAGTGAACCCCACTCACCCGAAGGCCATGCAATCTTGAAATTGAGTCCGGCACGGTCGATGAAGCCGCCGCCGGCAACGCCGTAACATTTGCGCACGATCACCGTGAACATCGGCACCTTGGCCTGGCCCAGGATGTAGCGTGTGCGCACGCCCTCGCGCAGGATCGCGTCGGCTTCCGAATCCCGGCCGACCATCAGCCCGGGAATGTCGGCAAAGAGGATGATCGGGATGTTGAACATGTCGCAGAGCTCGGCGAAATGCCCCTGCTTGCGCGCGGCCTTGTAATCCATGATGCCGCCGACCATCGGGTTGCTGGCGATGATGCCGACAACCTTGCCGTTCATCCGCGCCAGCGCCGTGATCACCGCCTTGCCGAAAGTCGGCTGGATCTCGAAAAAAGAATCGCGATCGACGATCATGCCGACCAGCTTTTTCATGTTGTAGGCCTGGCGGTTCGAGCGCGGCACGATGCCCGCCAGCGCGTCTTCGCAGCGGTCCACCGGATCGCCGTTGTTCTCGACCGGCGGCAGTTCCCACACGTTCTGCGGCATGTACGACAGGAAGCGGCGGATCTGCTCAAAACAGTCCTGTTCGTTCTCGGCGACGTTGTCGATGGTGCCTGCGGTATCGACCGCGACCTTCGTGCCGCCAAGTTCATCCTTGTGCAGTTTTTCGCCAAAGGCGCGTTCGACGACCGGCGGACCGGCGGCGAAAATCTGTCCGGTGCCTTTGACCATGATCGACCAGTGCGCAAGGATCGCGCGCATCGAGGGCCCGCCGGCCGTGGTACCCATCACCGCCGACACCACCGGCACCTGTCCCATCAGTTCGACCGAACGCTCGATGCCATCCTGGCCATAACCAGGCACCACCGTGTAGCCCTTGCGTTTGGCGGTATTGACCGTGCCGCCGGTGCCGTCGATCAGGTTGACCAGCGGAATGCGGTATTCAAAAGCCAGATCCTCGATGAATCCGCCCTGCCCGCCCTTGCGGCGGTCACTGCCGAAACCGGTGCCGGCGCGGATGGTGTAATCCTCACCGCCGATGGCGACCGGCCGGCCGTTGATCCGGGCGAGGCCCATGACGTAAGGCGCCGGCTCAAAACCCTTCAACTGCCCGGCCGCATCGTAAGTGGCCTTTCCGGCCAGTTTGCCGACCTCGCGGAACGAGCCCGGATCAGCCAGGGCAGCGACACGCTCCCTCACCGTCAGCTTGCTCTGGGCATGATGCCGGGCCACGGATTCCGGGCCGCCACAGGCTTCAGCCAGAGTCCGGCGGCGCTGCAGTTCGTCGATCTCGGGTTGCCAGCTCATGCGGCGAAAACTCTAAATATATTTTTAAAAATAATAAGTTATATTGTAAGTGTGTGCCCGCTTTAAAACAGTGGCAAACACTTACTCTTCAATGATGGCGACAACCTGGCCTTCAGATACGGGATCCTTTTCCTTGACCAGGATTTCAGTGACCGTGCCGCCATCCTCGGTGATCACCGGGATTTCCATTTTCATGGACTCGATGACGATCAGCGTGTCTCCGCCTTCGACTTTATCGCCGGGTTTGGCTTTCAGCTGCCAGACAGTGCCGGTGATTTCGGATTTGACTTCGATGCGGGCCATGATGCTGCTCCTCGAAAAGTGGGGAAAATGGTGATGCGTAGAATATTATGCTCGACCTAATATTGTTGTCAAGAAGATTGTTGACAATAATACAAATGCTGCGTATTGTCTTAACATTCGCTCGCTCCCCATTTGTTGATGGATGGCCTCGCCCATGCCTGTTGCCGAAATGTCCACGCACCTGCGCCAGTCGGCACCGCTGACGCAGTCCCTTCCCGAGCAGATCGCGGCCCGCCTGTCCGAGCGCATCGTCTCCGGCGCCTACACGCCGGGCCAGCGCATCATGGAGCAAAACGTCGCCGAGGAATTCGAGGTCAGCCGGGGGCCGGTGCGGGAGGCTTTGCGCTTGCTTGAAAAAGACGGCCTGGTGATGATCCTGCCGCGGCGCGGTGCGCAGGTCACCAATCCGAGCATCGAGGAAGTCAACGAAATCTTCGATATCCGGGCGATGCTCAACGGCCTGCGCGACCGGCTGATCGCCGAAGGGCCGCAGCGCGTGCAACTGATTCCCGTGCTTGAGCAGGACATTGCCAGGCTGGCCGAAACCGCGGCGAACCCCGGCCCCGGTGACGAATACATTGACATCGTGCTGCGCCTGAACCGGCTGCTGACCCAGGCCGCCGGCAATCATCGCCTGCAGGCCATTCTCGGTTCGCTCGCGGTGCAAACCGTGCGCTACACGCGGCTGGGCCTGTCCACGCCGCAGCGCCGGCAGCAGTCCGCGCGCAACTGGCAAAGCCTGCTGCAGGCCATCCGCGATGGCAACGGCGATGCCGCGGAACGCATCGCGCGCCAGCGTGTGATCGATTCGCGCGACGCCGCGGCTGAACATCTGCGCGCACAAAGCGCCTGAGCCCGGCCGTTCCCCTCGGTTGTGCACCCCTGCGGCGGCGCTTAAGATAGCGCCCTTCGCGCCACCTCCACCGGAAATCCATGCCATGACCGCACTGCCCAAACTGACGGATGCCACGCTGGCGCTCGAAGGCCGCATCGCGACGCTGACCTTCAACCGCGACGACGTGCGCAACGCGCTGACCAGCACCGAACTGGTGTCGGACATCGTCAACACGCTGGACTGGGCGAACGGCTGCCTCGACGCTTCGGTACTGATCATCACCGGGGCCGGCAGCGCGTTTTCCGCCGGCGGCAACATCAAGACCATGGGCGAACGCGCGAAGGCGCCGCCGCATGAGCTGCAGCGCAACTACCGCACCGGCATCCAGCGCATCCCGCTGGCGATGCAGGACACCGACATTCCGGTGATTGCCGCGGTCAACGGCCCGGCGATCGGCGCCGGCTTCGACCTGGCCAACATGTGCGACATCCGCATCGGCTCCACCGAAGCGCAATTCGGCGAAACCTTCATCAACCTCGGCATCATCCCCGGTGACGGCGGCGCCTGGTTCCTCAACCAGCTGCTCGGCTACCAGCGCGCCGCGGAACTGACGCTGACCGGCCGCGTGCTCAAGGCCGATGAGGCGAAGGCGCTGGGCATCCTGCTCGAAGTCACCGAGCCCGGCGAACTGATGGCCGCCGCAAAAAAAATGGCCACCAGGATTGCCGCCAAGCCGCCGCAGACCGTGCGTTACGCGAAGCGCCTGCTGAAGCTTGCGCAGCGCCAGCAGCTCAGCGAACACCTGGACACCTGCTCGGCCTTCCAGGCGATCTGCCACAAGACCGAAGACCACCAGGAAGCCCTGCAGGCGTTTTTCGACAAGCGCAGGGGCGAGTTCAAGGGCCACTGATGCGCATCCTGAGACGCGGCATCTGCATGCTGTTGCTGGCTGTGATACCGGCATTGCCGGCACAGGCCCAGCAGAAAAAACCTCCGGCCAAGCCGCAGGACGGCGTGTTCGCGCCGCGCGACGAGGCCGCCAGCGATCCGTCGTGGACGCGTTTCCGCGACCGCCTGCTGCAGGCTGTGCAGGAGCGCGACAGGAAATTCGTGCTCGGCATCGTCGCCCGCAACGTGCGCAACGGCCTTGAGCAGCCTGCGGGGCACGAAGAGTTCATACGCCAGTGGGACATCAATGCCGAAGACAGCCCGCTGTGGCGCGAGTTGCCGCGCGCATTGCATCTCGGCGCCGCCTGGTACAGCCATGAAAAAATGCCGCGCAGCCTTTGCGCGCCCTACGTGCTGCCGCACTGGCCGAAAGATGCGGATCCGCACGGCTACGGGGCGATCACCGCCAGGGAAACCGCGCTGCGTGCCGCGCCTTCGGGCAGCGTGGAGATTCTAGCCAGCCTCGGTTATTCCATCGTCCGCGTCATCGACTGGGAAGTTGCCGACAGCGATGCCGACAACCGGCAGAAATGGGTGAAGATCAGCGCCGGGGAGCGCGAGGGCTTCATTCCCGAAGAACATATCCGCAGTCCGCTCGAGCATCTGGCCTGTTTCCGCAAGGGCGAGGCCGGCTGGCGGCTGACCTCCTTCCTGGCCGCCGGCGAATGACATGAAGCCCGCATGCGCCGGATCCTGCTCGCCGCAGCCCTGCTGATGGCCGCAGGTGGCGCGGCGGGCCTTGATCTGCAGGGCCACCGCGGTGCGCGCGGCCTGCTGCCGGAAAACACCCTGCCGGGATTCGCCCGCGCGCTGGCGATCGGGGTCACCACGCTGGAACTGGACACCGCGATCACCCGTGACGGAGTGGTCGTGGTCAGCCACGACGCGACGCTGAATCCGGACATCACGCGCGGCCCCGGCGGTGCCTGGATCACCCGCAACGATCATGCCATCCATGCGCTGAGCTGGCAGGAACTGCAGGCCTATGACGTGGGCCGCATCCGGCCGCAGACGGTCTACGCGCAGCGTTTCCCCACCCAGCAACCGGTCGACGGCGCCCGCATCCCGCGGCTGTCCGAGGTATTTGATCTGGCTCGCCGTGCCGGCAACAGCAGCGTGCGTTTCAACATCGAAACCAAGATCTCGCCGGAACAACCCCGGCTGACCGCATCACCTGCGGTTTTTGCGCGGACGCTGATCGGGCTGATCCGTTCGGAGAAGCTCGAATCGCGGGTCACGATACAGTCCTTCGACTGGCGCACGCTGCAGCTGGTGCAGCGCGAAGCCCCGGGCATCGCCACGGTGTACCTCAGCGCGCAGCAGCCATGGCTCGATAACATCCGTGCACACGATGTTTCTTCGCCATGGACCGCCGGTTTTCACGTCGGCAATTACGGTGGTTCGGTGGCACGGATGGTGAAAGCGGCGGGGGGTGCCGTATGGTCGCCCCATTTCGGCGACCTGATCCGAGAACAACTGCGCGAGGCGCATCAGCTCGGGCTGAAAGTGGTCGTGTGGACCGTCAACGATGACGCCGATATCGCGCGAATGATCGACTGGGGCGTCGACGGCATCATTTCCGATTACCCCGACCGCCTGCGCCGGCTTGCCGCGGAACGCGGGCTGGCACTGCCGCCCGCGACACCGCTCACGCCCTGACCCGCCTACAGGCTGCCGTAGGAATGCAGCCCGGACAGGAACATGTTGACGCCGATGAAGGCAAAGGTCGTCACCAGCAGCCCGACAATCGCCCACCAGGCCAGTATCGGCCCGCGCAGGCCCTTGATCAGCCGCGTGTGCAGCCAGGCCGCGTAATTCAGCCAGACGATCAGCGCCCAGGTTTCCTTTGGATCCCAGGACCAGTAGCCGCCCCAGGCCTCGGCCGCCCACATCGCGCCGAGGATGGTGGCGATGGTGAAAAATACGAAGCCGATGGCGATGCACTTGTACATCACGTCATCCATCAGCTCCGCGGGTGGCAACACCCTCTTGAGCAGCCCCTTGTCCGCAAGCAGGTAGGCGACACCGACCATCGCGGCAATTGAAAATGCGCCGTAACCGACGAAGTTGGCCGGCACGTGGATTTTCATCCACCAGGACTGCAGCGCCGGCACCAGCGGCTGGATTTCATGCGCGCCGCGGTCGAAGGTGTACCAGAGGATGAACCACACCGCCGCAAGGATGATCAGCAGCACGAAAGCGCCGAGCCGGCGCGTCGCGTAGCGGCCTTCGTAATAGAGATAGAGCAGCGCGGTGACGATGCAGAACAGCACGAACACTTCGTAGAGGTTGCTGATCGGGATGTGGCCGACGTCGGTACCGATCAGGTAAGACTCGTACCAGCGCACCAGCAGGCCGATGAAGCCCATCGCGGTGGCGCTCCAGGCGAAGCCGGTGCCGGCACGGGCAAGCCCGTCGGCGCGCGCCAGCAGGCCGGCCCAGTAGGCGACGCCGGACATCGCGTAGAGGAAACACATCCACATGATCGCGGTCTGGCTGGAGATCATGTACTTGAGGAAAAACACCTGCTCGGCGCGGGCAAGGTCGCCCTGGTACAGCGAGATGCTCCACAGGCTGACCGCCACCAGCACGATCATCAGCACGCGCACGGCTTTCCAGTGCCAGCCGAGCCCGGCGACTGACAGAGCGGTGCCGACAAGAATGGCCTGTTCGTAGCCGTCCATGTAGTCGCCGTAGAGTTTCAGCGCGACAACAGCGCCTGCGAGCAGCGCGACAGCATAGGCCCAGTCAAACCAGGACAGCCGGCGCAGCCAGGATTGCTGTTGTGGCAGTGTCTGTGCAAGTTCCATGATCAACCTTTCACGGCCCCGGCCAGGGCGGCCTTGTGGCGTTCGAATTCACGTTCATTTTCCAGCGTCTGGCGGTTGGTGGCCATCGCCAGCAGCATCTTGCCCTGCGCCGGTTTGACCAGCAACCAGATCCGCCGTTCGCGGATGTAGAGCATCGCGAACACCCCCAGCACCAGCATCAGCGAACCGCCGTAGACGATGTTCTGGCCGGGGGCGCGGGTCAGCTGCAGGCCGGAGGCCTTCACTTCCTCGTACTGGACCAGCTGCAGGTAGACCGGCGCACCATAGGCAAAGCTGTCGCTGACCGAGGTCAGTGTGTCGCGGACAAAACGCAGGGTCTGCGGTTCGAAGGTCGCCGGCGGCAGCTTCGCCCGCTCGCGAGCGAGCTGCAGGGCCTCCAGCGCCGCACCTTCCAGCACCTTCACGTAGACATCGGCGGCTTTCTCCTGCTCCGCCCGGGGAATGCCTTTCTCGATGAACTGGCCGACAGATTCAAAGCCGCGCATGGCGAACAACTGCAACACCTTCTCCGCGCTCTCGGCGAGCCGCGCCCGCATCTCCGCCGGCACCGTCGAGCCGCTCACTGCATTGCGCGCGAAGCGGCGCCCTATTTCCGGCCAGGCTTTTTCGTCGAGCAGCACGGCGCGCAGCTGCATGTGCCCGTCGATGCGGCCGTCCGGATCAAGTGGCAGGCGCAAAAAACGGAAACCTTCATTGGGATTTGAACGCACTCCGGTCATCAGGTACCAGGAGCCCTCAAGCTGCAGCGGCAGCATGTAATTGCTGAACTCGCGAGCCTGGCCCTGGGCATCGCGTAGCCGGTACTGGAAACTCGGTCCGACGTTGCGCAAGTCCTTTTTTGAAAGGTCGGCTGCGCCGGAGCCCAGCTGGGCAAGCACTTTTTTCGATACGCTGGCGACTTCAATGCGCGAGCTCTCGGCGGAATTGGCGCTGAGGTCCTCGATGTTGAACGGCCGGAAGTCCGAGAGCTCGACCCGGATTTCGGTGTCGCCGCTGGTGATGCGGGTCGCCTGGTTGACCGCGCCGGCCACATCGAAGGGCGCAACCTTCGGCGAGAGCAATGGCCAGCCCTTCAGCTGCATGCGGGTGCCGCCGTCGGCGAAACTTGCCTGGTAGATGGCGATGCCCCTGTGGACAAACGGGTGATTGACGCGGATGGTGCGTTCGAAACGTTCGCCGGTCTCGTGATCGACGACGACGATGTCGCTGGCGAAATCACGCGGCTGTCCCGTCGAATAATGCTCTATGTGGAATTTTTTCAGGGCGATGGTAAAGGGCAGGTCCTGCACCAGGTAACCATCGGCGACGTTCTGGAAAACGACATTGGCACTGGTGCCTTCGGGAATGTTGACGTTGCCGCGGAACGACGGATTGGAGGGCGACAGGCGGCTTTGCGGCGGCACCTGGCTTTGCGGCACATCGCGGGTTTCCAGCACGACCTGGCCGGCCAGCTGCCGCAGCTTCAGCGGAACGTTGCCGTCGAGCAGGCCGCCGACGCAGATCACGACAATGCCGCAATGGGTCAGCAGGTAACCACTGCGGTGATAGCTGCCGGCCTTGGCCGCGATCAGCGTGTCCTCGCCGCGCACTGTCGTGCGGAACCGGAATCCCTGCGCCGCCAGGTAAGCAGTTGCCCGCTGCAGTACAGCCGCGGCCGGCGTCGCAAGCTCATATTCCGCGCGATGCCGGATGTGCTGCAGGGAACGCTCGGTGGCCTGTTCGCGGAAATTGCGCATTTCCCGAAGCATCGCCGGACCGTTGCGATAGATGCACAGGCTGGTGGACAGCACCAGGAATCCGAGAATCGCGAGGAACCATGCCGCGTGGTACACGTCGTAGAGCCCCAGCATTTCGAACACCGGGAACCAGAACGGGCCGAACTGCGAGATGTAGTTGGGATAGGGCTCGGCCTGCTTCAGTACGGTGCCGACCACCGAGGCAATCGCCAGAACGGTGAGCAGGCTGATTGCGAAACGCATCGACGACAGCAGGTCATATGCGGCGCGGGTTCGGGTGTGCTGGGCCATTGGATGGACGGTCAACTGAACGCAGATAAAAAAGGGAGACTGGTGCAGTCTCCCCCGGTGCGGCAGAACAGCAACGTTACGGCTGTCAGCGCAGGCCCGCGATGTATTCGGACACTGCGGCGATTTCCTGATCGCTCAGTCTTGCGGCGACCCCGCGCATCATCTTTGCAGGATCGTTGGCGCGCTGCCCGGAGCGGAAGGCCTTGAGCTGGCCCGCAGTGTACTCGGCATGCTGGCCGGCCAGCCGCGGGTACTGCGCAGGCATGCCGGCACCATTGGGCGCATGACAGGACGCGCAGGCTGCAACGCCCTTGGCCATGATGCCGCCGCGGTAGATGGCCTCGCCCTGCTTGGCGAGGTTGGCGTCGCGCGCGACGCCCGGCCTGGCTTTCTGCGCCGCAAAATAGGCCGCGATGTTCTTCATGTCATCTTCGGACAGGCTGGCCACCATGCCGGCCATCACGGCATTGTTGCGTTCGGCCGGCTTGCCACCCTGCGGCTTGAAGTTCATCAGCTGCCTGTAGGTGTACTCCGGATGCTGGGCCGCCAGGCTGGGATTCGCCGGAATCGGACTGTTGCCGTCAGCAGCATGGCAGGCCACACAGAGCTGGGTGATGATCTGCTGCGCCTTGGCCGGGTCTCCCTTGATCACGCCTTGCGCGACAACGCCCTGCGCCACCAGCAGCAGTGCCGCGGCGAGTAAGGGTCGCCAGATTTGCGGGCTGCGGGTCGGTTGGCAGTGTTCCATGCGTGCTCCTCGGTTCATGCAATCGGTAAAAAAGGGTTGTATTTTATAGTATTTTGCCCCGTGCACTGCGATGGCGGGCGATAATGGGCAGTGTCCCTGTTTTCGCAACTCGAATTCCGTTACGCCGTCCACCAGCTCGGCGACATGCCGCCCGATCAGGGCGCCGAGGTGGCGTTCGCCGGCCGTTCCAACTCCGGCAAGTCGACCGCCATCAATGCCCTGGCCAACCGTAAAAAACTGGCCTTCGTCAGCAAAACGCCGGGGCGCACCCAGGCCATCAATTTTTTCGACATGGGCAACCACTGCTCGCTGGTGGATTTGCCCGGCTACGGTTATGCCAAAGTGCCGCGCCCCGAACAGGAACGCTGGGATGAGTTAATTGGCACTTACATCTCTAATCGTAACTCATTGATTTTATTGATAATTATTGTTGACATACGGCGTGGACTGACTGAACTCGACCGGCAGATGCTGGCGTGGCTGGCGCCCAGCAACAAACCCGTGCATGTGCTGTTGACCAAGTCCGACAAGCTGAACCGGCGGGATGCGGAGGCCATGCTGAAGCAGACCCGACTCGAGCTTGCCCGCCATCCGGGGGAAGCGACCGTGCAGATTTTTTCCGGCACCGACAAGACCGGCGTGCGTGAAGCCCAGGCGGTCATCACCCGCTGGCTGAGAAAATAAAAAGCCCCCGGTTATAAGGGGAGTAAACCGGGGGCGAAGAGCCTTAACTAGAATTAAGGCACCCGCTCAGGGAGGAGAAGCGGGAGACAGCCAAAGCCGTCTGCAATATCAGACGGCTATAATCGGGATTAGTTCCCATCCCCGCAGGCGGGCAAAAACCCTCTGTATTTCCAAGGCGTTAGTGTTATGTCTTTGACCGGCAAATATCCTGCGGTGCGCATGCGGCGCATGCGCAGGGACGAATTTTCGCGGCGGCTGATGCGCGAACATCGTCTCTCCACCGACGATCTGATCTATCCGGTTTTTGTCATGGACGGAAAAAACCGCACTGTCACCGTGGATTCCATGCCGGGTATCCGCCGTCATACGATCGACCAGTTGTTGCGGCACGCAGAAACCGCGGCGCGCGCCGGCATTCCGGCAATTGCGCTGTTTCCGGTCATCGAGCGCAACCTGAAAACAGCCGACGGCCGTGAAGCCGTCAATCCGAAAGGACTGGTGCCGCGCGCGGTCGCCGCGCTGAAAAAGCACCTGCCCGAATTGGGCATCATCACCGATGTCGCGCTCGATCCGTACACCACACACGGCCAGGACGGCGTGATCGACCGCAGCGGTTATGTGCTCAACGATGAGACGGTCACCGTGCTGGAGAAGCAGGCGCTGGTCTGCGCCGCGGCCGGCGTCGACATCGTCGCGCCGTCGGACATGATGGACGGCCGCATCGGCACCATCCGCAGCGCACTGGATCGCGGGAAATTCATCCACACGCGGATCATGGCCTATTCCGCAAAGTACGCCTCGGGCTTCTATGGCCCGTTTCGCGACGCCGTGGGTTCGGCAAAACAGCTGGGCAGGAGCGACAAGCGCAATTACCAGATGGATCCGGCCAACAGCGACGAGGCCCTGCGTGAAATCGCGCTTGATCTCCAGGAGGGCGCCGACATGGTGATGGTCAAGCCGGGGCTGCCTTATCTGGACATCGTTCGCAGGGTCAAGGATGAATTCAGGGCGCCGACTTTCGTCTACCAGGTGAGTGGTGAATACGCGATGCTGAAGGCCGCCGCCGCCAATGGCTGGCTCGACGGGCAACAATGCGCGATGGAGTCCCTGCTGGCATTCAAGCGTGCCGGTGCCGACGGCATCCTGACCTACTTCGCACTGGACGCCGCGCACTGGATCAGCGAAGCCGGCGGCTGAACACCGGACCGGTCGCCCCTATGGTTCCTGCAGGAGCACCTCCACGGCATTCAATCTTGCGCGATCAATGGTGCGACCTTCCGCGGTGGCCCGTATCGGCGCGCGCAGGTCGCGTGCATCAAGTACGGTAATTTCGATTTCCGCCTCTTCGCCTTCCAGACTGAATACCGGCAGCACCCGCAGTTCCTGCCCGGCGTAGAGCCGGACCTGGCTGGTTCTGTAAGCGATGCCGCGATCGATCAGGAACAGTTCGACCGCCTTCGGGTTTTCGGTAAACAGTTGCAGGTGGATCACGGCATAGGGACCGGCAATCCCTGACAGCACCGAGCCGGTCAGATGCGGTTCGAAATCCGCAAGTTCCCGCATCGCCTGCAGCGCCCGCTCACGCAACCGGCGGATTCGCAGGCCGTGGCCTTCCCCCTGGTAAATGTCCCGGTACTCGCGCAACGCGGCGTCAATCTCGTCGTTGTTCGGCAGCCGTCGCGCATCGGGAATCCCCAGCAGTTTCGCGGCCTTGCGCTTGGCCAGGCGATAATCTTCGATGCCGTCCTGCGCCATCAACCGCGCCGCGTGTACCGCTATCGCGCGGCGTGTGTCGTCGCGGCCCCGCTCTCTGGACATCTGCCGCTCCTAGAACAGCTGGTTCCGGGCGTCGTCGGGCAGTTTCTCGGAGCCCGGCACGGCCTCGGCATGATCAGGCGCGGGAAACTCCTGATAGAAATACTCGCTGACCCCGCCACCCGTCGTGCGCACCCCGGTTTCCGGATCGACCTGCATGGCCATGACCCCGGCCGGAGGGCCGAAAGGCTCTTCCGGCACATTTTTCAGCGCTGCCGACATGTAATCAATCCAGATCGGCAACGCGGTGTTGCCGCCGGTTTCGTTGCGTCCGAGCGTTCTTGGCCGGTCGAAACCCACCCAGGCCACCGCCACAAGATTCGGCTGGAAACCGCAGAACCAGGCATCGACAAACTCATTGGTGGTTCCGGTTTTGCCGGCCAGATCGCCGCGTTTGAGACGCATTGCCCGCGTCGCAGTGCCCGCGCGCACCACATCACGCATGATGCTCGACATGATGAACGCGTTGCGGGCATCGATCACGCGCTCGGCGGATTCGCCGGCAACCTGGGGCTGGTTGACCAGCAGCACGTTGCCCTTGCCGTCTTCCACACGTTCGATGAAATGCGGGCTCACGCGATAACCGCCGTTGGCGAACACCGAGTAGGCGCCCAGCATCTGCATCGGCGTCACCGTGCCTGCGCCCAGCGCCATGGTCAGGTACGGCGGGTGCAGTTTGGGGTCGAAACCGAAGCGGCCGATGTAATCCTGGGCATACTGGGGCGTGATCGCCTGCAGCACGCGGACCGAGACCAGATTCTTCGATTTCGCCAGCGCAGTGCGCAGGCGCATCGGACCGTCGAATTTTCCGTCGTAGTTTTTCGGCTCCCAGGGCTCGGACCCGGTCTGCGCGGCCGTGAAGGTCAGCGGCGCATCGTTGATCACCGTGGCCGCGGTGAATCCTTTCTCCAGCGCCGCGGAATAAATGAAGGGCTTGAAACTGGAGCCGGGCTGGCGCATGGCCTGGGTGACATGGTTGAACTGGTTGCGGTTGAAATCAAAACCGCCGACCAGTGCGCGGATGGCGCCGGTGCGTGGATCAGCCGCCACCAGCGCGGATTCTGCCGCCGGTATCTGCGTCAGGTGCCAGCGCCCTTTTTCGTCCCTGTTGATGCGCACGACGGCACCACGACGGATGCGCTGGTTGGGTGCCGCCTTTTCGCCGAGCATGCGGGCGGCAAACTTCAGTCCGTCCTCTGCAATCACGATCCGTTCCCCGCCGGGGCGATATACACGGACCTGTTTCGGTGCGGCGTCCAGCACGACGGCCACCAGCAGGTCATCGCTGTCGGAATAATCCTGAAGGGCGTCTTCCAGCCGTTCATCGGTCAATTCGCCGGCGAGGTCGACATAGGCTTCGGGTCCGCGGTAACCATGCCGCCGGTCGTAGTCGATCACCCCCTTGCGCAAGGCAAGATAGGCTGCGCGCTGATGCTCGGACAACAGCGTCGTGTAAACCCGCAGTCCGCGGGTGTAGGTTGCTTCACCGAAACGCTCGAACATCTGTGCCCGCACCATTTCGGCAAAAAAGTCGGCACGCACGGCATTTTCGTTGAAGGACTGCCGTGCCGGCGGGACTGCCGCCGCGGCATCGGCGAATTGCGCCTCGGTGATCATGCCGAGTTCGCGCATGCGCCTGAGCACGTATTGCTGGCGCAGTTTTGCGCGTGCCGGATTGGTGACCGGGTTGAACCGCGATGGCGCCTTGGGCAGGCCGGCAAGCATCGCATGTTCTGCCAGTGTGAGTTGTGCCAGCGGCTTGCCATAGTAGATCTGCGCGGCGGCGGCAAAACCGTAAGCGCGTTGTCCCAGGAAAATCTGGTTTATGTAGAGTTCAAGGATCTGCTGCTTGCTCAGGCTGGACTCGATCTTGAACGCCAGCAGCATCTCGTTGAACTTGCGGGTCAGCGTTTTTTCCTTGGTCAGGAAGAAGTTGCGCGCGACCTGCATCGTGATCGTGGATGCCCCCTGGCGCACACCGCCGGAAGCGAAATTGGACAGGGCAGCCCTGGCAACACCCACATAATCGACCCCGCCGTGCTGGTAAAACCGCTCGTCTTCGGCGGCGACGATGGCATCGACCAGACTCCCGGGAACCTGGTCCAGCGAAACCACGGCGCGGCGTTCCTCGCCAAACTCGCCAATCAGCTGGCCGTCAGCGCTGTAGATGCGCAGGGGGATTTTGGGCTGGTAATCGGTCAGGACATCAAGTGTCGGCAGCGTCGGATAGATGACGACCGCAGCGAAACCGACAACCAGACTCCCGGCTGCAAGCAGCGAAAACACCAGTAATAGTGGGAAGGCCCACCAACGAACGGACATCTAGTGGAAAACTGCTTTTGTGAAAAAAGTCAAATTAATCTGTGGGTTACGCGCCACATCTAATGCAAAATCTTATTGCTAGTACGCTGAAAATACTGCACAGTAGCAAGTGTCGCCGCTGCATTATAGGTGGATCGAACCGCAAAGGGAACGCAGCATAAAACCTTTACGTAATAAAAGGTTGCTGCTACTGTCTAAAGTAAGTTGTGGGGAATTCGCGCTAAAAACATATGGCCAAAGGAAAATTCAATATAAACTTTGACGCCATCGAGGGTCTGTTCAAACCCAAGATGCCGCCATTGATTGGCGCCGACATCAGTTCTTCCGCCGTCAAGATGGTCGAGATTGCCGACGCCGGAAAGGGTGTTTACCGCCTCGAGAAATATGCCATTGAGCCCCTGCCCAGCGAGTCGGTGGTTGAAGGCAACATCAACAATCTGGACGCGGTGATCGAGGCCGTCAAACGCTGCCACAAGCGTCTGGGCAGCAATTTGAAGAATCTCGCCCTGGCACTGCCGAATGCGGCGGTGATCAGCAAGAAGGTGCTCGTTCCTGCGGGCCAGAGTGAAGACGACCTTGAACTGGACGTCGAACGTGCCGCCAACGAATACATCCCTTTTGCGATCGAGGAAGTGAACCTCGACTACCAGGTGCTCGGCCCTGCGCCAAACAGCGCCGAAGACGTCGAGGTCCTCATCGCCGCCTCGCGCAAGGACAAGATCGAAGACCGGGTTGCCGTTGCCGAGGGCGCCGGCCTCAAGGCCCTGGTGATGGACGTCGATCTTTTCGCCGCGCAGTCGGCCTTCGAGCTGATCGAAGCCGGCATGCCGGAGCGCGGCCGCGACCTCAACATCGCGGTCGTCGACATTGGCGCTTCCATGATGAATGTCAATGTATTGCGCAACGACCAGTCGGTGTACATGCGCGAGCAGCCCTTTGGCGGCGTGCAGCTGACCCAGGAAATCCAGAACAAGTTCGGGCTTTCCGCCGAGGAAGCCGAAGCCGCCAAGCGCGCAGGCGGATTGCCGGAAAACTACGAATCGGAAGTGCTGCAGCCGTTCATGGATACGCTGGGCCAGGAAGTCGCCCGGGCCATACAGTTCTTTTTCTCATCGACCCAGTTCAACAAGATCGACCACATTGTTCTCTCCGGAGGCTGCGCAGCCATCCCCGGCATGGACGAAGCGGTGGCCAAGAGGACGCAGGTGGAAACCTCGGTCGCCAACCCGTTTTCCGGCATGTCCCTGTCCAATCGCATCCGCGAGAAAAGCCTCAAGCAGGACGCGCCCTCGCTGATGGTCGCCTGCGGCCTCGCCATGCGGAGGTTTGACAAATGACCACTCGCATCAATCTGCTCCCGCATCGGGAGATGCGGCGCAAGCAGCAACAGCAGCAGTTCTTCGTCATGCTCGGCGTGGTTGTCGCCATCAGTGGCGCGATCTGGTTTGCGGTCCACTCCTACCTGGACGGGCAGTTCACCAATCAGGAGGCGCGCAACAAATACCTGTCGGACGAAATCGTCAAGCTCGACAAGGAAATCGCCGAAATCAACAAACTCAAGGAACAGACGGCGGCGCTGCTGAAACGCAAGCAGGTCGTGGAAACGCTGCAGAGCAACCGCGCCGAAGTCGTGCACCTGATGGACCAGCTCATCCGGCAGCTGCCCGACGGCATGTATCTCAGGTCCATAAAACAGAGCGGCACCAAGGTCGCCATCAGCGGATATACCCAGTCGCAGGCGAGGGTTTCGACGCTGATGCGCAACCTGGAAGGCTCCCAGTACATCCAGAACGCCAATCTGGTCGAAATCAAGGCTGCGACAGTCGGTGGTGCACGAATCAACGAGTTCACCATGAACATCGACGTGATACGTGCAGCAGCTCCCGATGACAAGAAAAGCGGCAGGAAGGGCTAGACCATGACCCTTGATGAACTCAAGCGCCTCGACCCCAAAAAAATCGGCAGCTGGCCGATACTTCCCAAATTCGGCGTCCTGCTGGGATTGCTGCTGCTGCTGGTTTTCGCCGCCTACTGGTTCGACTGGCAAGACCAGATCGCGCAAATCGACAACGCGCGGGCCAAGGAAGAACAGTTGCGCAGCACCTTCCTCGCCAAAAAGAAGCAGGCCATTGATCTGCCGGCCTATCGCAAGCAGTTGGTGGACATCGAATCGCAGTTCGGAGCGCTGCTCAAGCAACTGCCGGGAAAATCCGAAATGGATGCGCTGCTGACCGATATCAATCAGGCGGGACTCGGCCGCGGCCTGCAGTTTGAGCTGTTCCGTCCCGCATCTCAGGAAACGGCCCGCGACTTCTATGCGGAGCTGCCGATCACCATCCGGGTCACCGGCAATTATCATGACCTCGGCGCCTTCGCCAGCGACATCGGCAGGCTTTCGAGGATTGTCACGCTGAACGATATCGCCCTGTCGGCGGCCAAGGACGGCGGACTGACCCTGGACGCGACGGCCAAGACCTTCCGCTACCTCGACGAAGCGGAAATTGCCGCTGCGCGCAAAAAACCGGCGCCGGGAGCCCGGAAATGAGCCCGAGACTGATTCTTCTCGCCGCCCTCAGCGCAACCGTTTTGACCGCCTGCAGCGGCGAAGAACATTCCGACCTGCGCGAATTCGTCAGGGAATCCGACAAGATGCCGGGCGGACGCATTCCGCCCCTGCCGGAAGTCAAGCCGTACGAGCCGTTTGCCTACAATGCCTACGACCTGACGGATCCGTTCCGCCCGCGCAAGATCGAACCGCCCAAATCAGCCGTCAAAGGCGGCATACAGCCCGATCTCAACCGGCAGCGCGAGGCACTGGAAGCTTTTCCGCTGGAAAACCTGGCGATGGTGGGAACCCTGCAGCAGAAAGGCAAGATGTTCGCCCTGGTCAGGGCTCCCGACAAGGGGTTGTACCGTGTCAGTTCGGGAAACTACCTCGGTCAGAATTTCGGCCGGATTGTCGGCATCACGGAAACAGACATCAAACTCAAGGAAATCGTTCAGGACAGCGGCGGCAACTGGGAAGAAAAAGACCAGGCGCTGCTGCTGCAAGAACAGGAGGCTAAGAAATGATTCGATTTTTCAGGTCAATGAAACATGTTTCCGCTTTGCTTTTCGCGGCGGGTTTTGCCATGGCGGCACACGCCCAGAACAGCATCGAATCCGTCAGCGTGGCCGGCCAGCAGGGCGGGGCCACGGTGATCAAGGTCATGCTCAAGAGCGCTCCTGCAGCGGCTCCTGCCAGTTTTGCGGTAAACAGCCCGCCGCGCATCGCATTCGACTTTCCCAACACGACCAACGGCTCGGGCAAGAACGTCCAGGAAATCGGCGAGGGGGATGTCCGGCGCATCAACATCGTCCAGGCCGGCAATCGTTCACGCCTGGTTCTGGAAACTTCGCGGCCGCTGGGTTATGACGCGAAAATCGAAGGCAATGCAATTCTGATCACCCTTGGCGGAGCAGCCACAGCAGGCGCCTCCGCTCCGGCACCTGCCGCGCAAACCTTTGCCCAGGTGCAGCCCGGCGACGGCAGGCACAGCCTGCGTGATATCGATTTCCGCCGCGGACGCACCGGCGAGGGACGCGTGGTGGTGGATCTCTCCGACAACCAGGTCGGCATCGACCTGCGCAGCCAGGGCCGCTCGCTGATCATCGACTTCATCAATACCGCGGTGCCGAAGAACCTGGAGCGCAGGCTAGATGTGGTCGATTTCGGCACTCCGGTGGACAGCATCGAAACCTTCACCCAGGGCGGCAATACGCGGATGGTGATTACACCGCGTGGCGCGTGGGAGCATTCCGCCTACCAGACCGACAATCGCTTCATCATCGAAGTGAAGAAGGTCGCCGATGATGCCAATCGTCTGGTCCAGCCCGGCTTCTCCGGGGAAAAACTTTCGCTCAACTTCCAGAACGTTGAAGTCCGTGCCGTGCTTCAGGTCATTGCCGATTTCACCGGACTTAATGTCATCACCAGTGACACTGTCGGCGGCAGCCTGACGCTGAGGCTGAAAGACGTGCCCTGGGATCAGGCGCTCGACATCATCCTGCAGAGCAAGGGCCTCGACATGCGCAAGACCGGCAATGTCGTCTGGATCGCTCCCCGCGATGAGCTGGCAACTCGCGAAAAGCTGGCGCTGGAAGCGCGCTCCCAGATCGCCGATCTCGAGCCGCTGCGCACCGAAAGCATGCAGGTCAATTACCAGAAGGCGGCCGATTTCCAGAAATTGCTGTCGGATCCTGCCCAGAAAATCCTCTCCAAGCGGGGCAGCGCCGTCGTTGATGTCCGCACCAACACGGTGTTCGTGCAGGACACACCGAGCCGGCTCGAAGAGATCCGCAAGCTGCTGAAGCAGATCGACATTCCCGTGCGCCAGGTGATGATCGAATCGCGGATCGTCGAAGCCAACGATACATTCAGCCGCAACCTCGGCGCCCGCCTGGGATTCAATGACACCACGGGCCAGGGTTTCCGTGTCGGCAGCGGCAACGCCCTGCAGGGCTCGATCGGTGGCAGCCTGGCAAACAATGCGGCGGGTTCGGGACAGAACGCCACCGCGGGATCCTTCAACGACGGACTTTTCGTCAACCTCCCGGCCCAGGGTCTGTCGGGAGCGAACCCCGGCGTGTTCTCGTTCCTGTTGTTCAATGACCGCAGCACCAAGTTTCTGAACCTGGAACTCTCCGCGCTGCAGGCTGACGGCAAGGGCAAGATCATTTCCAGCCCCCGCGTGATCACGGCCGACAAGATCGAGGCCACGATCGAGCAGGGCACGGAAATTCCCTACCAGCAGGCAACGTCAAGCGGCGCCACCAGTGTGTCCTTCCGCAAGGCAACCCTGTCGCTGAAAGTGAAGCCCCAGATCACGCCGGACGACAACGTGATCATGAGCCTGCGGGTCAACAAGGACAGCGTCGGCCAGAACACCCTGTCCGGCCCCTCCATCGACACCAAGCAGGTGGTCACCGAGGTGCTGGTCGAGAACGGCGGCACTGTTGTCATCGGCGGCATTTACACCCAGGACGAGCGTTCGACCACCACCAAGGTTCCGGTTCTGGGCGATCTGCCTTATGTCGGCTTCCTGTTCAAGAACAACCAGCGGGTCGACGACCGCCGCGAACTGCTGATTTTCATCTCGCCGAAGATTCTCAAGGACGGCGCGACGCTGCGCTGACCGGTCTCACCTGAATCAGGGCGGCGCTGCGGCGCCGCCCTTTTTGTTTGAGGCTGCGACCGTCCGGCACGGTGCTTCCGCTAGAATCACACCCATGTCCCGGCAACATGAAGCCCCTTCACCGGTCCCCGGCTACCCGCAGAACATATTTCTGGTGGGATTGATGGGTGCCGGCAAAACTTCGGTTGGCCGCATGCTCGCCAGGCGCATTAACCGCGATTTTTACGATGCCGACGCGGAAATCGAAAAAACCACGGGTGTCAAAATCCCGGTGATTTTCGACATCGAAGGCGAGGCCGGTTTCCGTGCGCGGGAGGAAAAAATGATCGAAAAACTGACTGCGCTGCAGGGTATCGTGCTGGCCACCGGCGGCGGCGCGGTACTGTCCCCGGCAAACCGCGCCTGCCTGAAAAAACACGGCCGGGTCATTTACCTGCGCGCCGCGCCGGAGGATCTTTGGCGCCGCACGCGCCGGGATCGCAACCGGCCTTTGCTGCAAACCGCAAATCCCCTGGCACGACTGAGGGAACTGCACACGCAACGCGACCCCTTTTACACCGAAGTCGCGGACCTGGTGGTGGACACCGGCGCTCAAAGCGTGGGGACGCTGACCTCGCAGATTCAGGCCCTGCTGGGCCAACTCGATACCCCGGTCCCCGCTGCAGGGCAAGGAACAGGACATGGCGAACGCTGATCCGGCCTCCACAGTGAAAGTCGAACTGGGCGATCGCAGCTATCCGATCCATATCGGTCCCGGCCTGCTGGGCAGGGGGGATTTGATCGATCCCCACCTGCCCCAGCGCAGCGCGGTGGTCGTCACCAATACCGTCGTCGCGCCACTGTATCTGGACAAACTGCAGGAAAGTCTGGAGCGGCAGCGGATTGCTGCAAAGGCCATCGTGCTGCCCGACGGCGAAGAGCACAAGGACTGGCGCACCCTCAACCAGGTGTTTGACACACTGATGGATTTTCGCGCGGAACGGAAAACCACGCTGATCGCGCTCGGCGGCGGGGTCATCGGCGATCTGACGGGGTTTGCCGCAGCGGTATTCCAGAGAGGTGCGCCGTTCGTGCAGATTCCGACCACCCTGCTTGCCCAGGTGGATTCCTCGGTCGGCGGCAAAACCGCGATTAACCACCCTCAAGGCAAAAACATGATCGGGGCGTTCTACCAGCCGCGGGTGGTCATTGCCGACACCGAGACACTGCGCACGCTGCCGGATCGCGAACTTTCAGCGGGCATCGCCGAGATCATCAAATACGGATTGATCGGTGATGCCGCGTTCTTTGACTGGCTGGAGGCCAACATGGAGCGCCTGATGGCGCGCGATCCCGCGGCCCTGACCCGGGCAATCGGAGTGTCATGCCGCAACAAGGCGGCCATCGTGGCCAGCGACGAGCGCGAAGAGGGCGTTCGCGCCTTGCTCAACTTCGGCCACACCTTCGGTCATGCCATCGAATCCGGACTTGGTTATGGCGAATGGCTGCACGGCGAAGCCGTGGGTGCGGGAATGGCCATCGCCGCCCGCGTCTCGCGGCACATGGGACTGATCGACGATCGCTGCGTCGAACGCACCATCGACCTGCTGCGCCGGGCGCGGCTGCCGGTAAGGGGTCCGGCGCTGGGCACGGACCGTTACCTCGAGCTGATGGCGCACGACAAGAAGGTCGAGGGCGGCAGGATGCGCTTCATCCTGCTGCGCGGCATCGGCAAGGCGTTCATCAGCGATGCCGTGCCGGATGCGGCGCTGAAAGCCGTGCTCGGGGGAGGTGGGGTCGATGATCGCTGACAGGGCGCCTTATGCCTCGGTCCCGGAAAATTCCCGCGGTCGCAGGCTGCGTGAACCGCCGCCCCGCGGCCGTTCCGAATACCAGCGCGACCGCGACCGCATCATTCATTCCACCGCTTTCCGGCGACTCGAATACAAAACCCAGGTTTTCGTGAACCACGAAGGCGACCTGTTCCGCACGCGCCTGACTCACAGTCTCGAAGTCGCGCAAATCGGACGCTCGGTCGCTCGCCATCTCCGGCTGGACGAAGATCTCACCGAAGCCATTACGCTGGCACACGATCTCGGCCATACACCCTTCGGCCACACCGGGCAGGATGCCTTGAACGCATGCATGAAACCTTATGGCGGTTTCGAGCACAACCTTCAGTCGCTGCGTGTCGTCGACGTACTCGAACAGCGTTACGGCGCCTTTGACGGCCTCAACCTGACCTTCGAAACGCGCGAAGGCATACTCAAGCATTGTTCGCTCAAGAACGCACGCACGCTTGGCGACGTCGGCGAGCGCTTCATCAGGCGGCAACGGCCGGGACTGGAAGCACAGATCGCCAACCTGGCGGATGAAATCGCCTACAACAACCACGACGTCGACGATGGCCTGCGTTCCGGCCTTCTGCAGATGGAACAGCTGTCCACGGTTGGAATCTTCCGCCGCCACATGCGTGCTGCGCTGCGCGAATTCCCGAAGATAGAGGGGCGGCGGCTGGTCCACGAAACCGTCCGCCGCATGATTGACACGTTGATCACGGACCTGGTGCGGCAGAGCGCAGCCACCATCCGGGAATATGCGCCGGCTTCCGTGAACGACGTGCGGCAGAGCCCGCCGATGATCCGCTTCTCCGAACGCATTCGCCGGGAACAGACCGAACTGAAGCAGTTCCTGCACACCAACCTGTACCGGCACTACCGGGTATCCCGGATGAGCAGCAAGGCGCGCCGCATCGTCACCGAACTGTTCCAGGCTTTCCTCGCGGAACCCGGTCTGTTGCCTCCTGAATTCCAGGAACGTGCCCGCTCCGACACGCCCCGGGCCATCGCCGATTACATCGCCGGCATGACCGACCGCTACGCCATCGTTGAACATCGGCGCCTGTTTGCCATCGACATCAGCTGAGATTTTCTCCTCAAGTTGCTGCTTCCGGCGGTTGAACCAACTCCTTGATGCAGGTAGACTTATCGGGTTTCACTCCGTTTTTCGCACATTGAACTCCGGGCTCTGGCGCGGCGCAACAATATAGCGCATAACCTGTTGATTATTAATGTGTTTTTGACGAGGCGCCCGATGGCTCACCCAAATCTGCCGGAACCCCAAGGCCTGTACGACGGGGCCCATGAACACGACGCCTGCGGCGTCGGTTTTGTTGCCCATATCAAGGGCAAGAAAAGCCACGACATCGTTGATCAGGGGCTGACCATACTGCGCAACCTGACGCACCGTGGTGCGGTCGGCGCAGACCCCAAGGCTTCCGACGGCGCGGGCATCCTGATCCAGATCCCGGATGCCTTTTTCCGCGAGGAAATGGCCAAACAGGGAATCAAACTGCCCCCCGCCGGCCACTACGGCATCGGCATGGTGTTTTTGCCGCGCGAGCCGGCGTCGCGCATCGCCTGCGAATACGAGATAGAACGCGCGATCAAGGATGAGGGGCAAACACTCATTGGCTGGCGCGACGTGCCTGTCGACAGCTCGGACCTTGGCGAATCGGTAAAAAAGGTCGAGCCGGTCATCCGTCAGGTCTTCATCGGGCGCAGTTCGGCAATCCGTGTGACCGATGCGCTTGAGCGCAAGCTGTATGTGATCCGCAAAAGCGCCAGCCACGCCATCCGCGCGCTGAAACTGGCGCATGGCACCGAATATTTTGTGCCCTCGATGTCGGCGCGCACCATCGTCTACAAGGGCATGCTGCTGCCCTCGCAGGTTGGCACCTACTACAGGGACCTGCAGGATCCGCGCGTGGTCTCGGCGCTCGCGCTGGTGCACCAGCGTTTTTCGACCAACACCTTCCCGACCTGGGACCTCGCGCATCCGTTCCGCATGATCGCCCACAACGGCGAAATCAACACCGTGCGCGGCAACGTGAACTGGGTCCGCGCGCGCCAGGGCGCCATCTCCAGCCCGGTGCTGGGCAAGGACATCGACAAGCTGTGGCCGTTGATCTTTCCCGGCCAGTCCGACTCCGCGTCCTTTGACAACGCGCTTGAGCTGCTGGTGATGGGCGGCTATTCCATCGCCCACGCGGTGATGATGATGATCCCCGAAGCCTGGGAAGGCCACAGCCTGATGGACCCGAGCCGCCGGGCGTTTTACGAATACCACGCAGCGATGATGGAACCCTGGGACGGCCCGGCTGCGATCGCCTTCAGTGATGGCCGCCAGATCGGTGCGACCCTTGATCGCAACGGCCTGCGTCCGGCACGCTACATCGTTACCGACGATGACCTGGTGATCATGGGCTCGGAATGCGGTTGCCTGCCGATTCCCGAGGAGAAGATCACCAAGAAATGGCGCCTGCAGCCGGGCAAGATGTTCCTGGTGGACCTGGAGAAGGGCCGCATCATTGACGACCGGGAGCTGAAGGAGTCCCTGGCATCAAGCAAACCCTACGTCGAATGGATGGAACGCATCCGCGTCAAGCTCGACGATGTCGAAAGCCAGAAAGCACAGCCGGAACGCAGTGCAGTGCCGCTGCTCGACCGCCAGCAGGCCTTCGGCTACACCCAGGAAGATCTCAAGTTCCTGATGATGCCGATGGCCGCCAACGGTGAAGAGCCGATCGGCTCCATGGGCAATGACTCGCCGCCAGCCGTGCTGTCGAACAAGAACAAGGGGCTCTACCAGTATTTCAAGCAGCTTTTCGCTCAGGTGACGAATCCGCCGATTGACCCGATCCGTGAAGAGCTGGTGACTTCTCTGGTGTCCTTCATCGGCCCGAAGCCGAACCTGCTGGGCATCGACGAAATGAATCCGCCGATCCGCCTCGAAGTCAGCCAGCCTGTGCTCGACTTCTTCGAGATGGAGAAGATATGCAACATCGAGGGTTACACCGACGGCAAGTTCAAATCCTGCGAGCTCGACATCACCTACCCCGTGGCCTGGGGCAAGGAAGCGATCGAGGCCCGCCTCGCCAGCCTTGCCGCGCAGGCGGAGGACGCGGTGCGCGCCGGCTATTCGATCCTGATCATCTCCGACCGCCGCGTGGACCGCGATCTGGTCGCGATTCCGGCCCTGCTTGCGTTGTCGACCATCCATCACCACCTGGTCGACAAGGGCCTGCGCACCAGCGCCGGCCTGGTCGTGGAAACCGGCTCGGCCCGGGAAGTGCATCATTTCGCGCTCCTTGGCGGCTACGGTGCGGAGGCCGTGCATCCCTATCTCGCACTCGAGACCATCCTGCAGACGGCCGAGAGCGGTCAGCTTGGGCCCAATGTCGATGGCCACAAGGCAATCCGGAATTTCGTCAAGGCGGTGGGCAAGGGACTGCGCAAGGTGATGTCGAAAATGGGCATCTCCACCTACATGTCGTACACCGGCGCGCAGATATTCGAAGCCATCGGCCTTTCGACGCCGCTGGTCGACAAGTATTTCCACGGCACGCCGTCGAATGTCGGCGGCATCGGCCTGTTCGAGGTGGCCGAGGAAGCCATCCGTACCCACCTCGGCGCCTTCAGCGGCGACCCGGTCCTTGCCGGCGCACTGGATGCAGGCGGCGAGTACGCCTGGCGAGTACGTGGCGAGGACCACATGTGGACACCGGACGCGATCGCCAAGCTGCAGCATGCAACCCGCGCCAACAGCGCAACGACATACCGCGAATACGCCGACATCATCAACGACCAGTCGAAGCGTCACATGACCTTCCGCGGGCTCTTCGAGTTCCGCTTCAACCGCTGCACTCCGGTACCGATCGAAGAAGTGGAGCCGGCGGCGGAAATCGTCAAGCGTTTCTCCACTGGCGCAATGTCGCTGGGCTCGATTTCGACGGAAGCCCATACCACCCTTGCGGTGGCAATGAACCGCCTCGGCGGCAAATCCAATACCGGCGAAGGCGGCGAAGACCGGCGGCGTTTCGCCCCGGTGCAGGCCGGTGAAACCCTGGCTTCGCGCCTGGGAGAAGGACGCATCGAACACGACATCGCACTGCAGCCCGGCGACTCCCTGAAATCGAAGATCAAGCAGGTGGCTTCGGGCCGCTTCGGCGTTACCGCGGAATATCTCGCCAGTGCCGAGCAGATCCAGATCAAGATGGCGCAGGGCGCCAAACCCGGAGAAGGCGGTCAGTTGCCCGGCCGCAAGGTATCCGAGTACATCGCCGAACTGCGTTATTCGACGCCGGGCGTCGAACTGATCTCGCCGCCACCGCACCACGACATTTACTCGATCGAGGACCTGGCGCAGCTGATCCATGACCTGAAGAACAGCAACACTGCGGCGTCGATCAGCGTCAAGCTCGTGTCGGAAGTCGGCGTCGGCACCGTAGCCGCCGGCGTGACCAAGGCCAAAGCCGACCACGTCACCATTTCGGGCCACGATGGCGGCACCGGGGCGAGCCCGTGGTCGTCGATCAAACACGCCGGCACGCCCTGGGAACTCGGCCTTGCCGAAACCCAGCAGACGCTGGTGCTGAACCGCCTGCGCAGCCGCATCGCCGTGCAGGTCGACGGCCAGATGAAAACCGGACGCGACGTCGTCATCGGCGCGCTGCTCGGCGCCGACGAATTCGGTTTTGCAACCGCGCCGCTGGTGGTCGAGGGCTGCATCATGATGCGCAAATGCCACCTGAACACCTGTCCGGTTGGCGTCGCCACCCAGGATCCGGTGCTGCGCAGGAAGTTTTCCGGCAAACCCGAGCATGTCATCAACTACTTCTTCTTCGTCGCCGAAGAAATCCGCGAGCTGATGGCGCGGCTGGGCGTGCGCAAATTCGACGACCTGATCGGGCGCTCCGACCTGCTGGACACCCGTAAAGGCATTGAGCACTGGAAAGCCCGCGGCCTCGATTTCAGCCGCATATTCCATCAACCCCAGGTCGGCCCCGAGGTCGCGCGCTTCCATACCGAGCCCCAGGATCACGGCCTCGACAAGGCGCTGGATCATCGCCTGATCGAGCTTGCCGGGCCGGCGCTGGAACGCGGCGAAAAAGTCGCCATAGAGATGCCGATCCGCAACATCAACCGCACGGTGGGCACCATGCTCTCCGGGATGGTCGCCAAACGCTACGGCCATGACGGCCTGCCTGATGACACCATCCGCGTGCGGTTTGCCGGCTCCGCAGGACAGAGCCTCGGTGCATTCCTGTCGCACGGCATTACGCTGGAACTGATCGGCGACACCAACGATTACTGCGGCAAAGGCCTTTCCGGCGGTCGCATCATCGTGCAGCCCTCGCCGAAGTTCCGCGGCGATGCCGGACAGAACATCATCACCGGCAATGCCGTGCTTTACGGCGCCATCGCGGGTGAAGCCTATTTCCGCGGTGTCGCCGGCGAGCGCTTTGCCGTGCGCAACTCGGGGGCGCATACCGTGGTCGAGGGAGTCGGTGACCACGGCTGCGAATACATGACCGGCGGCACTGTCGTGGTGCTGGGTGCCACCGGACGCAACTTTGCCGCCGGCATGTCGGGCGGTATCGCCTACGTCTACGACGAGGACGGCAGCTTCGCCTCCTACTGCAACACCGCAATGGTGAAGCTGGAACCGCTGCTCGCCGAGGCCGAACAGGAGGCGAAGGTGCCCCGCGACATCTGGCACATGGGCGAAACCGACGAAACGCTGGCCAGGCGTTTCATTGAAAACCACCACCGGCTCACGGGCAGCGTCCGCGCCGAGAAAATACTCGCGGACTGGACGGCGGCGCGCACGAAGTTCGTCAAGGTTTTCCCGAATGAATACCGACGCGCGCTTGGAGAGCTTGCGGCCAAGGGCAGAAAAATCGCGGCCTGACGCTGCGGCGGAACGTACGGAACCACGACTTTCGGCCCTGCACGGGCCTGATGTTTCAGGGGCAATACAGCTATGGGAAAAGTAACCGGGTTTCTGGAATTCGAACGGCTGCACGAGGCCGCGGAACAACCGCAGGAGCGGCTGAAGCACTGGCGGGAATTCGTGCACCACCTGACCGACGAAGCTGCCGGTGTCCAGGGCGCGCGCTGCATGGACTGCGGCACGCCGTTCTGCATGAGCGGCTGCCCGGTCAACAACATCATTCCGGACTGGAACGATCTCGTCTTCAAGCAGGACTGGCAACGCGCGCTGGACACCCTGCACTCGACCAACAATTTCCCCGAGTTCACCGGCCGCGTCTGCCCGGCGCCCTGCGAGGCGGCCTGCACGCTCAACATCAACAACGATCCGGTCGGCATCAAGTCAATCGAACACGCCATCATCGACAAGGGCTGGGAATCGGGCTGGATACTGCCGCAGCCACCCGCAAAAAAATCCGGGAAACGCGTTGCGGTGATCGGTTCCGGACCCGCCGGCCTGGCCTGCGCGCAGCAACTGGCACGCGCCGGGCATGACGTCGTGGTCTTCGAAAAGGCCGATCGCGCCGGCGGCCTGCTGCGTTACGGCATCCCCGATTTCAAGATGGAAAAACACCTGATCGACCGCCGGGTCGAGCAGATGCGCGCCGAAGGCGTGGAGTTCCGCACCGGACAGCATGTCGGCGGCAACCTGGCAATGCAGAAACTCCTCGACGAATTCGACGCCGTGGTGATGGCCGGCGGCGCGGAACAGCCGCGCGACCTGCCGGTCCCCGGCCGCGAACTCTCCGGCGTGCATTTCGCGATGGAGTTCCTGCCGCAGCAGAACAAGGTGGTCGCCGGCGACAAGGTCGCCGGCCAGATCAAGGCCGCCGGCAAACACGTCATCGTCATCGGCGGCGGCGACACCGGTTCCGACTGTGTCGGCACCTCAAACCGCCACGGCGCGGCTTCGGTGACCCAGTTCGAACTGCTGCCGCAGCCCCCGGAAAAGGAAAACAAGCCGATGGTCTGGCCGTACTGGCCGGTCAAGCTGCGCACCTCGAGCTCGCACGAGGAAGGCTGCAAGCGCGACTGGTCGGTAGCCACCAAGCGTTTCGAAGGCAAGGACGGCAAGGTCGAGAAACTGGTCGCCGCACGCGTCGAATGGAAGGACGGCAGGATGCAGGAAGTACCGGGCTCGGAATTCACGCTGAAAGCCGACCTGGTGCTGCTGGCGATGGGTTTCCTCGGCCCGGTGCCGACGGGCCTGCTGGAACAGGCGGGGGTTGAAAAGGACAACCGCGGCAACGTCAAGGCCGATACCGAAAACTACCGCACCTCGGTGAACAAGCTGTTTGCAGCCGGCGACATGCGCCGCGGCCAGTCGCTGGTGGTCTGGGCCATCCGCGAAGGGCGGCAATGCGCCCGTGCCGTTGACGAATTCCTGACGGGATCCAGCGAGCTGCCGCGCTAAATGGCGGCACTGAAGAACAGCACATTCATCCGCGCGCTGCTGCGCCAGCCGGTGCCTTACACGCCGGTCTGGATCATGCGCCAGGCCGGACGTTACCTGCCGGAATACAATGCCACGCGCAAACGTGCCGGCAGTTTCCTCGGCCTCGCCAAAAATCCTGATTTCGCCACTGAAGTCACCCTGCAGCCGCTGGCGCGTTTTCCGCTGGATGCGGCGATCCTGTTCTCCGATATCCTGACCGTGCCCGACGCGATGGGCCTGGGGCTTTATTTTGCCGAAGGTGAGGGTCCGAAGTTCGCACGTCCCCTGCGCGACGAGGCTGCGATCCATGCGCTGCGCGTGCCGGAACCGCGGGAAAGCCTGGGCTACGTGCTGGATGCCGTGAAACAGATCCGTGGTGCTCTCGGCGGCAGCGTGCCTCTGATCGGATTCTCCGGCAGTCCTTATACGCTCGCCTGCTACATGATCGAAGGCGGCGGCAGCGACGATTTCCGCACCATCAAAAGCATGCTCTACGCGCGGCCCGAGCTGCTGCACCATGTGCTCGACATCAATGCCCACGCAGTGATCGCTTACCTCAACGCACAGATCGAAGCCGGCGCACAGGCCGTCATGGTGTTCGATACCTGGGGCGGTGTATTGTCCGATTCAGCCTATCGCGAGTTTTCCCTGGAATACCTGCGGCGCGTTATTGCCGGACTGCATCGCGAATGGAATGGCGAGCCGGTGCCGAACATCGTGTTCACCAAGGGCGGCGGACTGTGGTTGGAGGACATTGCCGGCATCGGCTGCAATGCCGTGGGATTGGACTGGACCGTCAGCCTCGATACCGCGCGGCGGCGGATCGGCAATCAGGTCGCGCTGCAGGGCAACCTCGACCCGGCCGTGCTGTTCAGCAATCCTGCAATAATCCGCACCGAAGCAGCCAAGATCCTGCGGCAGTTCGGCACAGGCGCTGGCCATGTGTTCAATCTCGGTCACGGCATTTCGCAGTTCACGCCACCGGAACATGTCGGTGCACTGGTGGATGCCGTGCACGAGTTGAGCCGGGCCTATCACTGATCAGTATTGGCTGCCCGCTGGCGCAGAAAGTTTATGCACAGCAAGGACTTAGACACGAACGCCCGTCATGCTGGACAGTGCAGGGGCCATGGGTGAACTATAACTCATTGTTTTTGTTTGTATTTTTTTAGGCCTGCTGAGCCAACTCAAGCACACCCCTTCACCGGAACAGCAGCCATGACAGCGCCGGGGATTTGATCAACAGATTTATCCACAGCCCAGTGACCCAAAAATTCCTTGGCTGCAAAGCAGTTGGCCGTCATTTCAAATCCCCGCCCGAACCTGGCTCGACCGCTGGCGGCCTGCAAACATGAACCTGATTCGTGTCGCGCTGGACGTTCCTGTTGCACGGCTGTTCGATTACCGCTGCGACGATCCTGCCGCAAAAATCGGCGCCCGCGTGCTGCTGCCGTTCGGAAAACGCAAACTGATCGGCATCATCGTTGCCAGGCCCGAACAGAGCGACATTCCGCCCGCCGGCCTGAAACACGCCATTCGCGTGCTGGACGAACAACCGCTGCTCGGCAAGGCCGATCTCAGGCTGCTGGAATTTGCCGCGGATTACTACTTGCATCCGCTCGGCGCCGCAGTCATGGCCACCGTGCCGGCCGCCTTGCGCCGGGTACGCAGCCGCGACCCGGCGCCGGCGGCTTACGCGCTGACGCCGGAGGGCGCTGCGATTGATGCCTCGGCCTTGCCGCCACGGGCACGTTCACAGCACCGGCTGCTGTCGCTGTTGCGCGGCAACCCGGTGACTCCCCATGCAACAATCTCCGACAGTCCGGCAATGCGCAGCGCCCTGCAGGTGTTCATCGCGCAGGGCTGGGTGCAGGCGGCGACGCCGGCAGTGCCCTCCCTGCCGGAATTCCAGCAGGCGGCGGCAGGTCCAGCGCTCAACGGAGAACAGACCGCGGCAGTCGACGCCATCCTCTCCTCCCTGGGTCATTACCAGCCGCTGCTGCTGCAGGGCATCACTGGCAGCGGCAAAACCGAGGTCTATCTGCATGCCATCGCTGGCGCGCTTGCCCGGAATACCCAGGCATTGCTGCTGGTACCGGAAATTGCCCTCACACCGCAGCTGCAATCGCTGGTCGTCACGCGTTTTCCCGGAACGACTGTCGCCACCCTGCACAGCGGCCTTGCCGACGGCGAACGCGCAGCCCACTGGAAGGCCGCACGCAGCGGAAAAGCGCGCATCGTCCTCGGCACGCGGCTGGCCGTTTTTGCTCCGCTGCCAACACCGGGTCTGATCATCGTCGATGAAGAACACGACAGCTCCTTCAAGCAGGGCGAAGGCTTCCGCTATTCGGCGCGCGACCTCGCCGTGGTCCGCGCCCGGCAGGCCGGCGTGCCGGTGGTGCTGGGCTCGGCGACTCCGGCGCTGGAAACCTACCGCAATGCCGTCGATGGCCGTTATCGCTTGCTGCGGCTGTCGCAACGCATCCACGCGCTGCCGCCGCAGATTGACTGCATCGACCTGCAGAATGACCAGCCGGCCGACGGCCTGTCGGGACGGCTGATCGCAGCCATCCGGACCCGCATCGAACGCGGCGAGCAGAGCATGGTCTTCATCAATCGCCGCGGTTATGCCCCGGTGCTGGTCTGCGGCAGCTGCGGCTGGACATCGGACTGCAGGCGCTGCTCCGCCAAACTGGTGCTGCACCTGCGCGAGCGCCGCCTGCGCTGCCACCACTGCGGACACGACAGCGCGGTACCGGTAGCCTGCCCCGATTGTGGTAATGCCGATCTGGCACCGCTCGGACAGGGGACACAGCGGATCGAAGCCGCGCTGGCGCAGCATCTCCCGGAAGCGCGCATCCTGCGCATCGATCGCGACACCACCCGGCGCAGGGATGCCTGGCCGGACATGCGCAACCGCATCCGGGACGGCGCGGTCGATGTTCTCGTCGGCACCCAGATCCTCGCCAAGGGCCATGATTTCCCGCAACTCAACCTGGTCGGCATCGTGAATGCCGACAGCATGCTGTACAGCAGCGATTTCCGCGCGCCGGAACGACTGTATGCGCTGCTCACCCAGGTGGCCGGACGGGCGGGGCGCGGCAACACCCGTGGTCAGGTGCTGGTGCAGACCCGGTTCCCCGGCCATCCGCTGTATGCCGCCCTGCGCAACCAGGATTTCGATGCCTTCGCCCGTGCACTGCTCGCCGAGCGCCGCCAGGCCGGATTCCCGCCCTATATGCACCAGGCGGTGCTGCGGGCGGAATCACGCAACATCGACCTTGCCCTGCAATTCCTTGAAAATGCCGCTCGCCTTGCGCGCGGCATTTCAACCGCAGTATCGGTTTATGACCCGATACCTGCCGGCATGATGCGCAAGGCCGGCCGTGAACGCGCACACCTGCTGCTGCAATCCCCTTCCCGCAAGGAGCTGCGTGCGTTCCTCGGTGCCTGGCATCCCCAGCTCGCCACGGCCGCCAGTTCGGCGGTGCGCTGGGCCCTCGACGTGGACCCTGCGGAACTCTGAGTCGCGGTACTGTCGTCATGTTAGAATCCGCCACTTTTCCGCAGACAAAATCGCTGCCAAAACAGTTACTTGACAGAAGCCTGCCGGTAACTGCGGCCAGGCTTTTCTTACTGACATTCCGATGACCGCCACACCCGCCGACGCCCGCGCACTGCTCAGCGGCCTGCTCCGCCAGGCGCTGATGCAGGTCGCGCCGGCAGCCCATGCCGCCATCATCCTTGAGCGCCCGAAACAGGCCCAGCACGGCGACTTCGCCTGCAACATCGCTATGCAACTGGCAAAGGAACTGCGCGCCAATCCGCGTGTGATAGCCCGGCAGATTCTTGATGCGCTGCCCGCGTCGCCGGATCTTGAAAAAGCCGAAATCGCCGGCGCCGGGTTCATCAACCTGTTCCTGACCCGCGCCTACAAGCAGCGCGTGGTTGCACGCGTGCTCGCCGCCGGCGAACGTTATGGCTGCGGCAGCACCGGCTCGGGACGGAAGGTCCAGGTCGAGTTCGTGTCGGCCAATCCCACCGGGCCGCTGCACGTCGGCCATGGTCGCGGCGCGGCCTACGGTGCCAGCCTCGCCGCGATCCTCGCCGCAGCCGGCTATGACGTCGAGCGCGAGTTCTACGTCAACGATGCCGGCCGCCAGATGGACATCCTGCTGGTGTCCGTGTGGATGCGTTATCTGGAGGCCGGCGGAATCGCCGTCGAATTCCCGCCCAACGGTTACCAGGGCGACTATGTACGCCAGCGTGCCGGAGAACTGCGCGCGCAGCAGGGCAAGGCATTCGAACGCGATGCTGCCGCCGTGCTCGCCGGCCTGCCGCAGGCACGCGGCGACGAAACACCGGAGCAGTCCGAGGCGCTGCAGGAAGCGCGCATGGATGTGTTGATCGCCAACATGAAATCGCTGCTGGGCGACGCATTGCGCGGCGTGTTCGACCAGGTGCTTGAGCGCCAGCTCGCCGAATGCCGCGATGTGCTGGAGCGTTTCGGCGTGACCTTCGACCGCTGGTATTCCGAGCAGTCGCTGTACACCGGCGGCAAGGTTGCCGCCACGCTCGAACGCCTGCAGGCCGCCGGACAGCTTTACGAGAACGACAGCGCCACCTGGTTCCGCAGCACCGCCTTCGGCGACGACAAGGACCGCGTGGTCCGTCGCGACAACGGCCTCTACACCTATTTCGCCTCCGACATCGCCTACCACGCCGACAAGCTCGAGCGCGGCTATGACTGCATCATCGATGTCTGGGGAGCCGACCACCACGGCTACATCCCGCGGGTGAAAGCAGCCATCACCGCGCTTGGCGGCGATGCCGCAAAACTGGTGGTGCCGCTGATCCAGCTGGTGGCATTGTTCCGCGGCGGCGAACCCGTGCGCATGGGGAAGCGCAGCGGCAACTACGTCACGCTTGAGGAACTCTACGGCGATGTCGGCGTCGATGCCGCCCGCTTTTTCTACGTGCTGCGCAAAAGCGACCAGCATTTCGATTTCGATCTCGATCTCGCAAAGTCGCAGAGCAACGACAATCCGGTCTACTACATCCAGTATGCCCACGCCCGTGTCTGCAGCGTGCTGGCGCAGTGGGGCGGCGACACCGCGGCGCTTGCCGCAGCCGACACGGCGCCACTGGCGTCCGATCATGAGGCCGCGCTGCTGAAGCAGTTGATGGAGTATCCGGAAATCGTCGAAGGCGCGGCCCGCGACCTCGCGCCGCACAACATCGCCTTTTACCTGAAAGAACTCGCCGGCGAATTCCACAGCTACTACAACGCCGAACGTTTCATCGTCGAGGATGCGGTGCTGACGCGGGCGCGCCTCGCGTTGGCGCTTGCGGTGCGCCAGGTGCTGAAAAACGGGCTCGCGCTGCTGGGTGTGGGCGCACCCGAAAAAATGTAAGATGCGCGCGTGAGCAGAGATTACAAAGGCAATGACCGCAAGGGCGGTTCCCGCGGCAGCAGTGGATCGCTGTTCGCCGGCATCCTGATAGGACTGGTGCTGGGCCTGGCGGTCGCGCTGGGGGTCGCCTGGTACATCAACAAGATGCCCACGCCTTTCCAGCCCAAGGCGCCTGCGGCAAAACCCGAGCCCCCGAAAGCGGCTGCTTCCGATCCCGTGAAAGCAGCGGACAAAGCGACCGCCAGGCCGGCGGAAGAAGCCAAGCCCCGCTTTGACTTCTACAAGATCCTGCCCGGGGTCGAAGAGCCGGCCACCGACCAGCAGCTGCGCGAAACCAAGGCGGCGGCCCGGGAATCCTTCTACCTGCAGGCCGGTGCCTTCCAGAACGCGCCGGATGCGGACAACCTGAAAGCCCGGCTGGCGCTGATCGGCGTGCAGGCCTCGATCCAGACCACGACTCTGCCTGATCGTGGCGTCTGGCACCGGGTGCGTCTGGGCCCCTACGGCAACGTCGAGGAACTGAATCGCACCCGGGACACTCTGAAAAAGAACGGCATCGACACCACGCTGATCAAGGTGCGCGACGCTGACAAATAACGCCCCTCACCGGAGCAACCATGTCACTGACCCTCGTTTCCCGGCGCATTTTCACCGCAGCCGTCCTCAGCCTCTTTTTCGCATCCGCCCATGCCCAGCTGACCGCCGGCAAGGACTATTCGCCGATCCAGCCGCCGCAGCCGACCGACAGCGGCAGCAAGATCGAAGTGCTGGAATTTTTCTGGTACGGCTGTCCCCACTGCAACAACCTGCAGCCGTCGCTGGAAAACTGGCTCAAGCGCAAACCGGCGGATGTCGAGTTCCGGCGCGTGCCCGCGGTGTTCCAGGACTCCTGGCTGCCGATGACCCGCGCCTATTACACGATCGAAGCGCTGGGCATGATCGACAAGCTGCACCAGGAAATGTTCGCGACCCTGCACAAACAGCGACTGCAGCTGCGTGATGCCAATGCCATATTCGACTGGGCGGCGAGCAAGGGCGTGGATCGCAAGAAATTCGCCGACACCTACAACTCCTTCGGCGTGAACGGCAAGGCGCAGCGCTCGATCGAACTGACCCGCAAGTACGACATCCCGGGAACACCGGCGCTGGTGGTTGACGGCCGCTACCTGACCGCACCTTCGATGTCCCTCAAGGCCGACCGCACCGTCGACTATGACCGCTTTTTCCAGGTGATCGACGGCCTGATCGCCGAGGCGCGCAAAAACAGGGGCGGCAAATAATCATGCTGCGGGCGGCGGCGGTACTGGCCGCCTGCGCGCTCGGGCTGGGCTTCTCCGCGCCCGCACCCGCGCAGAAGCCGGTGCGGGCCGGGATCGACTACCGCGTCATCACGCCGCAGCCGGTGGCCGAAGCCGGCCGCATCGAAGTCATCGATTTCTTCTGGTACGGCTGCCCCCATTGCAACAATCTTCAGCCAACACTGGAGCGCTGGATCAGCCGCAAGCCGGCTGATGTCGTGATCCGCCGCATCCCGGCAATACTGCGCGACAGCTGGGCACCACACGCGCGTATCTATTACACGCTGGAAGCGCTGGGTGAGGCCGAGCGCCTGCATCAGCGCGTCTACCACGGCTACCATGCCGAAGAGCTGCACATGAGCAAGCCGGAGGTGATGTCAGCCTGGGCTGCGCGCAACGGCATCGACCGTGAACGCTGGGAACAGGCCTACAACTCGCCTGAAGTGCAGCGCAGGGTCGAAGAAGCGGCGAAACTGACCCGGGCCTACCAGATTTCGGGCACGCCCTCCCTGGTGGTCAACGGCCGCTATCTGACCTCCGGCAACATGGCCGAATCGCTGGACGCCATCGTCGCCATCACCGACGGACTGGTGCAGAAGGTTCGCAGCGAAGCCGGCCTGCGCTGACGCGGCCTCCGATGTCCGTCCGGCCTCATGGCGCAATCGTGATCACCGGCGCCTCCGACGGGCTGGGTGCCGCACTGGCCCGTCATTACGCCAGTCACGGAATTCCGGTCGCCCTGATCGCCCGTCGCGCTGCGGCGCTGGAAAAGCTGGCCCTCGACTATCCCGGGCTTTGTTCGGCGCATGCCGCGGACGTCCGTGATGCAGCTGCGATGCGCGATGCGGCGGCGGCCATCACTGCACGGCACGGCTTGCCGGATATCGTCATCGCCAACGCCGGCATCAGTGTCGGCACACTGACCGAAGAAACCGGGGACGAACAGGCCTTCCGCGATGTTTTCGACACCAATGTCCTCGGCCTGGTGCACACCTTCCAGCCCCATGTTGCGGCCATGCGGGAGCGCGGGCATGGCGTGCTGGTGGGCATAGCCAGCGTCGCCGGGTACCGCGGCATTCCCGGCGCAGGCGCCTATTCGTCCTCCAAGGCCGCGGCGATCAATTATCTGGAGAGCCTGCGCGTCGAGCTGCGCGGCAGCGGCATCACCGTGATCACGATATGCCCCGGCTACATTGCCACGGCGATGACCGCAGTCAATCCCTACCGCATGCCCTTCATGATGACTGCGGAAACAGCTGCGAAAAAAACGGCAGGCATCATTGATGCCCGGAAAACCCACGCGGTACTGCCCTGGCAGATGGCGGTGATCGCCCGATTGATGCACGTGCTGCCGCGGTGGGCCTACGATCCGCTGGCCACCCGTGCCGGGCGCAAGCCGCGGCGCAGCAGCTAGCGTCAGGCAACAGCGGCCACGGGCTGCGGCGCAGCAGGATCGAAAAATCCGGCGGCCAGCAGTTCCTGCGCCAGCGAACGGTAATCGCGGGCACCCGGGCTCTGCGGCGCAAACTCGAAGATGTTCCTGCCATGCAGCGGACTTTCCGCAAGGCTGACGTTTTCGGCGATACGGGTATTGCAGACTGCGGCACCGAAATGCTGCTGCAAGCGGTCGTAAACATCAAAAGCGATGCGGCGACGCGCATCGAAGCGGGTGACCACGACCCTGCGTTCGAAACGGCGTCCCAGCTTTTTCTCGAGCACATCCAGCGCGGCGCTGAGGCGGTGCACGCCCTGCAGCGACAGGTAATCGGCAGAAACGGGGATCAGCACGCGGTCCGCCGCCACCAGCGCATTCAGCGTCAGCACCGACAGCATCGGGCAGCAATCGATCAGCACCGGGGTTTCGGGGCCGGCGAAAGCGGGTAGCCCGGCTTTCAGGCGGCCGGCAATCTGCGGATCGTGCCCGTGCAGCGCATCGATCTTCGACAAGGCCAGCGCCGCCGGGATCAGGCGCCAACCCGAAGGCAGCGTCTGCACCAGCTGCTGCAGCGGGGTCCCCGCGGCAAAAAAAGCGAACATGCTGCGTTCATCCGGCACACGCCGGAAGCCGCTGGCGAGCGACAGGTGGCCCTGCGGATCAAGATCAATGCCGGCCGGACTGCGGCGCAGCAGGGCCAGCGCCGCAACAAGGTTAAGGCTGGTCGTGGTCTTGCCGACCCCGCCCTTCTGATTGAATACCGCGATGGTCGGCATGCTGCTCCCCGGATTGATGCACAGTATCCCGCATCATAGGAATAACAGCAGGCCCCGAAACCAAGGAAAAACCGGGCAACCATGCCGCTATTCGCAGCTTCACCGCGCCGCGCAGGCAGCCTATTCGACCGTGACCGACTTTGCCAGGTTGCGCGGCTTGTCAACGTCGGTGCCGCGGTGCAGCGCCGTATGGTAGGCCAGCAGCTGCAAAGGCACGGTATGCAGGATCGGCGACAGCAGGCCGGCGTGGTCGGGCATCTGGATCACGTGGACGCCGTCATCGCTTTGCAGGCGGGTATCCTGGTCTGCCAGCACATACAGCTCGCCGCCGCGGGCGCGCACCTCCTGCAGGTTGGATTTCAGTTTTTCGAGCAATGCATCGCGCGGCGCCACGGCGACCACCGGCATGTCGCGGTCCACCAGCGCCAGCGGGCCGTGTTTCAGTTCGCCGGCGGCATAGGCTTCGGCGTGAATGTAGGAAATCTCCTTCAGCTTCAGCGCGCCTTCCATCGCAATCGGATAGTGGATGCCGCGCCCCAGGAACAGCATGTGTTCCTTGCGCGAGAACAGCTCCGCCCACGCTGCAATCGCCGGCTCCACCTGCAGCACATGGCTCAGCGCCGAGGGCAGATGGCGCAGGGCATGCAGCAATTCACCTTCACGCTCTGCGGGCAGACGTCCCCGCTGCTTGGCCAAGGCCATCGCCAGCAACACCAGTGCAGCGAGCTGGGTCGTGAACGCCTTGGTCGAAGCGACGCCGATTTCGGGACCAGCGCGCGTCAGGAAACGCAGATCGGAGGCACGCACCAGCGCCGACTCCGGCACGTTGCAGATCGACAGGCTGTGCCGGTGGCCGCGCAGCTTCGCGTACTGCAACGCAGCCAGCGTGTCGGCGGTTTCACCCGACTGGGAAATGGTGACGACCAGCGTATCGGGATCGTTGTACGGTTCGCGGTAGCGGTATTCGCTGGCGATCTCGACCGCGCAGGGCAATCCGGCCAGGGCTTCGATCCAGTAACGCGCCACCATTCCGGCGTGATAACTCGTGCCGCAGGCAAGTATGACCAACCCATTGATTTTATTGAAAATATTTTCGGCGCCGGCGCCAAAAAGCTGAGGCGCGACGGCACGGGCATTGGTCACCATCTCCAGCGTGTTGGCCACCGCCATCGGCTGCTCGAAGATTTCCTTCTGCATGTAGTGCCGGTAGGGGCCGAGTTCGACTGCTTCCGCCGTCAGTTGCGAACGCTGCTCGGGCCGGATCGCCGGCTGGCCGGCGGCATCGACGATGCGGATGCGGCCATGCGTAAGTTCGGCACAGTCGCCTTCCTCGAGATAAACGATGCGCGGGGTCACCTGCACCAGCGCGGAGGCATCGGAGGCTGCAAAATTCTCGCCATCGCCCAGGCCCAGCAGCAGCGGCGCACCCATGCGCGCGACGACGATATGCTCGCGGTCAATCTCGTCAATCACCGCGATCGCATAGGCTCCAACCAGCTCATGCAGACTTTTTTGCACGGCCTCGAACAGGCTCGCCGAGGACTTGCGGTGTTCATGCACCAGGTGGGCAATCACCTCGGTATCGGTATCCGACAGGAAGCCGTAACCCGCTGCACGCAGCCGGGCGCGGAGTTCGTCGTGGTTTTCGATGATTCCGTTGTGCACCACCGAAATCGTCCCCGACACATGGGGATGGGCATTGCGTTCCGAAGGCACACCATGGGTCGCCCAGCGCGTGTGGGCGATGCCCAGCGGGGCGCCAACCCCGGCGGTCTGCGCCATGCGCTCCAGTTCGGCGACGCGGCCGGTGCTGCGCAGCCGCTTCAGGCTGCCGTCGTTGACCGCGATGCCGGCCGAATCGTAGCCGCGGTATTCCAGGCGCTTGAGGCCTTCGATCAGTATGGGCACGACATCGCGCTGGGCGATGGCACCGACGATGCCGCACATGTTCAGGGGCTCCCGTTCAGGTTTTTTTCGGCGCCTTGCGCGGCCGTTGCCAGCCGGCGCGGTGTTGCTGGTCTTTCGGATTCAGCACCAGGCCGCCGGGGGGCGTGTCTTTCCACACCGTAGTCCCCGCACCCACCGTGGCACCGCGGGCCACGCGCACCGGCGCCACCAGCTGCACGTCGGAACCGATGTGCACATCGTCCTCGATCACCGTGCGGTGCTTGTTGACGCCGTCGTAATTGCAGGTGATCGTGCCGGCGCCGATATTGACATTGCGGCCGACCGTCGAATCGCCGACATAGGCCAGATGGTTAGCCTTCGAACCTTCGCCGATGTCGCTGGCCTTGACCTCGACGAAATTGCCGATATGCACATCGGCCGCGAGTGTTGCGCCGGGCCGGATGCGTGCATAGGGGCCGATGCGGCAACCGGCACCGATGCGCGCACCGTCGAGATGGCAGAAAGGCTCGATGCGGGTGCCGGGGCCGATGGCAACATCCTTCAACACACAGTGGGCGCCGACGCTGACGCCGTCGGCCAGCTCCACCGCGCCCTCGAACACGGCATTGACGTCGATCGCGACATCGCGGCCGCAGGCCAGCGTGCCGCGGACATCGATCCGGGCGGGATCAGTCAGCGTGACGCCGGCTTCGAGCAGCCGGGTGGCCTGGCGCTGCCGGTAGAGGCGTTCCAGCTGTGCCAGCTGGACGCGACTGTTGACGCCCTCGGTCTCGTCGGCATCGGCCGCCTTGACCCCGATCACCGGAATGCGATCCTTCACCGCCAACGCAACCACGTCGGTCAGGTAGTACTCGCCCTGGGCATTTTTGTTGCGCAGCTTCGGCAGCCATTGTTTCAGCTTTGCCGTCGGCAATGCCATGATTCCGGTGTTGATTTCGCGGATTTTACGTTGTGCGGCAGTGGCATCCTTCTGCTCGACAATGCCCGTCACGCGTTTCGCCTTGTTGCGCAGGATGCGGCCATAACCCGCCGGGTCTTCCGGCACCGCGGTCAATATCGCAACTCCCTTGCCGGCAACCTCGAGCAGGCCGCGCAGCGTGTCCGCGCGCACCAGCGGCACGTCGCCGTAGAGCACCAGTGTCAGAGGGGCCGCTGTCAGCTGCGGCAGGGCCTGCTGCACGGCGTGTCCGGTGCCGAGCTGGGGTTCCTGCAGCGCAAACACCAGATTGTCGCCGCTCACTGCCTTCCGCACCTGTTCGCCACCATGGCCGTGCACGATGCAGATGCGTTCTGCCGCCAGCTCGTGCGCGGTGGCAATCACATGCGCCAGCAGCGGCCTGCCGGCCAGCGGATGCAGCACCTTGGGCAGCTCGGAGTTCATCCGCTTGCCTTTGCCTGCCGCGAGTATGACGACCTGGAATCGCATCTGAAAATTATCGCATGAAGGCGGGCGGCAACCGGTGCTGCCCTCCGAAAACTTGCCGCAAAACAAAAGGGCGGCCGCAGCCGCCCTTGGGGTTCCGGGTATCCGCGCTCAGCGCCTGCCGCGCAGCTTGCGGATTGCCGCAAGCTGGGCCGCCAGCATCGCCAGTTCGGCTTCGACGGTGGCGACTTCCTGTTTGCCCTGGGCGTTCTTGCGTGCTTCCTCCGCCTGCTTCAGCGCTTCGGTGGCCTTGGCTTCGTCAAGATCGGCGCCGCGGATCGCGGTATCGGCCAGCACGGTGACAACCTTCGGCTGCACTTCGAGTATGCCGCCGGCGACGAAGATGAACTCTTCGGCGCCGCCGCCCGCCGGCTTGATGCGCACTTCGCCGGGCCGGATGCGGGTGATCAGTGGAGTATGCCGCGGATAAATGCCGAGTTCGCCGGCTTCACCCGGCAGCACGACAAACTCCGCTTCGCCGGAGTAGATCTGCTCTTCCGCACTGACGACATCAACGTGCATGGTATGAACTGCTTCAGCCATTGCCGGTTTCCTTGCCCGTTACTGCAGGGTCTTCGCCTTCTCGAATGCTTCCTCGATGCCGCCGACCATGTAGAAGGCCTGCTCCGGCAGCGCGTCGCACTCGCCGCTGACGATCATCTTGAAGCCCTTGATGGTGTCTTTGAGCGACACGTATTTGCCCGGCGAGCCGGTGAACACCTCGGCAACGCTGAACGGCTGCGACAGGAAACGCTGGATTTTCCGTGCGCGGGACACCGCCAGCTTGTCTTCCGGCGACAGTTCATCCATGCCCAGAATCGCGATGATGTCGCGCAGTTCCTTGTAGCGCTGCAGCGTGGCCTGCACCGCGCGCGCAGTGTTGTAGTGTTCTTCACCGACGACATGCGGGTCAAGCTGGCGCGAGGTCGAATCCAGCGGATCCACCGCGGGATAGATGCCCAGCGAGGCGATGTCTCGCGACAGCACCACGGTCGAATCCAGGTGGCCGAAAGTGGTTGCAGGCGAGGGATCGGTCAGGTCGTCCGCCGGCACGTACACGGCCTGGATGGAGGTGATTGAGCCGGTCTTGGTCGAGGTGATGCGTTCCTGCAGGCGGCCCATTTCCTCGGCCAGTGTCGGCTGGTAACCCACCGCCGACGGCATCCGGCCGAGCAGCGCCGAGACTTCGGTGCCGGCCAGTGTGTAGCGGTAGATGTTGTCGACGAAGAACAGCACGTCGCGACCCTCGTCGCGGAAAGCTTCGGCCATGGTCAGGCCGGTCAGCGCCACGCGCAGGCGGTTGCCCGGCGGCTCGTTCATCTGGCCGTAGACCATCGCCACTTTCGATTTTGCCAGGTCATCCTTGTTGACGACGCCGGCATCCATCATCTCGTGGTAGAAGTCATTGCCTTCGCGGGTGCGCTCACCGACGCCGGCGAACACCGACAGGCCCGAGTGCGCCTTGGCGATGTTGTTGATCAGTTCCATCATGTTCACGGTCTTGCCGACGCCGGCGCCGCCGAACAGGCCGACCTTGCCGCCCTTGGCAAACGGGCACACCAGGTCAATCACCTTGATGCCGGTTTCCAGCAGGTCGGTCGACGGCGACAGCTCTTCGTAGGTCGGCGCCTTGCGGTGGATCGACATCGTCTTGTCGGAGCCGATGGGGCCGACTTCGTCGATCGGACGGCCCAGCACGTCCATGATGCGTCCCAGCGTTTTCGGGCCGACCGGCACCATGATCGGCGCCCCGGTATTGGTCACCATCATGCCGCGGCGCAGGCCGTCGGAGGAGCCCAGCGCGATGGTGCGCACGATGCCGTCGCCGAGCTGCTGCTGGACTTCCAGCGTCAGTTCGCTGCCGTCCATTTTCAGCGCGTCATAGATATGCGGCATCTGGTCGCGGGCAAACTCGACGTCGATCACCGCGCCGATGCACTGAACGATTTTTCCCTGGCTCATGGTCAATCCCTAAATCAAAATGTCGTCAAACAATCAGACCGCTGCCGCACCGGCGACGATCTCCGACAGCTCCTTGGTAATCGAAGCCTGTCGAGTCTTGTTGTAAATCAGTGTCAATTCGTCAATCACCTTGCCGGCGTTGTCCGAAGCGGCCTTCATCGCCACCATCCGCGCCGACTGCTCGGAGGCCATGTTTTCGGCAACACCCTGGTAAATCAGGGTCTCGACATAACGCGTCAGCACCTGGTCGAGCACGACCTTGGGATCCGGTTCGTAGATGTAATCCCAGGAACCTTCCGGCGCACCCAGCGCTTCGCCCGACAGCGGCAGCAGTTGCTCCACCACCGCCTCCTGTTTCATGGTGTTGATGAAACGGGTGTAGACGATCATCAGCCGGTCAAAACGGTCCCGGGTGTAACCATCGAGCATGATCTTCACCGCACCGATCAGCTTTTCCATGTGCGGCTTGTCGCCGAGCCCGGTTACCTGTGATGTCACTGTGGCGCCGAGGCGTTGCATGAAACCCAGGCCCTTGTTGCCCAGCGCGCAGACTTCGATTTCCTCACCCTGGGCTTCCCATTCCTTGATCTTGTTCAGGGCGAGGCGCAGGGCATTGGTATTGAGGCCGCCGCAGAGGCCCTTGTCGGTGGTGACCACGATCAGGCCGATGCGTTTGCCCGAGTTGCGGTCCACCAGGAAGGGATGGCGGTACTCCGGGTTGGCATGGCTGATGTGCGCGGCAACGTTGCGGATCCTCTCGCTGTACGGACGCGAGGAGCGCATGCGTTCCTGTGCGCGGCGCATTTTCGAGGCCGCGACCATTTCCATCGCCTTGGTGATCTTGCGCGTGTTCTGCACGCTCTTGATCTTGGTGCGGATTTCCTTCGAGCCGGCCATGTCTTGAGTATTTGTTTTTAAACGATTAATTGACTATTGCTGGCGTTCAATAAGAACCGTTCTGCTTCCAGTCCTTGATTGCCGCGGTCAGCTTCTCTTCATCGTCCTTGGACAGATCCTTGCTGTCCTCGATGCGTTTCACCAGATCGCCGTATTTGGCCTTGATGTAGTCGCGCATCGAACGCTCGGCAGCCAGGGCTTTCTTGACATCGACATCGTCGAGGTGGCTGCCGTTGACCGCAAACAGCGTCAGCGCCATTTCCCAGACCTGCAGCGGTTCGTACTGCGGCTGCTTCATCAGCTCGGTGACCAGGCGGCCGCGCTCCAGCTGCTTGCGGGTGGCTTCGTCGAGGTCGGAGGCAAACTGCGCGAAGGCCGCCAGCTCGCGATACTGCGCCAGCGCCAGACGCACGCCGCCGCCCAGCTTCTTGATGATCTTGGTCTGCGCCGCGCCGCCGACACGCGATACCGAAATGCCGGCGTTGATCGCGGGACGGATGCCGGCGTTGAAGAGGTCGGTCTCGAGAAAGATCTGGCCGTCGGTGATCGAGATCACGTTGGTCGGCACGAAGGCGGTCACGTCGCCGGCCTGGGTCTCGATCACCGGCAGCGCGGTCAGCGAACCGGTCTTGCCCTTGACCGCGCCCTTGGTGAAGTTCTCCACGTACTCCTCGTTCACGCGCGCGGCGCGCTCCAGCAGGCGCGAGTGCAGGTAGAACACGTCGCCGGGATAGGCTTCGCGGCCGGGCGGACGGCGCAGCAGCAGCGACACCTGGCGGTAGGCCCAGGCCTGTTTGGTCAGATCGTCATAAATGATCAGCGCGTCCTGGCCGCGATCGCGGAAATATTCGCCCATGGTGCAGCCGGAGTAGGGCGCGATGAACTGCATCGCCGCGGATTCGGAGGCCGAGGCGGCAACAACGATGGTGTAGTCCATCGCGCCGTGTTCCTCGAGCTTGCGCACCACGTTCTTGATCGAAGAGGCCTTCTGGCCGATCGCGACGTAGATGCAGATCAGATCCTTGCCCTTCTGGTTGATGATGGTGTCGAGCGCGACCGCGGTCTTGCCGGTCTGGCGGTCGCCGATGATCAGCTCGCGCTGGCCGCGGCCGACCGGCACCATCGAGTCGATCGACTTGAGGCCGGTCTGCACCGGCTGCGACACGGATTTCCGTGCAATCACGCCCGGCGCAACCTTCTCGATCACGTCCGTCATCTTGGCGTTGACCGGGCCCTTGCCGTCGATCGGCTGGCCCAGCGAATTGACGACGCGGCCGATCAGTTCGGGGCCGACCGGCACTTCGAGAATGCGGCCCGTGGTCTTGACGGTGTCGCCTTCGGAAATGTGCTCGTATTCGCCCAGAATCACCGCGCCGACCGAGTCGCGCTCGAGGTTCAGCGCAAGGCCGAAGGTGTTCTTCGGGAATTCCAGCATCTCGCCCTGCATCACGTCGGCAAGGCCGTGGATGCGGCAGATGCCGTCGGTCACCGAGATCACGGTGCCCTGGGTACGCGCTTCGGTGGTCCCCGCCAGATTCTGGATCCGGCTCTTGATGAGTTCACTGATCTCGGAAGGATTCAGTTGCATGGTGTTGCTCCTAGTGGGTCAGCGCGGCGGCCATGGCATCCAGCCTGCCGCGCACCGTTGCATCGATGACTTTGTCGCCGACCATGATCTTCAGGCCGCCGATGAGTTGCGGATCGAGTTCGACTCTGGCCGTGATCTTGCGGCCGTATTTCTTTTCCAGCGCAGCGACCAGCGTCTTCAGCTGGGCATCGTCCACCGGCAGCGCGGACATCACGGTCGCTTCCATTGCGCCTTCGTGCTCGCGGCGCAGCGCCCCGAACAGCTCGACGATCTGCGGCATCAGGCTCAGCCGGCGATTCTGCGCCAGCACCTGCACCAAATTGCGCGCTTCGCCGGAGAGTTGCTTGCCGATTGCGCCGATGATGATGCCTTCAAGCTGCACGGTGCCGACCTGGGGCGCGCCGATCAGCGCGGCGACCTGCGGATCGGCGACCACTGCGGCAATCAGATCCAGCGCGTCCGACCAGGCCGGCAGGGCATTCTGCTCGCGGGCGAGCCTGAATGCGGCTTCGGCGTAGGGACGGGCGATGGTGACGGGTTCGGCCATGGGATCAGAGCTGTTTCTGCACGGCGGCAATCAGGTCGGCATGGGCCTTGGCGTCAACTTCGCGCCTGAGGATCTGCTCGGCACCGGCCACGGCCAGTGCGGCAACCTGGCTGCGCAGCGTCTCGCGGGCACGCGCCGCTTCCTGCTCGATTTCAGCCTTGGCGCCGGCAACCAGGCGTTCGCCCTCGGTCTTCGCCGACACTTTCGCTTCCTCGATCATCTGGCTGGCACGTTTTTCGGCCTGGGCGACGATTTCTGCAGCCCGGCCGCGGGCCTGGGCAATCGCCTCGTCGGCCTGCCTGGACGAGAGCTCCAGCGACTGCCTGCCGGCTTCGGCGGCAGCCAGCCCATCGGCGATACGCTTGGTGCGTTCGTCCATTGCGTCGGTGATCATCGGCCACACGAAGCGGACCGTGAACCAGATCAGCGCCGCGAACGACAGTGCCTGGACGAACAGGGTGGCGTTGATATTCATGCTGTGCCCCTGTCGGGAAAAATTACTTGGCGAGGACGCCGAGCAGCGGATTGGCAAAGCCGAAGAACATGGCGATACCGACGCCGATCAGGAACGCGGCGTCGATCAGGCCGACCAGCAGGAACATGAATTTCTGCAGCTGGGGGATCAGTTCCGGCTGGCGGGCAGCCGCTTCGAGGAACTTCGAGCCCATGATGCCGATGCCGATACAGGCGCCAATGGCACCGAAGCCGATGATGATGCCAATGCCCAGCGCGGTGTAGCCTTGGATGATGGCGGCGTATTGTTCCATTTTGTGTTCCCTTTCTTTCGGACAGGTAGTAATTGCAAAGTGTAAAAACGGGCTTGATTCAGTGGTGCTCGTGCGCCATGGCGATGTAGACGCATGACAGCATCATGAAAATGAAGGCCTGCAGCAGGATGATCAGGATGTGAAACACGGCCCAGGCCCAATACAGGATGCCTGCAGCGGCGCCGGCAAGCATTCCGCCAAGGGACAGGGCGGCCAGGGTGCCCATGACCCCCAGCAGCATGAATATCAGTTCACCGGCATACATGTTGCCGAACAGCCGCATGGCGAGCGAAACCGGCTTGGCCACGTACTCGATGATGTTCAGCGCAAGATTGGGAATCCACAGCAGCGGGTTGTTGCCGAAAGGCGCAGTGAACAGTTCGTGCGCGAAGCCGCCGGCCCCTTTGGCCTTGATGCTGAAGAAGATCGTCAGGAAGAATATCGTCAGCGACATGGCGAAGGTGGTGTTGAGATCGGTGGTCGGCACCGCCTTCCAGTAGGACAGGCCGCTCGCACCGGTGAGGGTCGCCACCCAGTCTATGGGCAGCAGGTCCATCGCGTTCATCATGAACACCCAGACGAAGATCGTCAGCGCCAGCGGTGCGAGAAACTTGCGGTCCCCGGGAAATACCCCCTTGACGGTGTCATCGACGAATTCGACCAGCAGTTCGATGAAACCCTGTACCCGCCCCGGAACACCCGAGGTTGCGCCGCGCGCAATCAGGTAGAAGGCGCCAAGCCCGAGCAGGCCGGTAAACCAGCCCATCAGGATGGTATCGATATGGAAGGTCCAGAAACCTTCGCCCACCCGGAGATTCGTCAGGTGGTGACCAATGTATTCGCTCGCGTTCTGGGGTGCTTCGGCAGCCATGTCTGTTGCGTTCGTCTTTTTTACTTGTTCAACCAAAAAATCGCCAAGGGATACGCCAGCAAGGTCGCACCGAATCCGGCAAGGCCGGCCGCGGCGTGACCAGGATCGGCCACCAGCACGACGGCCAGCAAGCCCAAGGCCACCAGCACCTTGGCCGCCTCGCCGGCAACATGCCCCCATATCAGCTGCGAGGCATTGCTGCCCGTAACCATGCGCTGGCATCCGGCATACGCCAGAGTCCCCGCCAGTGCACTGCCACCACCCAACATTGCTGCCTTTGCCGCCGGCGCGCCGCACAGGATCCCGGCGCCAACAGCAACCATGATCGACAACACCAGTTGCAGAACCAAGACTCTGGCTACCGTCGTCATGCAGCCGCCCCCTGTTTTGCAGCGCCGCAACCGGAATCGGACCTGCTCTCGGTTAAACTGCGCTGCCGCACCGCAATATCTAGGGATAGAAATCTTTCAATTTTACTGCCCGCCGCTTGCCGGCGTCAATTTTGTTCTCGGCCGAATCCTATTTCAGCCTGGCCAGCAGAACATCCAGTTGATCCAGTGACCGATAGGTGATGACCAGTTGGCCGCTGCCTTTGCGCCCGCCGCTTTTGATTTTTACCGGGGTGCCAAGACGGGCGGAGACCTCGTCTTCCAGCCGAGCCACGTCACGGTCCTGACGCTGCGGCCGGCGTGCGGCCGGCTTTGAGGTCATCGCCGTACCGACGCGGCGTTCGACCTCGCGCACCGACCAGCCCTGTTCCGCAACCTCCCTCGCCAGGGCAATCTGGCGTTCCACCGGCAAAGCCAGCAGTGCGCGGGCATGACCCATTTCAATACGACCCTCGCCAAGCAGCGTTTTCACCGGCGGCGCCAGCTCGAGCAGGCGCAGCAAATTGGTCACTGCAGCCCGCGACTTGCCGATGGCATCGGCCACAGCCTGGTGCGTCAATGCAAACTCCTTGATCAGGCGCTCGATGCCGACGGCCTCTTCCAGCGCGTTGAGGTCTTCGCGCTGGATATTCTCGATCAGTGCCACCGCGAGTGCCTGCTGATCGGGCACGGCGCGCACCAGCACCGGCACACTGGACAATCCTGCAATACGCGCCGCCCGCCAGCGTCGCTCGCCGGCAATGATTTCGTGCTTGCCGTTGCCTACCGGCCGTACCAGGATCGGCTGCATCACGCCTTGGACCTTGATCGAAGCGGCCAGCGCGTCGAGCGCTTCCTGGTCCATCCGCGTGCGCGGCTGGTACTTACCTGGCTGCAATGCAGCGACCGGCAGTGAAGTCACGGTATCTCCGGCGGCGACACGGGGAGGCGCATCATCACCACCGCCGAGCAATGCATCGAGGCCGCGCCCCAGTCCTTTTGGCTTGACCATAAAATCCTTTATAATCAGATACTTAATCAGATTCCCGGTTGAGCATTTCGCCAGCCAGCGCCAGGTAGGCCTGAGCCCCCTTGGAGCTGCGGTCAAATTCCAGCGCCGGCAGTCCGTGGCTGGGCGCCTCGGCCAAGCGCACATTGCGCGGAATCACCGTGCGGTAGACCTTGTCGCCGAAGTGCTGCAGCAGCTGCGCCGACACCTGCTGCGCCAGTGTGTTGCGCGGGTCGTACATGGTACGCAACAGGCCCTCGATTTCGAGCGCGGGATTGAGATGGGCGCGCACGCGCTTGATGGTGCCGACAAGGTCGGATAAACCTTCCAGCGCGTAGTACTCGCACTGCATCGGAATCATCACCGCCTGCGCCGCCGTCAGTCCATTGACGGTCAGAAGATTCAGTGCGGGAGGACAGTCGATCAGGATGAAATCGTACTCGGGGATAACTTCGGCCAGCGCGTCCTTCAGCCGCGTTTCACGCTGCTCGATTTCGATCAGTTCGACTTCGGCGCCGGCCAGTTCACGATTGGCCGGCAGCACGTCATATCCGGCCTGAGCGCGCTGGCGCACGTCGGCAACCGTTTTTTCGCCGAGCAGCACCTGGTACACCGTGGCTTCGAGCGCGCGCTTGTCAATGCCGCTGCCCATTGTCGCATTGCCCTGCGGGTCGAGATCCACCAGCAATACCCTGCGTTGGGTCGCCGCGAGGCTCGCCGCAAGATTGACGCCGGTCGTGGTTTTACCGACGCCTCCCTTCTGATTGGTGATGGCGATGATGCGGGTCATGCCGCCCCCGCCGGTTGCAGCAGCGCGGCATGGCGCTCGGCGCCGAGGCCCGGCACCTGCAGCGGTACGACGCCGCAGAGGCGGAATGCCTGTGGCAGCTGCGCCAGTTCCTCGTGGGGATAAACCCCCTTCATTGCAATCACGACGCCATCCTTTGCACACAGCCGCCCGGCAAGGGCGATGAATTCCGCGACATCAGAAAACGCGCGCGACACCACGGTATCGAAGGACTGCGGCGCAGCCCAAGTTTCAACGCGTTCACAAACGATTTCGACGTTGCCGAGCTGCAGTTCGATGATCGCCTGGCGCAGAAACGTCGTTTTCTTGTGGCTGGAATCGAGCAGCGTGAACTGCCACTCCGGGCGCGCCAGCGCCAGCGGGATACCGGGCAGTCCGGCGCCGGTACCGACATCGAGCACCCGCGGCCCGCGCAAATGCGGCAGCACCGCCAGCGAATCAAGCAGATGGTGGGTCAGCATTTTCTGCGGTTCACGTACCGCGGTCAGGTTGTAGGCCTTGTTCCATTTCTGGATCAGCGCGAGGAAATCGAGCATGCGCTGCTGGGCTGCGGCGGCAATGTCCAATCCGAGCGCCCGGATGCCCGCGGCCAGTTCGTCCGCGAGGCTCATGCGCTTTTCTGCAGGACAGCGGAAATGCGTTTGAGATGCACCAGCAGCACTGAAATTGCCGCCGGCGTGACGCCGGAAACACGCGAGGCCTGGCCGATGGTTTCGGGTTTGGCACGATTCAGTTTCTGCTGGACTTCGATCGACAGTCCGCGCACCTGCGTATAGTCGAGTTCGGCCGGCAGGCGCAATTGGTCCTGCTGCGCCCTATGCTCGATCTCGGTCCGCTGGCGTTCGATGTAGCCCTGATACTTGGCCTGGATTTCCACTTGTTCCGCAACCTGCGGATCGTCGACGCCGGTCCCGGCGCCAGGCAAGGCCATCAAGCTGGTGTAGCTTACCTCCGGGCGCCGCAGCAGATCTGACAGTGAATACTCACGTTCTATATTTTTACCAATAAAATCAATTGCTTGCTGTTCCGTGAGCTGCCGTGGATTAACCCAGGTCGATTTCAACCGTTCCTGCTCGCGGGCAATCGCTTCACGCTTGCGTTCGAACGATTCCCAGCGCCGATCATCGACGACGCCGAGACGGCGGCCAACTTCGGTCAGCCGCAGATCGGCATTGTCTTCGCGCAAGGACAGCCGGTATTCGGCACGACTGGTGAACATGCGGTAAGGCTCGGACACGCCGCGGGTGATCAGGTCGTCGACCAGCACACCGAGGTAGGCCTGGTCGCGGGTCGGCGACCAGGCTTCGCGGCCTCTGACCTGCAGACCGGCATTGATGCCTGCCAGCAGCCCCTGGGCTGCGGCTTCCTCGTAACCCGTCGTGCCGTTGATCTGGCCAGCGAAAAACAGGCCGCCGATTGCCTTGGTTTCCAGCGAGGCCTTGAGCCCGTGCGGATCGAAATAATCGTATTCGATCGCATAGCCGGGCCGGGTGATATGCGCCTGCTCCAGCCCCCGGATCGAGCGCACCACTGCCAGTTGCACGTCGAAGGGCAGGCTGGTCGAAATGCCGTTGGGATAATACTCGTGCACCGTCAGACCCTCGGGCTCGAGGAAGATCTGGTGCGAGGTCTTGTCGGCAAAACGGTGGATCTTGTCCTCGATCGACGGACAGTAACGCGGCCCCACACCCTCGATGACACCGGTAAACATCGGTGAGCGGTCGAGCCCGCCGCGGATTGCCTCGTGCGTGCGCTCGTTGGTATGGGTGATCCAGCACGGCAGCTGGCGCGGATGCTGCTCGCGGCGCCCGAGGAAGGAAAACACCGGCGCCGGGTCATCTCCGGGCTGCTCGGTCATGACACTGAAGTCGATGCTGCGGCCGTCGATGCGCGGCGGCGTGCCGGTTTTCAGGCGCCCCACCGGCAGTTTCAGTTCGCGCAGGCGCGCCGCCAGGCTGACCGAGGGCGGATCACCGGCACGGCCGCCCTGGTAATTCTGCAGGCCGACGTGGATCAGGCCGGACAGGAAGGTGCCCGCGGTCAGCACCACGGCACGCGCCTCGAAACGCAGGCCGATCTGGGTCACCACACCGGTCACGCGGTCCCCCTGCACGATCAGGTCATCGACCGCTTGCTGAAACACGCTCAGATTCGGCTGGTTCTCGATACGGCTGCGGATGGCCTGGCGGTAGAGCACGCGGTCGGCCTGGGCACGGGTCGCACGTACCGCCGGACCCTTGCGCGAATTGAGGATGCGGAACTGGATGCCGGCTTCATCGGTGGCCGCCGCCATCGCCCCGCCCAGCGCATCGACTTCCTTCACCAGGTGGCCCTTGCCGATGCCGCCGATGGAGGGATTGCAGGACATCTGACCCAGCGTCTCGATACTGTGCGTCAGCAGCAGCGTGCGGCAACCCATGCGCGCGCTGGCGAGTGCGGCTTCGGTGCCGGCATGACCGCCACCGATGACGATTACGTCAAATTTTTCAGGGAATTGCGTCATTTTTCGCAGCCGGAGGCACCATGGCCGGACGGGATCGAAGCCGGGCGCGCATGATAGCTCAGTTGCCGGACCGGCGAAAGCTGCGGCAGCCTGTGTTTCACGTGAAACAGTGACTGGAAGCCCGGAATCGGAGCGGGGAGGTTTCACGTGGAACCTCCCGGCAGTCTTATTTGCCGATGCAGAACCTGGAAAAGATTTCGCCCAGCAGGTCGTCAGGCGTGAATTCACCGGTAATGGCGCCCAGCGCTTCATGCGCCAACCGCAATTCTTCAGCATAAAGCTCAAGCTGCCGGGTCAGTTCCGCCGCAGCAGCCAGGTGGCGCTGCGCGTCCTTCAAGGCCTCGACATGACGCGCCCGGGCAGTGAACAGGCCCTCCCCTGACGGGTGCCAGCCGGCATGATCCCAGATCGCCTTGTTCAGGAGTTCCAGGCCGGCACCGGTTTTCGCCGAGAGCCAAATGCGTTCCTCGCCGGAGCCGGCTTCCCGCCTTGATGGGTACCCAGCCAAGTCTATCTTGTTAAGGATGCGGATCCGCGGCAGATCCACTGGCAAGCGTTCGAGAATCGCGTGCTCGGCTTCAGCGTCGCCACCGCGGGCATCGCAAACCACCAGCGCCAGGTCGGCCTTCATCACCATTGCCCAGGTCCGGTCGATGCCTATCCGTTCGACGGGATCCTCGGTCTCGCGCAGGCCCGCGGTATCAATGATATGCACCGGCATGCCATCAATGTCGATCTGCTCGCGCAACGCGTCCCGGGTTGTGCCCGGTGTGTCGGTGACAATTGCCACCTCCTCCCCGGCAAAGCGGTTGAGCAGGCTCGACTTGCCGACGTTGGGCGCACCGATCAGTACCGCCTGCACTCCGTCTCGCAGCAGGCTGCCCTGCCGCGTTGCCACCAGTGTCGCCGCCAGTTCATTACGAATCTCCGCCAGCTTTTCGGCAGCCCGCCCTGCCGTCAGGAACTCGACTTCCTCCTCCGGAAAATCCAGGGTCGCCTCCAGCAGCATGCGCAGGGCGATAACTTTATCCGTAAGTCCTTGTATTAATTTCGAAAAATCACCCTTCAGGGAGCGCAATGCAGCGCGTGCAGCAGTTGTCGTCGAAGCATCGATCAGATCCGCAACGCCCTCGGCCTGGGTCAGATCCATGCGGCCGTTGAGATAGGCGCGCTCGGTAAATTCGCCGGGTCTTGCCAGGCGGGCGCCCAGCTCAAGGCAGCGCTGCAACAGCTGGCGCATGACCACCATTCCGCCATGGCCCTGCAACTCCAGCACATCCTCGCCGGTGTATGAATGTGGCGCAGCAAAATAAAGCAGCAGTCCATCGTCAATGGCGGTGCCGGCAGCATCCAGAAACGACGTGAATACGGCGCGGCGCTCGACCGGCTGGCGTGTCGCCAGCCCGGCGGCGAAACGCTGCAGATCGCCGCCCGAGACACGCACGATGCCGACGCCGCCCCGCCCCGGTGCGGTGGCAATCGCAGCGATGGTGTCACGGCGTATCATGCGCGGCGAGTATAGCGCCGCAGCCCAAGGCCGGCGTTCAGGACTTCGGCTTGGCCTGCTTCGCGGCGCGTTCCAGCACCCCGTTGATGTGCCACTGCTGCGCAATCGACAGGATATTGTTGACCAGCCAATACAGCACCAGGCCCGCCGGGAAGAAGAAAAAGAAAATGCTGAACGCGATGGGCATGATCTTCATGACCTTGGCCTGCACCGGATCCGGGGGCACCGGATTGAGGCGGGTCTGGATGATCATGGTCGCACCCATCAGGATGGGCAGGATGAACCAGGGATCCGGCACCGAGAGGTCCTTGATCCACAGCGCAAACGGCGCCTGGCGCATCTCGACACTGGCGAGCAGCACCCAGTACAGCGCGATGAACACGGGAATCTGCACCAGGATCGGCAGGCAGCCGCCGAGCGGATTGATTTTCTCGGTTTTGTAAAGCTCCATCATTGCCTGCTGCATGCGCTGACGATCATTGCCATACTGTTCCTTCAGGCGCTGCATCTTCGGCGCTACGACACGCATTTTTGCCATCGAGCGGTAACTTGCTTCCGACAGCGGATAAAAGATCAGCTTGATCAGGATGGTCAGGATGATAATCGCCACGCCCCAGTTGCCGGTCCAGCCGTGCACCCACTGCAATACCCAGAACAGCGGCGCCGCGATCACCGTCAGCCAGCCATAGTCAACCGCTAGATCCAGGCCCTTGGCCAGCGCTGCGAGTTTCTCCTGCTCCTGCGGGCCGGCATAGAGCGGCATCGCCACAGTCGCCGTGGCGCCAGGCGCCAGCGTCCCGACGGGAACGATGACGCCCGCCGCATAAAGTCCCTGCGGCACCTGCCGGGTGTAGTACTCGCGTGGTGTCCCGTCTTTTGGCAGCCAGGCGCCGAGGAAATAATGCTGCAGCATGCCGATCCAGCCATCATTGGCTGTTTTCGGATAGGGGGCTTTGTCTTTTTCGATGTCGCTGAAAGCAACCTTTTGGAATTTTTCCTTTTCGGTATATACCGCGGCGCCGGTATAGGTCGGAACCATCGCCGAATCACCCTCAGGCGGTTTCGAATCCCGCACCAGCTGAAAATAGGCATGCGCCGGAATCGGCTCCGCCGTGGTGTTGCTGACTTCGTGGACGACATCAATGACGTAGCTGTCGCGGCGGAAACGGTAGATTTTCGCCGCCTTGACGTCGCCTGCCGCCTCAAGCCGGATTTCCAGGTCATTGGCGTTGTCGGCCAGGCGGAATTCCGTGGCTTTGGCGACGTAGGCGTTCTGGTGATTGGGCAGCCCGCTACCGATCAGTCCGGATTGCGCGATGTAGACATGGTCCTTGGAGCGGTCGAACAGGACGAATTCCTTGTTGCGATCCAGCGTGCCGCCGTGCTTGAGCAATTCCAGCCGCACCAGATCGCCGCCCGTGGTGCTGATCTGGGCCCGATAAAGATCGGTCTCGACCTTCAGTATCTGGCCTCCGTCCGAAACGGTCGCGGCGACAGGCGCGGCGGCATTGGGTTGCAGCAAGGCGGTTGGTGCAGGCACAGCGCCGGGAACGGCGGGTGCCGGTGCGGCCGATGGCGTCGGCGTGGGCGAAACCGTGGCGGGAGCTGCGGAGCGGGCAGCCGACTGCTGATCGCGCTGCCACGATTCGTAGAGCAGGAACACCGACATGGTGAACACAAAGAAGAGAACCAGCCGTTGTGAGTCCATAAGCGTCTTTTCTTTGTCGAGAACCGCGGTTATCCAGCCTTAACCTGCAGTCCACGCAACAAATCCTGAAGTTCCTTGAACAGTGACGCGTTGTCGCGGCCACGGGGGCTGCTGCGCAACTGCACCACTACATCCAGCGCATCCAGTTCCTGTAAAAACTGGCGGTGAACGATCCTCACCAGACGTTTGACACGGTTGCGATCCACTGCACGCGGCGCGGCCTTCTTGCCGACAATCAGTCCCAGGCGGGCACCGCAACCGGCATTCGGAATGGCCCTGGCCACGAAGCAACGGCTGCCCAAACGGCGGCCGGCGGCAAGCACCGCCTCAAACTGCGCCGGGCCCGTCAGGCAAACCGGCTTGCCACGGCTGCAACCCCGGGGATTGGTCAAACGCTGAGGCGGGCCCGCCCTTTGGCGCGGCGTGCACGGATGACAGCGCGGCCGCCGCGCGTTTTCATGCGCACGCGGAATCCATGTGTACGCTGGCGCCGCGTTTTCGACGGTTGATAGGTGCGCTTCATGATCGATCCTGAAAATGGTTTCGGGGAAACCCATTATTAGACATCGTACGGGGTAATCATGTCAACGTACCGGAGATCCCGCGCAAGCGGGGGAAGCCCGGGGAAACGCTGCAGCGGCTTTGGCGGTGATGGCAATAAAGGGTAAAATCCGGGGTCAAATTTCCCCTCCATCCGTCACGGCATCCACGCGGCTGTCTCACCCGATAGGGACGAATGAACGACTTCTGGCAACACTGTCTGGCATTTTTTGCAAACGAGCTCGGGCAGCAGCAATTTGTCACCTGGATCCAGCCGCTCCAGTGCAATATTTCGGGTCTGAACGTCACCGTGACGGCGCCCAACCGTTTCGTACAACGCTGGGTGCGTGATCGGTTCCACGCAAGGATCCTCGACATTGCCCGCGAACGCCTCGGGGAAAATGCATCGGTGGATCTGGTCATTTCTGAAAAGGCCGCACCGGCGTCACCAGGCCCCGCCAAAACACAAACCGAAATCCCGGCCCGGGCCGTGCCGGCGACACCGGTGCGAGATGTCTCCCGCCTGAACCCGGCTTTCACCTTTGACACTTTTGTCACCGGCAAAGCCAATGATCTGGCCAGGGCCGCCGCTCGGCAGGTCGCGGAAAAACCCGGCTCCGCCTATAACCCGCTTTTCGTGTACGGCGGCGTCGGCCTGGGGAAAACCCACCTGATCCACGCCATCGGCAACCATCTGCGGACCCGCGCCCCGGAAAGCAAAATCCGCTATATCCATGCCGAGCAGTACGTTTCGGATGTGGTGCGCGCCTACCAGCACAAGGCCTTTGATGATTTCAAGCGTTACTATCATTCACTTGACCTGTTGCTGATTGATGACATCCAGTTTTTCAGCGGCAAGAACCGGACCCAGGAAGAATTTTTTTACGCCTTCAACGCCCTGGTGGAAGCCCACAAACAGGTCATCATCACCTGTGACACTTTTCCCCGTGAAATTTCCGGCATGGAAAGCCGGCTGATTTCCCGTTTCGGATGGGGTCTGACTGTTGCTGTCGAGCCACCCGAACTGGAAATGCGAGTTGCCATCCTGCTGAAAAAAGCCGCGGCTGATGGCCTGACTCTCGACGAGAATGTCGCCTTTTTCATCGCCAAACACATCCAGTCCAACATCCGTGAGCTCGAGGGCGCACTGAAACGAGTGCTTGCCTACTCCCGTTTTACGGGACAGCCTGTTGATGTCGATCTGGCGCGGGAGGCCCTGCGCGACATACTCGCGTCACAAAGCCGGCAAGTGAGCATCGAAAACATCCAGCGCACTGTCGCCGATTACTACAAGATCAAGGTATCGGAGATGTATTCAAAAAAACGGACCCGCAACGTTGCGAGGCCGCGGCAGGTGGCCATGGCGCTGGCCAAGGAACTCACCCAGATGAGCCTGCCGGACATCGGAGAAGCCTTTGGCGGACGTGATCATACGACGGTGCTGCATGCCTGCCGCAAGATTGCGCAACTCCGCAGCACAAGCAACGAGATGACGACGGATATTGCATCATTGATGAAGGTATTACGCAGTTGAACGCCTGTGCATGTATTGTGCATAAGAACATGAAACGGCAATCCGGGGATTTTTCATCCTTTTTGTTCACCAGCATATCCACAACAAACCCACAAATCGGAAATAGAGGTTCCCCCAGTGAAATCAAGGGGAATGCCGGCATTTCAACAGGATTGCACCACCTCTATTAGCTACTACTATCCTAATCAAGAAACAAAACCAATATGAAACTCGTGCAATTACCGCGTGACGCCCTGTTGAAGCCGCTCCAGGCAGTTACCGGCATCGTGGAACGACGCCACACTTTGCCGATACTTTCAAACGTGCTGATCGAACGGAGCGATGACAGTCTGCGTTTTGTCGCCACCGATCTGGAACTTCAGATATCCACCTCCTGCGGCATGGACAAGAAGGCCACGGAAGCCCAGGCCATCACGGTCTCCGCGCGCAAACTGGTTGATATCCTGCGTGCCCTGCCGGACGACAGTGATGTTTCCCTCGAGTACGCCAGCAACCGCGTGCAGGTCAAAGCCGGAAAAAGCCGTTTCAATCTGCAAACCCTTCCCGCCGCGGATTTTCCTGCCCTGACCGACCCCGGAACACCGCAAAGCAGGTTCACGATTTCCCAGGGAGCCGCGCGCAAGCTGCTCGCACTTGTCCAGTACGCCATGGCCCAGCAGGATATCCGCTATTATCTGAACGGCCTTTTGCTGGTGACCGACGGCAAACAATTGCGCGTGGTTGCCACCGACGGTCATCGCCTTGCCTACGCGGTCACTGAACTGACCGAAGCCCAGGACAAGGCCGAGGTGATACTTCCCCGCAAGGCCATTCTTGAGCTGGCGCGCCAACTGACGGATGGAGATGAACCCCTGGAGGTTGCAATCTACGCAAACCAGGTACGTTTCAAGTTCGGTGATGTGGATCTGACAACCAAGGTCATTGACGGAAAATTTCCTGATTACCAGCGGGTCATACCTTCGAATTACGAAAAGGAAATCACGCTCGACCGGGATGAATTGCAGCGGGCGCTTCAGCGTGCAGCCATTCTTTCAAATGAAAAATTCCGTGGTGTGCGCTGGATGCTCACCAAGGACAGCCTCCGCATTTCCTGCAGCAACAACGAACAGGAAGAGGCCCAGGAAGAGATGGAAATCGCGTTTACGGGAGATCCGCTGGATGTCGGTTTCAATGTGACTTACCTGCTGGACGTGCTCAACAATGTACCGCCCGGAAAAGTCATCTGCTCCTTCGGCGATGCCAACAGCAGCATGCTGGTGACCCTGCCGGGACGCGACGACTTCCGGTATGTCGTCATGCCGATGCGGATATAAAACCAGAACCGGAAAGAAAAGAGAAAAGATGAGCGACAAGGAACAGAAGCCGTCCAGCGATTACGGTGCCGACAGCATCAAGGTGCTGAAAGGACTGGAAGCCGTGCGCAAACGTCCCGGCATGTACATTGGTGACACCAGCGACGGCACCGGCCTGCACCACATGGTTTTCGAGGTTGTCGACAATGCCATTGACGAGGCGCTTGCCGGACATTGCGACGAAATCACGATTGTCATTCATCCCGATAACTCGATCAGTGTCGCCGACAACGGCCGGGGGATTCCCACCGACATCCATCCCGATGACGAGGAGAAGCGATCAACCGCCGAAGTCGTGATGACCGAACTTCACGCCGGCGGAAAATTCGACAGCAATTCCTACAAGATTTCCGGAGGACTCCACGGTGTCGGTGTCTCCGTGGTGAATGCCCTGTCGGAGTGGCTGCGCCTGACAATCCGCCGCGACGGCAAGATGCATGCGATGGAATTCCGCATGGGCGAGGCTGTGGCGCCCCTGAAGGCAACCGGCAAGAGCGAGCGGCGCGGCACTGAGGTGCATTTCCTGGCGAGCAGGGAAATCTTCGGCAATGTCGATTTTCACTACGAAATCCTGGCCAAGCGCCTGCGGGAACTTTCGTTTCTCAACCACGGTGTGAAGATAACGCTGACCGACCAGCGTAGCGGCAAGGAAGAAAAGTTTGCATTCAGTGGCGGCGTCAAGGGTTTTGTTGAGTACATGAACCGCACGAAATCGGTTTTGCATCCCAACATTTTCCACATTGAAGGGAGCAAGGACGGAATTACCGTCGAAGTCGCGATGCAGTGGAACGATTCCTACCAGGAATCGATGCAGTGTTTCACCAACAACATCCCGCAGCGTGATGGAGGAACTCACCTGACAGGCCTGCGCGCGGCGATGACCCGCACGCTCAACTCCTACATCGAATCGAATGAGCTGGCGAAAAAGGCCAAAGTCGATACCAGTGGTGACGACATGAAGGAAGGGCTTACCGCGGTGTTGTCCGTGAAGGTGCCTGAACCCAAGTTTTCGTCGCAGACCAAGGACAAGCTGGTGTCATCCGAGGTGCGGCCGGTAGTCGAGGAAATCGTCGCCCAGAAACTGATGGAGTTCCTGCTCGAAAAACCGAACGATGCCAAAATCATCTGCGGCAAGATAGTCGATGCCGCAAGGGCCCGGGAAGCCGCCCGCAAGGCGCGCGAACTTACCCGACGCAAGGGCGTCCTTGATTCTTTCGGGCTTTCCGGAAAACTTGCCGACTGCCAGGAGCGCGACCCGGCGCAGTGCGAGTTGTACCTGGTCGAGGGCGATTCGGCGGGAGGTTCCGCCAAGCAGGGCCGTGACCGCAAGAACCAGGCGATCCTGCCCTTGCGCGGCAAGATACTGAATGTCGAGAAGGCACGGTTTGACAAGCTGATCTCGTCCACCGAGATCACCACGCTGATCAGCGTGCTGGGCACCGGAATCGGCAAGGACGAGTACAACCCGGACAAGCTGCGTTACCACCGCATCATCATCATGACGGATGCGGATGTTGATGGATCGCACATCCGCACCCTGCTGCTGACTTTTTTCTACCGGCAGATGCCCGAGCTGGTCGAACGCGGACACATCTACATTGCGCAGCCGCCGTTGTACAAGGTCAAGCACGGCAAGCAGGAGCGTTATCTCAAGGATGAGCACGAACTCAAACAGTACCTGCTCAAGCAGGCGCTGGCGGAGGCCGAGCTGCATACCAGCGCCAGTGCGCAGCCGCTGTCCAAAGATGCCCTGGAGGAAGTGGCCAAGCACTACCTGCTGGCGGAAGCGGTGATCGAACGCGAAAGCCGGCTGATTGATTCGGAGGCGCTGCATGCCCTGCTCAACAATCCGGTGATTCTTGATGTCAGCGATGAAGCTGCCGCCCAGAAAAGCGCGAAAGCCCTCGCCGGGCTTTACGGCAATGCCAGGAATGTCAGGGTCGAGGCGGTGTTCGACGAAAAAAGCGAATCCCACATCCTGCGCATATCCCGCACGCAACATGGAGTAATACGCAACACCATGATTGATGGGGATTTCCTGCACAGCGGCGACTACGCGCAAATCCGGAAAACCGCGCAGATGCTGCACGGGCTGCTCGGTGATGGTGCCTATATCAAGCGCGGGGAACACATGCACCCGGTGCGCGAGTTTCGCGAGGCGATCGACTGGGTGCTTGCCGAGGTTCAGCGCGGCATCGGCATCCAGCGCTACAAAGGGCTGGGTGAAATGAATCCGGAACAGCTGTGGGACACCACGATGAATCCGAAGACCCGGCGCCTGCTGAGGACGCAGATTGAGGATGCAATCGGCGCCGACGAAATATTCACGACCTTGATGGGGGACGCCGTGGAGCCGCGCCGCAACTTCATCGAAACCAATGCGCTCGGCGTGCGCAACCTCGACATCTGAACAGGCGCGTTGTCAGTAATAAAAAGGGCCGCTGATGCGGCCCTTTTTATTTACAACACATTGTTTTAAAAGAAAAATCAGGATTTTTTCCGGGCAGCACGTTTTTTCTCTGCAGGCGCCGCTGCCCCGGCTTTGTCCGCTTCCGGCTTGCTTGCGCGCGGCGCAAATTCAAAGCCGATCTTGCCGTCAGGCTGTTTCACGAGGAAAGCCTTGAAGCGGCGGCCATTGCGGTTGGAGACGAAACCGTCAAGCAGGTCGGTGCGGCCGGACGACAGCAGCTTTTCCATCTGCGCGCGCTGTATCTCCTGGCGCAGGATCACCTTGCCGGAACGAAAATCGCATTTTTTCCTGGGTGTGTTCTCGCACACGTAGTTCATGCCGTGCTCGAAAACCTGTCCTTTGCACTTCGGACAGGCTCCCAGCGCCTGCTGGCCGCTGAAATCGACGTCCTCGGGTTCATCGTCCCCGGAGTTCTGGCCGAAATCGAATTCCAGCTTCAGGTTGTTGTTGTCCTTGTCCTCGACGATGCGCAGGATGGCCGCAAACGGCCGGCCCATTTTCGAGCGGAATCCCTGCAGCGGCCCGATCGTGCGCTCCCGGAGCAATGTTTCGACCTCCTCGAGCTCGAACTGCCGTCCGCCGGGAACCTTGGATATCGAGAATTCACAGGCTTCGCAGGCGAAGCGCCGGTAATTTTCCTTGATCGTGCCGCCGCAATGCGGGCAGGGCGTCTTCAGCGTCGCATAGTCGCCGGGAATGGTTTCGTTGTCGTATTCCTTGGCGCGTTTGACGATGCGTTCGGTGATGCGGGAGATTTCCTTCATGAAGGTTTCCCGCTTCAGCTTCCCGCGTTCCATCTGCAGCAGTTTGTATTCCCATTCTCCCGTCAGTTCCGGCTGCGTCAGTTCGTTGACGCCGAGGCCGTTGAGCAGCGTCATCAGCTGGAATGCCTTGGCTGTCGGGATCAGTTCCCTGCCCTCGCGCACCAGGTACTTTTCGGCAATCAGCCGCTCGATGATCGCGGCGCGAGTTGCCGGCGTGCCGAGGCCCTTCTGCGCCATCGCCTCGCGCAGTTCGTCATCATCAATCAGCTTGCCGGCGCCTTCCATCGCGCTCAGCAAGGTCGCTTCCGAATAACGGGCGGGAGGACGCGTCGCCAGCGCGATGACATCGACCGCGCTTGCCGGCGGTTTCTCGCCCTTGGCCACCGCGGGCAGATTGGCGCTTTCCTGCTGTTCGTCCTTGCCGTAGATCGCCAGCCAGCCCGGCTTCACAAGGATCTTGCCCTCGGTCTTGAACTTGTGGGCGGAGACCTCGGTGATGCGCGTGGTGACCAGGTGCTCCGCCGCCGGAAAGAAGACCGCCATGAAACGGCGGACGACGAGGTCATAGATCTTCTGCTGGACTTCGTTCAGGCTTTTGGGCGGCTGCGGCGTCGGGATGATCGCGAAGTGATCCGAGATCTTGCTGTTGTCGAAAATCCGCTTGTTGGCCTTTACCCACTTGCCCTTGATGATCGCTTTCGCAAAGGATCCCAGCCCGGGTTCTCCGGAGAGCGCTTCCAGCGTGGTCTTGACCGTGGCCTGGTAATCCTCCGGCAGATGGCGGGAATCCGTCCGCGGATAAGTCAGCGCCTTGTGCTTTTCGTATAACTCCTGCGCGATCGACAGTGTGACTTTTGCCGAGAAACCGAAACGGCCGTTGGCTTCCCGCTGCAGCGATGTCAGGTCAAACAGCATCGGTGACAGCTGCGAGGACGGCTTGGACTCTTCGGTGACCGTGCCCGGTTTGCCGCGGCAGGCTTCCGCGATTTTTTCCGCGGCGGACCTGTTCCACAGCCGGCTGTCCTTCTTCTCCGGGTCGTTCTCGTCGCGCTTGAATGCCGGATCGAACCAGCGGCCCTCATATTCTCCAGCCTTGGCACCGAAACTCGCGCGCACCTCCCAGTAATCACGGGGCACAAACTTGCGGATCTTCTGTTCACGGTCCACCACGATCATCAGCGTCGGAGTCTGCACGCGCCCGACCGTGGTCAGGTAGAAACCGCCCCCCTTGCTGTTGAAGGCGGTCATCGCGCGGGTGCCGTTTATGCCGACCAGCCAGTCGGCTTCGCTGCGGCTGCGCGCGGCATCGGCCAGAGGCTTCATTTCGTCATCGGAACGCAGGCGTTCGAAACCCTCACGGATTGCCGCCGGGGTCATGGATTGCAGCCACAGACGCGACACCGGCTTGCTTGTTTTTGTCGCCTGCTCGATGTAGCGGAAAATCAGTTCGCCCTCGCGTCCGGCGTCACAGGCGTTGATCAGTGCGGTGACATCCTTGCGCTTGATCAGCTTGGCCAGCACCTTCAGCCGCGCTTCGCTCTTGGCGATCGGGTTGAGGTCGAAATGCGGGGGAATGACCGGCAGGTTTGCGAATGACCATTTGCCGCGCTTGACCTCGAATTCTTCCGGCGCCGCGATTTCAAGCAGATGGCCGACCGCGGACGACACCACGTACTGGTCGTTTTCGAAGTAATCGGCATGTTTGGTGAAGCCACCAAGGACGCGGGCGATGTCGCCGGCAACCGAAGGTTTTTCCGCGATGATGAGCGTTTTCGCCATGTAACCCGTTGAAAGTGCGGCACTAACGCCGCTGCAGGGGCCCCGCGACCGCAGGGGCTTGAAAAAGAGCGCCCGATGATAAGAACAATCCCGGACCAGCGCAAGCCGGGGTCAGAACAGCCGTTGCCAGCGGCCTCCGGGCAGGCCTTCGACAGCGCCAGCCAGTTCGAGTGCGGTCAGCGCAGTATTGATTTCGCCGATGGCCAGCCCGCTGCGCTGCTGCAGCGTGTCCATGTCCACGGGCTCAAAGCCGATATGCTTGAGCAGGGGATGATCGTCCTCCGTTGACGCCGTTTCGGGAGAATTTTCCGGTGACGCATGCGGCAGCCCCAGTTCCTCCAGCACGTCCTGTGCCGATTCGACCAGCTTTGCGCCCTGCTTGATCAAGGCATGGCAGCCTTTGGCCAGCGGTGAATGTATGGAGCCAGGGATAGCAAAAACCTCACGGCCCTGGTCTGCCGCAAGCCGCGCCGTGATCAGCGAGCCGCTGGAAATCGCTGCTTCGACGACCAGGCAACCGCCGGACAGGCCGCAGATCAGGCGGTTGCGCCGGGGAAAATTGGCTGCAAGTCCCGGTGTGCCCAGGGGAAACTCGGAAACCAGGGTTCCGCTCTCGGCAATCCGGTGTGCAAGGTCGCGATTGCGTGCGGGGTACACCACATCCAATCCCGTTCCGACTACGGCAATTGTTGAACCGCTGCCCGCGAGTCCGCCACGATGCGCCGCGGCATCGATGCCCAATGCGAGACCGCTGATGATGGTCAGCCCGGCATTGCTGAGGGCGGCAGCGAAAGCTTCCGCATTGGCAAGGCCCTGCGCCGTTGCATTGCGGCTGCCGACGATCGCGAAGGCCCTGCGGTTCAGCAGATCAAGGCGGCCCTTTACATAAAGCAGGGGTGGTGGATCCGGGATTTCCAGCAATGATTTCGGATATTCAGCGTCAGCCAGTGTGACAACATGGTTGACGGGATTGTCCAGCCATGGCTCCACGCTGTTCCATGAAGACGGCTCTGCACCGCCCTTGACGATGGCTGCAGCGATTTTTTCATTGACAATGGCGCGCAGCGTACCCTGACTGGCGGCAAGTACGGCTTCGGGTGTCCCCAGCGCGACGAGCAGTCTGCGCAATGCCTGAGAGCCCAGACCCGGCAGCAGGCTCAGGCGCAGCCATGCCTCAAGATCCGCGGTAATTGCCATGGGACACCGTTGTTGCGGAGCCGGCGTCAGATTGCGGGAGCGGGGTGCTCCCGGCGATCAGGGGTTGGTGACGAAATCGGACACGGCAACCGGACGGCTGGCTTCCATGACCAGTGCGAACGATGCCCGGTCAAAGGTGCGGAACACCATCAGCAGGCCGTAACGCTCGTCGGGCAGTTGCGCAATGCCTTCACGCGTGACGGCTTCACCGCGTCCCATCAGCTTGTCGCGCGGCAGCAAGGGTTCGCTGTAATAAACACGCGGCCTGTCGCTGCCGGTGATTCCGGAGCGGCCGAACAGCGGCTCCGTGCGCTGGCTGTAACGTGCGCTGGTCTGGCTGCGTTCGATGGCCAGCACGGTGCCGACATCCAGTCCATCCCTGCTGCCCTTGGACAGCGCGACAATCGACAGCGGGCCGGTTTCCTGCAAGCTGCCGTAGGCCGACACGATGCGCGCCTTGACGGGCACTTTCGGCGGATGGGGCACATAGGCAAACACGGGGGTCTGTTTGCCCAAGGGCACCAGCCGGTCGTCCTGGTAGATTTCCTGTACCGAGCGAACGATGTTGATTGTTGCCACTTCGCCATGCTGGCTGACCTGGGCATCACCAAGGTAAGTCGCTTCGTATCCCAGCACTTCCTTGGTTTCAGGGTCAATCAAGGGATCGCCACGGCGGAAAATCTGCCACTGGTTGCCCTTGTCCCTGGTGATGCCGCGCACGAACGCACGGTCTCCGGCACCCAGCGTGACGCGGCTTTCTGCAGTCGCCACGATGCGTGGCGCGCTGTCGAGTTCGGTGGCGCTGACAACGAGCGGTTTTGAAAGGAAGGGTTCGATCACCGACGGCGGGATGCTGGGAACGGCGCTACGCGCGCTGGGTTCGCTGCGTACGCGGGGCTCCAGCCGGGTGGTTTCAAGTTTGACCAGCCTCAGCTGCGCTTCGCCACTGCTGCGGTCCAGCACAATGACGTCGCCGGGATAAATCAGGTGGGGGTTCTTGACCTGTTCCTGGTTCATTTTCCACAACTCGGGCCAGCGCCAGGGTTCCTTCAGATAACGCCCGGAAATGCCCCACAGCGTGTCTCCTTTTTGCACAATATACCGGTCAGGCGCTGCGTCTTTGATCGCTGCGGCCTCGGCGGCATACGCGCCGGACACCGGAGTTATCAACAAAATCAGGGATATAATTGCTTTTCGCATGTGGAACCCCACCTTGTGTGCGTGTCGCCGGCGCTGGCTGTGAGAACCGCCGCCGATACGTAAGAGTTTGGTTTAAATTCTGCATCTAGCTGATTAAATAGGCAAGTTTTTCATGGCTTTACTGCCGATATTGCATTACCCCGATCCGCGGCTGCACAAGGTAGCTGTCCCGGTGACCCGGATCGATGACAAAATACGTAAATTAATCAAGGACATGGCTGACACCATGTACGCTGCACCGGGTATCGGTCTTGCCGCAACACAGGTGGATGTCCACCTGCGCGTCATCGTCATCGACGTTTCCGAAACCCGTGACCAGCTGCAGGTCCTGATCAACCCCGAAATCATAAGCGCCGAGGGCGAAAAAGAATGTGAAGAAGGTTGTCTTTCGGTGCCCGGGATCTACGAAAAAGTGACCCGCGCCGAAAAAATCAAGGTTTCAGCGCTGGATGGCGACGGCCGTTCACGCATCATCGAGACCGACGGCCTGCTGGCAGTGTGCATCCAGCACGAAATGGATCATCTGGTCGGCCGTGTCTTTGTCGAAAAACTGTCGCAGCTGAAACAGAAGCGCATTGCCGCCAAACTGCACAAGCAGCAACGGCAGGCGATGTAGTCCGGCAGTCCCGGACACTGGCAACCTTGAACGTCATATTCGCAGGAACGCCCGCTTTTGCGGCGACGGCGCTGGCCGCGCTGCTGGATGCCGGACATCATGTGCCGCTGGTGCTGACACAGCCGGACCGGCCCGCCGGCCGCGGCCTGAAACCCCAGCTTTCCGCCGTCAAAAAACTGGCTCTGGCGCGGCAGCTCGACTTTGCACAGCCGTCGAGCCTTAAAGACGAGGCCGTGATTTCGCAGATCGCGCAACAGGAAGCCGATGTCATGGTCGTCGCCGCTTACGGCCTGATGATCCCTTCCCGCCTGCTCTCGTTGCCGAGGCTGGGATGTCTGAACATCCATGCGTCGCTATTGCCGCGCTGGCGCGGGGCGGCACCGATCCAGCGCGCGATTCTGGCCGGTGACTGCGAAACAGGCGTCACCATCATGCAGATGGACGAGGGGCTGGATACCGGCGCCATGCTGCTCAAGACGAAAATCGCCATCAATGACCGCGACAGCACGCATTCATTGCACGACAAGCTGGCCGAGGCTGGTGCGCAACTCATTGTGCGTGCGTTGCAGGAGATGCCGCTGGCGTCTGAACCCCAGAATCCGGCGGAGTCCTGCTACGCGGCAAAAATCACCAGGACGGAGGCTGCGATCGACTGGGCGAGGCCTGCGGTGGAAATCGACCGATTGATCCGTGCCTTCAATCCGGTGCCCGGTGCCCATACGCTGTACGACGGGCAGTCGCTGAAAATATGGCAAGCCGAACCGGTTGCCGATATCACCACGAATGCCGATCCGGGAACGGTGCTGCAGGCGGATGCCGGTACGCTGCTGGTGGCAACGGGCGAAGGTGGCCTGCGCCTGCTGGAACTGCAGCGTGCCGGCGGCAAGCGAATGGCTGCCCAGGCATTCCTCGCAGGCGTGCCGCTGCCTGCGGGCGCACGCCTCGGCAGATAAGCCGCTGCCGGGGTACTGACCATGGAACAAATCCAGTGTCTGGCCGCAGGCGCGGTCACGCGTGTAGTGAGCGGGCGCAGCCTGGATGCCCAGCTGATGGCAGTATGGCGCGGCGAGCCGGCGCTGACGGCCCAGCAACGCGGCGCCGTGCAGGATCTCGTGTATGGCGTGTTGCGCCACCTCGGACGGCTGGATGCGATATCCGCGCAGCTGCTGCAAAAGCCGCTGGCCGATGCGCCGGTGAGGGATCTGCTGCGGGTCGCGTTATACCAGCTCTGCCATACCAGGGCCAGCGCTCATGCCATCGTTGATCATGCAGTGACGGCCTGCGGCCAACTGGGCCATCCGCAGGCCCGCGGGCTGGTCAATGCAGTGCTGCGCAATTATCTGCGTCGTCGCGACGACCTCGACGCCATTGCGGCATCGACCGACGAAGGCCGCTATTCCTACCCGTCGTGGTGGATCAGCAAGCTCGCTGCAGATCATCCCGGGGGTTGGCGCGAAATACTGGAGGCGGGCAATTTGCGCCCGCCGTTGACTTTGCGGGTCAATCGCCGGAAAACCAGCCGTGAGGCCTACCTGGAACGACTTGCGCAACAGGACATCGCGGCACGGCCGGTCGGCGATGACGGCGTCATCGTGACCAAACCGCGGCCGGTGGCGCAATTGCCCGGGTTCGCCGACGGCCAAGTCTCGGTGCAGGACGCCGGAGCCCAGTTGGCCGCCGGGCTTCTCGACATGACGGCCGGCATGCGTGTGCTCGACGCCTGTGCCGCGCCCGGCGGCAAGGCGGCGCACCTGCTGGAACTGGCCGACATCGACCTGCTTGCCGCGGACATCGACGGGGAACGGCTGCAGCGTGTTGCGGAAAATCTGCAGCGGCTGTCGCTGAAGGCGACACTGCTGCAGGCGGACGCTGAACAGCCGGAAGCCTGGCGCAGTTCGGGCACCTTTGACCGCATACTTGCCGATGTGCCCTGCACCGCGTCCGGCGTCGTTCGGCGCCATCCCGACATCAAGTGGCTGCGCAAGCCCGGGGATGTCGCGGCGCTGACGAAACGGCAGGCGCGCCTTCTCGACACGCTTTGGCAGTTGCTGCGCGGAGGTGGTAAATTGCTGTATGCAACCTGCTCCCTGTTCCGCGAAGAGAATGGCCTGCAGGTCGAGCAGTTTCTTGCCCGCCATGCCGATGCGCGGCTGATGCCCTTGATGTTGCCCGCCGACGGCATCAAACAGATTGAGGGCCAACTTCTTCCCGATGCCGCGCATGACGGTTTCTTTTACGCACTTCTGGAAAAGATCTGACCTCGGGGCACTGCTTCTGGCGCTGCTTCTGGCGCTGCTGCTGGCAGCGTCGGCGGCGTTTGCTGCCCAGCCCCACGGTATCGATGTGCGCAGTGCCTCGTTCACCGCCGTGGATGACCATTACGTGCTCGATGCCGACATCGATGTCATCCTGTCGGCTCCGCTGGAGGATGCTCTGAACAAGGGCATTCCGCTGTATTTCACGCTCGAGTTCGAACTGGTGAAGCCGCGCTGGTACTGGTTCAACGACCGCGCCCTGGTGCGGGAACAGCAGTACCGTCTGTCCTACAGCGCGCTGACGCGCCAGTACCGTATCGGCATCGGCGCGTTCTACCAGAACTTTCCGACGCTTCGCGAAGCGCTGCAGGTCATGAGCAAGGTGCGCCGCCGCGAAGAGCCTGAGCCCGGCTCGCTCAGCAAGGGCACCGCCTATACCGCCGGCCTGCGACTGCGGCTCGACACCTCGCAGCTGCCCAAGCCGTTCAACCTGAATGCGCTGGGTTCACGGGAGTGGAGCCTCGGTTCCGAGTGGTACCGCTGGCCGGTTACGCCATGACAGGCGCTGCCGGAAATCTGCCCCGCTCCGGCGCGGTGATGCGTTACCTGCTGCTGCTGTGCGTCGGGCTCGGCGTGGCCGCCACCTTCCTGCTGGCTTCGGTCAGCGCAAACACCGCGCTGTTCTCGGCCTATTACGCGCCGCTGCTCGGAGTCAATCTGGTGATCGCGCTGCTGCTTGCCGGCATGGTGGCCTACCAGCTGGTCAGCCTGCGCCGGCGGCTCAAGGCCGGCGTGTTCGGCGCGAAGCTGACCTTGCGGCTGGTGATGCTGTTTGCCCTGATGGCCGTGCTGCCCGGCGCGCTGATCTACGGCGTGTCCGTGCAGTTCGTTTCGCAGAGCATCGAGTCCTGGTTCGAAGTGCGACTGGACAGCGCGCTTGAAAGCGGGCTGAACCTCGGCCGCGGCACGCTGGAAGGACGGCTCAAGGAACTGACGGCCAAGGCCGACGTCATGGCGCTCGCGTTGTCGACGAGGCCGGAAACGGAGCATGTCACCGCGCTGAACACCCTGCGCGAACAGGCAGCGGTTGAAGAGGCGACCCTGTATACCGCGCGGGGCAAGGTCATCGGATTTTCCGGCAACGAGCGCAGCGGCATCGTGCCCGAGCCGCCGGGGCCGGCGGCAATGCGCCAGCTTCGCCTGCAGCAGCCCTACAGCGTGATAGAGGCCATCCCCGAGCGCGGGCTTTATCTTCGCGCGCTGGTGCCGGTCAATCCGATGTCGGTCACGGAGGAAAGCCGGGTGCTGCAGCTGTTGCAGCAGGTCCCGGACCATCTCGCGCGTGATGCGGAAATTGTGCAGACCGGTTACCGGGAATATCAGGAACTGCAGTTGTCGCGCCGCGGACTGAAGCGGTTGTACGCGATTACCCTGACCTTGACGCTGCTTCTCGCACTGCTGTCCTCGCTCGGCATAGCTTTCCTGCTGTCGAGCCGCTTGTCGGCCCCGCTGTCGGCACTGGTCGAAGGCACGCGTGCGGTCGCGCAGGGCGATTTCAGCCGGCGCGCGGCCGTCGCGAGCCGCGACGAGCTCGGGCAACTGACGCAGTCGTTCAACAGCATGACCCTGCAGCTGGCGGAAGCGCAGGCGCGGGTGGAGCGCAACCAGGCCCAGGTTGCGCATGCCAAGGCCTATCTCGAAAGCGTACTGGCCAACCTCTCCGCCGGCGTATTGACCTTCGACGGCGCCTTGCGTCTGCGTTCGGCGAATCCCAGTGCCGCGCAGATTCTCGGCACCGAATCAGACCCCCTGCTCGGTGCCGGCATCGAAGACTGGGATGCCGTGGATCCCACACTGGCGCCACTTGCCGATGCCGTTGCCGGGGCTTTCGGGCGCACCGAAACCGCGGAATGGCAGCTCCAGGTCGAACGCGAGCTGAAGGATGGCACGCAGGTATTGCTGCTGCGCGGCACGCGCTTCGGCGAAGGGAGCGATGCCGGACTGATCGTGGTTTTCGACGATGTCACCCACCTGCTGCAGGCGCAGCGTGATGCGGCCTGGGCCGAAGTGGCGCGCCGCCTGGCGCATGAAATCAAGAACCCGCTGACTCCGATCCAGCTGTCGGCCGAACGCATCCAGTTCAAGCTGGCGCCCAAGCTGAGCGCAACCGACGCCGAAATCCTTGCGCGTTCGACGCAAACCATTGTCAGCCAGGTGGCCGCGCTCAAACGCATGGTTGATGCATTCGGCCAGTATGCGCGCACTCCGGAGCCTGCTTTGCGCCCGCTGGATCTCAACGGTTTGGTTCGCGAAGTGCTGACGCTTTACGAATCGCTGGGTTCCAGCATGCGGCTCAACCTCGCCGCTGAACTGCCGCCGGTGCAAGGCGACGCGACGCAGATCCGCCAGGTCATCCACAACCTGCTGCAGAATGCGCAGGATGCCCTGGCCGGAACGGAGGCACCGTTCATCGAGATTGCCACCGGACTCCGGGACGGCGGCGCCGAACTGTCGGTGACCGACAACGGCAGCGGTTTTCCGGAACATCTGATGAAACGCGCATTCGAACCCTATGTAACGACCAAACCCCGAGGCACCGGCCTCGGCCTGTCGATCGTGCGCAAGATCGTCGATGAACATCACGGAGAGGTCACCATCACCAACGTTGCCCCGCGCGGCGCCCGCGTGGCGATCAGGCTGCCGGTGGCCGCAAAGGGCGCCGGCGAGCGTTCCGCAGCGTGAACAGGCAAAACAGACCATGCCACAGATACTGGTAGTAGACGACGAAATCGGCATCCGCGAGCTGCTCTCGGAAATCCTTTCCGACGAGGGTTACGATGTCCGGCTCGCCGAAAACGCAGGCGCGGCCCGTGCTTTCCGCAGCCAGACGCGTCCCGACCTGGTTCTGCTCGACATCTGGATGCCGGACACCGACGGCATCACGCTGCTGAAGGAATGGGCGGGGACCGGCCAGCTGACGATGCCGGTGGTGATGATGTCCGGACATGGCACCATCGATACCGCGGTCGAGGCGACACGCATCGGCGCTTCCGATTTCCTCGAAAAGCCGATCGCACTGCAGAAGTTGCTGGTCACCGTCGGTCGCGCCATCACCCGCGGCGAGCGTCAGTTGCCGTCGGCGGCCGGCCTCGCGGTTCTCGGGCGCACGCCGGTGGTGCAGGAGCTCAAGCAGCGTCTGGAACGCATCACCGCCAGCCGCAGCCCGGTGCTGCTGCAGGGCGCCCCGGGTTGTGCTTTCGAGGCCTGCGCCCGCGTGCTGCATGCGCCCAACATGCCGTGGCATGCCGTCGATAACGGCGCGCAGACCGTGGAGGCGCCGCTGGATCTGCTGCAGGCCGCGCGCGGCGGAACCCTGTTCGTGCGCGACGTCGCCGAATTCAGCAAGCTTGAACAGCGCGGCCTCCTGGTGCTGCTGTCCCAGGCCGAGCGTTACAACGCCCGCGTGGTGTGCGCGGCGAGCCGGGCGCTGTCTGAACTGGTGGCTGCGGGCCAGTTTGATGACCGGGTATTCCAGCTCCTGGGTTCGACCATGATCCGCCTGCCGCAGCTGCGCGACCAGCGTGACGACATTCCGGAGCTTGCCGGCGTGATGCTCAAGGATTTTGTCGAGCAGAAACTGGTGCCGCCCCGCCATTTCAGCATCGCCGCGCTCAACGCCCTGCGCACCCATGACTGGCCGGGCAATTTTTCCGAGCTGCGCAGCGTGGTGCAGACCCTGGCCAATACCGCCGCCGGCGAACAGATCACTCTTGAGGAAACGCAGCGGGCGCTGCCGCAGGCGGCAACTCCCAATGCCTCGGCATCACTGCAACTCGACGCCCCCCTGCGCGAGGCGCGTGATGCTTTCGAGCGCATCTATTTCGAATACCACCTGGCGCGGGAAGGCGGCAACATCAGCCGTGTCGCGGATGTTGTGGGCCTCGAACGCACGCACCTCTATCGCAAGCTCAAGCATCTGGGCGTCAAGACCTCGCGCAGGAACGACGAGTAGGCGCCGCAGCCGGGGCCCTCGCCCCCGCCGCGGTGCAGCCGCTATAATTGCGGCTTTCCGCAACGCCATTTCCCCACTCCAGGATTGCAAGCCATGAGTTCCCGACCCGAGCTGGCGAATGCGCTGCGCGCGCTGGCCATGGACGCCGTGCAGCAGGCCAACTCCGGCCATCCCGGCATGCCGATGGGCATGGCCGAAATCGCCGAGGCGCTGTGGCGCCGCAACCTCCGCCACAACCCGGCGAATCCGCAATGGCCGGACCGCGATCGTTTCGTGCTGTCGAATGGCCATGGCTCGATGCTGCTTTATGCGCTGCTGCACCTGACCGGCTACGACCTGCCGGTCGAGGAATTGAAACGATTCCGCCAGCTGCATTCGAAAACGGCGGGCCATCCCGAACATGGTGTCACGCCCGGCGTGGAGACCACCACCGGTCCGCTGGGCCAGGGCATCGCCAACGCCGTGGGCATGGCCATCGCCGAACGCGTGCTGGCCGACAGCTTCAACCGTGATGGCCATGCCATCGTTGATCACCGGACCTATGTTTTTCTCGGTGACGGCTGCCTGATGGAAGGCGTTTCGCATGAGGCCTGTGCGCTGGCCGGGACCCTGAAGCTGAACAAGCTGATTGCCTTGTATGACGACAACGGGATTTCCATAGATTCCGAAAAAGGCAATATAAAACAATGGTTTACGGACAATGTCCCGCAGCGCTTCGCAGCCTACGGCTGGAACGTCATCTACGGCGTCGACGGCCATGATGCCGATGCTGTTGACGCCGCCATCCGCCAGGCGCAGCAGGAAACCGGGCGCCCGACGCTGATCTGCTGCAAGACCGTCATCGGCAAGGGTGCGCCGAAAAAACAGAACACCGGCGGCGCACATGGCGCGCCGCTGGGTGCCGAGGAAATCGCCGCCACCCGCGAAGCCATCGGCTGGCCGCATCCGCCCTTCGAGATTCCGGAAGGGGTGCGTGCCGACTGGAATGCGCGTGACAAGGGCGCCGCGCTGGAAACCGAATGGAACCAGCGTTTCACCGCCTACGCCTCAGCCCATCCGGAACTGGCGGCCGAGTTCAAACGCCGCATGGAGGGCGTGCTGCCGGCCGACTGGGCGCAGAAACGTGATGCCTTTATCGCGCAAACCGTGCAGAAGGCCGAGACCATTGCCACCCGCAAGGCCTCGCAGAATGCGATCGAAGGTTATGCACCGGTGCTGCCTGAACTGATCGGCGGCTCGGCTGACCTCGCCGGCTCCAACCTGACACTGTGGTCGGGTTCCAAGGGTGTCAGCGCGACTTCAGGCGGCAATTACCTGTACTTCGGCGTGCGTGAATTCGGCATGGCCGCAATCTGCAACGGCATCGCGCTGCATGGCGGCCTGATCCCGTACCACGCCACCTTCCTGGTGTTCTCGGATTACGCTCGCAACGCACTGCGCATGGCGGCGCTGATGAAGCAGCGCGTGGTCTGCGTGTTCACCCACGATTCGATCGGACTGGGTGAAGATGGCCCGACCCACCAGCCGGTGGAACACGCGGCGACCCTGCGCCTGCTGCCGAACATGGACGTGTGGCGGCCTTGCGATACGGTCGAAACTTCGGTGGCCTGGGCGGCGGCGGTCGAACGCAATGACGGCCCGACCAGCCTGCTGCTGTCGCGCCAGAACCTCAGTTTCCAGAACCGCAGTGCGGAGCAGGCGGCTGCAGTGGCGCGCGGCGGTTATGTGCTGGCTGAGGCCAACGGCCCGGCACGCGCGGTGATCATTGCCACCGGTTCCGAAGTGTCGCTGGCGCTGGCGGCGCAGCAGGCACTGGCCGCGGACGGCATTGCCGTGCGCGTGGTGTCGATGCCCTGCACCCAGGCCTTTGACCGCCAGGATGTGGCGTACCGCGAGTCGGTGCTGCCGCGCGGGATGCCGCGTGTGGCCGTCGAGGCCGGGGTCACCGACTACTGGCGCAAGTACGTCGGGCTTGAGGGCAGGGTCATCGGCATTGACCGCTACGGCGAATCAGCGCCGGCGGGCGAATTGTTCAAGTTTTTCGGCATCACCGGCGACGCCGTCGCCGCGGCGGTGCGCAGCGTGCTGTAGTTTTTTCATTAACCGGATTTCAGCGGGGGCGTCATGGCAATCAAGGTCGGCATCAACGGGTTTGGGCGTATCGGTCGCATGGTGTTTCGTGCAGCAGTGCAGGATTTTCCCGACATCGACGTGGTCGGCATCAATGACCTGCTCGAACCGGATTACCTTGCCTACATGCTGCGCCACGACTCGGTGCACGGCAAATTCAAAGGTGAAATCTCGGTCTCCGGCAACACGCTGGTGGTCAATGGCAAAAAGATCCGCCTGACCGCGGTGAAGGATCCTGCCGAGCTGAAATGGAACGAAGTCGGTGCCGATGTCGTCATCGAATCCACGGGCCTGTTTCTCGACAAGGCAACGGCCAGCAAACACCTCGCCGCAGGCGCGAAAAAGGTCATCATGTCGGCGCCGTCGAAAGACGACACGCCGATGTTCGTCTACGGCGTCAATGACAAGACCTATGCCGGGCAGGACATCATCTCCAACGCGTCGTGCACCACCAATTGCCTGGCGCCGGTGGCGAAGGTGCTGAATGACAAGTGGGGCATCAAGCGCGGCCTGATGACCACGGTGCATGCCGCCACCGCGACCCAGAAGACGGTCGACGGTCCCTCGAACAAGGACTGGCGCGGCGGCCGCGGCATCCTCGAGAACATCATTCCCTCGTCGACCGGTGCCGCCAAGGCCGTCGGCGTGGTGATCCCGGAACTGAACAAGAAACTCACCGGCATGGCCTTCCGCGTGCCGACCTCCGATGTGTCGGTGGTCGACCTGACCGTGGAACTGGACAAGCCGGCGACCTATGCCGAAATCTGCGCCGAGATGAAGTCCCAGTCCCAGGGCGCACTGAAAGGCGTGCTGGGCTACACCGAAGACAAGGTGGTGGCCACCGATTTCCGCGGGGATGCGCGCACCTCGATTTTTGATGCCGAGGCCGGCATCCAGCTCGACTCGACCTTCGTCAAGGTGGTGTCCTGGTACGACAACGAATGGGGCTATTCCAACAAGGTGCTGGAAATGGTCCGCGTCGTCGCCAAGAAGTAAAAATCAAAAAACATAGCCACAGAGATCACAGAGGGCACAGAGACCTGCAAAACCCAGTGGTGATGTACTGGTTTCCTCTGTGCTCTCTGTGACCTCTGTGGCTAATAGATTTTGACTTAAGGGTTTGATCTTGAAGTTTCTCCGTCTTACCGATCTTCCGCTCGCCGGCAAGCGCGTGTTCATCCGCGCCGACTTGAACGTACCCCAGGACGACGCCGGCAACATCACCGAGGACACGCGCATCCGCGCGACCATCCCGGGCATCAAGCATGCCGTGGCCGCCGGCGCCGCGGTGATGGTGACCTCCCACCTCGGCCGGCCGACCGAAGGCTCCCTGCAGCCCGGCGACACGCTGGCGCCGATCGCGCAGCGCCTGTCGGAAATGCTAGGCCAGCCGGTGCGCCTGGTGCAGGACTGGATCGGAGGCGGGTTCACGGTCAAACCCGGCGAAGTCGTGCTGCTGGAGAACTGCCGCGTCAACAAGGGCGAAAAGAAAAACGACGAGCTGCTGTCCAGAAAAATGGCCGCACTGTGCGACGTCTATGTCAACGACGCTTTCGGCACCGCGCACCGCGCCGAAGCCACCACCCATGGCATTGCCAAATTCGCGCCGGTGGCCTGCGCCGGCCCACTGATGGCGGCGGAACTCGACGCGCTGGGCAAGGCGCTGGAAAAGCCGGCGCGCCCCCTGCTCGCCATCGTTGCCGGCTCCAAGGTCTCGACCAAGCTGACGATACTGAAATCGCTCGCGCAGAAAGTCGACCAGCTGATCGTCGGCGGCGGCATCGCCAACACCTTCATGCTGGCTTCCGGCATGCGCATCGGCAAATCGCTGGCCGAGCCCGACCTCGTCGGCGAAGCGCAGGCGATCATCGACATCATGAAATCGCGCGGCGCCCAGGTGCCGCTGCCGGTGGACGTGGTGGTCGCCGACGAACTGTCGGCGCTGGCCCGCGCGAATCCGATAGAGGCGTCGGCAGTGCGTTCCGATGACCTGATTCTTGACGTCGGCGCGAAAACGGCGAAGATTTTTGCCGACCTGATCACCAAGGCCGGCACCATTGTCTGGAACGGCCCGGTCGGGGTGTTCGAATACGACCAGTTTGCCGGCGGCACCAGGGCCATCGCACAGGCCATTGCCGCCTCGAAGGCGTTCTCGATTGCCGGTGGCGGTGACACGCTGGCTGCCGTGGCGAAGTACGGGATTGCCGATAAAGTGTCCTATATTTCCACCGGCGGCGGTGCGTTCCTCGAATTTCTCGAGGGCAGGAAACTGCCGGCGGTCGAGGTTCTCGAGCAGCGCGCGGCGTGACCGGAGCGCGCGGCCAGCCTCAACATTCAGGGATGGACAGCGCATGATCCGCAGAACCAAGGTTGTCGCGACACTCGGCCCCGCCTCCAGCGACGCCAAAACGCTGGGCCGCATGATCGAAGCCGGACTTGATGTGGTCCGCATCAATTTTTCGCACGGCACGCCGGATGAGCACCGCGCCAGGGTCAGTCTGGTGCGCCAGCTGGCGCGTAAATGCGGCCGAGCCGTGGGGGTGCTGGTCGACCTGCAGGGCCCGAAGATCCGCGTCGGCAGGTTCAAGGACGGGAAAATCCAGCTCGAACCCGGCGCAAAGTTCGTGCTGGATGCCGAGTGCAAGCTCGGTGATCGGCATGTTGTCGGCCTTGACTACAAGAACCTGCCGAACGACGTGCGTCCCGGCGACACGCTGCTGCTCGATGACGGGCGCATCGTGCTCGGCGTGACCCATGTGCGGGGACCGAAAATCACCACGGTCGTCGAACAGGGCGGGCCCCTGTCGAACAACAAGGGCATCAACCGCAAGGGCGGCGGCCTGACGGCGCCGGCGCTGACCGACAAGGACAAGCAGGACATCAGGCTCGCAGCCGAACTGAAGGCCGACTTCCTCGCGGTCTCCTTTCCGCGCTCCGGCGAAGACGTGCGCTGGGCGCGCGACCTGTTCGTCAAGGCCGGCGGGCACGGCCTGATCGTCTCGAAAATCGAGCGCGCCGAGGCCATTCCCGCGCTGGAGGAGATCCTTGATGCCTCCGACGCCATCATGGTCGCCCGCGGCGACCTGGCCGTCGAAGTCGGCGATGCTGCAGTGCCGGCGCTGCAGAAGCGCATGATCCGCATGGCGCGCGACAAGCAGAAGCTGACGATCACCGCGACCCAGATGATGGAGTCGATGATCTCGAGCCCGATCCCCACCCGCGCCGAGGTGTCGGATGTGGCCAACGCGGTGCTTGACGGCACAGATGCCGTGATGACGTCTGCGGAAACCGCTGCCGGCAAATATCCGGCGGAAACCATTGCCGCCATGGTGCGGGTCTGCGTGGAGGTGGAAAAGGAAGACCAGCTGCAGCAGGAACGGCGCGGCGGTCCCGGGCATGCAGACGTCGAAAATGCGATCGCCCGGGCGACCGCGTTCACCGCTGCCGGCCTGCCGATCAAGGCGGTGGCCGCCCTGACGCAGAGCGGGCGCACGGCGCTGCTGATGTCGCGGATGGCGATCGCGGTGCCGATTTACGCCATGAGTTCAGTCATCGAGACCCGCCGCCGCGTCACGCTGTTCCGCGGCGTGCACCCGGTGCGTTTCAAGGGCGCGCGCAACCCGGAAAAGGCGCTGCACATGGCGGAAGACGAACTGATCAAGCGCGGCGTCGTTCAGCGCGGCGACCTGATCGTGCTGACCATCGGCGAGCCTTTCGGCCTGGCGGGCGGCACCAACACCCTGAAAATCGTCAAGGTTGGCGAGCACCGGAAGCAGTAATCGCCCCCTGTAATAAAATACTGCCCCACATTCAGCAACCCCCGAACCGCAGGAGTCATTCCATGTCAGCAAACGATCTGGCCGCCATTGCCCAGGCAATGGTCGCCCCCGGCAAAGGCATCCTCGCTGCCGACGAGAGCACCGGCACCATCGGCAAACGTTTCGACGGCATCCAGGTCGAAAATACGGAAGAAAACCGCCGCGCCTACCGTGACATGCTGTTTGCCACCCGTGGTCTGGGCGAACACATCAGCGGTGTCATCCTCTACGACGAAACGCTGCGCCAGAAAGCCGCCGACGGCACCCCCTTCGTCGAGGTGCTGAACAAGGCCGGGGTGCTGCCCGGCATCAAGGTCGATGCCGGCGCCAAGCCGCTGGCCTTCTGTCCCGGAGAAACCGTCACCGAAGGTCTCGACAACCTGCCGAAGCGCTGCGCCGAGTACGTGAAGCTGGGCGCCAAGTTCGCCAAATGGCGCGCCGTGATCGACATCGGTCGCGATATCCCGACCTCCACCAGCATTGCCGCCAATGCCCACGCGCTGGCGCGTTATGCCGCGATCTGCCAGGAGGCGGGACTGGTGCCCATCGTCGAACCCGAAGTGCTGATGGACGGCGACCACACGATCGACCGCTGCGAGGAAGTGACCGAGTGGACACTCAATGCGGTTTACGAGGCGTTGTACCTGCACCGCGTCGTGCTCGAGCACAGCGTGCTGAAACCCTCAATGGTGATCTCCGGCAAGAAATGCGCGAAACAGGCGCCGGTCGATGAAGTTGCCGCGCGCACCGTGCGCACACTCAAGCGTACCGTGCCGGCGGCCGTTGCCGGCATCGTGTTCCTGTCCGGTGGCCAGAGCGACGAAGTGGCCACGGCCCATCTCAACTCGATGAACGTCCAGTTCAAGGGCAATCTGCCCTGGCCGCTGTCCTTCTCCTACGGCCGCGCGCTGCAGCAGCCGTCGCTGAAGGCCTGGAAGGGCCAGGCGGCGAACGTGCCGGCGGCGCAGGCGGCACTGGCGCATCGTTCGAAAATGAACGGCCTGGCTGCCCTCGGTCGTTATTCGGCGGACCTTGAGCGCAAGGGCTGATTCATAAAAATATAAATAAAATCAATTATTTATATAAAATCAGTTAGCGCTTACCCTCAAATGCGGCTGCCGGTCTCGATCATCACTGGATTCCTCGGCAGCGGCAAAACCACGCTGCTCAACCGGCTGTTGCAGGATCCTGCAATGGCCGGCGCCGCAGTGATCATCAACGAGTTCGGCGAAATCGGGCTCGACCACCTGCTGATCGCCACGCCCAATGAAAACACCGTGCTGCTGGCGAGCGGCTGTATCTGCTGCACGGTGCGCGGTGACCTCGTCAACACGCTGCGCGATCTCGACAAGCAGCGCCGCCAGGGCGACCTGCCGCCTTTCGACCGCGTGCTGATCGAGACCACCGGGCTGGCCGACCCGGTGCCGATAGTGCAGACGGTGGTCATCGACGAAAAACTTGCGCCGCAGTACCGGCTCGACAGCGTGATCACGCTGGTTGACGCCGTCAACGGCGCCGCCCAGCTCGACCAGCAGCCCGAATCGCGCAAACAAGCCGCGGTGGCTGACCGGCTGCTGATCACCAAGACCGACATCGCCGATCCGGCGAACGTTGCCGTATTGCGTGAACGGCTGGCCATGCTGAATCCCGCCGCCGAAGTGACCACTGCCAGCCGCGGCGCAGTGGCGCCTGCGCTGCTGTTCGGCGCCTCGATTGCGCCGGAGTCGCGCGAGGCCGATGTGGCCCGCTGGTTGCGCGAAAGCGAATACCGCCGCGTGGAAACGCAGCAGGCCGCCGGGGCGCACGATGCCGGCATCCGTTCCTACAGCCTGATGCTTGATGCACCGGTGACCCGTGCCGGACTGACGGCCTGGCTGACCGCGCTGGCCTCATTGCGCGGTGCCGAATTGCTGCGGGTGAAAGGACTGCTCAACGTCGAGGGTGAACCGGTGGCCGTGCATGCCGTGCAGACGCTGATCCACGAACCGGTGACCCTGGAGCGCTGGCCTGATGACGAGCGCCGATCGCGGCTGGTGTTCATCACCCGCAACATGACGCGTGAGGCGGTTGAAAGCACGCTGGACGTGCTCGGCTGGCAATCGCAAGTGCCGGCCAGCGTGGTCCCGAAGCCCGATCCCCAAGCCTACGCGCGATTCCTCGCGGCAATGACCAAGATGCATTGATTCAACGCGGACTTTGCCTTGACAAGGGCAAGGTGATTATTTAGCTTCGAAGCTTCGCTGCAAACGCTTGCATTCTGCAAATTTTGCAGTCTCGCTGCTGCAATTGCAGTCCATAGCAACGCGGAGGAGTGTTACTGATGTTCGAATTCAAACCCCCGGAAGCCAAAGGCGCCGTCAAGGTTCTCAAGGGCGGCCTGCTGATCGACGGCAACGGCGGCAAGCCGGTGAAGGATCCGGTCATCGTGCTCGAAGGCCGGCGCATCAAGCAGGTCGGCGTCAAGGGCAAGGTCAAGATTCCGGCAAAAGCGGAAATCATCGATTGCGGCACGGCAACGCTGATGCCCGGGCTGATGGACATCCATCTGCACACGATGATGTTCAACTGCCTGACCTTCCACAACTACCGCGTCGCGCAGTGGGAGATCACGCCGGAACTGCAGCAGATGTACGGCCTGTTCCATGCCCAGCTCTGTTTCGACATGGGTTTCACCACGCTGCGCGACCTCGGGCTCAATTCCGGCCGCGGACTGCTCACCGCCCACCTCTGCGCGATCCGCGATTCGATCAACGCCGGCGTGCTTGAAGGCCCGCGCATGCTGATCGGCGGTTTCACCACCATCACCGGCTCGCACCTTGACCTGATCCAGCCGCGCGCGGCGCAGCGTTACGGCTTCCAGACCGCCGACGGTCCCTGGGAGCTGCGCAAACTTGCGCGCACCAACCTGCTGGCCGGCTGCGACATCGTCAAGACCTGCGCCACCGGCGGCGGCGGCACCGACAAGGAAGAACCGGACATCCGCAACATGACGCAGGAGGAGATCAACGCCATCGTCGACGAGGCGCATGCCTTCCACAAGGTCGCCGCAGTGCATTGCTTCACGCCCAACGGTCAGCGCATGGCGCTCGAAGCCGGCGCCGACACCATCGAACACATGGTGTTCCACGAGGAGGAAACCATCGACATGATCGCCGAGGCCGGCACCTGGATGACGCCGACGCTGCTCCATCGCACCGACCACGCGATCGAGACGCGCAAGGACCAGGGTACATCGCAGTTCGTGCTGAACAAGATGAAGGCGCTGCAGCCCTACTGCTTCGAAACCTTCCAGAAAATGCACAAGGCCGGGGTCAACATCGCGCTCGGCACCGACATGGGTTTCGATCCCGAGATGGGCACCAATGCCCGCGAGATGGAGATTTACACCAAACTCGGCATGACCAACATGGAAGCCATCCTGACCGCCACGCGCAATGCTGCGCGCGCGATCAAGATGGAGCGTGAACTGGGCACTCTTGAGGCCGGCAAACTGGCCGACATCATCGCCGTCAAGGGTGATCCGTCGAAGGACATCCGCGTATTCCAGGACAAGAAGAACATCCAGATCGTGATGAAGGAAGGCCGTGTCTATGCCGACCGCCGTCCCGGGCACAATAAAAGCGTGGTCAGCGCCACGCCGCGCGACTGGAAGAAGATCGATTACCTGTAATCCAGAATCAGGCTGCCATACGGCAGTCCAACCGAACAACCGGAGGGGGTTGAGCATGGCAGCAAAGAAGAAGGCAGCAAAAAAAGCATCATCGAAAACCAAGACCGCAGGCGCCATCCGCGCCGGAAACGGCCAGTACCAGTTCCGCATGGCGAAGCTGAAGAAGGTGCCTGCGGGCACCGGTTATTCGACTTCGCACGGCGGGGTCGTCGAGGGTGAACGCATTCTTGTCGGCTATATCCACAAACCGCGCGGCACGGGTTCACGCATGCACTCGCACAAGAACGAGCAGCTGAACTACGTGCTGCGCGGCACGCTGGTGGGATCGGTGAACGGCAAACGGGTCAAGGCCCCCGCCGGCACCATGGTCTACATCCCGGCCAATGCTCCGCACAACCTGGTGGCTTCGACCAGGGATGAAGACGTGATCTTCCTCGCCATCAAGGATCTGTCACAGGGCATCATCGGCATGGCCGTTGATGGCACGATGACCGGGCCGCATTACGAGAAGGGCTTTGGTCCGGCGGCGAAGGCGGCCAAGAAGAAGGGTGCCCGGCGCACTGCCGCAAGACGTTAAAATAATCAATAAAAACAAATAATTACAATCTTCCGATGCGCCTGACCGCAGAGGAGAAAAAAATGCTGCGCGGCGAGCAGGGCCGCGCAGTGCAGGAAGCACTGCAACTGCAGCTGGAAGTCGGCAGGTTTTTCGGCGCAAAATGTTTTGTGCCGGTGTCGAACGTGCACATGATGGGTGACATCGAGGTCATGGGCGACGCCGGCAAGTCCTTTCTTGAAAGGGCTGCGCAGTCCGGCGCGAAATGCCGGCAGCCGACGACCACCAATGCGCGCTGCATCGACTTTGCCCACGTCGAACAGCTGAAGCAGGACAAGGACGAAGCGCGCAAGGAAAAGGAACTCATTGCCTGCCTGCGGCGCATGGATGTCATCACCGCTGACACCTGCATCAATTACCAGACGATCTACCAGCCGCATCTCGGTGAACACGTGGCCTGGGGGGACACCGGCACCGTGATCTACGCCAACTCGGTGTTCGGCGCGCGTTCCAATTTCGAAGCCGGGCCCGCCGCTTTGGCGGCGGGGCTCACCGGCCGCGTGCCCGCCTACGGCTTCCATCTCGACGAACACCGCCGCGGCACTTTCCAGGTCCGTCTGAAGGCCGACCTCAATGACCTCGCCGACTGGGGTGCAGTCGGCAGGATCGTCGGTTCCTCACACCAGGACTATTACGCGGTGCCGGTGTTCAGCGGCATGAAGCGCACGCCGACCGCGGATGAACTGAAGCAGCTCGGCGCCGCGCTGGCCAGTTACGGCTCGATGGGCATGTTCCACATGGTTGGTGTCACGCCGGAGGCGCCGACGCTGAAGGCGGCTTTTGGCGGACGCAAACCGAAGGAAGTGATGACGGTGACCACGCGCGACATCGAGAAGGTCTATGCCGGCTACGACAAGCAGAACAATCCACTGAACCTGGTGGTGTTTTCGGGACCGCAGCAGTCGCTGCTCGAAATGAAACAACTCGCCGCGCTGCTGAAGGATCGCAAGGTGGCGAAAGACAGCCACCTGTTCATCACCACCAGCAACGGGGTGAAGAGTGCGGCGAAAGAGCTGGGTTATCTCAAGGCCATCGAGGATTCCGGCGCGATCGTGCTCGAGGGTGTGTGCTTCTATATTCTGCAGAATCTGCCGCAGATGCGTGTGCGTGAAGGCTGGAGCAACCTCGTCACCAATTCGGCGAAACTGGCCAACATCATCGGCGCGCACAAGTTCAACACCATCCTGCGCCGCACCGCCGAGTGCGTGGACATTGCCTGCACGGGCAGGGATGTCCGGTGAAAGGCGCGAAGCCGATCCGTCTGAAACGCGCCTTCGGCCCCGTGGTCGAGGGCGAGGCGCTGGTGTCGACCGAAGGTTTCTCGCCGCGTTACGACCTCGACCGCTGGAGCGGCCTGATCTCGCGCCCGGGCCATGCACTGGAAGGCCATAACATCCGTGACAAGATCCTGATCACGCCCAGCGCCAAGGGCGGCATTGCTGCCGGCTGGGCCTTCTACGATATCCGCGCCAAGGGCATCGCACCCAAGGCCTTCGTGTTCGGCGTCACCAACCCGGTGATGGTGCAGGGCGCGGTGTTCGCCGGCATCACCATCACCGAAGGCTGGTCGGCAAGCCCGTACGACCGCATCCGCACCGGCGACATCGTGCGCGTCGATCCCGGTAAAAAAACACTGACCCTGCTTCGCCGCGGCCATCCGGAGTAAGCTGCAGCAGGCACGGGTTGCCGCCCGTTCCAACCCTGTTCATCCGGAGGAGAACCTGATGAAACTGCTGACGCAACTCCTGGCTGCCCTTGTTGCCCTTCCCGCCCTTGCCGCCCACGCGGCTGCACCCTTTCCGACCAAACCGGTCCGCATCATCGTCGCCTACACGCCGGCGGGCACCACTGATATCCTGGCGCGCCTCGTCGGCCAGAAAATGAGCGAGACCTGGGGCCAGCCGGTGATCATCGACAACCGCGCCGGCGCCGCCGGCAACATCGGTACCGAGGTCGCAGCGCGCGCGACCGCCGACGGGCATACGCTGATCATGGGTACCGCCGGCACCCACGGCATCAATGTCAGCCTTTACCGCAAGCTGGGCTGGCATCCAGTGAAGGATTTTGCGCCGGTGAGCCTGGTCGCGATGGTGCCCAACATCATGGTGGTCAACAACGCGCTGCCGGTGAAAAACGTCAGGGAGTTCATCGCCCATGTGAAGGCCAGTCCCGGCAAGCTTTCGTACGGCTCGCCCGGCAACGGCAGCACGGCGCACCTGTCGATGGAGCTGTTCAAGAGCATGACCGGCGCCAACATCGTGCACATCCCGTACAAGGGCAGCGCCGGCGTGCTCGCCGACGTGATGGGCGGACAGATCGCGGTCACCATCGACAACATGCCGCCGTACATCCCGCAGGTGAAGGCCGGCAAGCTGCGCGCACTGGCAGTCAGCACCGCGAAACGCTCCTCGGCGATGCCCGAACTGCCGAGCATCGCCGAAGCCGGCGTGCCCGGCTACGACTCCGGTGCCTGGTTCGGCCTGCTGGCGCCGGCCGGCACGCCGAAAGACGTCGTCGCCAAACTGTCCGCCGAAACCGCGCGCATCATCAAGCTGCCGGACATCAACAAACGTGTCTCCGAACTCGGCGCCGAACCGGTGGGCGGCACGCCTGCGGAATTCGCAACGCTGATCCAGTCCGAGATCGCGAAATGGGCGAAGGTGATCAGGGACGCGCAGGTGGAACTGCAGTAATTGGTGACTGGTGATTGGTAATTAGTCAGAAAAATTTTCCCACAGGTCCAGCAGTTACTATTCACCAATTACCAGTTACCAATCACTCCCACGAAATTTCCATGATCCGCGATCCCGAATCCTTCAGCCTCCTGCTCGATGCCCTGCAGCGCTTCGTCCGCGACGA